>JBKQIY010000048.1:0-75631 GCA_052148155.1 Acidimicrobiia bacterium | reverse complement strand
ACCACGAGCTGGTTGATGCGCTGGAGCATCGACTGGATCGATGACAGTGCACCTTCTGCGGTCTGCACGACCGAGATGCCGTTCTGGGCGTTCGAGGTTGCCTGCTGCAGACCTGAGATCTGTGTCTCCAGGCCCGAGCTGATCACCAAACCCGACGCGTCGTCGGCGGCTTTGTTGATCCGGTAACCAGAGGAGAGCTTCTCGAGACTGTCCGAGAGGTCCATCTGGGTGTTCTGCAGGTTGTTGTAGGCGTTTAACGCCATGATGTTCGTATTGATGATCATCGAGCGTGTCTCCTCCGTGATGTACGCAGGCCTTCCTCTGGCCCTTGTCGCTCGTCTCCCTCGATGGCCCTTTTGGACCAATGCCCCGAGGTGTTGACCAGTGCTTGTCGGCTGGCGCTGACGAGATCTGAGGATTTCGGGACCGACGGTTCCCGCTAGATGCGAATACCTCCGCTGGCGGAACGCGGGCCCGAGTACGCGACGACTTCGTCAGACTCGAGAGGGCGGGCGTCGAGCCGCGTGCGGTAGTCGGAGCCTGCGGCCACTGCCGCGTAGTAGCTCGCCTTGCGACGTGCGACGCGTCCGTTCGGGCGGGGTTCGGCCGGCACCGCGCTCGGCTCGAGCTGCGAGTTCACGCCGTCACGCAGGAGCAACAACGCCTCGGCACGCAGCTGGGAGATACGCGACTCGCTCACACCGAGTTCGTCGGCGAGATCCTGCATCGAGCGCTCTTCGAAGAAGTAGCCGATCACGACTCGTCGGAGTCGTTCCGGCAGCGCGCCCACTGCGTCCATCAAGTACGCCTTGCGCTCGCGATCGAGGAGCGTGTCTTCGGGTCCCTCGTCGTCGCTTGCAATGAACGACTCCGCGTCGCCTTCGACGACGAGCGAGTCGTAGTTGAGGACGGTCGCGCGGTGCACGTCGTCGACCAGTTTGTGAACGGTCTCGGGCGCGACGCCCAGCGAGCGCGCGACTTCTTCCGGCTTCGGCGTTCGTCCGAGCCGGTTCGTCAGCTCTTCCTGCGCGGCCTGCAGCCCGCGGGCGCGGGATCGAACGGATCGGCTGGCCCAGTCGCGACCGCGGAGCTCGTCGAGCAAGGCGCCGCGGATTCGGGTCGATGCGAAGCGATCGAAGGCGATGCCGCGCTCAGGGTCGAAACTTCGTGCGGCTTGCGCGAGACCGAGCATGCCGGCTGAGACGAGGTCGTTGCGGCTGACGTGGTTCGGGACGCGGTGAGCGACCTCCGACACCACATACTGCACGAGCGGCAGATGCTCCCGCACCAGTCGCTCCTCGGCGTCTGCTTGCTCGACGTCGATGAGCCTGGCGCCGACGTGCGTGGTGCCGTTGTGCGCGGTGCCGTTGTGCGCAGTGCCGTTGCGCTTCACGCCGCTGTGCGTGGAATCGGCTCGCTTGGCGGTTGTCGCTTTGGCGGCATTTTGCTTCGTGGTGGTCACTGTGTTCCCCCGGTCCCGCTCGTCTGTGCTCCGCTGGCAGAACGTTTCGGTACTTGGAGCCTCAACGCTTGATAGACCGCAGGGTTGAAAGCTGCGGACGCGAGGAGTGACGATGTCGCACTGTCTGTCATAGCCGCAGGTAGGATGGCGGTGCAGACTTCGGGGGAGGCCACAGCGGTGTGAGCAACAACGTCGATCGACGCGCGATAGTCGCCGACGAGCTCGCGCTCGCCCGGCTCGGCGTGGCGGCTGTGCTGCACGCGCAGGGCGTCGACGTGGTTGCGGAGACCCACTCCGGACGCGAGATCGTCACGGTCGCGACGATGGAACGGCCCGATCTGGTCGTGGTCGGCCAACCGGCTGACCTGTCCTGCGCCGACACCGTGCTGCGGCTCTCGCGTCTGCGTCCCGCGCCGGCGATGGTTGCGCTGCTCGCGCCCGGACAAGACCACGTCGTCGGGTACCTCGTCGCGCTCGGTACCCGTGGCATCGCGCTCCGATCGGGCAGTGCCGACGACCTCGCGGCGGTGATCGGTTCGGCCCTCAAAGGTGAGCCGCACGTCGTGGCCGCACTGCACGGCGCGCTCGCGGGTGCGGTCCGCCCCCGCTGGTTCGAAGATCAGCCCAACGAACTGCTCAGCCTGCGAGAACGAGAGGTGCTCGCCTGTTTGGCCCAAGGTTGCTCGAACAGAGAGATCGCCGCGACGTTGTCGATCACCCTCGCGACGGTGAAGTCGCACCTGGTCCGCATCTACGCCAAGCTCGAGGCGGCCAATCGCAACGAGGCTCTCGGCCGGGCCGTCGCGCTCGGCTTGTTGAGATAGTCACACTCTGCGTTCCTTTCGTTGACCTCGTGACATAGGGCACCGTCGCCGATCCTTCATCTCGGAGGCCGGTCGGGCCGATGAGACCCGGACGGATCGCGAGGGGATGACGATGTCGCTCAGCGAGGTATCCAACATCTTGTGGCGGGAGCGTCAGCTCCTCGAGCTGCTCGTGTTCAAACTCGAAGAGGAACAACTCGTTCTCGCGTCGGGGCGAACGCGGTGGCTGTCGCACGCGACGCGTGAGGTCGAAACGATCCTCGGCGAGATCAAACGGGTCGAGCTCGAACGCGCGATCGCGCTCGCCGGCGAGATCGCCGTGCTCGGCTTGTCGGACGCGCCAACCCTGCGGGAGCTCGCGGCGATCGCGCCGGTCCCCTGGGACGGAATCTTCGGGGAGCACCGACGCGCGTTACTCACCCTCGCGCAGGAGATCGAATCGATCACGAAATCGAACCGAGACATGCTCCAGCGCGGGCACCAGGCCGCCCGCGAAGCGCTCGCGTCGCTCGGCGACCTCGACATCGACTCCTACGACGCGAGCGGCACCATGCCCGACCGGTCTCTCGCGCTGCGATTGGTCGACCGGGCCATTTGATGACTGCGACCGGCTGATGACGTTCAGTGGACTCGGAATCGCGTTGACCTCGCTGCAGGCTCAGCAGCGGGCGCTCCAAATCGCCTCCAACAACATCGCGAACGCCAATACCACCGGCTACTCGGAGGAGGCTCCCGAGCTGACGTCGCTCGGCAGCGACGTTCCGGCCATGTTCGCCACGTCCACCGGTGATGGTCAGGGCGTGCAGGTCGCCTCGATCCAACGGTTCAGCGACGAATTCCTGCAGATTCAGGACGCGTTGCAGCACGCGTCGCTCGCAAGCCTTCAACAGAGCAACACGACGCTCCAAGGCGTCGAAAACGTCTTCGGTGAACCGAGCGACTCGGGGATCGCCTCGCAGCTGTCGAGCTTCTGGTCGGCGTGGGACTCGGTTGCCAACGATCCCGGCGACCCCGGTACCCGGTCGGTGTTGGTGCAACAGGCGACCAGTGTCGCGTCGACGATCAACGCCGCCGCGTCGTCGCTCCAAACGATGCAGACCAGCGAGACCAGCCAGCTTTCCACGCTGGTCAGTCAAATCAACTCGACGGCAGCGAGCTTGGCCCAGGTCAATCAGTCGATCAAATCCGGAACGATCTCGGGCCTGGACGTCAGTCAGCTCGAGGACCAGCGCGACCAGCTCGCCGGCCAGCTCGCGCAGCTGACCGGCGCGACGGTCCAACAGGGCCAGTTCAACCAGGTGACCGTGTCGGTCGGCGGCTCGAACCTCGTGTTCGAGAATCAGGCCCAGGCGCTCTCGCTCAACACGAGCGGTCCGAACGCGGTGTTGCAGACGCAAAGCGGCGCCGCGGTGAGTGTCACTTCCGGTCAAGCCGGCGCCATGCTCAGCGACCTCAATACGGTGCTGCCGGGCTACATGACGAGCCTCAACACCGTTGCGACGACGCTGCGCGACCAGGTCAACAACGTCGTGAACCAGATTTCGGGCACAATCCCGGCGACCGCGACCGATCAGAGCGCTGCGGGTTCGCTCGAGTTCAATGTCTCACTCGACGGCGGCAGTTTCACCACCGTGTCCGTCGCGGGCGCCGACTGGTCAGGCGCGGGCGGCGCGGCAGCGTTGCAGAGCGCGTTGCAGAGCGGGCTCGACTCCGCAGTCGGTGCTGGCACCGCGACCGCCACCGTCAGCGCGAACTCCGACGGGTCGCTGTCGGTCTCGATCGCGCCGACCGGAACCCACACCCTCCAGGTCGAGGCAACAGGATCGAACGTCGGTTTTGCGACACTGCTCGGCACGACGCCGGTCGGTTCCGACGGCGTCGGTGGCCGGGACTTCTTCACCGGCACCGATGCCGCGTCGTTCGCGGTGTCGTCCGCCGTCGTCGCCGACCCCAGCACCGTCACCGCCGGTGTTGTCGGCAACGGTCCGCTCGACGGCAGCGTCGGACTTCAGCTCGCGGACATGGCAACTTCGACCACCGGAGCAGACGCCTCGTACAACTCGATGATCGTGCAGCTGGGAGCGAACGCGCAGGACGTGTCCAACCGGACGAACCTCCAGCAGGCGACGACACAGACCACCGACAATGCCTTGACTTCTCAAGACGGCGTGAACACGGACGAAGAGATGACGAACATGGTCGAGTACCAAAAGGCGTACGAGGCGTCCGCTCAGTTCGTGTCGACACTCAACACGATGCTCGATTCGCTCATACAGATGGTGGCGTGATGGGGCCGACGAAGGACGCGCAGCGTAAGGCGAGCCGATGACCAGTCGCGTTTCGGACCTGACACTGTCGCAGAATGCCATCCAGAGCCTGCAGGCAAGCCTGAGCCAGGTCTCCGTCCTGCAGAACGAAGCATCTTCGGGCAAGAAGCTGACCAAACCGTCGGATGATCCGGTCGGGATCGGTGAGGCGCTCACCCTGCAGGCCTCGCTCAACCGGAACACGCAGCTGACCACCAATATCAACGACGCCGAAGGCTGGTTAGGAACGACCGGCTCGACCCTCGGCCAGGTCGTCACCCAGCTCCAACAGGTGAACAGCCTGGTCATCCAGGCCGCGAACAGCTCGAACGGTCAGACCGCCAACGACGCCATCGCGAACCAGATCGACCAGATACGCCAGTCGCTCATCGGATTGGCGAACACGCAGTACAACAACCGCCCCCTGTTCGGCGGCACCACTGCCGGCACAGCCGCCTACGACTCGTCGGGAAACTACGTCGGGATCTCCGCCCCCGTGCAGCGCACGATCGCGCCCGGCGTGCAGGTGCAAGTGAACGTCAACGGGAACACGGCGTTCGGGACACCGGGCAGTGACGTGTTCAGCACCCTGAATCAGATCTCCGCGGCCATCCAGGCCGGCACCCCGCTCGACACGCTCAGCACGCAGCTGCAGACACAGCTCCAACAGGTCGAAAGCGTCCAAGCGCAAGTCGGTGCGACCTACTCCCGAGTCGAAACGACCGGAACCCAGAACACGACCAACGCGACCACCACGCAGACGAATCTCTCAAATGTCGAAGACGCCGACATGTCCCAGGTGCTCATGGACCTGCAGTCGCAGGAGACGACGTACCAGTCGGCTCTCGCGGCGGCAGCCAAGGCCATTCAGCCGTCGCTCGCGTCCTTCCTGCAGTAGGTGCACATGCTCGATACCGACACTCAGACCGACTTCGTGGAGATCAGGTTCGCGGCAGGACTGCCGGGATTTCCCCACGTCCACCTGTTCCACCTCAAGCCTTGGGGTCCGCCGGGCAGCCCGTACCTCATGCTGCGCGCAGTCGACGACCCGGATGTCGGATTCGTGGTAGTTCCGCCCTGGGTGTTCTATCCCGACTACGAATTCGACCTCGACGACGCGAGCGCGGAACGGTTGGGTCTGGTCGTCGCCGATGACGCCATCGTGCTCGCGGTGGTCACGCTGCGCGATCGTCCAGAACTGGCGACGCTCAATCTGCTCGGCCCGATCGTCATGAATCGACACACGCACGAAGCTGCGCAGATCGTGCTGCCGACCACCGTATACAGCGTCCGCGCTCCACTCGCTGTCACGCGCTGAACCCGCGCCGCGCGCGATTTCGAAATCCTCCGGGTTGGACGGGCGCGTCGCGCCGCGACCTCGTATGCTCCCGTCCGGCCTCCACGGCGGCCCCACGGAGGGAGGACCCCGTGCTCGTGCTCACTCGACGTGCCAACCAGAGCATCATGATCGGTCATGAGATCGTGGTGACGGTGCTCGAGGTACGCGGCGATCAGGTGCGGCTCGGAATCAAAGCGCCGCGATCCATCGACGTGCACCGCGAAGAGATCTTCGCCCAGCTGCAACAGGCGAACCGCGACGCGGTGCGAACGACGCCCGACGCCGACGCGTTGCCCGGACTCCCGCACGGAGCCGACGAACGGGAAGGAACCCGTTAGCGCGTCAAACCAACTTGGCGCACAGCTCCGCGAATGCGTTCACGTAACGATCAACGTCGGCTTCGGTGTGTTGAACCGAAAGTGTCCACTGTTCTTCGTCGCCGGGCGTCATGAACAAGCCGCGGTTGACCATCCACGGGTACGAAGCCGAGTAGAGGTCGGTGTTCGTGTCGAGGAAGTCGCGATAATTGCGAAGCGGCTCGGGCCGGTACGAGACGCAGCCCTTGGCTCCGAGGTCGACGGTGTGCGCCGGTATGCCATGGGAGCGGAGTGCGTCGGCGCACCCCTGCGCCAAACGGCTGCCGAGCGCGCCGAGCTGGACGTAGGCGTCAGCGGTGAGCACCTCGGTGAGCGCCGCGAGTCCCGCCGCGCACACGAGCGGGTTGCCGTTGAAGGTTCCCTGGTGTGCTGCCCCACGGGCGATGACCTCCATCACGTCCGCCCGACCGCCGAACGCAGCCGCTGGCGTCCCCCCGCCGATTGCCTTGGCGAAGCAGGCCAGATCGGGCTGGACGCCGTAACGCTCGATTGCGCCGCCGGCAGCGATCGTTGCGCCCGACTTCACCTCGTCGAAGATCAACAAGGCGCCGTGCCGGTGCAACAACTCGAGGAGTCCGCCCAGATAGCCCGTCTCGGGCTCGGCGATCCCGATGTTCATCATGACCGGCTCGACAATGAGGCAGGCGATCGTGTCGCCGATGTCGTCGAGGAGCTTCGAGAGCACCGTCAGGTCGTTGAACGGCACCGTGTGCGTGTGACCGCGCAGATAGTTCGGAACGCCGAGCGACATCGGTTCCGACGTCGGCGCGTCGCGTCCGCCCATGAGCTCCGCGTTCGGGACGACCGAGAACATCACCGGATCGTGGTGTCCGTGATAGGAGCCTTCGATTTTCGCGATGTCGTCTCGGCCGGTCGCCGCGCGCGCGACACGGATCGCGCTCATCGTCGCTTCGGTGCCCGAGTTCGCGAAGCGAACCTGCTCGAGGTGAAAACGCCGGCACAACTCCTCGGCGAAAAGCACCGCGTCTTCGGTGGGAGCCGCGAAATGTGAACCGTGCCGGATCGCGCGCTCGACCGCCTCGATGATCTTCGGGTGCGCGTGGCCGACGACCATCGAACCGAACCCGCCGTGTGTGTCGACGTATTGATGGCCGTCGACGTCCCAGACGTTGGCGCCGCGACCTTCGCTCAGGTAGATCGGATACGGATCGCCTACCTGGAACGATGACCCAACTCCGAGCGGCATCGACTTTTTTGCCCGCTCGTACAGCGCGTGCGAAACCGGTGTGGCGTCGAGCAGGCGGCCGCGTTCGATCGTCGCGATCTCGCGAGCTCGGACGCTGAGCGGGTCGGTCCCACCGGTGGTCACAATTTCACCATCACATGTTTCATCTCGGTGTAGTGCTCGATCGCGTAGATCGACATGTCCTTGCCGTAACCGGACTGCTTGAAGCCGCCGTGTGGGAGCTCGGACACGATCGGAATGTGGTCGTTGACCCACACCGTTCCGAATTCGAGATGCTTCGCCATTCGCAACGCACGGCCGACGTCACGCGTCCACACGCTCGAAGCCAGCCCGTACCGAACGTCGTTGGCCCATCGAAGCGCCTCGTCCTCGTCGCCGAACCGCTGCACCGTGATCACCGGACCGAACACCTCGCGCTGCACGATCTCGGCATCCTGGGCCGGGTTCACGACGACCGACGCTTCGTAGAAGTAGCCGTCGCCCGCTCGAGCCGTCCCGCCGGTGGTCACCTCGGCGCCCGCCGCTCGGGCCCGGTCCACCATGCCGACCACCCGCTCCAGCTGCGCGGCCGACACGACCGGACCCATCGCGGTGTCCTCGGCGGTGGGGTCGCCGGTCTTGATGGCGCTGACCGACTCGGTCAGCTGGTGCACGATCCCGTCGAACACGTTCGGTCCCGCGAGCACTCGACATGGTGCGGTGCAGTCTTGGCCCGAGTTGTAGTAACCAGTTTCGGTCAGGGTGGCGACGAGCGCCTCGACGTCAGCGTCGTCGAACACGATCACGGGGGCTTTGCCGCCCAACTCGAGGTGCACGCGCTTGAGCGAATCGGCGGCCGCGCGGGCGATGGCCTGGCCGGTTGCGACATCGCCCGTCAGTGACACCATCGCGACATCAGGATGGGTGACGAGCGCGGCGCCGGCGTGGTCGCCGTCGCCGGTGACGACGTTGAACACGCCCGGCGGGAGGATATCGGCCGTGATCTCGGCCAGCCGTAACGCGCTGAGCGGTGTCAGCTCCGATGGCTTGAGCACCACGGTGTTACCCGCCGCGAGTGCTGGGCCGACCTTCCAGGTCGCCATGTTGAGGGGATAGTTCCAGGGCGCGATCGACGCGATAACTCCGATCGGGTCGCGCCGCAGGAACGAGGTGTGCCCTTCCAGGTACTCGCCTGCCGCGCGTCCTTCAAGAAAGCGTGCACCGGCCGCGAAAAAGCGCCAGTTGTCGACCGTGAGGTCCATCTCGAAATCGATGATCGAGCGGGGCTTGCCGACGTTGCGGATCTCGAGGTCGGACAGCGTCGCCATGTCCGCCTCGATCGCGTCCGCCACCTTGTTCAGCAACTCGAAACGTTGGCGCGGCGTGGTGTCCGACCATGCGTCGTACGCGGCGGCCGCGGCCGCGACCGCGTCATCGACGTCGCCGGCGTCGCTCGACGCGACTTCGTCCAGCCGAAAGCCGGTCGCCGGCTCCAGCACCTCGTCGGTCGCGCCGCTGCGTGCGGGTTTCCACGCCCCGCCGATGAAGTTGTCGCGTGCCACAGTCGGACCTCCTCGACGAACTGCGCGGCGATTCCGGTGCAGTTCCCGCGTTGGACGCTACAGCGGCGATGCCGGTCACCGAGCCGTGATGCAGCGCCGACGGTGGCATGTCGCGATGCGTCGGATCCGCGCCGAGGTTCCACACCCCGCGCCACACTTGCGGCACTTGCCGCACGCAGCCGCGTGTCGACGTCGCGCCGCCTTCGCGAACGGCGCGTGTCGCGACCGATGATCGGGTGCCCGTCGCCGCGGAGTCGGAAATCAGGACCGGTGGCGCGTAATGGCGCAGCGGCCGGTGTCGGCGGCCCATTAGCGTGAGGACCTCATGGGGGGGAGCGAACACTCGGATCCGTCGGGGCCGAACCCCGCAAGCCGATTCAGGGTCCGGGGCGCGCTGCGCCAGACATTCGGGTCTCTCGACACCCACAACTACCGCCTCTTTTTCAGCGGAGATCTGGTTTCTCACGTTGGAGGCTGGATGCAGACCATGGCCGAGGCCTGGCTGGTGCTCAAGCTGACCGGGAGCGGCGTCGCGGTCGGGGCCACCTTCGCGTTCCGATTCCTTCCAGTGTTGCTGTTCGGTCTGTGGGGCGGCGTCATCGCGGATCGTTTCGATCGCCGCCGCGTGTTGCTGTTCACCCAGACGCTGGCCGCATTGCTCGCGGTCGTGTTGTGGTTGATCGTGCTCACCGGAGTCGTGCAGGTGTGGATGGTGTTCGCGCTGGCGATCGGGCTGGGCTTCGTGACCGTTGTCGACGAGCCGGCCCGGCAAGCGTTCGTGGAAGAAATGGTCGGGCCTGAGCGGGTACCGAACGCGATTGCGCTCACCAGCGCGGTCGGCAACTCGGCGCGCATCACCGGTCCTGCGATCGCCGGCCTGCTTATCTTTTCGGTCGGCGTGGCATGGGTGTTCTTCGTCAACGCGGTGTCGTTCGTTGCGGTCGTCGTTGCGCTCGCCGCGATGCGCAAGTCGGAGCTGCGCCGTCTCCATGAACCAACCAGTCGCTCTCGTATCCGTGACGGTCTCGTCTACGCATGGTCGATCACCGAGATTCGGGCGACGATCGTGTTGGTGGCCGTGGTCGGCACCCTGGTCTACAACTTCCCGACCTTCCTGACGCTCATGGCGTCGAACACGTTCCACGGAGGCGCCGGGCTCGCAGGGTTTCTCATGGCGATCCTCGGAGTCGGCACCGTGTTCGGTGCGTTGTTCGCTGCGCTGCGTTCGCGTCCGACGTCCCGAGTCGTCGTCATGTCAGCGGCCTTGCTCGGCATTGCGCTCGTCGTCGCCGCGTCCTTTCCGACGAAGCTGACGTTCGAGGTGGCGCTGGTGCCGGTCGGCGCGACGGCGGTGTTCTTCGGTTCGACTGCCAGCGCGCACATGCAGATCTGGTCGGCTCCCCAGCTTCGCGGGCGCGTGATGGCTATCTACACGCTGCTCACGCTCGGCACCACGGTGGTCGGAGGGCCGTTCGTCGGTTGGGTTTGCCAACGTTGGAGCCCCCGCGCCGGTCTTGAGGTCGCCGGCGTCGCGACCTTCGCGGCTGCGCTCCTTCTGTCGCTTCCGCTGGCCGGGAGGCTGCGGCGGCCGAAGCTGGTGAGGCAAGCGGCGCTGACGACCGAGTAGCGGGCACGAACCGTGCAACCACTGACCGGACGTGTGGTCGAGCCACCGCAGCCGGCCGCGGCGATCGCGACAGGTTGTACGGGCTGATGGTCGGCGGTCGGGGATCTTCGGTCGTTCGCAGGCGACGCGCGCGGCTATGCCTGCAGGTGACGGCCGAAGAAGTCCCAGATAAGTTTCCAGCCTTGCTTCGAGGCGTCGAGGCTGTAGTTGGGCCGGTCGACGGAGAAGAAGGCATGGCCGGCATTGTCGAACGTATGAAACTCGAAGGTCTTGGCGTTCTTTTGCAGCGCAGCTTCGATCTGTGCGGTCTGTGCCGGCGACGGGTTGGTGTCTTGCGCGCCGAACAGCCCGAGCAGTGGGCACCGCAGGTCGGGAGTGAGATCGATGGGCGCGACCGGACGAGTGGGCGTGAGGTCTTCGGGCGACGCGACGACGCGTCCGCCGTAGCAGTCGACCGCCGCGTCGAGGTCGAGACTGCACGCGACCAGGTAGGCCTGACGTCCACCTGAGCAGTAGCCGATCACGCCGACCCGACCGTTCGAGGCCGGGAGTGCATGCAGGAACTCGGACGCGCCGCGCACGTCCCCGACGCACTGCGCATCGGGGACGCCGCCGGCGTCGCGGGCGGCGGCAGCTGCGTCGGTCGCCGACGCGCCCGGCGCGTACCGGTGGAAGAGATTCGGGCAGAGCGCGGCGTAGCCGTACACCGCGAACGTACGGACGATCTCCTTCGTCGAGCGGTCGTAGCCGGGCATGTGGTGGATCACGACGACGCCAGGATGCGGACCGGGCGAGGTCGGTCGCGCGTAGTACGCCTCGATCTCGTCTCCGTTGTGACCGCTGATCGTGACCGTCTCGGCTGCCATCGGGGTCTCCACGTTGTTCCTCCTTAGATGGTCGCGGCGCGTACGGTCGGGGCGACGTCGGTCATGAATCGTTCGATCGTCTCGGGTGTTCCGAAGTCGGAGAACTGGAGCACGAACCCTTCGACGCCGCGGTGTACTTCGTCGGCGAGCGCGGCGGCGACTTCGTCGGCGGTCCCTGCGATGACGGCGCCCCAGGTTCCGAAACGACGGTGCGCGGTGGCGATCACCTCGTCTCGGTCTGCGGCACCGGCGGCAAGGCCGATCGGATGCTGCGTCGAGATGCGCGCCCGGCCGGCGAGCGGCCGGAGTTCGTCGAGACGGTCGAGCGCGTATCCGGGGCAGTTCCACCAGTCGGCGAACCGCGCGACCAGCGGCATGGTGAGCTTCGGTCCGCCGCCGCCGATGTGGACGGGCAGGTGCGCCTGGCAGGGGACGGGCCGTCCGATCGCACGCCGGAGTCGGTAGTGGGTGCCGTCGTAGTCGAACGGCGTTCCAGAGAACATCATCGTGAGGATCTCGAGCGTCTCTCGCAGCTTGGTGGCTCGCACCGCCGGCGACTCTGATCCGAAGCCGTACATCTCGAGTTCGGCGGGCACCGATCCCCAGCCGACGCCGAGATCGAGCCGGCCGTCGGAGATCACGTCGAGTGTCGCGGACATCTTTGCGAGCAGCGCGGGGTGACGGAACGGGTTGCAGAGCACGAGGTGGCCGATTCGGATCGTCGACGTACGCGCCGCGAGCGCGCTCGCGATGGTGAAGCCTTCGAACGTGTCGACCTCGGGTGCTGCGGGCGCGCTGAAGTGGTCCATGAGCCACACGGACTCGAAGCCGGCGATCTCGGCTGCGGCCGTCCGTTCGAGGATGCGGCCGAACGACATGCGCAGCTGAGGCAGGTAGATGCCAAACCAAGGTTCACCCACGGCTTGCGACGCTAGCTTCCATATCTGTCATGGAACTTGTCGACACGTGCGCGATCGTCACCGGTGGGGCGAGCGGCATCGGCGCGGCGACGGTTGCCGGCCTGCAAGCCGCCGGGGTTCGGGTCGCGGTGCTTGACCTGCACGACGCTCCCGATGCCGAGATGTCGCTGACCGTCGACGTCGGCGACGAGGAGCAGGTTGTTGCCTCGGTCCGAGAGGTTGTGACGCGACTGGGCCGGCTCGACGTTGCGGTCCTCAACGCCGGCGTGGGCGGGATGGGCGCCATCGTCGACCTGAGCACCGAGGAATGGGACCGGGTGATGCGCGTGAACCTGCGGGGAGCATTCGTCACGTTGCGCGAATGCGCGCGGGCGATGGTCGCGTCGGAACAGCCGGGCGCGATCGTGGCCGTGACCAGCGTGTCGGGATTTCTGGCGGATCGGTCGATGGCGCATTACTCCGCTTCGAAGGCCGGACTTGCCGCGCTGGTGCGGGTCGCGGCGCGTGAGCTCGGACCGCGAGGGATCCGAGTCAATGGTGTCGCGCCCGGCCCCACGGACACGCCGATGTTCGCCGCGACCGACCGCATGCATGGCTACCGCGAACGGGTCGCGGGCCGCGCCGCGCTCGGCCGGGTCGGTTCGGCGGCCGAGGTGGCTCAAGCCGTGGTCGCGTTGTGCCGGCTCGATTGGGTGACCGGCCAGATCCTCGCCGCCGACGGCGGCGTGTCGCTCGCAAGTCCGATCGACCCGACCGACCGCAACCTCCCCGAGCGGTCGTGAACACCGAAATTCGCGCGGTCGTGTTCGATTTCGACGGTCTCGTGCTCGACACCGAGGTGCCGGTCTACGAGTCGTGGTGTGCCGCGTTCGAGGCGCACGGCGCCTCGCCTCCCACCATCGAGGAGTGGTCGGCGACGATCGGAACCGCTGACGAGCTCGACGTGCACGCCTGGCTCGTCGAGCGGGCCGACCGGCCAGTCGACCGAGCCGCGATGGACGAGATCCGTCGGGCCCGTCGTGACGCGCTGTTGGCGCACGAGGAGGCGCGGCCGGGCGTTGTGGCCTGGCTCACCGAGGCGGACGACGCGGGGCTCGCACTCGCGATCGCATCGAGTTCGCCGGCCGAATGGGTCGCCGAACATCTCGGACGGCTTGGGCTGCGGGACCGGTTCGCGTTCGTCGTCACCGCCGGTGGGACGGTGCGCGGCAAGCCGGCGCCTGATACGTACGTCGAGGCGTGTGCCCAGCTCGGTGTCGCGACCCGCAACGCGCTTGCCGTGGAAGACTCGCCACACGGGATCGCGGCGGCGAAGGCCGCGGGGCTGCGTTGTGTTGCCGTCCCCAACGCGCTGACCGAGACGCTCGACCTGTCGGCCGCCGACCTGCGGCTCGGGTCGCTCGCCGAGTGCACGATCGCCGAGGTGTTCCACAGATTTCGTGGACGCGGCTAGCAGCGACCGCCCCACGGCGTGTTGCCCTGCCACTGATACAACGCCCACGCCATGTCGTCCTGGTCGGATGGTGACGCCTGCGACGGCAGCACCCCGACCAGGTCGAGCCTCCCGACGTGGGCAGCGGTCACGTTCCAGGTCGTGGTCGCGAACTGGTACGCGCCGTAGTAGGTACCGCCGGCGCTGACCACGCCGTAGTTGCCATTACTTTCCCGCGTTCGGGTGCATACGAGGAACGGCTCGTCGTGATACGGGCTGACCGCCCCCGAGTCGGGAGGTGCGACCGGTCCGGGCACGATCGACGTCGCAGCTGGCGGCGGAGGACTCGAAGGCGGCGTCGCACCGGTCGAGGTCAACGCCACGACCGTCGGCCGCGTCGCGGCGCTGACCTCGGCGTCTTGTTGACGGCCGATGGCCGCGGCCAGTTCGGCTCGTGCCTCAGCATGCGCCGACCCCAGCTCGAGAGAGGCGAGCTCGTTGTCGAGGGTGCGGCGCCGACTCGTGAGGACTCCCAGCGTGCGCGCCTGGGCGGTCTCGGCCGCGTGGATCTGATCGCGGCGTGCGTTCAGGTCGGAGATCGACGCCTCGAGCTCATTGACGATCAGCTGATTCTCAGCGTTCGCTTGGCCGATCAGCGCCGCCCGGCGTCCGAGTTCGAGTGGGTCGCCTCCCATCGCGGTGTCGTTCATCATGTCGCCGAGCCCCTCGGTGTTGCTCTCGTAGAGCTCGACCGCGCGGGCGTCGGCAATGCCACGGAGCTGGTCCACCCGATGTCCGATCAGGACCGTCATCTCGGTGAGGGTCCGGATCTGCACATCGAGCGCTGAGGCTTCGCGTTGTGCGGCGAACCATTGGTTGGCTGTCGTGTCGATCATGGCGCGGGTTTGCGCCAACGACTCGCTCGCGGTTTGCGCCGAGGCTGACGTCGGCGCGCCCGCGAGGACGAGCGCGAGCACGCACGCGAGCGCGCTCACACGTGTGAGTCGTGTCGTGCGCGACAGCCTGATGACAATGCGGTGCTTCGCTACGCCGTGCTCCGCCACACCAGCGCTGCGCCCGACGCGACCTTTGCGGGTCCGGGGCATGCGGGGGTGACGCTAGTGAAGTCCCCCCGTCCGGTCGACTCTTGAGGTCACGGAGTGTGGTAATGCTCGGACCGGATGCGAGAATCCCCTGCTGGAACGCATCGTTTCCAGCAGAAGAAATTCCTGGACTCGCGGTCGGATCGTCCGTTATGGGTGCGTCATCAGACGTTCGTTTCAGGCGATCGTCGCGCCACCCTCGACGGGCAGTGTCACGCCAGTGAGATGCCGCGCGTCGTCGGTGAGCAGAAATACCACGACGTCGCCGATGTCTTCAGGTTGTGCATGATGACCGAGCGGGACTGTGCGCTTCGCGCGTTCGATCGCTTCCGGCGTCGCGAATGTGCCCGCAGTCATAGGTGTGTCGACACCGCCGGGGCAGACGCAATTCGCGCGCACACCCCGCGGGCCGTACTGCACTGCAAGCAGACGCGTCAACGCGTCGACGCCACCCTTGCTCGCGGTGTAACCCGCACCGAAACCGTGACCGCGTATCGCGGCGGTCGACGCGATCGTCACGATCGCGCCGCCACCCGCGACAAGATGCGGAAGCGCATGTTTGATGACCGCGAACGTTCCGACCAGGTTGACGCGCAGCACGGTCATGAAGTCGTCGACGGAAACCTCGTGCGCGGGTCGCAGGTCCGGGCCGTGGAAGATGCCGGCCGCGGTGACGACACCCGAAATCCGTCCGAGTTCCGTGTTGGCAGCCGCGACCGCGGCCGCGACCGCGGTGTCGTCGGCGACGTCGCACGGATACGCCGATGCCGTTCCGCCCTCGGCACGGATCATCGCCGCGGTCTCTTCCGCGTTGTCGCGGTGACGGTCGACGACGGCCACCGCCGCTCCGCAACGGGCCGCTCTCGTCGAGGTCGCCCGGCCGATGCCGCTGCCGCCGCCCGTGACGAGCACGGTCCGGCCGGCGAGTTGTCCGGTACGTTCGCTCATGGAACCGAGCGTAGTTAGGGTGGCACGATGTCAGCTCCCGCTGCGAACGACATGCACACCGTCGACGGCAAGGTGGTCATCGTCACGGGATCAGGCAAAGGCATCGGCAAGGGGATGGCGCTGCACCTCGGCAAGGGCGGCGCGCGCATCGTCGTGGCCGAATGGAAAGACGAGCTCATGGCGCAAACCTGCGGCGAACTCGACGAATTGGGCATCACGAACCACGGTGTGGTGTGCGACATCTCCCAACGTGAGCAGATCGACGCGATGGTCGCGCAGACAATCGGGCGCTTCGGGCGAGTCGACGGGCTGATCAACAACGCGCAGACCTTCCGACCGCTCTCGCCGATCGCGGAGGTATCCGAACGCGACGTCGACTCGTTCTACGACTCCGGGGTGAAGGGCACCTTGTGGGCGATGCAAGCCGTGTATCCGCATATGCGGGCGCAGGGTTGGGGTCGAATCGTCAACTTCGCGTCGTCGATGGGCATCACGGGCGGCGCCGGATTCGCTGCCTACAACGCGTCAAAGGAGGCGGTGCGTGCCCTCACGCGCACAGCCGCGCGTGAGTGGGCCGCCGACGGCATCGTCGTCAACGCGATCGCCCCGGCCGCAGCGACGCATCACGGTGACGCCGCAAAACAGAGCGACGGTTATCGGATCTTCATCGAGAACTGCCCGATGAAACGCCAAGGAGATCCCGAGCTCGACATCGGACCGCTCGCCTGGTTTTTGTGTTCCGACGCGTGTCGCTACCTCACTGGCCATACCTTCATGGCAGACGGTGGCGCTTTCATGTGGGCCTGACCGAATCGGACGGTTCGGCGGGAGCGGCGACGCTGCGCGCCGACGGCTACCGGTTCGTCGTCGACGTCGTCCCGGCCGCAGCTGATTTCGATGCCCAAGGCCACCTGAACAACGCGGCGACCGTCCGTGTGTTCAACGACCTGCGCGTCGCGTACGTGCGGGCAGAGGTCGGTGGAGACTGGATCGAGGTCCTGCGTCGCGACGAGATCGTCGTCGCAGCCCGCGAACTCCATGTGTTGTACGAGTCGGAAGGATTGCCGGGCGAGACGTTCGTCGGTGCGCTCCGCTATATGCGACGCGAGGGCAAAGCTGCGGTGCTCGAACAGCGCCTGGTCGAAGCGTCGACCGGCCGGGCCGTTGCGCGGGCGTGGGTGGTGCAGTTGCTCGTGCGGAACGGCAAGGTCGTCGACTGGCCCGACTTGTATTTCTCGCGCGTCGCGGCGATCGAAGGTCGCGACATACCGGTCGGTCCGCGACGCCCGGCCGACGTGTGGGGCCCGCCCGACGTCTGAACGCCGGTCAGGCGCCCAGGCCGTCGAGCATCGATCCGAGCCGGTCGACGGCGCGTGGAACGGCCACGTCGTAGCCCTCGGCGACGATCGCGTCGCCGATCAACTCGAGATCGAACACGCCGACGTAACCGGCGTCGAGCACGACACGCAGGATCCGTTCGATTGGGATGTCACCGTCGCCAGGTACGAGACGCTGCGAGGAAGCGACCGTGCCGACCTTGAAGTCGCTCACCTGTACGAGCCGGATCCGGTCGATGCCCGCTCGAATCGTCTGCTCGAGCGAACGTTCGGCCCAGCAGGCATTGAGTTCCATGCACACGCCGATGTCGAACCGCTCCGCCAGGTCGATGGCGTCTTTCAGTGTGTGCACGAAGCCGACATCGACACGCAACGAGTTGGTGTGTTCGATCGCGAACGGGACACCACGCGCGGTGGCGGCCGCCAGGACGGGCGTGAGCGCGGTGTCAAGATTGTCGGCCGCTGCTTCCCAGCTCAACGGCGCGAACGGCCCCGTGGTGAACACCATGCATTCGGCGCCGACCGCGGTCGCGGTCTCGATCGAGTGGATGAGCCGGTCTTGCTGCGTCGGCCAGCTCTGCGGGTTGGCGAGGTCGAACGGGCCGAGACCGATGAGATTCGCGACCCGCAATCCGCGTCCGACCGCGTCGCGGACCAGGTCGGTTCCACGTTCCCAGCCGAACCGTTCGAGCTTCGCGACTGACACACCGACGGTGTTGATGTGATGCCGATCCCAAAACGAGAGGTCTTCGTCGAGTGCGAGACCGAAGGTGGAGATCGCGCTCACGCACGCTCGGGAGTGCACGGTCCGTCAGCCGAGCGTGAGCCCGCGGGCGATGCTGCTGCCCCCGTCGAGCTGAAGGTTGATGCCCGTGACGAACTCTGACTCGCGGCTCGCGAGATATACGGCCGCATGGGCGATGTCGGACGCGACGCCGAGTCGGGTGAGGTGCATGCCCTCGTAGCGGGCGCGTCGCTCGGGCGTGATGTCGGCGTCGCGGCGGTCGTTCAACACGTAGCCGGGACTGATGGTGTTGCAGCGGATGGCGTCGGCGGCGTAATCGACCGCGATCGCGCGGGTCAGCCCGTTGAGGCCCGACTTGGCCGCGATATACGCGGCGAAACCCCGGCTCGCACGTTCAGCCTGCCGACTCGACACATTGACGATCGAACCGTGGCCGGCTCGGCGCATGTACGGAATCGCCGCTCGGGCGCACCACATCGGCGCGGTGAGATCGACGCGAAGGATCGCTTCCCACCCGTCGGTCGTGAGGTCGGCGACCGGTCCGTCGGCCGCGTCGCTTCCCGCCGCGTTGTTGACGAGCACCGTCAGTCCGTCCATGCGTTCGGCCGCGGTTTGCACCAGGCTCGTGCACGCGTCCTCCTCGCCGAGATCGGCCGCCACGAACGACGCGCAGCCACCGACGGCGGTGATCTCGGCGACCACCGCGTCGCCGCGGCCCTCGTCGCGTCCGGTGACCACGACGGCCGCGCCCTCGGCGGACAGGGCCAGCGCGATCGCCCGACCCAGGCCTGCGGTCGAGCCGGTGACCACGGCCTTCTCACCCCCGAGTCGCACACTCCGACGCTAGTGCCGCCTCCGGCAACGTTTGCGACGCTCCAGGAACGGGCTCGGAACCACGGCGCCGGCATGTCCGGCGCGCGTTCGGTGCCACGTTCTGTTCGGGTCGACGCCTCATCGATGTGCGCGAGATCGACAGCTCAGTATCCGGGAGCGGTACGTACCAGGTGAAGTCAGATTGCTTCGCCAAGCATGAAACGGTGTCCTTCGGGCGATCGAAGCGACATCTCGCGTCGGTGCCACGGTTCATCGGTCGGTGGCTTGCCAACCTCGGCTCCGGCTGCGACTGCTCGTGCGTGGAAGGCATCGACCGAATCGACCGTGAGGTACGCGACATGGCTATGGTCGCCCAAGTCGGCAGCCGGGAGCGCGTCGGGGCAACGGCCGAGCATGAACGTGACGGCCCCGGCTCGGCAGAACACCCAGTTGCCGGGGTCAGGATCTGTCCTGTCACACCCGAGCACAGCGCGAAACCACTCCGCCGATCGCTCGAGGTCGTGCACTGCGAGAACCGGATTCGACCCAGTGATCTCCATCTCACCGTTGTACTCGGCGACCGGGCAGATCGGCAGTCATGCGTTCGGCTCGCGCGGACCCAGCTGTCGGTCCTCGCGACCCGAGTCCGTCCGCAGCCGCCGCTGACTTGCACCCGTTGGCCTGATGGTTGAGTTCGGGTCACGCGGTCAGGCCGTACACAACGACGAGGACAGACTGCGCCAGCCTGCCTCTGCAGGCGCGGCATCGGAACCGGGCAAATGTTGCCTGACGCGGCACGAGTTGCCCACACGACCGGCCGAGCTCCCACGTTTCGAACCAGTCAGCCGCGAGCTATCGCGTTTCGCCGGCGAGCAGCGTCAGCACCTCGACGCCGGTGGCGGTCACGAGCAGGCTGTGCTCGAACTGGGCGGAGCGCGAGCCGTCTCGGGTCGGCGCGGTCCAACCGTCGGACCAGATGCGGCCCAGTTCCCATCCGCCTTCATTGATCATCGGTTCGATCGTGAAGGTCATGCCCGGCTCGATCAACGTATCGGCGTGCGGATCGAAAAAGTGCGGCACCGACGGCGCGGTATGGAAGGTCTCACCGACGCCGTGGCCGACGAAGGAACGAACGACGCTGAAGCCGTTCGGCTCGACATGGTCTTGAATGGCGCGTCCGATGTCGTTGATGCGAGCGCCGGGGCGCACCGCGTCGATGCCTTTCCACAACGACTCGTAGGTCACCTGCACGAGCCGCTCGCCGACGTCGTCGACGTCGCCGACCGGAAAGGTCGCGCTGCAGTCGCCGTGCACTCCGTGGAGATAGATCGTCACGTCGCAGTTGACGATGTCGCCGTCTTGCAGCGCACGGTCATCCGGAATGCCGTGACAAATGACCTCGTTCACCGACGTGCACAGCGACTTCGGGTAGCCCTTGTAGTCGAGCGTGCTCGGGTAGCCGCCCCGGGCGATGTAGGCCTCGTGACAGATCCGGTCGAGTTCGTCGGTCGTGATGCCAGCCCGCACTGCGGCACCGACCTCGATCAGTACCTCCCGTGCCGCCCGCCCGGCAGCTCGCATACGGTCGGGGATCTCGTCGGGCGGCACGGCCGCGACGAGTGGTGGTGCATCAGGAGCGTACGGAGGGCGGGGGACGTCGGCGGGGACCGTTCGACGGGGCGACAGATGTCCGGCGCGCACCGGCGGGCGGTGGCCGTCGTCTTCGCGACGGGTCGACGCGACTCGGCGCCGCACCAACCGTTCGCGCTCGCGTCGTTTGCTCACCCCTATATTCTGCCCAATCTGAGCGGCGTTCGGGTCGCCGCCTCACTTCGTCCCTCTCGAGCCCGTGGGCTCAGCCCCTCACACGGAGGTGTCCGTGCGCCAGTCTTGGCTCAGTCCGCTCGCCGCCCGCCGGCCGGCGGGCGACAAGGGGATGGGCATCTTCGCGGTGGACCGAATCCCGGCCGGCACAACGGTCGCCGGATTCGGCGGATCGGTCGTCGACCGTGCCGAACTCGACGTGCTCGACGACGAGATTCGCATGCACGCGCTGCAAATCGACGACGGCCTCTTCTTGGCGAGCGCCGCGCCGTTCGACGACGCCGACTTCGTCAACCATTCCTGCGATCCGAACTGTGGGATCGTCGGGTCGGTCCTGCTCGTGACGATGCGCGACGTGTCGGCTGGCGAGGAGCTGTGCTTCGACTACGCGATGACCGACACCGACGACTACGACGAGTTCGCATGTTCCTGCGCGGCCGTACTGTGCCGCGGGAACGTCACCGGTGTGGACTGGAAGGAGCCCGAGTTGCGCGACCGTTACCGCGGCTTTTGCTCGGCCTACATCGAGCGGCGAAACGCGTAGGGATCGACTCGATGCACCCGCGCGAGCGTTTCGTCGAGGCGGTCAGCCATACCGCCGCCAACGTGCCGCTCGACGTTGCCGCGCTCTGCATCGCGGCGCACGCACACCCTGACATCGACGTCGAAGAGTGGATCGCACGTCTCGACGAACTGGCCGGGCAGTGCGAGGCGGCGACGTTCGACGCGCTGCGGGCGCTGCTGTTCGATCAGGTCGGATTTGCGGGCAACCTCGACCACTACGACGATCCCGAAAATTCTTTCCTCGACTCCGTCATCGCAACCCGCCTCGGGATCCCGATCACGCTGTCGGTGCTCATGCTCGCGGTTGGTCGACGGATCGGCGTCGACGTGCAGGGTGTCGGTATGCCGGGTCACTTCCTCGTGCTCGACGCCGCGCGCGGTGACGTGTGGTGCGATCCGTTCCACCGGGGTGCCCTGCTCGACGCGCAGGGATGTCGACGCCAGTTCGACCTCGTCTACGGCGGCGCGTTGACGTTCCAGCCTTCGTTTCTCGGACCGACCGCGCCGCACGCGATCCTGGCCCGGATGCTCGCCAATCTCGAACGCGGGAAGCTTGCGAACGATCCGGTACAGCTCGCGTGGATGTGCAGACTGCACCTCGCGGTGCCGGGGATCACGTTTCAAGAGCAGTTGCACCTCGCCGATCAGCTGGCGAGCACCGGGGACGTGATGCGAGCCGCGGTCGAGTTCGACCTCCTCGCCGATCGCGTCGACACTGACGGTACCGAATCGACGGGAACGGGCACAGACGCTGCGGCGAGATTGCGGACGCGTGCTCGGGCCTTGCGCGCCCGGCTGAACTGAACGTATGAGCGACACCCGGGTGATGCCGATGTTCCCGCTCGGGAACGTGCTTTTCCCCCACGCGCTGCTGCCGCTCCACGTCTTCGAAGCGCGTTACCGGCAGATGACCAAACGCGTGTTGCGTGACGACGGCGAGTTCGGTGCCGTGCTCATCGAGCGGGGCAGCGAGGTAGGGGGCGGCGACGTCCGCTTCGATGTCGGGACCGTCGCGCGCATTGTACGCGCCCAGCAGCTTCCCGACGGCGGTTATGCGCTCGCGACGGTCGGTCTGCGGCGCGTGCGCGTCGCGCGCTGGCTCCCAGACGATCCGTTCCCGCAGGCCGAAGTCGTCGACCTCGTCGAACCGCCGACGTCTGGTTCGGACCTTTCGGAGCTGCGTGCCGGCGCGGTCGAGGCACTGCGAGACGTGTGCGCGCTGTACCGTCGCTCCGATCCACGCATAGCGGAACTCCCCGCGATCTCCGATCACGTTGAGCAGGCGTCGTACGAGATTGCGGCCTTGTCGCCGATCGGGCCGCTCGACGCGCAGCGTGTGCTGGAAACCGGGCCCGTCGGCGACCGTCTCGTGTTGCTCGCAGCCTTGCTCGACGAGCATGCGCGTACGCTGCGGGCCCAGTAGCCGCACGGACCGCCAAGCCCACCGGGAGCGGACCAGGCCGACGTTCGACGACACCGATCGTCGCCGCACGAGCACAGTACGCTCGCCCGTATGACACAACACTTCGACGAAGACGCATCCCGTCGTCGCCTCGAGGCCGAAAAAGAACGCGTGCGGGGCCTCATCCAGGGACTGCACCAAGAGGGCCTCGACCAGGACGCGGCCGACCAGGTCGGCGATCTCGCGCACGTCACGGATCCGGCCGACCAGGCTTCGGAGACATTCGAGCGCGAGAAGGACGTCGCGATTCTCGAACAGCTCGAGCACGACCTGGCCGAAATCGAAGCCGCGTTGGGAAGACTCGACGACGGCAGCTACGGCATCGACGAGATCACCGGCGAACCGATCGTCGCGGAACGTCTCGATGCCTATCCGGCCGCGCGAACCAATGTCGACAGCAGTTTCCCGTGACCGTGACGCTGCGGCTGTTTGCCGCGGCGCGCGAAGCCGCAGGCTGCGGGAACGACGAGTACGACCAGAGCCAGGTGCCGACCGTTGGATCGCTGCTCGACTCCGCGGTGTCGGTCTACGGGACGTCCTTCGCCCTGGTGCTCGCGAACTCGCGGGTCTGGGTGAACGGCGACGAGCCGTCCGACGGCCGGGCCACCGTGCTCGCCGATGGTGACGAGGTCGCCGTCCTTCCGCCGGTCAGCGGCGGGTGAGACTCGACGACGGACCAGAGTCTGTGTCGCGCACCTACCGCGATAGCCTGATCGCGCACCATTATTAGGGAGTTGATTGCCACGGAACGCGTTCAGCGTCTACTCGACCCCGACTATGCGACTGAACTCGACAGTCGCTCGCTCGACGATCTGCACGCAATGCACGACGAGTGCGCTCAGGCCGAACTCGCGCTGTCGTACTTTCGCCGTCTCGCGCAGGCGCGGATGGAGATCCTCGAAGCCGAACGGGCGCGGCGAGAGCGTGGCGGCTCCGTCGGCGACCTCGTCGCCGATTTGCCACGGATCCTGAGCGTCGAGTCCGGGCGTTCGACCATCACCACCACCCGCGGCGCACCGGCCGCCGATCCGCCGACGATCGAACTTCACTGGCCCGATCACCGCGAACAACTCGTGGTCGACACGACGCTCGCGAAACTGCCCGTCCTTGCGCTCGACGAGCTCAACTCGATTCTCGCAGCACTGCGCAGCTTCGAACGCGAGCTTTCCGACCTGCGCGCCGAGCTGCACGTCGTCATCGACGCGCTCGATCGCGTGATCGCCGACCGCCGAGTCGCCGGGGCGATGGGATGAGATCTGAGTCGCTGGAGTCGCTCGAGACGCGACTGCACGATCTGGGTGACTTCATCCGCGACCAGCGCCGCAACGCGCGGCTGTCGTTGCGGAAGCTGAGCGAGCTCGCCGGCATCTCGAATCCCTATCTCAGCCAGATCGAGCGTGGCTTGCGGAAACCTTCCGCCGAGATCCTCCAAGGCATCGCTCGCGGGTTGCGCATCTCCGCTGAGACGCTCTACGTGCGAGCAGGGATTCTCGACGAACAGGGCGAACCGCCCGACCTCGTCACCACCGTGCTGCGGGACCCGAGCCTTTCCGAGCGCCAAAAACAGGTCCTGCTCGAGATCTACCGTTCCTTCCAACAAGACGACCGCGAAGACGCCGCCGGCTGACGAGTCGGGGCGCTGCCGAGTAGCTGGCGGTCGCTTGGGTAGTCTCCCGCCCATGTCTGGCCGCGACGAATCGTCCGGCGCCGTTCGGCGCGTGGCGGTCTTCAGCATGCACACTTCGCCGCTGGCCCAGCCCGGCGCCGGCGACGGTGGCGGCATGAACGTCTATGTGCGAGCGCTCGCGTCGGCGCTCGCCCGCGCCGGTGTCTCGTGCGACGTGTACACGCGCGCCGAGGACCCGACCCAATCTCACGTGGTCGACGTCGAACCTGGGTTCCGGGTCGTTCACGTGAAGGCCGGCCCGCAGACGGCGATCCCTCGTTACGAGCTGCCCAGCCTCGTCGACGAATTCGTCGCCGAAACCGCCAGGATTCTCGACGCAGGTCCCCCAGTCGAGGTGTTGCACGCGAACTACTGGTTGTCCGGCGCGGTCGCGCACAAGCTCAAGCATCTGCGCGATCTCCCGATGGTCGCGACGTTCCACACGCTGGCGCGCGTCAAAGCCGATGCCGGAATCGACGACGACCCCGAAGAACGGGCGCGGGTCGAGCACCAGGTGATCGCGTGTTCGGACCTGATGCTCGCGTCCACCAACTCTGAGCGCGAGCAACTCGCGACGCGCTACGGCGCGGTGCCGGAACGGATCGAGGTCGTCCCGCCGGGCGTCGACCACTCGGTGTTCTTCCCCGCCGATGCCCGTGTCGCCAAAGATCGGCTCGGACTCGACGGTCGGCGCATGTTGCTGTTCGCCGGACGGATCCAACCTCTGAAAGGGGTCGGCCTGGCGGTGCGCTGCCTGGCGGAGCTGCACGACCCGAATGCGATGCTCCTGGTGGTCGGCGGCCCGAGCGGCCCCGACGGCCAACGCGAACTCGCCCGCGTCCGCGACCTCGCGCACGAGCTCGGCGTCGCGTCCAACGTGCATTTTGTGCCACCCCAGCCGCACACCACACTGGCCGACTTCTATCGAGCTGCCGACGTGTGCATCGTGCCTTCGCGCGCCGAGTCCTTCGGCCTGGTTGCGCTCGAAGCCGCCGCCTGCGGCACGCCCGTGGTCGCGGCGTCGGTCGGTGGGCTGCGGTCGCTCGTCGACGACGGCGCCACCGGTTTCCTCGTCGACGATCGTGATCCTGCGGCGTACGCCGCTCCGGTCGCGATGTTGCTTGAAGATCCCGTGCTCGCGGCGGAGATCGGGGCGGTCGCGTCGGCTCGATCACGCAAGTACTCGTGGAGCATCACCGCGGCGCGGCTGCGACGCCTGTACGGCGATCTCGTCGCCCGGGGTCTCGTGCGCTGCGACTGACGTGACCGTCGACGGCCGCGACCTCGCGCTCGACGAGGGCTTCCGCGCCGCGAAACATGCGCTGATCGCGGCGCATCTCGAAGGACCCGTCGCCCTCGAACCGTGGGTGCAGGTTGTCGAATACGACCCGCAGATCCCACGGTGGTATGTGCGCTTCGGCTGCGACGGACGTGACGCCGCCACGATCTATTTCGACCTGCATCAGCGGACGCTCCGCTACGAGGTGTACTTCCTTCCCGATCCGAGCGCGCATCGCGAAGAGCTGTACCGGTTCATGCTGGCGCGCAATCACACGACCTACGGCGCGCACTTCTCGATCGGACCCGACGGCGACTGCTATCTCGTGGGCCGCGTGCTCCTCGAACATCTCGACGTCGACGAGCTCGATCGCATCATCGGCGTGCTCTACGAGCTCGTCGAACGGTGGTTCCAAACCGCGGTCGGGATCGCATTCCGACGCATCTGAACATGTATAAGAATGTTTTAAGATGCTTGGTGTTGTATTGACCGGGAGTGCTACGGTCATTTTGCCGTCGCGAGCGCGGCGGCAAGCTGCCGGGCCCGAGGTGCGGGAGGGGCGGTTCCGTTCGGGGAAGTGCGGGGCCGTTCCAAAGTTCCTCGGGCCCGACTGTGTGCAGTGATCGTTCGCCTCGACCGTGGTGGGGGTCGGGTTAGCCTCGCGCGATGACGAGTGTGGCCTTGATCGGCGGCGGAAAGATGGGTTCCGCGCTGCTCGGTGGCCTGCTCGAAGGTGGCTGGGATCCCGACGAGCTCGCGGTTGCGGAGGTCGACGCCGAACGTCGCCGCGAACTCGAGCGGGAGTTTCCGAAAGTCCGCATCGTGCCGAGCCCGGCGTGGGCGGTCGCCGATGCGGATGTCGTGATCGTGGCGGTGAAACCGGGCGACATCGACGCGAGCCTGCACGCCGCCGAGTCGTCGCTTCGCGCCTCGACCCTCGTGCTGTCGATCGCGGCCGGAGTGACCCTCGCCACGCTCGAGGCGTTGGTGCCGGGCCGGCCGGTCGTCCGTGCGATGCCCAACACGCCCGCGCTCGTCGGATTGGGTGCGTCGGCGATCGCGGGCGGCCGCCACGCCGACGCCGAACACCTGGAGCTTGCGTCACGGCTGCTCGGCGCGGTCGGCATCGTCGTGATCGTCGGCGAGGCGGCACTCGACGCGGTCACTGGCCTCTCCGGCTCGGGACCGGCCTACATTTTCCTCGTCGCCGAAGCCATGATCGAAGCCGGAGTGCTCGTCGGCCTCGCACGAGACGTGTCGGAGCGGCTCGTGGTGCAGACCCTGCTCGGCTCGGCCACGCTGCTGGCGCAGAGTCACGACGGTCCGGCGTCCCTCCGGGCCGCGGTGACCTCCCCGGGCGGGACGACCGCCGCCGGTCTGCGAGAGCTGGAATCCGCACGGCTGCGGGCGGCCATCCTCGATGCGGTCAGCGCCGCGACTCGCCGCTCGAGGGAGCTGGGCGCCTCCGGATGAGCAAGGCGCGCAATCGCCCTCCCCGGCTCGAGTCGAGGGTCGGACATCGACAGTTGGCGCCACCACCGACGCTCGCGCAGCGCTTGGAACGGTCACATGTGGCCGGCCGGTCGGTCGGTCCCGGACCCTCGGAGCTTCGCCGGCTCGTCGAACGGGCCGCACGCGACCGGACACAATCCGTCCTCCTCGACGAGGCATGGACCGCAGTCCATGCCGTGTTCGGCGCCACGATCGCAGACCCGCGGATCGATCCGGAGCTCACGATCGCCGCCATGGCCCGGGCCGTCGATCGGATCGTCGAGGTGGCGAGCACCGGCGCGCATATCTCGTTGGCGACGAGTCAGCCCGCGTCGCTCCTCAGCGTGTCGCTCGCGCTCGCCCGTCTGGCTCGCAGCTGCGGCGCCGACGTGGCCGACGATGACGACTCTCCTCCGCTGCGCGTTGACGGCCGAGCCGCGCGCGCGATCCGCTGGGTCGACGGAGTCGCGGTGGTGACCGACGGACATTCGCTGTGTGACACGCGTGGTCCCGAAGCTCCCCAAGAGTGGCTGTTCCTCGTGCCCCGACCCGCGCTGGTCATCGCCGACGGGCCGTTCGCCGACGTCGCGATCGATGCCGGCATCGAGGTGATCGCGTTGGCCGGACTCGACCATTGCTCCCTCGCGCTGACCCGGCGCCGGGACCGCTCATGTCTTGTGGTGCCGATGTGGACCGACCGGGCTCCCGGTGCGTACCGCCCGCTCCTCGAGGCCGCGCTCCCCGAAGTCGTCGGCCGGACGATCTGATCGGCCCGCATTCGGCGGCCACGCCCGACCGTCGCGGCCCCCGCGCGAGGTGTGACTAGTCACTCGCCCCGCTAGTTGACCCTCGACAACTCGTGGCGCAGCCATCTACCCTTATGGGAGCGGGTGGCGTAGGGAGTTCCGCGTGGGCAATGGATTGAGCAAAGCGCGCTTCTTGACGGTTCAGGAGGTGGCGGACCTGATGCGGGTTTCGTCGATGACCGTCTACCGATTGATCAAAGCTGGCGAGCTGCCGGCTGTGCGTGTAGGCCGGTCGTTTCGCGTCGCCGAAGGCGACGTCGACACGTATCTCGCGTCGGGCTACACCCAAGCGGGATAGCGCAGCTGGTCGAAGTCGACACCGAGGCACACCGAGTAGGTGCGCGTCCGCGGACGGGTCGCGTCTCGGTTTCCCGAGCGTTTTTCTTTCGGGGGTAGCGTCGGCGTCGTGGCTGATCGTCCTCCATTCGTGTCGTTCCTATCGGACTACGGCCGTGCGGACGAGTTCGTCGGTGTCTGTCACGCGGTAATGCTCGATATCGCCCCCGAACTCCGCATTGTCGACGTCACCCACGAAATCCCGCCCTTCGACGTCCGGGCGGGGGCACTCGCCCTCGTACGCGCGATCCAGTATCTGCCCGAAGGTGTCGTGCTCGCGGTCGTCGACCCGGGTGTCGGCACCGAGCGACGCTGCATCGCCGTCGACGTCGAAAACGCGTCGATTGTCGGCCCTGACAACGGGCTGTTGGCGCCGGCGGTCGCCATGCTCGGCGGGCCCCGCCGAGTCGTCGAGATCACCGCCGAGGAATATCAGCTCCATGCGCCCGGTCCGACGTTCGCCGGCCGCGACGTGATGGCCCCCGCGGCCGCCCGCCTCGCGGTCGGGCTGCCGCTCGAAGCGTTAGGACCCGAGGTGGATCCAGTGCTGCTCACCCCGGCGCTCGTGCCGCTCCCGAACGTCGACGGGGACGGTCGGATCACGGGCGAGGTCTTGTGGGTCGACCGCTACGGCAACTGCCAACTCAACGTCGCGCCCGAACAGCTCGAAGAGGCGGGCGCCAAGATCGGCGACGCGCTGGAAATCATCGTGTCCGACGCGGCCGGAGTGGGATCGGGCCGCCGAGCACGATGGGTGCGAACGTTCGCCGACGCCAAGCCGGCGGAGCTGGTCGTGCTCGTCGACTCCTACGGCATGTGCGCGATCGCGCTCGACCGTCGGTCGGCAGCCGTCGAGCTCGGCGTTCGCGCCGCGAGCGCCATCACGGTGTCGACCGAAGCGAGCGCTGGGCAGCCCGAGCGCGGTGTGCACGTCGGGCTCGGACGCAAAGAGGCTCGCGCGTGAGGGCCGGAACGAGTTTGGTGCTCGTCGCGCTGCTCGTGCTCATTCTGCTCGCGTCAATCGTGCAGTTCGCATTTCGGATGTAGCAGCCTGCACGCGACGCCAGGCAACGATCGAGTTCGGGGTCCGGCCGCAGTGCGGACGCTTTGGGGCGGGCTGGGAGGCTACGTTGCGTGACCGCCCGGGAAGACCGGAGCGGCCACACGCCCACAACCACGACCGGAACCCCCGATCTCGGGCGAAGCGGTCCCCACAACGTCGAGGATGGGTCTCCCAATCCCCGCCGACCGTGCGGCCCGCTCGCGTGATACCCAAATAACGACACCGAGCGCGCGATCCTTGAGCGATACAGCCCAGATTTACCACTCTAGGTAGTGTTTCTGGCTGTATCGGCGTCGTGCACGACCCAAACCGGAGCTCAGCGGCCAAGGGACGTAGCCTCCCGGCGCGTGAATCTGGGTGCTGTCCTATTGGAGGCTGCGAACACCGCGCCCGACGACGCCGCCATCGTCGCGCCCCAGCGCGAGACGTTCGGCGCACTCGCCGTCGCCTCCGGCCGGTTGGCCGCCCGGCTGGCGACCCAGATCGAGCCCGGAGCGCGCGTGGTGCTGCTGGCCGGCAACGAGCTCGCGTTCGTGCGCGCCTACCTTGCGATCCTGACCGCAGGAGGGGTCGCAGTTCCGGTCAACGGCGCATCGCCGTCACTTGAACTCGCACGCGAGCTGTCGGTCGTCGAGCCCGCAATGGTCGTTGCGTCGAGCGCCTACGCCGATCTCGCGCGCCGCGCCTGCGCCCTGTGTGCGACCGAGGTTCCCGTGTTCGTCTACGACGGCGCCGACCCACAACAACTTCCGGCCGATCCCTGTTCGCCGGTCACGCGCGCGGCCGACGATCTCGCAGTGTTGCTCTTCACGGCCGGGACAGCGGGCGCGCCCAAGCCGGCGATGCTGACCCACGGCTCGTTGTCGGCCAACCTGACCCAGATGCAGGCACATCCCGGCTTACGGGTAGGCCGCGACGACGTCGCGCTCGCGGTGCTTCCGTTGTTCCACGTGTTCGGGCTCAACGTGGTGCTCGGCCTCTCATTGATGGCGGGCGGCGGTGTGTCGTTGGTCGACCACTTCCATCCCAACGAAACCCTGACCCGGGTCCAAGCCGATCGCGTCACCGTCGTTGCCGCGGTCCCGGCGATCTTCGAGGCGTGGATCGCCCTCGATCCGGCCGTCGCGCCGGCGAACCCGTTCGAGCAGGTCCGGCTGTGTGTTTCCGGCGCGGCGCCGCTGCGACCGGAGCTCGTGACCGCGATGCGAGCTCGTTTCGCAATCGACGTCCACGACGGATACGGACTCACCGAAGCGTCACCGGTGGTCACGACAAGCGCGATCGCGGCGCGGCCCCGCCCAGGTTCGGTGGGGCCGCCCTTGCCGGGCGTTGAAGTCCGTCTCACAGACGACGACGGTCAGGACGTCCTCCGCGGCGATCCGGGCGAGATCCTCGTACGCGGAGCAAACGTGTTCGCCGGATATTGGGGCGACCCGGAAGCGTCGGCACGCGTCCTCGACCGTGACGGCTGGCTGCACACCGGCGACATCGGCGTCGCCGACGACGACGGCTGGCTCGCGTTAGTCGAACGAGTCAAAGACGTGGTGATCGTGTCGGGATTCAACGTGTATCCCGGCGAAGTTGAGCACGTGATCGCCCAACACGCCGACGTCGCCGATGTCGCCGTCGTCGGCGAGGCTCATCCCCGCACCGGCGAGACCATCGTCGCGTACGTGGTCCCCAAACCCGGCCGCAATCCCGATCCGGTCGAATTGCTGCGCCACACCGGCCGCCGCCTCGCGCGCTACAAGCTCCCGACCCGGGTCGAACTCGTTGATGAGCTGCCCCGATCGTTTGCCGGCAAGTTGTTGCGACGTGAGCTGCCGTCAGAGGCCGGTTCGTCCCCAACCCCGTCGGACGAGACGACCGCCTGACGTCGAACGCTCGACGCGACGACGAAACCTGCGTAGATCACCGCGATCCCCGTCGCGGTCGTCAACGCGAACGCCTCATCCGAGCCGACGATGCCCTGCAGCAGGCCGCCGCTCGACAACACGAGGGTGCCCAACGCGATCAGCCCGTTGCCTCCGGCCAGGCGGCCCGACCCAGGCCGGCGTGACCGGGCGAAGCGAACTGCCGACCAGGCCGCGCCGCCGAACACCACGATGGCTCCGAGCCCACTGCCGGTGCCGGCCAGCGCACGTGGCAACACGCCGAAGTGATCCTTGCCGACCGGGATCCGACTGCCGGCGATGGTGCCGTGCATCGGCGCTGCGAGCATCACCCCGATCCCGAAGCCGGTGAACACGAGCAGCCCGGCCCGGACGCGGTTCCCGACCCGGCGGCCCATCAACAGGTACACGGTCCCCAGCGCGAGCCACGGGACGTTGATCACCGCGCCGAGAAGATAAAACGCGCGGAACGTGCCCCGATCCCAGCCGGTCGAGGCGCCCGTCGCGAGCGCGGCCGACGCCAGCGCGAACAGCGCCAACGCCACCGTCCACGCGCCCTGATGCGGTGCCCGCGACCGTGACCACCGAACCGCGGTCGCCTGGGCGAACACCGTGGCGATCGCGGTGGCGATGAAGGCAAGACCGGCGACCATGGGCGTGCCGAGCGTACGTCGGGCGGGCCGACGGGCACGGTACGGACCCGAACTCCACACTTTGAGAATGCGGTCACAAAGTCGGTACCCTGCGAACTGGACATGTCGGACCTGGTGAGAGGAGCGGGGTGGGCGACACTGCACGACGCCGGATCCCCGAGGCGACCGTCGCGCGCCTGCCTCTGTACTACCGGGCGCTGCTCGAAGCCGCCGACCACGACGTGGCGACCATCTCTTCCGAACGGCTCGCCGAGCTCGCCGGCGTCAACGCGGCCAAGGTCCGCAAGGACCTTTCGTACCTCGGCTCGTACGGCACCCGGGGCGTCGGCTACGACGTCGACTACCTCCTCCACGAGATCTCACGCGAACTTGGGCTCACGCGCGACTGGCCGGTGGTGATCGTCGGAATCGGAAACCTCGGCCGGGCGCTCGCCAACTACCGTGGTTTCGGTGCGCGCGGTTTTCGGATCGTCGCGCTCGTCGACGCCGACGACGACCTCGTAGGCGGCGAGGTCGGCGAGCTGGCGATCGAGCCGATCGCCGCGCTGGCCCACATCGTCGACGAACGAAAGATCACGATCGGCATGATCGCCACGCCGGCGCCCGTCGCCCAAGAGGTCGCCGACCGGTTGGTGGACGCCGGTGTGCGCTCCATCCTCAACTTCGCACCCGCGGTCCTGGCCGTCCCCAACACTGTGTCGGTCCGGAAGGTCGACCTGGCGATCGAGCTGCAAATCCTGTCCTTCTACCAACTTCGGCGCGGCGTCGCGCCCGATCGCCAGTCGGCCGGGAAAGCCGGGTGATGCGGTGATGACCGAGGTGCGCGCCGCGCTCGGCGGGCTTCCGGTCAACCTGGTCGTGCGCGGGCGACGGGTCGTCGTCGTCGGCGGGGGCCGCATCGCCGCCCGCAAGATCGAGCCGCTCCTCGAGCTCGGCGCCGACGTGGTCGTGGTCGCTCCCACCGTCGCGCCCGAAGTGCGGGCCTACGCCGATGCCGGCCGCTGCGAAATGATCGAGCGTGAGTTCCGCGCCACCGACCTCGAAGGCGCCTGGCTCGCGTTGACCGCGACCGACGACCCGGCGGTCAACGCCTCGGTCTACGCCGCGGGCGAGGCGGGCCGGGTCTGGGTCAACAGTGCCGACGACCCGAAGAATTGCTCCTTTACGATGATGTCCGTGATCCGGCGCGCCGACCTCGTCGTCGCGGTCGGCACGGGCGGACGCAGCCCCGCGCTCGCCGCGTACCTCCGACGGTTCCTGACCGAGGAGCTCGGTCCTGAGTACGAAACCCTCCTCGAACTGCTTTCCGAAGCTCGGGAAGGCTTGCGGGCATCCGGCCGTTCAACTGAGAGCGCCGATTGGCAACAGGCGTTCGACTCCGGCATCGTGGACCTCGTGCGCGCCGGACGCGTCGCCGACGCGAAGGAGCTCCTGAACTCGTGTCTTTGATCGTGGTCGGTCTCAACCACCGCACGGCGCCCGTTGACCTGCTCGAGCGGATGACGGTCCCGGAAGACCAGCTCGCCAAGGTGCTCCACGACCTCAGCGCCCGCGAGCACCTCCTCGAAGTCGTCGTGCTGTCGACCTGCAACCGCATCGAGGTCTACGCCCGTTGCACCCATTTTCATCCTGCCGTCGGTGACGTCAGCGCGTTCCTTTCGGAACATTCGGGAGCCGCGCCCGAAGACTTCGCCGACCTGCTGTACACCTACTACGACGACGCGGCGGTCGCGCATCTGTTCGCCGTCGCGGCCGGCCTTGACTCGATGATCGTCGGGGAAAGCGAAATCCTCGGCCAGGTACGCGAAGCCTGGCAGGCCGCCGTGCGGGAAGGCACCGCCCCCCAGCTGACCGGACTGTTCCGCCACGCGGTCGAGTCGGGCAAGCGGGTCCGCACCGAGACCGGCATCGGCCGGCATCCGGTATCGATCCCGTCGGCGGCCGTGACCGTCGCGGCGGAGCACCTCGGGTCGTTCGACGGAGCGAAGGTACTCGTCGTCGGTGCCGGTCAGATGGGGACCGGACTCGCATCAACCCTGCGTTCGCGAGGCGTGGATCGCGTGTGGATCGCAAACCGGACGTTCGAGCGCGCCCAGCAAGCCGCGGCGCGTATCGGCGGTGAGGCCATCCCGCTGAGCGAGATCGCCGACACGCTCGTCGACGCCGACGTGCTGCTCTCCTCGACCGCTTCGGCGCAGGTGCTCATCGAACGCTCGACCATCGAGATGGTGATGGCGTGTCGCGGTGGACGGCCGCTGCTCGTCGTCGACGTGGCGTTGCCGCGCGACGTCGACCCGGGCGTGCGCGAAGTCAACGATGTCACGCTGCTCGACCTCGACGACCTGAAGGACTACGCGCAACGCTCGGCCGAGCGTCGGCGGCGCGAGATCACCAAAGTACGAGAGATCCTCGCGGCTGAAATCGAACGGTACCGCGCCGACCGGACCGGACGGCAGGTCGCGCCGCTCGTCACGTCATTGCGCGAACTCGGCGAGCGCGTCCGGACAGGTGAGATCGCACGATTCCGCGCGAAGCTCGGCGGACTCGATCCCGATCAGCGCGCCGTCGTCGAGGCACTGACCGAAGGTATCGTCAACAAACTGTTGCACGAGCCGACGGTGCGGGTGAAAGACGCGGCCGGCACCCCGCGCGGCTACTACTACGCCGACGCGCTCGCCGCCCTGTTCGACCTTCCTCCGTTAGAGGACTAACTCGTGCTCCGGATCGCGACGCGCGCCAGCGCCCTCGCGCGCTGGCAGGCCGAGCGCGTCGGCGCACTGCTGCGCGAACCGGTCGAGTACGTGTTCGTCACCACCGCCGGCGACCGCGACCAGCGTGCCGACCTGCACGCGATCGGTGGTACCGGCGTCTTCGTCAAAGAGGTCCAACAAGCCGTGCTGGACGGACGCGCAGATCTCGCGGTTCACTCCGCGAAGGATCTGCCGTCGGTCACCGCCGACGGCCTGGTGCTCGCCTCCGTACCTGAACGTGGCGATCCGCGTGACGCGCTCGTCGGCGCGTCGCTCGAATCCATCCCGACCGGCGGCCGGATCGCCACCGGATCTGTCCGCCGTCGCGCCCAGCTCGCCGCCGCCCGCTCCGACCTCGTGTTCGCACCGTTACGCGGCAGCATCGAGACGCGGCTGCGCAAACGTGTGGACGAAGGTCACGACGCCGTCGTCGTCGCCGTCGCGGCGCTCGATCGCCTCGGCCTGCGCGACCACGCCAGCGAGGTCCTCGATCCTGCCGTGGTGCTGCCACAAGCCGCGCAGGGCGCGCTGGGAGTCGAATGTCGAGCCGACGACCCGCGCACACAAGCCCGCCTCGCGGCAATCGACGATCGAGCCGCGCACACCGAAGTTCGAGCCGAACGTGCCTACCTCGCCGAGCTTGGCGGCGGTTGCTCGTTGCCGTGTGGGGCGCTCGCGCGTTTCGACCGTACGACCGGTGCACTGGTCCTCGACGCGTTGCTCGCCGCGGCCGACGGGCATATCGTGCTGCGCACCCGGGTCGCCGGATCGGATCCGATCGAGGTCGGCGTCGCAGCCGCCGTCGACTTGCTCGACGGCAAAGGCGGCCGTTCGGTGCTCGACGTGGAACGAGCTCGATGAATTCCTTTCCGAGATGACCGTCTATCTGGTCGGTGCCGGTCCCGGCGATCCAGGGCTGCTCACCCGCCGCGGCGAGGAACTGTTGCGACGGGCCGACGTCGTCGTCTACGACCGTCTCGCGTCGCCCGCGCTGCTCGGATTCGTTCCCGCGGGTGCCGAGCTCGTCGATGTCGGCAAAGCGCCGGGCCGCGTCGCGATGGCGCAGGAACAGATCAACGAGCTCCTCGTCGCGCGCGGCGCGGCCGGCCTCGACGTGGTTCGGTTGAAAGGCGGCGACCCGTTCGTGTTCGGGCGCGGCGGTGAAGAAGCAGAAGCGTGCCGCGACGGCGGCGTCGGTTTCGAAGTGGTGCCCGGCGTCACCAGCGCGATCGCGGCGCCCGCCTACGCAGGGATCCCGGTGACGCATCGCGGTTTGTCGACCAGCGTGACGATCGTCACCGGCCACGAAGATCCCACCAAGGCCGGTCCCGACACCGACTGGGAAGCCCTCGCGCGAGTTGGCGGAACGCTCGTCGTGTTGATGGGCGCCGGACGCGTCGCCGACATCGCCCAAGCCTTGCTCGCCGGCGGCCGTCCGGGGTCAACTCCGGTCGCGGCGGTGCGTTGGGGTACCCGGCCGGACCAGCAGACCGTGCGCGCGACGCTCGCGACGATCGCGCAGCTCGCGGTCGAGTCCCCGAGCGCGATAGTGATCGGCGACGTGGCCGGCCTCGATCTCGGCTGGTTCGAACACCGGCCGTTGTTCGGACGTCGCATCGTCGTGACCCGCGCCCGCGAGCAGGCCAGCGAGCTGCGGGGACGCCTCGAACAGCTGGGCGCCGAAGTGATCGAGTTACCGTCGATCGCGTTCGAGCCGGTCGAGTTCGAGTTGCCTGCGCTCGATCGTTACGAATGGTTGGTGTTCACGTCGGCCAACGGTGTCGACGCGTTCTTCGAACGTGGGCTCGTACCCGCCGGGCTTGACGCCCGGGCGCTCGCCCGCGCCCACGTCGCGTCGATCGGCCCGGGAACCAACCAGGCGCTCGCGCGGCATGGCATCCGTGGCGACCTCGTCCCTGAACGGTTCGTCGCCGAATCGTTGCTGGCCGCGTTCCCTGATCCTGGAGGGCCCGACTCGAGGGTGCTTATCCCGCGGGCGGCATCGGCCCGCGATGTGCTCCCCGAAGGCCTCACGGCGCGCGGCTACACCGTCGACATCCTCGCGGTGTACCGCACCGTCGCGGTGGTTCCCGACCCGGTGGCGCTGGCTTGCCTGCGTACGGGCGGCGTCGATGCCGTCACTTTCACGTCGTCGTCGACGGTTACGAACTTCTGCGACGCGGTCGGGCCCCTCGACGAGTGTCCGGCCGTCGTGTCGATCGGTCCGGTGACCTCCGCCACTGCGCTCGAGCGCGGGCTGCGAATCGACGCCGAGGCGGATCCGCACACGCTCGACGGGCTCGTCGACGTGTTGCTCGCGCAGCTCGGCGGCGCAGAGTTCTCCAGGCGCTGACAGGTACCATCGCAGCGTGTCGTTTCCTGAGCATCGGATGCGCCGTTTGCGGCGCACCCCCGCGTTACGGCGGCTGGTTGCCGAACACCGCTTGCGGGTCGACGACCTCGTCGCCCCCCTGTTCGTGAAAGCAGGAATCGACGCTCCCGAGCCGGTGGTTTCGATGCCGGGGGTCGTGCAACACACCCAGGAAAGCCTCCGCAAAGAGGTGCATGCACTGGCCGACCTCGGCGTTCCGGCCGTCATGTTGTTCGGTATTCCCGAACATAAAGATGCGCGCGGCTCGCAAGCCGACGCGGCCGACGGTGTCGTGCAGATCGCGTTGCGAACACTGCGCGACGAAGTCGGCGACACGCTCGTGTTGATGGCCGACGACTGCCTCGACGAGTACACCGACCACGGACATTGCGGTGTCCTCACGAACGACGGTCAAGTCGACAACGACGCGACCCTCGAACGATACGCGACCATCGCGGTCGCGCAGGCGACCGCCGGCGCCGATGTGATCGCACCGTCGGGGATGATGGACGGCCAGGTCGGCGCAATCCGTCATGCGCTCGACAGCACCGGGAACTCGCACGTGGCGATCCTCGCGTACGCCGCGAAATACGCGTCCGCGCTGTACGGGCCGTTCCGCGACGCGGCCGAATGCGCACCCCAGTTCGGTGACCGCCGCGGATACCAGATGGACTCGGCGAACGCACGTGAGGCGATCGCCGAGGTCGCGCTCGACGTCGAAGAGGGCGCGGACATCGTGATGGTGAAACCGGCCCTGGCGTATCTCGACGTGATCGCGCAGATCCGCAACTCGTTCGACGTTCCCGTCGCCGCGTACCATGTGAGCGGCGAATATGCGATGGTGAAAGCCGCCGCACAGCTCGGCTGGCTCGACGGGACCGCGACCGCCTTGGAGCACCTGCTCGCGATCAGGCGCGCCGGAGCCGACATCGTGGTCACCTACTTCGCCCGCGAGGTCGCGGAGCTCATCCAACACTCGTGAGACGACCTCTCAGCCGGACGTCGAGATGAAGGCGGGGCCGACCGGCCAGCGCGCGGCGTCGGCCGCTGGATCACGCTCGTTGTTCGAGCGGGCCGCGGGATGTATTCCCGGTGGTGTCAACTCTCCGGTGCGCGCATTCGGGGCCGTTGGTGGTGAACCGTTCTTCGTGGCTCGCGCCCACGGCGCCTACCTCGTCGACACCGACGGTCGCGAGTACCTCGACTACGTGCAGTCGTGGGGCGCTTCGATCCTCGGCCACGCACATCCGGCGGTCGTCGAGGCGGTGCAACGAGCCGCGGCCGACGGCACATCGTTCGGCGCGCCCACCACACGCGAGGTTGAGCTGGCCGAAGCGATCTGTGCGCGCGTCCCGTCGGTCGAAAAGGTCCGCCTCGTGTCGTCCGGCACGGAGGCCGCGATGACGGCAGTTCGGCTCGCCCGCGGGGTGACGGGCCGGCCGAAGATCGTGAAGTTCGCGGGCTGCTACCACGGCCATGTCGACTCGCTGCTGGCCCAGGCCGGAAGCGGCGTCGCGACATTGGGACTCCCCGGATCGGCCGGCGTGACGTCGGGCACCGTCGCCGACACGGTCGTGGTTCCCTACAACGACCTCGACGCGCTCGACCTTGCGCTCGCCGAGCACGGATCGCAGATCGCCGCGGTACTCGTCGAACCCATCGCCGCGAACATGGGCCTCGTGCCGCCCGACGCCGGGTTCCTGACCGGACTGCGCGACCGATGCACCAACCACGGCGCATTGCTCGTCTTCGACGAGGTGATTACCGGCTTCCGAGTGGGTGTCGGTGGCGCGCAGGAACGGTTCGCGATCACGCCCGACCTGTCGATATTCGGGAAAGTGGTAGGCGGAGGTTTGCCGTTGGCCGCGGTCGGAGGACCCGCGGCGGTGATGGACGAGCTCGCACCGCTCGGGCCGGTATACCAAGCCGGGACGTTGTCCGGGAATCCGTTGGCAACCGCGGCCGGGCTTGCGGTACTCGAACGCCTCGACGTCAGCGCCTACGACACACTCGTAGAGACCGCCGAACGATTCGCGGCCGGGCTGCGCGCCGCGTTCGCGGCAGCCGGCGTTGCCGCGCAGGTCACGCGGGCGTTCACGCTCGTCGGAGCATTCTTTGCCGGGGCGCCGGTCCGCAACTACGACGACGCACGCGCCGCCGACCATCCACGCTACGCGGCCTGGTTCCATGGCCTGCTCGACCGCGGCGTGTACGTCGCCCCGAGCGGATACGAGACGCTGTTCCCAAGCCTCGCCCACACCGACGCCGACATCGACCGCACCGTCGAACTTGCGGCCGAAAGCGTGAAACGCGCCTGACATTCATCGGTGTACACGGTCTTGCGTGCTCGCCGTGCCGCCGCGGTCAGGGCTCTGAGAGGGTGCCGCTGAACGAGCCGAGACCGACTGGTACGCAATCAACGTGCAGGCAGGCCACGGCTCCGATCGAGGTTCTGTCGACGACGGTCGTTGCCGGCACGCGATCACGGGCGGTCCCGACCTCGACAACGAAACAGGCGCTCGACTCATCTCGTGTCCTGCGAGGGGTGTGCGCCGCGGTGGGCGGTCAGCCGCGGCAACGTCCGGATCCCGAAACGGTCGCAGCTCACGACGGAATGCGCGAACGGTCCGCTCGAGTATGCCGTGCGCGGTGAGCCACCGGTCACCGACGTTGCGCGTGTTGTGCGCCAGATCCGTGTCTCCGTACGCCGGTCTCGCGGCCGCCCCGCCAGGACGCGATCTTCAGCCCCGGAGATGCGTTCCCAGCAGTCGCAGCGGTCCCAGTCGTGGCGACGGATGTGTCGTCGCGACGACATCAGCGGCCGTGTCTTAACGGCCTCGCTCGTCGCGGCGGCGACGCACCTTGTCCATGTAGAACAGCGAGCCGGCAAACAGGAAAACCATGATCGCGAAGGCGAGGAAGGCGGCACCGCCTTCTTTACTCGCGTCGATGAGCTGCTGCGCGAGAACCATGCGAGACCTCCTCGGTCCTAGGCGCCCGGTGTCGGGACCGGCACCGGTGCGAGCGCGGCCTTCTTGCGCCTCCGCTCGTCGAGTTCGTACCAGTGCAGGCCCAGCAGCGACAGACCGAATAAGAGCAGTGACGGAATCCAGAACTGGAACACGACAGGCTCGCGCAACGAACCGAAGTTGTAGCTGAGGATGGCGTACCCGGTCGGTTGCAAGGGGTCGCACGCGGGCACCGCGCCCGGTGGGGTGTTCGCCTCGGTCGGGCAGAACTGCGCGGCCGCGTACTCGTGGTTGTGCCAGAAGAGGTTCTTGGTGCCACCACCGAGCAGGTATGTCTTGTAGCCCGGGAAGTCGGTGAGATAGGCGAGCGACGCCGAGAACTTGGCGAACGGCTGCGATGCGGGTGTCACGCCCGCGATCGGGGCCGCGGTGACGAGCGCCGCGTCCATGGCCGGGCGCAGGTTGCCGAGTTGGGTTTCGGTGGCGAGTGTGCCTTTCGTGGCGATGTCACGCACCGCGGGGATCTTCGACTCTGCCGGATTGCTCACGACGTCGACCACCGACCAGGACGGCGAGATGCCGTGCGGCGGGTCGATGCCGCTGTTGCCCGACGTGAGCCACAGCGTGGTGAGTATGACCAAGAACCCAGTCAGCGACGCGAACGCGACGAGGAATCCGAGCCGGGCCCCGAGATTGGTTGCCAGCAGCAGGTACGTGGACCCGCAGAACAGTCCGATTGCGGACAGGACGACGAGCACCCCGAGGATGGTCGGATTCCACAGGTTGGGGTGGGCGGGGCCCTCGATGATCTCGGCGACGAAGTGCGTCAGCATCGTGTCATCCCGCCGCTTTCACGGTCGTCGTTGTGGTCGGCGCCACCTCCGACGTCGTCGGAGTCGCGCACACCGGCTCGGTCGCAGTGAACGTCGACGAGTCGAGGCAGTATCGCTCGTAGCTCACGATCTCTGAAATCTGATCCTTTGTCAGCATGTTGGCAAAGCCTGGCATGCGGCCGGATCCGATGCCGGCATTGCCGTACGCCTTGAACGGCATCGACCCGGTCATCACGAAACTGACCTGCGCCGCGAACCCGCCGGACAGGTCGTCGCCGAAGCGGCGGATCTCGTCACCGTTGCGGAGATTAGGGCCGATCCCACCACCGATGCCACCGCCGCCGCCCGGCGGGCCGAGCCCGTCGATGCCGCCCGGTTGATCGGGCGGAACGGCCGAATCGAAGGTCGACCAGCCCTGGGTGTGGCACCGCGCGCAGTTCGCCTCGAACAGGATCTGCCCATCGCTCACGTTCACGCGGCGTGCCACCCAGCTGATGGTCCAGGCCAACGCGTTCTGGTCGGTCGTGACGAGCGCTGCGGCTGTCGTGTACGTCCCGCACGCGACGGCTTGGGCCGGAATCACCGTTTTGGGGTTCGTCTTCACCTGGGCGATGATCGAGTCGCACGTCATGGTGAGTTGGGCATCGGTCGCGTCTGGTTGCATGAGCGCTGCTTGGAGCGCGGTGCGATCGGCGTCGAAGGCCTTGGTGTCGGTTTCGAGGGTCGCCCGTGCCGCGTCCTCTTGCACGACTGGGCACGTGACGTACTGCGGGCACACGGTATTGGGATCGGTGGACCGCGCCGCGGGGATGTTGGCCGCCTCCTGCGCCTTGATCTGCGCGGGCGTCAGCTGGATCGTGCGCAAGTACGCGACGAGGTCTTGGATCGATTGCACGTTCTTCGGGCCGCCGCCGGCTACGCCCCACCCCTGCATCGGTGTTCCGGGCCGGCCGTAGGTGATGATGTCGGTGATGTCGCAGATGGTGCCGTCAGGTTGGTCGTCGACCGGCATCGAGCAATCGGGATCTTCCTCGAAGCGTTCGAAGACCGTGTTGAGCGGCGGCGCCTGCCAGATCACCGCTTGGCCGTTGACGAACGTCGGGACCTGACCGCCCCCTCCGGTGACGCCGTGGCAGTTGGCGCATTGCAGTGAATTGGTCGGGTCGTAGGTGAGCATCGCGGAGTTCGAGAACAGGACCTCGCCGCGGGAAACCGCGTTCTGATTGAAGTAGTTGACCGACTCCTTCTGACGGGCGGGCTCATGCAGCCAGTACAACGGCAGCGCCACCGCGACGATCGCCGCAAACAGGAGCGCCCAACCCTGCACGCGCTCGAGGCGGCGACTTTCCAGATCGTCGTCGGCGAGGAACGGCGTGAGATTGGCCGGCATCGTCTCGTCGGAGGCGCGTTTGGGCGACAGCACCGCCCAGATCACATAGACGATGATCGCGAGGACCGCGACGAGGTTCAGGCCGATGAGAACGTGGCGAACAGTCACGACACACTCCACGCGGCATCCATCGCCTCGGGTTCGCGACGATGAGTGCTGATCAGACGCAAAGCGGTCCTTCCTGTTGCTGTCCGGTCGTGTTCGTGCCGATCGGTGGTCCGAGCTCGATGTCGCCGGTGTTGATCGTCAACATTCCGCCGCCCACGATGATCGCGAACCGGTCGAGACCCCGAGGTGCCGGACCGGCTTTCTTCTCGCCGACACGGTTGTATTTCGAGCCGTGGCACGGGCACTCGAACCACTGCGACGTCTGGCACCACGGCACGCGACAACCCAGGTGTACGCAACGCTGATACAGCGCGATGAAACCCGCTTCCATGCCCGCATAGGTCACCGCGCTGTAGACCTTCTTCGCGGCCGGGAGATCCACTGCCGGATACTGCTGGACGTAGGCACGCGCCTCGGGAACGTAGAACGGCGCGGCGTGTGACGTGACATACGTGATGATGTCGCTGGTCTTGCCGGCCCCGATCTTGCCGCCGAAGCCCGACGAACCGGTCGGCCACAAGAACCCGAGGCATGCGGCGCCGAAACCGGCGAGCGAAAACCCGACGACCAGGCCCAGACCCCGGTTGAGGAACTGTCGGCGGGCGACACCGAGCTCCTCCTCATCGACCGGTTCCCAGCGTGTGACATCGCCACGTCCGCGGGCCGCGGGGACGTTCTCATACGTGGCGCGAGTGTCGTCGGCCCGTTCGCGGCCGGCGGTTTCGAGCTCGGTCGAGGTTGACAGCTCAGCACTCGGCGCCGGTTCGGTGGCGGAGTCGCGCCGGCGCGTCTCGCGCGACAGCAAGCCGGTCGTGCCGCGTTGACGGTTCGCGGCGAGCACGATGGTCGTGCCGACGGCGAGGACAAGGATGACGATGATCGGGATGGCGACTGCCATCGCACAGCTCCTACAGCTCGAAGAATATTCCTTGTTTGTCCCACGGGAACACGAAGTTGAATCCTGGTCCGCGGAAGAAACATCCGATGATGACGAGCGTCGCCCACATCATCAAGAACATCGACATCATCGTGATCGCGAACTTCCGGTCGGTCGGTTTGTGCGACGGGTTCTTGTCTATGTAGGGCGTGATCGCGAGCAACCCGAGCGCGATACCGGGAATCAACACACCGGCGACGGCCGGGTTGAACATCTTCAGGAGTTCTTGCAGTCCGAGGAAGTACCACGGCGCCTTCGACGGGTTCGGTGTGCTGTTGACGTCGGCGAGGCCGAGCAGGGGAGCTTTGACCAGCGCCGAGAACACGGTGAGGAACGCCATCAACGACAGGATCGACGCGAACTCGAGCACGAGCAGATGCGGCCACACGTGGACCTTGTCCTGGGCCTCGGCGCGCGTCTGTTGGATTGAACCCGACTTCACGACGGTGAGCAGCCGCTGCGTGTGGCCACCGGGACCGGTCCCGGTCGGCGCTGGCGCCGCGACCGCGGTCGCGGTGCGTGCGGCTCCGCCGCCGGCTCCTGCTGCGGCGGGTGCGGCGTCGCCGCCTCCGCCCGCGAGCGCGGCCTTGCGGCGCCGCGAGCGTTCGAGGAGATGCGCGGGCACTCCGCCTTTGTCTTCGGTGATCGCGTCGCCGCTGTCCGCTGCGACCGGCGCGACTTCTTCGACGGGCTCGGAAGTTGCGGCGTCAGCCGCGGGTACTTCCGGCGCGCTCTCGGTGTCGCCGTCGTCGCCTTCTACGGGGAGGCCCAGCGCCTTGCGGCGCTCACGGCTGCGTCTGAGGAGATGTTCGGGGACTTCGTCGGCCATGTGGTTTCGCCTCCCTTCGCGCTAGAGCGGTCCGGAGATGCCGCCGTCTTTGCGGACTCTCCAGAAGTGGACGGCCATGAAGATGACGATCACGAACGGCAACATCAACACGTGCAGCACATACCAGCGCAGCAGTGTGTCTCCGCTGATGGTTCTCGATCCGAGCAGGACGTAGTTGACCGAGCTCCCGAAGACGGGCGTGTAACCCATCATGTTCGTCCCGACGGTCACGGCCCACAACGACAGCTGGTCCCACGGGAGCAGGTAACCGGTGAACGAGAGCAGCAGGGTGAGGGTCAACAAGATGATGCCGATCACCCAGTTGAACTCGCGCGGCGACTTGTACGCGCCGTGGTAGAAGACACGCGCCATGTGCAAGAACACGGACAGCACCATGAGGTGCGCCGCCCATCGGTGCATATTTCGTACGAGTGAACCGAACGCGACAGCGGTCTCGAGGTTCTGCACGTTGGCGTAGGCGTCGGTCACGGTCGGTCGGTAGAAGAACATCAAGAAGATGCCGGTGACCGTGAGCAGAATGAACAAGAAGAACGACAGGCCTCCGAGGCACAACGTGTAGGAGACCTTCACTGCGTGCCGTTTCACCTTCACCGGGTGAAGGTGGTACAGCACGTTGTTCATGATCACGTACGAGCGGTTGCGGGGACTGTCGGTGTAACCCTTGCGGTAGATCGAGCCGGGCCGAAATATCGAGTTCCATGCCTGCGACGACCGCGTCTTGTCGCCAACCGCGGCGACACGGTCCGCGATCTTCGGGCGGTGGCCGTTTCCGTTGCTGCTCCCGTTTCCGTTCGCCACCCGAGCTTCCTATCTCCCGGTTAGAAGCGGACGCCGTAGGCGTAGCCGTGTCGGTTGGTTCGTTCGTTCGGGTCGCCGTCGCCCCACTGGTCGGTGACCTTGCCGAGGATGATGACACCGGTGGGGCACCGGTCGACGCACAGTGCGCACCGCGTGCAGACGTCTTCGTCGACCACGAAGAACACGTGGTCCTTCGGGTCGTCGCCAGGCTGGTCGGCGTTGACGGCTTCGTCGATCGCGTCGTTGGAGAGCATGTGAATGCACTTCCACGGACAGATGTCGACGCAACCTTCGCAGAGGATGCATTCGGCCTGGTCGATGTGCAGGAACTGCTTGGGCTTGACCGCTTGCGTCAGCCACTTCGGGTCGACCTCCTGCAAGACGTAGGAGGTCGAGAACTCCGGCATCGGCGGGTTGGCATCTGTCCTGGCCATCAGTCTCCCGCCGTCGTGACGGGACGGCCATAGGCCGACACGCGCTTTTCTCGACGTCTGAGCAGGCGCGACAACGGGCCGCCGCCCTCGGATGCTTCCGTGGCGGCCACGCCATCGTCTGGTTCGGCCACCGGGCGTTTCTGCCAGCGGGCGAACATGATGAGCTGGATGGTCAGCACGATTCCGTAGATGACGGTCACGCCGACGTCGCCCACGATCGAGCGGGTGATGTCGAAATGGATGAATCGGTTCTTTGTCATCACGAACGTCGCAGTGTTGAAGTTGAGGTACGAGTTGGCGAAGGTCAGCCACTCGTGGGGGATGGTGCCGTAGCCCAACGCCATCATCGCCCACACGCCGAGCGCTCCGAGAATTGTCTGGGCCCAGGTGGCTGGCTCGGCCGGCTTGGGTTTCTTCGTCATCCGGTATCCGATGACGAGGCCGATCGTGAAGAGCAGCGTCCACCAGATCCCGCGGCCGGCGTGGCGGACCCACTGCGAATGGGAGTCGACGTAGAAGCCGTGGTGTTTGGCGAAGTCGATCCACGGGACGTACTTCGGTAGCACGTTTGGCACGTGCACGGCGAGCATGCTCACGTGGATGTTGGGCATGGGCCCGGGCGCTCCTTGTCGGGAAGCGGGCGCGAAGTTCTTGCTACCACGCTAGATCGGGCCTGGGCACATCGCGCGTCAGGGCCGGGCCGGAAAATTTTGCCGGTGCGCCCCTGGACCGCATCACATGTGAGTATGGCGTGGTGATCCAACCCGCGGACCCGCACGTCGATGTGCTCGTCGTGGGTGCCGGGCCGTCGGGGGCGTCGGCCGCCTATTGGCTCGCGACGCTCGGTCACCAGGTCGTGGTGGTCGACAAGAAGCGCTTCCCGCGGGACAAGACCTGTGGCGACGGCCTCACGCCCCGGGCGGTCCGTCAACTGCACGACATGGGCCTGGCCGACCAGCTGAGCCAATTTCAGCGTTTCGACGGGCTGCGCTCGATCGCGCATGGCATCACCCTCGAGCTGGCATGGCCCGATCATCCGGACTTTCCGCCGTACGGCTACATCGTGAGACGAAGCGAGCTCGACGACATGGTTGCCCAACGTGCGGTGAAGGCGGGCGCCAGGTTGTTGGCGGCGACGGAGGCCACTGAACCGCTGATCGAGAACGGCCTGGTCGTCGGCGCGATGGTGCACGACAACGAGGTTGGAACGACTCGTGCGCTGCGGGCCCGGTATGTGATCGTCGCCGACGGCGCCAACTCGCGATTCGGCCGGGCCCTGGGCACGGCCCGCAACCGGACCTATCCGCTGGGGATGGCGATCCGCGGCTATTTCACCAGTCCGCTCCACGACGATCCGTGGATCGAGAGCCATCTTGACCTCCGCGACCGCGATGGGAACCATTTGCCAGGATATGGGTGGATATTTCCGGTTGGTGACGGAACGGTGAACGTCGGAGTCGGGCTGCTGTCGACCTTCACCGGCTGGAAGAACGTGAACACGACCCATTTGATGGACGCGTTCTGCGCGACCGCTCCACCTCGGTGGGGCATCTCGCCGAAGACCGCGACCGGCCCTCCCACTGGGGGCCGTCTCCCGACCGGTGGGTCGGTGACGCCGCGGGTGGGGTCGAGGTATCTCGTGGTCGGCGACGCGGCGGGTTCGGTCAATCCGTTCAACGGCGAAGGAATCTCCCTCGCGTACGAGACCGGACGGCTTGGCGCCGACGCCGTAGACCTTGCGTTACTGACCGGCGACGATGTCGCCCTCGAGACCTACTCCGAACGGCTCGACGAGGTGTACGGCCTGTATTTCAAGGTCGCTCGTACCTTTGTGCGCGCGATTGGCAACCCGGCAGTGATGCGCGAACTCACCCGCGTTGGTATGCGAAGCCGCACCCTCATGGAATGGGTGTTGCGGATCATGGCCAACCTGATGCGGCCCGAGGAGCTCGGGCCGGCCGAGGCTGCCTACCGCGCGGTGGCGGCGATCGTCCGGCTCGTCCCCGAGGGATCGTGACACGCTGACGATGGCGCGACGCGCGGACCGGCACGTCACGCCCGGCGGTTCGGATAGCCTCCGCTTCGTCCCTGGCCGAGGCGCGCATGCGCAGGTGAGCACGCAGGTGAGTGGATGAGCGACTACCTGCCGATCCTCGTGATGGCCGTGCTCGTCGTTGCCTTCGTATTTTTTTCGTTCGTGGCGTCACAGTTCCTCGTACGCCAACGCGGCAACGCGGCGAAGCAAGCGCCGTACGAGTGCGGAATCGTGCCCGAGGGCACCGAAAAGGCCGAACGTTTTCCGGTGAAGTTCTATCTGGTTGCGATGAGCTTCATCGTGCTCGACGTCGAGATCGTCTTCCTCTACCCGTTCTCCGTCGTGTTCCGCGGCCTGGGCCTGTTCGGGTTGGTCGCGATGACGGCGTTTGTGCTCGCGTTGCTGGTCCCGTTCGCGTACCTGCTGTCGGTCGGCGCACTCGAGTGGGCGCCGGTGCGCGACGTGATCGAACGGTTTCCGGGTCCGCTGCTCCGAACGAGTGAGGCGGTGTTGGATCCCACCATCGATCCGCTCGCCGATACCGGCGAGGCTGCGTAATGCCGCTCGACCAGATTCCGCACAACTTCATGACTGCGCGTCTCGAAGACGTTGTGCGTTGGGGTCGGCGCAACTCGGTGTTCCCGGCGACGTTCGGTCTGGCATGTTGCGCGCTCGAGATGATGGCAACCGGCGCCGCGCATTACGACCTCGCACGGTTCGGCATGGAGGTCTTCCGCGCGAGCCCGCGTCAAGCGGACTTGATGATCGTCGCCGGGCGCGTCTCGCAGAAGATGGCACCGGTGTTGCGCCAGGTGTACGACCAGATGGTCGAGCCCAAGTGGGTGATCTCGATGGGCGTGTGCGCCAGCAGCGGCGGCATGTTCAACAACTATGCGATCGTGCAGGGCGTCGATCAGATTGTCCCCGTCGATGTGTACGTGCCCGGGTGCCCTCCCGGGCCGGAGACCCTGATGCACGGCATCCTCACGCTGCACGACCAGATCCGTACCGGTGAGTTGCTCCGCCGTCGCCAGGCTTCACCGACGGGCGGCGCCGCGATCCAGCTCGACACCTCCGCGCCGGCTCCGGCGGGGAACTGAATCGGCGGGCGGGACCGAGACGACGATGGCCGACGACGACGCTCGTGAAGACGTGCACGAGGGCCAGCCGGAGCCGCAGGACCCCAAACCCGACGATGAAGTTGCCGCTGCGATCGTCGACCGCTTCCCAGAGTCGTGTTTCGTTCGCAGCCACGGTCAGGCGGTCGTGTACGTCGACCGATCGGTGTTCGCCGACGTGGCGCGCTTGTTGCGCGACGAGCAGCAGTTCACGATGTGTGTCGACATCACCGCGACCGATCATCTGCTCGACGGCGTGCGTCACACCCCGAACGGAGTCGGACTCGAACGTTACGAGGTCGTCGCGAACTTCTTGTCCCATGTCCGCAACCGCCGCGTGCGCGTGATCTGCGAGGTGCCCGCCGACGATCTCAGCGTCCCGTCGCTCACGGCCGTGTACCCGGGAACGAACTTTCCCGAGCGCGAAACCTACGACTTTTTCGGCATCGACTTCGTCGGTCATCCCGAGCTCACCCGGATCCTCATGCCCGACGACTGGGACGGCCATCCGCTCCGCAAGGACTACCCGCCCGCGCGTGTCCCGGTCACATTCAAGGGAGACCCGCATCCCAGATGAGCGAACGCGATGAGTGAACTCAGCAGCGACGAAGAGCTAATCGAAGACGCGCGTCTGGAGCGTCAGACGTCCGAAGGCGCACAGGAGTTGCAGCCGCGGCCACGCACGCAAGAAGTTGTGCTGACGGGCGGCGGGATGTGGCCCGAGGACCCGCTCGACGACACGATGATCATCAACATGGGTCCGCAACACCCGTCGACGCACGGGGTGCTCCGCTTGATGATGGAGCTCGATTCCGAAGAGGTGCTGCGGGTCAAGCCGGTCATCGGCTATCTGCACACCGGTATGGAGAAGACGGCCGAGGAGCTCACCTACGTCCAGGGCGGCACCAACGTGACGCGCATGGACTATGCGGCGCCGCTGTCGAACGAGCTCGTCTACAGCATGGCGGTCGAGCGATTGCTCGACATCGAGGTCACGCCCCGCGCGACGTGGATCCGAATGATGCTCGTCGAACTCAACCGTATGTCGTCGCATTTGCTGTTCCAGGCCACGAACGGCATGGACATTGGCGCGGTGTCGATGATGTTGTACGGCTGGCGTGAACGCGAAGAGGTGCTGCGCTACCTCGAGTTCGTGACCGGCTTACGTATGAATCACAACTTCATCCGCCCGGGCGGTGTCGCCGCCGACCTTCCCGACGGTTGGCAAGAACGCGTCCTCGAGCTGTGCAAGGCGGTGGAGCACGGCGCCGGCGAGTACGACGAGCTGCTGTCGGAGAATCCGATTTGGCGGGAGCGCACCGTCGGCATCGGCCTCATCACCACGGAGGAGTGCCTGGCGCGCAGCATCACCGGTCCGATCCTGCGTTCAACCGGATTCGCGTGGGATCTGCGCAAAGCCCAGCCGTATCTCGCCTACGACGAGGTCGACTTCGACGTCGTGTACGGCGCGAACGGCGACGTGTTCGACCGCTACCGGCTGCGGCTGGCCGAGATCTTCGAGTCGATAAAGATCGTGCGCCAATGCGTCGAGCGCATGCCGGCCGGGGACTACCGGGTGCAGGACAAGAAGCTCACACCGCCGCCGCGGGCCCGGATCGATGAGTCGATGGAAGCCTTGATCCACCACTTCAAACTCTTCACGGAGGGCTTCAAGGTGCCCGCCGGTGAGACCTACCTCGCGATCGAGTCGCCGCGTGGCGAGATCGGCTGCTACATGGTGAGCGACGGCTCCGGAAAACCGGTTCGCATGCACATCCGCGGACCGTCGTTCTACAACCTGCAAAGCATTGAACCGATGGGCACGGGCAGCCTGGTCGCCGACGCGATCGCGATTGTCTCCAGCGTCGATCCGATCATGGGCGAGGTGGATCGATGACGGCCACCAAGAGAACCGGTCCGATGCTGAGAGCTGCTCGCGGATGCTGGGGGGCGGGAAGGTCATGACGTTCTTTACGGAACCGAATCGTCAACGCGCGAAGGAGATCGTGGCGCGCTATCCCCGAGCGAAGTCGGCGATTCTGCCCCTCGCACATCTTGCGCAGGACCAAAACGGATGGCTCAGCAACGAAGCGATGGATGAGATCGCGGAACTCGCCGGCGTGACCTCGGCCGAAGTTCAGGGCACCTGTTCGTTCTACACGATGTTCAAACGGCGCCCGTGCGGAAAGCTGGTCGTGTCGGTCTGCACGAACGTGACCTGTCTGGTGACCGGCGGCCCCGAAATCCTCGAACATCTCGAGGAGCATTACGCGACCGATCCCGACGTCACCGTCGAGGAGGTCGAGTGCCTGGCCGCGTGTGGCGGGGCGCCTTCGATGCAGGTCAACTACGAGTTCCACGAACGGTTGACCCGCGAGTCGGCGCAGCGAGTGATCGAGGAATACCGAACCGGTGCGCGCCAGGCGCGCACGACGTCGGGATCGACGGTCTGATGGCCTGCGGTCAGCCGCCGGCCGTTGGCTGGGGTCGAGTTCGACGGATCCTCCGTGATGGCAGACCGGAGGCCGCAGGCGCATGATTTCCGAGACCCGCATCGTCACGAAACGGTTGCACGATCGTCCCGACGACTCGTGGACGGTGGATGGCGCGCTTGCGAGCGGTGCCTACGAGTCGCTGCGCGCGGTGCTCGCCGCCGACGACCGTGCCGACGTGGCCGAACAGGTGAAGTTGTCGGGCCTGCGCGGCCGCGGCGGCGCCGGATTCCCGACGGCACAGAAGTGGTCGTTCCTGCCCGCGGACTTGTTTCCGCGCTACCTCGTGATCAACGCCGACGAGGGCGAACCGTCGACCTTTAAGGACCGCATGCTCGTCGAGCGCGATCCGCATCAGTTAGTCGAGGGCATCGCCATCGCAGCCTTCGCGATCCAGTGCAACGTCGCGTTCGTGTACCTACGCGGCGAATTCGCGCTCGGTTACGAACGGCTGAACCAAGCCATCGCAGACGCCAAGGCCAAAGGCCTTCTCGGCTCGAACATTCAAGGTTCAGGCTTCGATCTCGACATCGTCGTGCACCGGGGCGCGGGCGCGTACATCTGCGGCGAGGAAACTGCCCTGCTCGAGTCGCTCGAAGGCGAGCGCGGTATGCCTCGAATCCGGCCGCCGTTCCCGGCAATTGCCGGCTTGTACGCGAAGCCGACCGTCGTCAACAACGTCGAAACGCTTTCCACCGTGCCGCATATCGTCGCGATGGGCGGCGCAGAATACGCGAAACTCGGCGTCAATCGATCGACCGGCACCCGCTTGTTCTCCGTCTCGGGCCATGTCAATCGTCCGGGCAACTACGAGGTCGAGCTCGGTTGCACGTTCCGAGATCTCATCTACGGCATCGCCGGCGGTATCCGAGGCGACCGCGACGTGAAGTTCTTCATCCCCGGCGGGGCGTCGTCGCAGTGGCTCACCGGGAGCGACGAACATCTTGACGCCCCGCTCGACATGGACTTCGTGCAGCAGACCTACAACGTCATGCTCGGTTCGGGCGCAGTCATGGTGTTCGACGAAACCGTCGACCCGCTCCTCGTCGCCTGGCGGCTCGCGAAATTCTTCGCGCACGAATCATGCGGCAAGTGCACGCCGTGTCGGGAAGGAACCGGCTGGGTCGAGAAGGTGCTGTATCGCATGTCCCACGGGCTGGGGCGAGCCGAGGATCTCGATCTGCTCTTCGAGATCGGTGGCAACATCTCGCCCGGAGTGATGAACGCGCCGTTCATCCAGACGACCATCTGTCCGCTCGGCCCCTCGGTCGTCAGCAGCGTTGCCAGCTTGCATCGATATTTCCGTGCTGAGATCGAAGCGCGTTACCCGGCGGGAGTACCAGCGTGACATCGACCGAACCGAAAGCGGAGGTCACGAAAGACACAGTCACCGTCACGGTCGACGGAGTCACGTTCGAGGCGACCAAGGGCGAGCTGCTGATCAAGGCCGCTCAGGAACACGGTGTCTATATCCCGCGGTTCTGTTGGCATGAGCGCATGAAACCGGTCGGTATGTGCCGCATGTGTCTCGTCGAGGTCGACGGCGTGCGCGGCTTTCCGCCCGCCTGCACCACCCCGGTTGCCGAAGGCATGGTCTGCAACACCCAAAGCGACGCCCTGAAGAAAATTCAAGACGGCGTACTCGAGTTCTTGCTGGTGAACCATCCGCTCGATTGTCCGGTATGCGACCGGGGCGGCGAATGCCCGCTCCAGGACCAGACGTTGGCGTTCGGGCCCGGCGAGTCGCGCTTCGTCGAGGAGAAACGCCATTTCGAGAAGCCGATCCAGCTCAGCGACTTGGTCCTTCTCGATCGGGAACGCTGCATTCAATGCGGGCGCTGCACCCGCTTCGCCGAGGAGATCGCGGGCGACCCGCTGATCGACTTCGTCGAGCGAGGCGATCGCATGCAGGTGCTGAACTTCGCCGACCAGCCGTTCGACTCCTACTTCTCAGGCAACACCGTACAGATCTGTCCGGTCGGCGCGCTCACCGCTCGTCAGTACCGCTTCAAAGCGCGACCGTGGGATCTCGAAACGGTCGAGACATCCTGCAACACATGCGCAGTGCAGTGCCGGGGCGCACTGCAATCGTCGTCGAATCGCCTCGTGAGACTGCTCGGAGTCGACTCCGAGCCCGTCAACCACGGATGGCTCTGCGACAAGGGCCGATACGGCATCGAATGGGTGCACTCCGAACGGCGGGTGCTCGAACCGCACCGTCGCGTCGACGGTGAGCTCCACCAGGTTTCGTGGCCCGACGCGCTCGACGCCGCGGCAGCCTTGCTGCGGGACGCGCTCGAGCATCACGGCCCCGACTCGATCGCACTGCTCGGCGGTGCGCGCAGTACCAACGAGGACTCGTACGCGTTCGCACGGTTGATGAAAGGTGTGATCGGCACCGACAACGTCGACGCCCAAATGGGCGACGGTCTCCCCGCCGAGGTTGTGATCGGGCTACCACGGGCCCAGATCGCCGACTGCGATCGCGCCTGCGCGATCGTGCTGCTCGGTCCCGATCTCGAAGAGGAACTGCCGGTCCTGCACCTGCGGGTGCGCCGGGCCGCGCTCGAGCTAGGAGTGCCGCTCGTCGACCTCGCGACCGTTTCGCACGGACTCACCGAGCACGCGACCGCGATCTCGCGTTCGATGCCGGGCGAGCAGATCGACGCCGAGACGCTTGAGCAGATCAGCCGAGCACGCGGCGACCGTCCCGGACCGGTCGTGGTGGTCTTCGGTCGCGCGTCGCTCGCGGAGTCGAGCGGCGTCGCGATGCACCAGGCGCGCGCGCTGCGTGACATTCCCGACGTGCTGTTCCTGTCCGCGTTGCGTCGCGGCAACGTGCACGGCGCGATCGACTCGGGGCTCGTACCCGGCTTTTTGCCTGGCCGCGTCTCGCTGGAGGCTGGTCGCGATTGGTTTCAGTCCGCCTGGGGGAGCCGCACTCCTCCGGCCCAGGGATTCGACGCGCGGGGAATTCTCGAAGCGAGCGCGGCCGGAACCCTCGAAGTGCTCGTGATCTTCGGTTGCGATCCCGTCGCCGATTTCCCCGACGCGCAGCTCGCTCGACGCGCGATCGCCGGCGCGAAACACATCATCGCCGTCGGAGCGTTCCTGACACGGTCGTCGGAACCTGCCGAAGTTGTGCTGCCCTGCACCCTTTGGGGCGAGAAGACCGGCAGCGTCACCAATCTTGAAGGCCGCGTCCAACGCGTCGGCCGCAAGGTCGCGCCGGAGGGCGCAGCGATGGACGACTGGCGAATTGCCGGCGAGCTCGCGGTTCGGCTCGGTACCGACTTCGACTTCGCCACCGTCGACGAGGTCACCGACGAACGGGCCCGGGTCGCACCGGCGGTGGCCGGAGTCGACGCCGCGTTGCTGCGACGCGCGCGCGACGGCGTCGTGCTCCCGCTGCGGGACCACCACAACGAGGTGGTCTTGCGCACCCGGGCGCTGTCGATCCTGGCCGACGACGGGTCGGGAACCTCGTGGGATCCGATCAAAGTCGAAGGTGAGGCCGCGACCGATGTCGCCGAGCCCGACAATGCGGCCCCCCAACTGTGGACGTGGGACGGCATCGTGGCGGACGTCGTCGTACCGCCGCGCGACGCGTACGCTCTGCGCCTCGTGGTGGGTCGCCGGCTCTACGACAATGGACGCATGGTCAGCGAAGCGCCGGTGCTCGAACGCGTGCGCCGGCCGTTCCCGCTGCGCATCAACCCGCACGCCCTGTCGCTCTTGGGCCTCGAATCCGGCTCGCAGGTGCGGCTCACCTCCAATCGCGGATCGATCCTGGTCGCGGTCGAACCCGACGCCGGTGTACCCGACGGCATCGGGCGACTGGAGTTCTCCGCGGATGGGATGGGCGCGGCCGAGCTGATCGATGCTGACGCGACGATCACCGACGCGCGCGTGGAAACGTTGCGATGAGTCATCTCCTCGGCGTCGACCCGCTCTTCAACACCGGCGTTTCATGGTCGGTGCTGGGCGTGGTGTTGATCAAAGTCGTGATCGCGTTCGTCATCCTGCTCGTGTCGGTGATGCTGTACATCTGGGGCATGCGCAAGGTCATCGCCGATATGCAGAACCGGATCGGGCCGAATCGCGCCGGCCCGTACGGCGTCGGCCAGACCCTCGCCGACGGCATCAAGCTCTTTTTCAAGGAGCAGTCGATTCCCGCGACGGCCGACCGGCCAGTGTTCCGGCTCGCGCCCTACCTGTCGATCCTGCCGGCGTTCTTGATGTTCTGCATCGTCCCAATCGGCGGGACCGTCTCGATCCTCGGACACCACACCTACCTACAAGTCGCTGATCTGCCGGTCGGCGCGCTGTTCATCCTCGCCATGTCCGGCCTCGGTGTGTACGGCGTGATGCTCGCCGGCTGGTCGTCGGGCTCGAAGTACCCGCTGCTCGGCGCGGTGCGGTCGACCGCGCAGCTGCTCTCGTATGAAGCCGCGTTCGGACTCGCGGTGCTCGGCGTGCTCATCCAGGCCGGAACCCTCTCAACCCACGGCATCGTTGCGCTGCAAGCATGGGTGAACGCCGGATCGTTTTTCCGAGACTGGTTCTGGGTGCGGGCGCTCGTACCGTTCGGCATCTTCCTGATCGCCGCGACCGCCGAAACGAACCACCCGCCGTTTGACCTTGTCGAGGCCGAACAGGAGCTCGTCGGCGGGTTCAACACCGAATACACGGGGATCCGATTCGCGATTTTCTTCCTCGCCGAGTTCATGAACGTGATCACGATGTCGGCGATCGCGACGACGCTGTTCCTCGGTGGACCGTCGGGACCGAGCCTCGGTTTCCTAGCCGCCAACAACGTGCTCAACGTCTGGCTGGTGCCGATCGTGTGGTTCACGGTGAAGGTGCTTGCGCTCCTCTTCGTGACCGTTTGGCTGCGGGCGTCGCTGCCGCGCATGCGCTACGACAAGCTGATGGCGCTCGGCTGGAAGTACCTCATTGAGATCGCGATTCTCTGGGTGTTGGTATCGGCGGCACTCGTCGTCGGAAAACAAGAAGGCTGGCAGCCTTTCATCGTGGCGCCGGTATCAGCCGGGATCGCGATCGCGGCCTTCCTCATGCTGTACCTCGCGATACCCAAGGCCGGCGAACATGTCGAGGAGTTCCACTAGTGGGCCGCTTATCGGGCTTTAACGTCACGCTGCGTCAGATGTTCAAGCCGCGCCTCACGACCGAATACCCGAAAGTGAAACGCGACAAGCCTGAGCGCCAGCACGGTCGTCACGTCCTGAACCGATACGAAGACGGGATGGAGAAGTGCATCGGCTGTGAGCTCTGCGCCGGGGTATGCCCGGCGCACTGCATCTACGTCCGCGGCGCCGACAACCCGGTCGACGATCCGGTATCACCGGGCGAGCGGTACGGCTTCGTCTATGAGATCAACTACCTGCGCTGCATCCACTGTGATCTTTGCGTCGAAGCCTGCCCGACCGAGGCGATCACCGAAACCAAGCTGTTCGAGTTCTCGTTCACGAACCGGGCCGACGCGATCTACACGAAAGAAGAGCTGATCGTCGACGACGACGGTCGCGCCAAGCGCATGCCGTGGGAGTTGTGGGCCGGCGGCGAGGACGATCACACGAGCGCGTGGATGCGGGCGACCGCGCCCGGAGGTGACGCCGGCTACGAAGGTCGGGTGGGCTGGTCGGGCGAGCTCGGCTACGGAATTCGCCCGCCCGAGCGAGGCCAAAGCGATCTGGTGCCGTCGCAAGCCGAGACGGCACCCCATTTCGACGAGTCCGGGCCGGGCCACTGATGGAAGCTTTGATCTTCTACCTCTGCGCGGTCGCTGTCCTCGCGGGCGCGCTCGGCGTGGTGCTCGCGCGGAATCCAGTTCACTCCGCGTTATTTCTCCTGATGACTCTGGTCAGCGTGGCAGTCCTGTTCCTGCAACTCGACGCGGCGCTCGTCGCGGCTATCCAGGTCGTGGTCTACGCGAGCGCGATCGTGGTTTTGTTCGTGTTTGTGATCACACTCCTCGGCGTCGACAAACACGAAACCCTTGACGAGCCGAGCCTGTTCCAACGTCCGGTCGCGCTGGTGGCCGGGGTGCTGTTGTTTCTCCAGATCGTCTTGCTCGCCGGACACCACTGGGTCACCGGAGCGCACTCGGCGCGAGGTTCGCTGGGAGGAGTGCGCACAGGAAATGTGACGACGCTGGCGACGAGCTTGTTCACCGACTTCGTATGGGCGTTCGAGATCACCGCGGTGCTCCTGGTGATCGCCGTCGTCGGCGGAGTGGCACTCGCTCGCCGGAGCGGTCAACGGTCAGGGAGTCCGGCGGGCAAGGGGAGCGAGTCTTGATCGCGGTCGCGAAGGTGACGCCCGCCTACTACCTGACCTTAGGGGCGGCGCTCTTCACGATCGGTGGCGTCGGTCTGCTCGTACGGCGCAACACGCTCGTGATGTTCATGTGCATCGAGCTCATGCTCAACGCGGCGAACCTCACGTTCGTGACGTTCGCGAAGGCGCTGAACGACATCAGCGGCCAAGTGATCGTGTTCTTCACGCTGGTGGTCGCAGCCGCCGAGGTTGCCGTCGGCCTCGCGATCATCGTCGCGATCTTCCGCCGCCGCCAAGACGTCACCGCAGACGACCTGAACGCGCTCGAGGGCTGATCGTGACCGCGCAACATCTGCTCGACGTGGCCTGGATCATCCCCGTTGTGCCGGCGTTCGGCGCGGTCGTGCTGTTGCTGTTCGGCTCGCGTATCGGCGAGCCCAAAGCCGGTTGGCTGGCAACGCTCATGATCGCGCTCGCGTTCGCCGGATCGGTGGTCGTGTTCTTCGCGTTGCGTTCGCTTCCGCCAGCGCAGCGGTCGAACGTCAGCGACGGCTACACCTGGATCCAGGCCGGTTCGTTCCATGTCGATTTCCGCGTGCTCACAGATCCGCTGTCCTGCACGATGATCCTGTTCGTCACCGGTGTCGGATCGTTGATCCACTTGTACGCGATCGGTTACATGCACGGAGACCCGCGCTTCAGTCGGTTCTTCGCGTACCTCAATCTCTTTGCCGCGTCGATGCTCGTGCTCGTGCTCGGGTCGAGTTACCTCATGACCTTCATGGGCTGGGAAGGCGTCGGGCTGTGCTCCTACCTGTTGATCTCGTTCTGGTTCGAGCGCAACTCGGCCGCGGTCGCTGGCAAAAAAGCGTTCGTCACGAACCGCGTGGGTGACCTCGGTTTCATGCTCGCGATGTTCCTGATCTTCTCGAAGGTGGGTTCGCTCAACTACAGCGTGACGACCGCGGCCGCCCCTCATCTTCCGCAGTCGACCGTCACCGCCATCGCCCTGTTGCTCTTTGTCGGCGCGATGGGAAAGAGCGCACAGGTGCCGCTCCACATCTGGCTTCCCGACGCCATGGAGGGCCCGACACCGGTCTCGGCGCTGATCCACGCAGCCACGATGGTGACCGCGGGTGTGTTCCTGGTCGTGCGTGCCCATGCCTTCTTCGACGTCTCGAGCCACGCGAGCACGGTCGTGGCCTGGGTCGGCGCCATCACCGCGTTGTTCGCGGCGACCGTCGCCGTCGTCCAAAACGACATCAAAAAGGTGCTCGCCTACTCGACGATCAGTCAGCTCGGCTACATGTTCCTCGCGGTCGGTGTCGGCGCGTACAGCGCGGCGATCTTCCACATGATCATGCACGCCTTCTTCAAAGCGTTGCTGTTCCTCGGTGCCGGCTCCGTCATCCACGGCATGGGCGACGAGCAGGACATGCGACGCATGGGCGGGCTGCGCAAGTACATGCCGATCACCGCCGCGACGTTCATCGTGGGGTGGCTCGCCATCGCCGGCGTGATCCCGTTCGCCGGGTTCTGGTCGAAGGACGAGATCCTGGCCAAAGCGTGGTTCCATCACGAGTACGCGCTGTGGGCGGTGGGCGTGCTCGGAGCGATCCTCACCGCGTTCTACATGACCCGTCAGGTGTGGCTCGTCTTCTACGGAAACGAACGCTGGCGCGAGCCCGCCGTCGCCGTGGATGCCGCCGACCAAGGCCACACAGAGACGCACGCCGGCTCGCACCACGAGCCGCACGAGTCGCCGTGGACCATGACGGTTCCGCTCGTCGCGCTCGCCGCGCTCTCGACGATCGGCTTCGTGATCGACATGCCGTTCGACAACTCCAAGCTCAACCTCCTCGACCGGTGGCTTGCACCGGTACTGACCGGCGCACCCGACATCCGCGCGTCGTCGTTCAGCGCGGGTCTCGCGTTGTCGACCGTGGCGCTCGTCATCGCCTTCGTCGGCATCGTGGTCGCCCGCTCGGTGTACCGGAACGGTCTCGACGCACACGGCGACGATCCAACCGTCAAGGCGCTCGGGCCGTTCGCCAAAGTGCTCGCCAACGCGTACTACCTCGACGTCGGTCTCGCCCGCTTTGTGAGCGGCCCGGCAACCACGGCCGCTCGCTTCCTGAGCGAGGGAGTCGACCGTGACACGATCGATGGCGCCGTCAACGGCATCGGTCGCACCTTCCAACACGCCGGTGGTGGGCTCCGAAAAGTGCAGACCGGTCTCGTGCGCAACTACGCGCTCGCGATCGTGGTCGGTGCCGTCCTAGTGCTCGTGTTCATCACGACCCGAGCGACACTGTGATGGCCCCCGTCGCGGCCGTCGCCGCCGCGCACCTCACCAACGGCGGCTTCCCGCTGCTCACGGCGTTGATCTTCGTGCCGGCCGCGGGCGCCGTGATCACGCTCCTGATACCGGGACGCCGGCCCGAGCTCACGCGCACGGTCGGCTACGTCACGAGCGCGGCGACCTTCGGCCTCGCGGTCTATCTACTCGTCCAGTTCGATACCAACCAAGCCGGCTATCAGTTCGTCTCAGACCACCCGTGGATGCCGGCCTTAGGTATCCGGTGGATACTCGGAGTTGACGGCATCAGCTTGTTTATGGTCGCGCTCACCGCATTGCTGATTCCGATCAGCATGCTCGCGTCCGCCGAGCTCGAGCGGCCAAAGTCGTTCACGTTCTGGATGTTGCTGCTCGAAGCGGCGGTGATCGGCGTATTCGTGGCGCTCGACTCGATCGTGTTCTTCGTGTTCTTCGAACTCGTGCTCGTGCCGATGTACTTCCTCATCGCCGGCTGGGGTCACGACAACCGGCGCTACGCGGCTGTGAAGTTCTTCCTGTACACGGCGACCGGTTCAGCTTTCTTGTTCGCCGGGATCCTCTCGGTCGCGTTCTTGCACCAGCACGCGACCGGCCAGCTCACCTTCGACGTGCGGGTGCTCACGAGCTGGGCGTCGTCAGCGCACAACATGTCGGTGACGACAGCGAAGTGGTTGTTCTTGGCGTTCGCCGTCGGCTTCGCCGTGAAGATCCCACTCGTCCCCTTCCACACCTGGTTGCCGGACGCTCACACCGATGCGCCCACGGCCGGCTCGGTGGTGCTGGCGGGCGTGCTCCTGAAGATGGGCGCCTACGGCTTCTTGCGTTTCGCGATTCCGATGTTTCCACAGGCCGCGGTCGACCTCGCACCGATCCTGTTGGTCGTCGCGGTAGTCGGCATCACCTATGGCGCCATCGTCGCGACGATGCAACCGAACCTCAAGCGGATCGTCGCCTACTCGTCGATCGCGCACCTCGGCTTCGTTGTGCTCGGGATCTTCGCGCTGACAAGAGAAGGAATTTCGGGCGGCTTATTCACGATGCTTTCGCACGGCCTCACGACCGGCGCGTTGTTCCTCCTCGTCGGCATGCTCTACGACCGCCGACACACGTACGAACTGTCCGAATTCCGCGGCCTGTGGAAGGCAGTGCCAGTCTTCGGCGGGCTATTTGTCGCGGCGACGTTCGCGTCGATCGGGCTGCCCGGGTTCTCCGGCTTCGTTGGCGAGTTTCTCTCGCTGCTCGGCGCCTTCCTCACAAGCCGCTGGTTCGCGGTTGTCGCGACGACCGGTGTCATTCTCGCCGCCGTGTACATGTTGTGGGCGGTGCAGCGTGCGTTCACAGGCGTGCCCGACGAGAAGAACGCGGCGACGCGAGACATCGGATTTCGTGAGATCTGCACCGTGGCGCCGTTGCTCGGCCTGTCCCTGTTCCTCGGTTTCTATCCCAAGCCCGTGCTCGACCGTCTCCAACCCAGCGTCTCGGCGCTCGTCACTCAAATCGAGACGCACAGCAACCACAAGCCGCCCGCGGTCGACGTCGCGACCGATGAATGTCTGGTCGACGGCAGCGGGCGCTACACGGTGAAGATTCACGCTCTGCGTTTCGCGCCGGCGTCGCACGAGTCTCTCGGCTCCAGTGATTTCGGGCCGTGCGGGTCGGAAGAGGGCGCCAAGTGATCGGCGCCAACGTTCCCGTGACCCACATCGCGGTCCCGTCGATCGACTGGTTCGCGATCGCGCCCGAGATCGCGGTGTTCGCCGCCGCGTTGTGCATCGTGCTCCTCCGTTCACTCGTCCGGCACAACCCACGGGTCCACGAGGCATCGTTGGTCATCGCGATCGCCGGTCTGGCCACGTCGGGTGTGTTCACCGCCGTCCAATGGACGTTCGTGCAGCACCACGGCGCGTACCAGACGCTGCTGACCAGCGAGAAACCACAAGTCGGCATGATCGCGGTCGATGGTTTCGCCGTCTTCGCCAAGACGGTCGTGCTCATCGCGACCCTGCTCGCACTGTTGCTTTCGTCGAGCTACCTCAAGCGCGAGCACCTCGAAGGTCCCGAATATTTCGCGCTGATGCTCTGCTCGGCCACCGGCATGATGCTGATGACCTCGGCCAACGACCTCGTCACCATCTTCCTTTCGCTCGAGATCCTCTCGATCGCGTTGTACGTACTCGCCGCGTTCGACCGCCGTCGCACCACGTCGCAGGAGGCCGGTCTCAAATATTTCCTGCTCGGTTCGTTCTCGTCGGCCGTGTTCCTCTACGGCGTGGCGCTCGTGTACGGCGGAACCGGCACGACGAACCTCACGGGCATCGCCGACTTCCTGGCGACGACCACGCTCCTCCACGACGGTGTGCTGTTGCTCGGTATCGCCTTCCTCATCGTCGGGCTCGGCTTCAAGGTCGCGGCCGCGCCGTTCCACATGTGGACGCCCGACGTGTACCAGGGTTCGCCGACGCCCGTCACCGCGTTCATGGCGTCGGCCACGAAAGCTGCGGCCTTTGCCGCAATTCTGCGAGTCTTCGTTGGCTCGTTGTGGCTGTACAGCGTTGATTGGCGCCCAATCTTCTTTGTGCTCGCAGTGGCGTCCTTGTTCGTTGGGAGCATCGCCGCGATCGTGCAGACCGACGTGAAGCGAATGCTCGCGTACTCGTCAATCAGTCATGCCGGTTACGTCTTGATTGCAGTGCAAGCCGCGACCGCGAAGGGCACAAGCGCAGCGTTGTTCTACGTGCTGACGTATGCGTTCATGACGATCGGCGCGTTCGCGGTCGTGGCGGTGGTCGCAACTCAACACGACGACCAGCACGCGCTGTCCGACTATCGCGGTCTTGGACGCCGTCAGCCGCTCCTCGCCGGAGTCTTCACGTTGTTCCTGCTCGCGCAGGCCGGCGTACCGCTCACCGGCGGCTTCGTGGCGAAGCTGTCGGTATTCAGCGCAGCCATCGACCAACGACAGTACGTCCTCGCGCTACTCGGGATGCTCGCGGCCGCGGTCGCGGCGTTCGTGTATCTGCGGATCGTGCTCGCGATGTATTCGCCGGCCGACAACGAACCGCAACCCGCCGACACGACACGGGCCCGCGTCGACTTCGGAACCCGTGCGACGCTGACGATCGCCGCGGTCGCCGTGCTCTTCCTCGGGATCATGCCCGGCGGCATGCTCGACTTCGCCAAGCACGCCACCCAACTGTTGTCGCACTAGACCTTCGCGATTCGAGCCGGATTGCACCCCGGCTCGGCTCTTTGGCGGCAGCCGAGTCCTTACGCGACGACGCCTCGGCGGCGCCGGAAGCGGCGTCGGAGTTCAGCAGTCGCCGGCGCGACCGCGGCGCGGTCCAGCGCCTCGTTGGCGAGTTCGTAGGCCGCTTCGATCAACTCACGCGCGCCGGAGAAATCGAACAGATCTCGCGGATCGGGTGGGCGTGGGAGCTCGATCACCTCGATCTGGGGCGGTACATGACGTAGCTCGAGCTCGTAGCGCTGGCCGCGGGCATGGGTGAAGCTTGTCATCACAACGTCGAGCGGTGATCGTTCGACACGTTCGGACATCCCCGACGAGACGTTGAGCACGAACACCCGGTCGACCGGACCGGCCAACGCATGCGAGAGCGGCACGTTGTCGACCACTCCACCGTCGACCAGACGGCGGCCGTCGTGGTGCACGATCGGGAACACTCCGGGCAGCGCAGTACTCGCGAGGAGCGCCGGTTTGAGCGGACCCCGAACCAGTACGACCTCTTCTCCAGTGTCGAGGTCGGTCGCGATGACCCGCAGCGGGATCTCGAGGTCGGAGAACAGCCGGGCCGGGGTGCTGTGGTGGATCAGGGCTTCGAGACCCTCGCTCCCGAAGAGGTGGGTGCCGCGCCGTACGACGTTCCAGGCTCGGTGGATCTTCCCGCCCGGAAAGACCTGATCGCTGCGCAATTGCTCCCATACGGCCGACAGCTGCGCCACACCGGTGAGATTCGGCGCGAAGCAGATGCCGGCGCCGTTCAGCGCGCCGGCCGAGGTGCCGACCACGACGTCGGGCACGATCTCGCGTTCGAGGAGCGCGCGGAGCATGCCGACCTGGCTGACCCCCTGGTTTCCGCCCCCGGACAGCACGAACGCGGTGCGCGGCTCGTCGGGTCGGCGCATCGCGCGCCGACGGCCACCAGTTGGGAAGGCCACATGTGAGCCCATCGTGGGTTCATCGGCCGGCCGCGGGGTGAGCTTGTGTGTCTTTGCTCTGTCCCGCGCGTGGTCCACCTCCCAGATCAACGTGCGCGGGCGGTTGCCCATTTCTCTCCCGCGAAATTCTCACGCGTATACTCCGCCTCGATCCCACCCCGGCCTGGTCCCGGAGCCGCGTCGTGACCGAGTTCTATAGGCAGTACCTCGCCGTCGCGGTTTTCGTCGTTGCAGCTTTCGCCATGGTCGGGGCGATGCTCACCGTCGCCCGGATCCTGCGTCCGACGCTCCCGCAGGACGAGAAATACATCACCTACGAATCGGGCTCCGATCCACTGCCCTTGTTCGGCCAGGCCAACGTCCGCTACTACATCTACGCCCTGCTCTTTGTGATCTTCGACGTCGAGGCGGTCTTCATCTTCCCGTGGGCGGTCGACGTCGACGGGTTGCGATGGTTCGGGCTGATCGAAATGACGGTGTTCGTGCTCGTGTTGCTGCTCGGGCTCGCATACGTCTGGCGTAAGGGGCTCCTCAAGTGGGCCTGATCAGCTCGGGCAAGGCGCCGAAGCCGCTCACGTGGCTGCTGAATTACAGCCGGAAGTACTCGCTGTGGATGTTCCAGTGGGGACTTGCCTGCTGTGCGATCGAGATGGGCGCCGCGCTGGCCGGCCCCCGATACGACGTGATGCGACTCGGGGTCATCCCATTCCCCGCCAGTCCACGTCAGGCCGACCTCATCGTGATCTCCGGAACGGTGACCGACAAGATGGCGCCCGCGATCAAGCGTCTCTATGAACAGATGCCCGATCCCAAGTACGTCATCTCGATGGGATCGTGCGCGAACTGCGGCGGGCCGTACTGGGATTCGTACTCGGTCACCAAGGGCGTCGACCAGATCATCCCCGTCGACGTATACGTGCCGGGATGTCCGCCGCGGCCCGAAGCCTTCATTCAAGGCATCGTGATGTTGCAGGAGCGGATCCAAAACGAGAACCCTTCCGAGCGCTGGCGCGCCACGCAGCGGGACCCGATCGTCGTTGGCTGACGAAGTGACGGAGCCCCAGGTCGAGGCGACGGAAGTGGACGTCGCCGACGCACCCAGCCCGGCCGACTCGTTGGATGAGGCCGCAACCCAGATGCTCGCTCGCCTCGAGGCCGAGCTCGGCGAAGCAATCGTCGAACACGGCGCGACCTACGGCGATGTCGTCATACGGGTGGCGCCCGACGCGTGGCGCCGGTCCGCTCAGTTCTGCAAGGAACAACTCGGCTGCGACTATCTCTCGTTCATCTCCGCCATCGACTGGATGCCCGCGCCGGATCTTGTCGACGAAGGCTCGGGCGACACCTCGACTCCCGCGCAGCCGAAGGAGATGACCTACGGTGTCGCCGGCGCAGCCGGCCGTTTCCAAGTGTTCGCGATGGTCGCGTCGACGCGAGGTGCCCATCAGCGCGTCGTGCTGAAGACCGATGTCGACGAACACAACCCTTGGGCCGAGTCGTGGGTTTCGGTGTACCCCGGAGCCGATTGGCACGAGCGAGAGACCTGGGAGATGTACGGCATTCAGTTCGACGGACATCCCGCGCTGCGCCACCTCTACCTGCCGTTCGAGTTCGAGGGTCACCCGCTGCGCAAGGACTTTCCGTTACTCGCACGCGAAGTGAAGCCCTGGCCCGGTCTCGTCGACGTCGAGCCGATGCCCGGCGAGGAGAGCGACGGCGACGAAGCTGCGGTGGAGGCGTCATGACCACCGGCACCGAGCTTCCGCCGCCCGACCTGCCCGGCGAAGTCGGGCAGTTGCCTGAGGTGCATCTCGACCCGCAAATGTTGCGCCAACTCGCCGAGGCGCAAGTCAATGTCGAACTCGACACCGGCGACATGATTCTCAACCTCGGTCCGCAACATCCGGCAACACACGGCACGTTGCGGCTCGTGGTTCGACTCGACGGCGAACGGGTGATCGCGGCCGACCCCGTGATTGGCTACATGCACCGCGGCTACGAGAAGCTCACAGAGTTCCGCACATACCCGCAGATCACGACGCTCATCAACCGCATCGACTGGCTCTCGTCGTTCGCCAACGAGGTTCCTTTCGTCGCGGGAGCCGAGATGCTGATGGGGATCGAAGCGCCGCCGCGCGCGCAGTACATCCGCACAGTGCTCACCGAGCTTTCGCGCATCGCGACGTTCTTGTTGTTCCTCGGCGAGATGGGCCTCCAAGTCGGCGCGATCACCCCCGCCTTCTACGGATTCCGGGACCGCGAGTACGTCCTCAACCTCATCGAGGCTGTCACCGGTGGTCGTTTCCACCCCAACTTCAACCGTCTCGGTGGGCTCAAAGACGATCTCCCATGGGGCTGGAACAGCGAGACCCGCACCACCATGCGCAAGGTGCTCGAGTCGTGCGACGAGTTCGAGAATCTCGTCGTCGGCAACCCGATCTTCGAGCAGCGCACCCGTTCGATCGGGATCATCCCGGCCGAACTCGGCGCCGCGTACGGCGTGTCGGGCTCGAACATTCGCGCGAGTGGAATCGACTGGGATCTTCGCCGTGACGGAAACCCCCACCTTCCCTACAACGAACTCGACTGGAAAGTTTGGACCCACCCCGACGGCGACTCCTTCGCGCGCTACTGGGTTCGACTCCAAGAGACACGCGAATCGGCTCGGATGGTGCTGCAGCTCATCGACCAGATGCCAAGTGGGCCGATCATGGCCAAGGTGCCGCGCATCATCAAGGTGCCCGAGGGTGAGGTCTGGGTCAACACCGAGAACCCGCTCGGTGAGATGGGCTACTACATCGTCTCCAAAGGCGGGACCGGCCCGTTCCGCGTGAAAATCCGATCGGCGTCGTTCAGCAACGTGTCGATCCTGCCGTGGATGCTGCGCGGCGTCTACGTGCCCGACATCATCACCATCCTCGCGAGCTTGTACTTCATACTCGGAGACATCGACCGGTGACCGGCGTGGTGGGGCTGCAGATCGGCTGGGGAACGACGCTGGCGATCAAGACGATCATCGTGCTCGGTTTCGTCCCGCTGAGCGCGCTCATCCTCGGCTACACGTTCTTGTTGAAGATGATGAGCCATATGCAAAGCCGGCTCGGACCGATGGATCCCGGCGGTTTCCACGGCTGGTATCAGCTCATCGGCGACGGCGTGAAGTTCATGCAAAAAGAAGACATCATGCCGACCGATGCCGACCGGCGCGTCTTCGCGCTGGCGCCCGCGGTGGTCGTCCTGTCCACGTTCCTCGTGTTCGTGGTGATCCCCGCTGGTCCACGCCTCGTCGTCGAGCCGCTCGACGTTGGCGTCTTCTACGCGCTCGCGGTGTCGAGCCTGTCGGTCGTCGGTGTGCTGATGGCCGGCTGGGCGAGTTCGAACAAGTTCGCGTTGATGGGTGCGCTGCGCGCCGCGGCGCAGCTGATCGCCTACGAGCTGCCCCTCGTGCTCGCCGTCGTAGGCGTCGTGATGCAGGCCGGCACGATGAACCTCCAGGGCATCGTGCTGCACCAACAGCACGGCTCGATCTTCGGGTGGAGCGGCCTCGGTCAGCCGTTCATCCTCACCCAGTTCGTCGGTTTTGCCCTATTCATGGTGGCAGCGCAGGCCGAGCTGACGCAGCCGCCGTTCGACATGCCGGTCGCCGAGTCGGAGCTGGTCGCCGGCTACATGGTCGAGTACACCGGCTTTCGCTTCCTGTTCTTCTTCATCGGCGAGTTCGGGACCGCGTTCGCGTTCTCGGCGCTCGCCGCGACCCTCTTCCTCGGTGGATGGTCGGTTCCCTGGGTCCACGGAGTCGCCGCGGACTGGCTGGGCCCGTTCGTGTTGTTCGCGAAAGTGATGTTCGTCGCGTTCTTGATGTTCTGGGCTCGCTTCACCTACCCGCGGTTGCGCGAGGATCAGCTCCAGGCGCTGGCGTGGAAGTGGCTGATCCCGATCGCGCTCGTCAACATCCTCGTAACCGGCGTGTTGAAGGTGGCCTTCCGATGAAGCGCGAGATCAAGGGCATGTTCGTCGGCCTCGGTGTGACGTTCAAGACGATGATGAAACCAGCGGTCACCGTGCAGTACCCGCACGAGCGCGAGGACCCGCCGCCCCGCGCCCGCGGCGTGATCGCGCTCAAGGAAGAAAACTGCACCGTGTGCATGCTCTGCGCCCGCCAATGTCCCGACTGGTGTATCTACATCGAGGGCCACAAAGAACAGCGCCCGCCGCGGCGCGAGGGCGGCAAGCCGCGCAACGTGAGCGTGCTCGACCGTTTCGACATCGACTACGCACTGTGCATGTACTGCGGAATCTGCGTCGAGGTGTGTCCGTTCGACGCGCTGTTCTGGAGTCCCGAGTTCGAGTACAGCGAATCGCGGATCGCCAACCTGCTCCACGACAAGGACCGCCTCGGCGAGTGGATGGCGACGGTACCCGAGCCCGAGCCGCTCGAGCAGGGCGCCCAAGTGAAGGGCAAGAAGTGACGGTCCCGACATGATCGCCGAGAACGTCTTCTTCGGGATCATCGCGGCCGCGATGGTGGTTTCCGCGCTCGGCGTGGTGACCACCAAGAACGTCGTGCACGCGGCCCTGTACCTCGTGATCGTCCTCGCCGGCGGCGCTGCCCAGTTTCTCCTCCTCGGCCAGGAGTTCGTCGCCTGGGTGCAGGTGCTCGTCTACATCGGCGCGGTGATCGTGCTTTTCCTGTTCGGGATCATGTTGACCCGTGCGCCGATGCATCCGGAAGAATCGCTCGGCAACGACCTGCGCGGGCCGGCAGCCGCGGCCGCGTTGTTCCTCGCCGGCATCCTCGGCGGCCTGCTCATACACACCTTCAAGGGTGTGAAGTTGCACATCAACGCCCCGATCCGCACCGCCGATGTCACGAACGCGCTCTTCCGTGTGTACATCATCCCGTTCGAGGTTGTCGGCGTGCTGCTCCTCGGCGCCCTGGTCGGCGCGGTGGTCCTCGCGAGGCGCGACTGATGTTGCTCAACCAGTTCCTGCTGCTCAGTGCGTTTCTCTTCTGTACTGGTATCTACGGCGTCCTGACCCGTAAGCACACCGTGCTCGTGCTCATGAGCATCGAGTTGATGCTCGCGGCGGTCAACGTCAACCTCGTCGCGTTCAGTGCCTTCCATAACTCCGTGATCGGTCAGGTCTTCGCGCTGTTCGTCCTCACCATCGCCGCGGCCGAGGTCGGCGTCGGCCTCGCCATCGTGTTATTGATCTACCGCAACAGTCACAGTGCCGATCTCGACGACGCCGACGCGCTGAAGGGCTGACGCGATGTTCTTCCTCGATCACGCGTGGCTCGTGCCACTGATCCCGGCGCTGTCTTTCGTCGTGATCTTGTTCTTTGGCAAACGCTTCCCCCGCAAAGGTTCCGAGATCGGCACGCTCGCGGTTGGTGCGTCATTCGTGCTGGCCTGCGGCACCTTGTACCAATGGATCAAGCGGGTGCAGGACGCCGACCATTCGCACGGTGTCGGCGCCGCCATCGGCGCGCTCGGCCACAGCGTCGGCCGTTTGGGAGCCGCGGGCAGCGTCGCCCAGGTCGCCCCAGTCGTCCACCATCTCACCTGGTTCCAGAACGACGGCGTTCGACTCACGGTCGGAATCCAGATCGACGGACTGGCATCGATCGTGATGTTCGTCGTCACCCTCGTGTCGTTGCTCGTACACGTGTACTCGATGGAATACATGCGTGGCGACCGCCGGTACACCCACTTCTACGCAGCTCTGAGCCTGTTCACCGCATCGATGCTGCTGCTCGTCGTGGCCGACAACACGCTGCAACTGCTTGTCGGCTGGGAACTCGTCGGGCTGTGCTCGTTCATGCTGATCGGACACTGGTGGGAAGAGCAGCCGAACTCTGACGCCGCCCTCAAAGCGTTCCTCACCACCCGAACCGGCGACATCGGGTTGCTCGTCGGCGTGGTCATGACCTACTGGATGGTCGACCGCGCCACGGGCGGTCACGGCTCGTTCAACATCGTCGCGGTCAACCAAGCGGCGTCGAGTTCGGCGGTCGGGCACACCTTGGTGATGTGGACCGCGCTGGCGTTGCTGCTGGCGATCATCGGGAAGTCGGGTCAGTTCCCGCTGCACACCTGGCTTCCCGACGCGATGGCCGGCCCGACGCCGGTGTCAGCGTTGATCCACGCCGCCACGATGGTGGTCGCCGGCGTCTACATGGGTGCCCGCCTCTACCCGGTGTTCTGGCACGGGCTGTCGATCGGGACGCCCGGTCACGGTGGAGTCAACGCGATGGCACTGATCGGCGGGATCACCGTGATCATCGGCGCCGCGCTCGCGTTCGTCCAAGACGACATCAAAAAGGTGCTCGCGTACTCCACGATCAGCCAGCTCGGCTACATGGTCATGGCGCTCGGTGTCGGTGCCTGGAGCGCGGCCGTGTTCCACCTCTTCACGCACGCCTTTTTCAAGGCCGATCTGTTCCTCGGCGCCGGCTCCGTGAGCCATTCCGGGTCGCATCACTCCTTCGACATGAAAAAAGACATGGGCGGCCTGAAGAAGTACATGCCCCAGACGTACTGGACGTTCGTCATCGGATCGCTCGCGCTTGCCGGCATCTTCCCGCTCGCCGGCTTCTGGTCGAAAGACGAGATCCTCGTCAACGCCGGCCACAACGGCTATCAGGCTTTCGTCATCGTCGGGATCATCGGCGCATTCATGACCGCGGCGTACATGACGCGGTGCGTCTACCTGACGTTCTTCGGTGAGTACCGCGGGTCGATTGCTCACGAGCTCGCCGAAGTACACGAAGCCGAGGTGCTCGCCGAAGGTGACGAGCTCATCGAGCATCATCTCGCCGAGGAGCAGGACGATTACATCCCCGGCTTCGGCCCGCATGCCGCAGAGCACGGGGAAGACGCGCACGCGCCGCACGAGAGCAACCGGCTGATCACCGTGCCCCTCTTCGTGCTTTCCTTCTTCGCAGTGTTCGCCGGGTTCATCAATGCCCCCGGCGTCGAAAAGTTCGACAAGTGGTTCCAGCCCCGCGTTGCGTTCGTCGACGTCCGCACCGCGAAGTTCAGCGTGATCCTGGCCGTGATCTCGGTCCTCATCGCGCTGGCCGGGATCGGTGCGGGCTACGCGTACTACTGGCTCGGGGCCGGTCCGCAACGACTCTCGGAACGCAACCCGCTCGCCCGGTCCCTCAAGCACTTCCTCGTGATGAAGTACTACCTCGATGTGCTGTACACCGACCTCATCGTCGGCTCGCTCAAAGGAGCGATCGCCGACGGCGTCTACTGGTTCAACCAGCACATCCTCGACAACGTCCTCAACTACGCCGGCAAAGGTGCGGTCGGACTCGGCCGGTTCACCTACGAATATGTCGACCAGCGCGGCATCGACAGCGCCGTCAACGGCCTGGCCAGCGTGACGGGCGAGTCGGGGGACGCGGTCCGTCGCGTCCAGACCGGTCGTCTGCAATTTTATGCCCTGATCTTGATCCTCGCGGTGGGGCTGTTCGCCCTCGCGCTGTGGATCTTCACGTAAGCGGAGGGGAATCGGCTCAATGAACTGGTTCGACTCGTGGGCGTTGACCCTCACGGTTCTGATCCCGGCGGTCGGAGCACTCGTCGTGATGCTCGTACCCCGGACCGAGGAGGCGTCCATCAAGTGGATCGCACTCCTCGCGACGCTCGCGCCGTTGGCGGTGACGGTCGGCATCATGTTCCGTTTCAAGTACAGCCACAGCAGCCGGCTGCAGTTCGACGTCAACCGGCCCTGGATCGACGTGATCAACAGCCACTACCACGTGGCCGTCGACGGGATCTCCCTACCGATGTTGGTCCTATCGGCGTTTATCACCGTGTTGTGCGTCATCTACTCGTGGAATCACTTCCCCGAGCCGCACAATCCCAAGGCGTTCCTGGCGCTGATCCTCATCCTCGAGGTCGGCATGAACGGCACGTTCATTGCGCAGGACCTGATCCTGTTTTTCGTGTTCTTCGAGATCGTGTTGCTCCCGATGTTCTTCATGATCGGCGTCTGGGGTGGCCCCAATCGCCAGTACGCGTCGATCAAGTTCTTCTTGTTCACGCTGTTCGGTTCGGCGCTGATGCTGCTCGGGTTCCTCGCGCTCTACTTCAAGGTCAACGTGAATCCGGGCGGCGCGGTCGAGCACAGCTTCGACATGGTCCTGCTCACCAAGGCAGCTGGAGCCGGAGTCGTCAAGAGCACCCAAGACCTGATCTTCGCGGCGATGTTCCTCGGTTTCGCGATCAAGGTGCCGATGTTCCCGTTCCATACCTGGCTGCCCGATGCGCACACCGAGGCGCCGACCGTCGGTTCCGTGCTCCTCGCCGCGATCCTGCTGAAGCTTGGCGCGTACGGTTTTATCCGCATTGCGTTACCGATGCTTCCAGAAGCCGCCAAGGACTGGGCGCCCTACATCGGCGGTCTGGCAGTCATCGGCATCATCTACGGCGCGCTTGGATGTCTCGCGCAAAAGGACATGAAACGGCTGATCGCCTTCTCTTCCGTCGCGCACATGGGCTTCGTGATGCTCGCGATCGCGACGATGACGTCGTTCGGGATCAATGCCGCGATCTTCGGGATGGTCGCTCACGGTCTGATCACCGGCATGCTGTTCTTCATCGCGGGTTCCGTGCAGCACAACTACGGCACGCGCGAAATGTCGAGGCTCGGTGGGCTGCTGACCCAGGCGCCGAAGATGGGCTGGATCCTCGGCTTCTGCGTGATGGCGAGCCTCGGACTCCCCGGACTCGCCGGCTTTTGGGGCGAATTCCCGGCGATCCTGTCGGCGTTCAGTCCTGCCCACGGGCTCAGTCAGCCGCTCTTCCGCTTCTACATGGTGGTCGCGGCGGTCGGAACCGTGTTCGCGGCCGGCTATCTGTTATGGATGCTGCAGAAGGTGGCCTTCGGTGAACCCAAACCGGAGTTCGCGGACGCGCACATTCACGACGTGACGACTTTCGAGTGGACGGCCTGGGCGCCGATACTGACGCTCATCGTCGCGTTGGGTGTGTTCCCCGACCTCATCTTCCACGTCACCGACGGTGCCGTCACCCACATGACCAACGCGATTGCGTCGGTGATCAAGTGATCGAAAGCCGCTGACATGCTCGCCGTCCTGACCGCGCAGAGCCCGGTGCTCAAAACCCCGGTCTTCGACTGGCACGCGCTCGCGCCCGACATCATCCTCGTGGTGACGATCGCCGCGGTACTGATCGCAGATCTCGTACTCCCCGATCGCGAGGCATGGCAGACGTCGCGCATCGCCTCCGTCGGTGTTCTCGCCGCCCTCGTTCCGGTGGCCACGTTGGCGGCCAGCGGCCACAACCGCTCGATGTTCGGCGGCGCCTACGTGGTCGATCACTACGCGATCGCGTTGAAGGGCTTCTTCCTCGTCGCGACGTACGTCACGATCCTGCTTTCCGTCGATTACATCAACGAGGGCGACTACTACAAGGGCGAGTTCTACGTCTTGTTGTTGACATCGACGTTCGGGATGAGCGTGATGGCGTCCGCGCGCGATCTCATTACGTTGTTCGTGGCACTCGAGACGATCTCGATCCCCACGTTCATCCTCGCGACGTTCCGCAAGCACGACCGGCGGTCCAACGAGGCCGGCGTGAAGTACTACCTGATCGGCGTGCTCTCGTCGGCGCTGATGCTGTACGGCATGTCGCTGATCTTCGGGATTACCGGCTCGACGAAGCTTTCGCAGATCGCGGCCTACGTCTCGGTCCACGGCACGTCGTCGCTGCTGACGGTCGCCATCTTCTTCTCGCTGGTCGGCTTCGCGTTCAAGGTGAGCGCCGTACCCTTCCATTTCTGGGCGCCCGACACGTACGAAGGTGCACCCACTCCGGTCACGGCGTTCCTTTCCGTCGCCTCGAAAGCGGGTGGTTTCGTCGCGCTGATCAACATCGTCTACTTCGGCTTCTATGCCAACGGTGCCGGCGCGCATGCGTGGTGGGCCGCGGTGTGGGTGCTGGCCGCGCTGTCGATGACGTTCGGGAACCTGGCCGCGCTGCGCCAGACGAACATCGTCCGCATGCTGGCGTACTCGTCGGTCGCGCAGGGCGGATTCATGCTGGTTCCCTTCGCGGCGGCAGGTATCGCCGGAGCCAGCGGAAACCGGGGCGTCGCCGCCACCGCGATGAGCGCGGTCGTGATCTATCTGTTCGTGTACGGCGCGATGAATCTGGGCGCGTTCGCGATCGTGATCGCGGTCGCCCGGCGCACGAAAAACGGTGAGATCTCGTCGTACGCAGGTCTGTTCGCCACGTCGCCGGTGCTGGCCGTCACGATGACGCTCTTCTTGGCGTCGCTCGCCGGTGTGCCGCCACTCGCCGGTTGGTTCGCGAAGTTCGTGATGTTCCGGTCGATCATCGAAGCCGGCACCGGTTGGGGAGTCGCGCTCGGCGTGCTCGCCGCCGTCAACTCGGTGATCGCGTTCTTTTACTACTTCGGCGTGGTCCGCAAGATGTGGTTCGACGAACCCGCCGAAGGCGATCGCACCCCCATCCGGGTTCCGCCCGCGCTGGCCGGCGCGATCGCACTGATGGGAACGGTCGTGGTCGTGATCGGCGTCTACCCGCAGCTGTTCGCGCGGATCGGGGAGCGGGCGTTCTAGCCGGCCCTGCCACCGACACCATCGCGCGCCTGATCCGGCGCGAGGGTGCCATCACCTTCGACCGGTTCGTCGACGTCGCGCTGTACGAGCCCGACGTCGGCTTCTTCGCGTCCGGTCACGGTGCCGGCCGCGCCGGGCGCGATTTCGTGACCAGTCCCGAGGTCGGTTCGTTGTTCGGGGCCTGCATCGCACGCGCGCTCGACCGATGTTGGGAACAGATGGGCGCCCCCGATCCGTTCCTCGTGATCGAGGCCGGCGCGGGGAACGGACGGCTCGCCCGCGACGTCTGGCGGGCGCGTCCGGCGTGCATGCGCGCCCTGCACTACGTGCTCGTTGAGCTTTCCGCGGTGCTGCGCGACAACCAGCGTGAACGGCTCGAGCTCGAGCCGGCCGACGAGGCGTTGGGACCGTTCGCACGGGAGTCGCCCGACGAGCTCGTGCCGGTCGCGGGCTTAGGCCCGGTGTTCGTCTCGCTCGAAGGACTGCCCGCGCTCGAGCTCACCGGCGTCGTGCTCGCCAACGAGTTCTTCGACAATTTGCCGTTCGGGGTCGCGGAGTCGAGCCCGAACGGCTGGTGGGAGGTTCGGGTCGCGCTCGCGCCGACCGGCGAGTTCGCCGAGGTGCTCGTCCCGGCCGAAGACGACGACGCCCGGGCGCTCGACGCGATCACGGTCGGAGTCGCCGTCCCGGACGGAGCGCGCCTACCAATTCCGCGTGGCATCGACGCGTGGTTCGCGGCCTGCAGCCGAGTGCTGCAAAGCGGATTCTTGGTCGCGATCGACTACCTCGACGATGCCGAGGTGATGGTCGGGCGCGGCCCCGTTCGAGGCCCCGCCGGGTGGTTGCGCACGTACCGAGCTCACCAGCGCGGCGGATCGCCGTTCGACGAACCTGGCGCCCGTGACATCACCGCGGATGTCGTACGCGAGCAGCTGCTCGTCGCGGCGCGTGCGTCGGGTTTCACGGTCGTCGCGGATCGATCTCAGGCCGAATGGTTAGGTGAGCTCGACATCGGCGGTCTGGTCGAAGCGGGCAGGCGCACATGGGAGGAGCGCGCCCAGCTGGGCGATCTCGAAGCGTTTGCCGGCCGCAGCCGCGTCGTGGAAGCACGTGCACTCACCGATCCTTCAGGTCTGGGCGCTCATCGGGTCGTCACGTTCACGCGTTGACGCTTCGGCGACGAGCTCCGGCCCGTCGTCACACGACGACGCCGCACCGCTTTCCGGTC
>JBKQIY010000047.1:0-4289 GCA_052148155.1 Acidimicrobiia bacterium | reverse complement strand
CCGCGATCGATCGCCTGAACGCCGTGAACGTCGACCTGTCGCAGTGGGACACTCTGTGGGCGGCATATTTCCTCGAGCCGACCACGCGCGTGTATCTGGGATACACCGGCTACTTTGCGGCCAGGATCTCCGCGGCGTCGCCCACGCTCGAACCAGTGCCCGATCCTGGCGCGCCATCCAGCGTCCCGCGCTCGACATGGCGTCCGACTGGCTGGATCGCGGTCCGCTACGTGCTGGTCAGCCGCTGACGCGCGGCGACCAGATCCTCCATTTCGTAGTACGCCCAACTGCGTTCGAACACGATCCGTTCGTCAGCGACTACCGCGCGCACGTCGTCGACGAACTCGATCTGCTGAGCTCCGATCCCGAGGATGCGGCCCCGGAGCAGGAAGCCGCGTCGGGCGCGGTCGCGACAAGCCAGATGCTGATCTGCTGTTCGCTCGTCGGAAGGAGAGGTTCCAACGCCTCGACGGATGTGCACTCCTGAGGACCTGGTCAGGCGACCCTTGGAGACACTCACTCACACGCTCGCAGACCTCGGGATCTGTGGGGGAGCATGCCGTTCGCGGGCGCTGATGACCTCACACGTTGTGTGTCTGAACCCGAGCTAATCTCCGCGCGTGATCGATTCCCTTCCTATTCCGCCTTTCGAGATGCGCGAGCTCGTCGGCCCGACGGACCCAGCTGCGTTCGACAATCCCGACGGCATTCTCGTCGTGCCGGGCCTCGAAGCATCGCATTTCGAAGCGGTATTCGATTGGGGCTGCGGCTGTGGTCGGCTGGCACGGCAGCTGATACAGCAGCAGCCGCGGCCTCGACGTTACGTTGGTGTCGATCTGCATCGCGGCATGATCGAGTGGTGCAACCGCAACCTCGAACCGCACGCGCCCGGATTCCAGTTCTTCCACCACGATGTCTACGAGATGGCGTTTAACCCCGGACCCGAGAAAGCACGTTGGCTTCCATTCCCCGTTGAAGACGCGTCCTTCTCGCTCGCGATCGCATGGTCGGTTTTCACGCACGTGAGTCAGGAACACGCGACTGAGTATCTGCGCGAAATGCGCCGGATTCTTCGACCCGACGGGTTATTGGTGTCGACGTGGTTCCTGTTTGACAAGGGTGACTTCCCGATGATGCAGGACTTTCAGAACGCTCTCTTCATCAATGACATCAATCCAACGAACGCGGTCATCTTCGATAAGTCTTGGCTGCGCGAGACGGTTCACGCGGCCGGACTCAACCTCGTGGGCGTCGTGCCTCCGGCCATCCGCGGATTTCAGTGGACTCTCCACTTGGCGCCGACCGAAGCTGGCCTCCCCGACCTCGACCTTCCCGAAGAGACGACGACGCGAGGTCGCGTGCCGCCACCGACCCATTCGGAAAGAGCTCACCTACTCGGGCTCGACGAGACCGGGTCGTAGTCGAACGGCCGAAGTGCACATCGCGGCCTGAGCGAGCCCGAAATTCAGGACGGAGACGAGATCGCTCTCGGCGATGCGTGACGTGACGCACGCGCGGTCGCGGGCAGGGGCTCGATCCGGCGTTCGTCGCGACTAGATTCACCTCCCGGTGGGACGACCGACTCGCTTTGAACAGAACCGATACGTCGGAGACAAGCGGACGCAGGTCGTCTACGACCTGGATCTGGCCGACGCCGATCCGCAGGTCGCGGCGGCTATCGACGAGCTGCTCGTTTCCGAACAGTTCGCGGCGTTCGGGCCCGACACGCTGGCGGAGGCCCGCAACCGCGGCTACCGGCCCCACCGATCGATCGGGCGGGCGGAGACTTCGGCGAACGCTCCGGCGTAGCCGCGCCCGGGAGGAAGTAGCGGTGCGCGCGATCGACGTTCATGTGCACCCGTCGACACCGGAGTACGTCGATGATGCGCTCGGCGAGTTTGGTCCCGCCTGCGAGGCGTACTTCCACACCCAGTTGCCGCACCACGACGTCGACCAGATGGCCGCGGTGTTCCGCGCCGCGGATGTGCTCGGCGTGTTGTTCGCGTGGGACGCCGAAACCAATTCCGGATTGCCTCCGGTCACCAACGATTTCGTCGCCGGTTGCGCACACACCCATCCCGACGCGTTTGTAGGTTTCGCGTCGGTCGATCCGCTGAAGGGCGACGCGGCGGTCGTCGAACTCGAACGGGCCGTACGCGACCTCGGGTTGCGAGGCTTGAAACTGCATCCGACCGCGCAGGGCTTCCGTCCCGACGACCGCGCCGTGTACCCGATCTACGAGACCGCCGACGCCTTCGGCATTCCGGTCACAGTGCACACCGGCACGACCGGTCTCGGCGCCGGAATGCCGGGCGGTGGCCGGTTGAAACTCGAGTTGTCGCGTCCGATCCATCTCGACGCGGTCGCGGCCGACTTTCCGGGCCTGCAGCTCGTCATGGCGCACCCGGCGTGGCCGTGGCAGGACGAGCAGCTCGCGGTGGCGCTCCACAAGCCCAACACCTGGATTGACCTGTCGGGCTGGTCGCCGCGCCGGTTCGCACCCGACCTGGTCCGCAACATCAAAGGCGCCCTGCAAGATCGCGTGTTGTTCGGGACCGACTACCCGTTCCTGTCTCACGAGCAGTGGTTCACCGCATGGGAGACGCTCGAGGTGTCCGAGCCCATCACCGAGAAAGTGCTGTTGCGCAACGCGCAAAACCTGCTCGGGCTATAGAGCCCAACATTCGGCGGGTAAAGTGTCTCGCACACCTTTACGTTTCGATTCGAAGGCGACGTCGGAAAGTGCGGCGTGCGAAGCGGTCGCGCCAGGATCGGCGGGGAGGCCGTCGAGCGCGACCCATGACGTGCAACCGCGTTAGCGCTCGGTCCACGGGACGGTGATCGGCTCGTCGAGCCGGTGGACCCGCATCACGATGACCCACAGGGGATCACGTTTCTTCCAGTTCAGTCGGGACGACACATATTCGTCGGTCCAGATCAGCTTGGACGCGATGGCGTCAAGGTGCTCGGGGTCGGTGATCGTCGCGGCGTCGGTCACGTCGGCCCATCCGGCGATCGTGATCGATTCCCCGACCGGCGATGCCGTCGCCAGATCGACCCAGTGCCGGTAGGCAGGCTTGAGGAGCTTGGCGCGCTGGTGCTCGGCCGTCGGATACAACCACACCCGGCGGGCCGAGAGCTCGAAATGGCGGCCGTCTTCGCGCAAGCCACCCTTGCGCACGTCGATGACCTGCTCGCCTTCGAGCAACGCGTGGACGATGGCCGCCCATTCTTTCAAGGCGGGTACCGCGACGGCCGATGGCGTGATCTGCGTGGGGGAACTCACGCGGGTCAGGATACCGATGTCGACGCGGCACCCGGCCGGTGTGAGGAGATCGCGGGCTATGGAGGAGATCCTGTCGGAAGGACTGCGGCTGAGTGCGCATTTCGCGCGCCCGGCCGGAGTCGCCCGGGTTCCCGCCTTGCTTGTGCTTCCCGGTTTCCCGCGCGGTGCCGGAGGTGCGGCCGCGCTCGGCAATACCGACGCGACGCTGTGTGATCGCGTGGCGCGTGAGGCGGGTTGGGCAGGCCTGACGTTCACCTTCCGCGGTACCGGGCCGTCCGAAGGTGACTTCTCGATCGACGGCTGGTTGGCCGATGTGCGCGCCGCGGTCGACGCGCTCGACGTGCGCCGCGACGTGGGCGGCGTATGGATCGCCGGGTTCCGTCTGGGCGGCACGCTGGCGATTGTCACCGCCGCGACCGACGATCGAGTCCGAGGCATCGCGACGTTCGCCGCGCCGGCCTCGCTGCGCACCTGGGTACGCGAACCGGCGTGGTTCCTCGAATACGCCCGACGGACGGGCGTGTTACGCAGCGACGGATATCCCGCCGACCCCGACGCCTGGATCCGTGCGATTTCCAACCTCGACCCGATCGACGCAGCGCGGTCTGTGTCACCCCGACCGTGGCTCCTCGTGCACGGCAGCGCCGACGATGTCGTGCCGGTCGACGATGCGCGCCGCCTTGCCGACGCGGCGGGCGCCTGCGCGGAGTTACGGATCGTTGCCAACGGCGCACATCGATTGCGTCACGACCCCCGCGCGATCGCGGCGCTTCTCGGCTGGCTCGACCACCAGAACGCGTGAGGACGTCGACGTCTATCCGGCGCGGGCGTGTTCCAACACGGCGGCCAGGGTGTCGTCGAGGCAGTATTCGGGCTCCCAGCCGGTCCGGGCGCGGAGTCGTGATCCGTCGCCGACGAGACACGCAACGTCGACCGGACGCACGAGGGCAGGATCGACCGTGATCCGTAACTTGCGGGTCGACAAGGCGACGAGACGGTCGGC
>JBKQIY010000046.1:0-2574 GCA_052148155.1 Acidimicrobiia bacterium | reverse complement strand
CTGGCGAAGCGGAACGCCCACGGTGAGATGGAACAAGCACCCGACGAGAAATCGTCGGGACTGAGCCCACCGACCTACCGGCGAACGACCAGCCAGCGGCCTACCTCACAGCTAGGACGCGTGCTTGCCCCGGGACTGCACGAATCCGTGCGTCGCAGTAGCGGACCGGATCAATCTGCAGGTAAGGCCGAGCCGCTTCTCCTCACCCCTTGATTGCGTCTTCGTGTCGCTTCTCCTACGACGACTTGTGAACAGCGTCTTGGTTGGGGCGCCGGCTACATGCTGACCGAGCCGCCGGTGATCGAGAACCTGGCCTGCGGGCCGGGACCGCAGGCGGCGCCGGGAAGTGTGGTCTTGAGCTGCACGGTACGGGGCAGGGCCGGCGTCGTGAACGAGCCGGTCTTGGTCGCGGCCAGCGAACAGCCGTGAGGCCCGGCGACACATTCCGCTACCGCCGATGATGCGACACGTCGCAGTGCCGCGCGCGTGCACCGCCGCGCCCGCTGGTCACACGCCGAGCGACGTTACCGCCCGGACGATCGTCACGATCGCGACCAGCATGGAAGTGGGCTTGTTCCGCACAGTCGGCTCCTTCGCAACAATCGGAGCGTGTGCGCTCCCGCGGATCCAACGACTGCGACCGTGTCAGTGTCGCTGACTTTCACGACGAAGCATTCCAGTTTTCCGCGACTATCCGCACCATTCACGCGGACCCTTGAACGGTATGTTTCCTTTCCTTTCCTTTCCTTTCCTACTACTTCGACGATGAAATCATCGACCACCCGACACGGCGGTTCTTCGAGACGCGCTTGAGATCCTCCGCACTCCGGGTCCTGGCGCGTTGCAACGGGACGCGATCGCGTTCGCACGGTGACATTCGCCCTCGTTGTCTCCGAGCGATGTTCGGGGTCCAAGGTCGCCGCGGCGAACAGTCGCCATTGGTCGGGGACGCCTTTGAAGACCTGCCCACCGTGTTCGGAAGTCGTGAGACCCGCACCGACGACCAGCACCGTGACAGCCGGACACGAACACTTCACCCGGTATCGGCACGATCGCAGATGGGTTTGCGATGCTGACCGTCAGACCGACCACATCGTCAGTACCAAGCTCGACCGCTCCGATATGGACACGGCCCGCGCGTCCGAGCGGTTCCTTTCGCGGCGGTCACCATGTCGTCACGAGCTCGCGGCTCGACAAGTCAGGAACGGAGTTCTTCGCGTAAGTCCCCGAGGATTGTGCGTGCAACCGCGGCGTCGAGTCCGAGCCAGGTGCACGCCGACCAGGGCTCGTTGAAGACCATCGGACGAATGTTCGATCCTTTGACTTCGCATTCGAATCGGCGTGCCTTATCCCACGCTCCGTCGGGGATGATCGCCCACTGCATCGGCGCGAGTTCGGCTGCGTAGGTGACCCATCGGCGTGCCATTTCGTCGACGATGCCGGTCGTGATACTCGGTGCTCCTCCCGCGGTACTGAGATCAGCCAGGACAAGCGGTCCGGGCGGGAACGCAAGATCGGCGATGATCCGATCCAACTCGTCGCTCCATTGGTCAGGCGTCACATCCCCGTCCCACACGACGAACGTGCAGCCAAGGTTCGCATGGCAGCGGTAGGCGATACCCACAAGGCCGGAGTCTGTCGCTGTCAGGCCCCGCCGACAACTCCCCCTGACACGTCGTTGCGCTCCCGTCACCGATAGCGGCAGATGAGATCGGACGCCTACCTGGGACGCGACCGCGAAGGAGCTCGCCGAGTTGAGAGACTTCCGGCTCTTGTCTGCGACGAAAACAGGTGGGGTAGCGATGCCACGCATGAATGTGCAGAGCACGTCGGTAATACATGTCGTCGTTCGCGCTGGATGTCGGAGACCGGCTGTCGGCTCGGGAACACGTTCACCTTCTCGCCTCAATACACGCGCACTTGACGACTTCCATGCCCACAAGTATGGGAGCGGCGCCGCGTCTTTGGCGCCTGGGTGTCGACATCGGCTGCTACAGCAATCCGTTAATCGTGTCGGTGCTCGACGGCTTCTGAGCAGAGCATCGACCGCCGCGGCACCGTGCGACGGCGTCATCCGAGGCGTCAAGACCGCAGGGTTCCGGCTGGTGCGTTGACATGGCCAGCACCGTTGACGTCTGGATTGATATCCCGATGTGACCGTCACGACTCCATGTTCAGGCGGGTGTGGCTCTTTTCATACCGCCGAGCGTGAAGGTAGGGCCGAGTCGCGTGTGCCATCACCTTGGATTGCCCTCGGTATTGCGAGAAGGCGTGGGGGTGAGGGTTGCGGTGAGCAGGTCGTGGCAAGTTTGGTGTTGCGGAGCTGCGGTCGTAGCGTTCGTCGTGTGTGGGGTTTCTGTCGCTGCGGCCGCGCCAACTGTTCCGAGCGCTCCGATAGTCACGTCGGTGGTGGCGGGCGTGCAGAACGCCACCGTCGCGTTCACCGTGCCTGTGTATGACGGTGGGACGCCCATCTTTGCCTACACGGCGACGTGCACCTCGACCAGGGGGGCGTTGACAGCGACGCGCAGCGGGAAGGTATCGCCGCTTGTCGTGGTCGGTATGTCGGTCGGG
>JBKQIY010000045.1:0-17336 GCA_052148155.1 Acidimicrobiia bacterium | reverse complement strand
GTGGTGTCGCCAGTTCGGCCACAGTTCGGCCTGGTGCTTGTCGGTGAGGCGGGTACGTCGCACGACCAGACGCCGACCCTTATACACACACTCCGCGACCTCGGCTTGCCCATCGGACGTGTACCCGATCGGGATCCATGTTTTCTCGTCGATCGTCGCGATCGCCTTGGCAATCGCTGTATTTCCGGCATGGACCGCCATCGTGTAACGCACCCGGAGGCGGGCGAGGGTCGCGATCGTGTCGTACGACCAGAACCCCGAATCGAAGCGGCACACGAGCTCACCGGCCGCGCCCACATGGCGGACCCGGGCGATCAACTCCTCAACGAACCGTCGCGCGCCCCGAGCGGTGTTCGCTTGCCCCTTGCGCATCCGGGCATGCAACACCTCACCCGTATCTGCCCGGGTCGCGAGCAGCGGGTGATAACCCAACACTTTCGTGTACCCATACCCGGTGCCCTGTTTCTGTTTCCCGTACACCTCACAGATCGTCGAATCGACATCGATCACCAGCCTGCGGTTGCCGGGTCCCGCGCCGAGGGCCCAGGCACGGCGCAACGTCTCGGCGATCACCTTGTCGAGCTGGCGGACATGCCCGAACGTGAACGCCCGTAAGAACGTTCCCAACGTCGAGGGGGCCATCACCCGGAACGGCAACACCCGCTCCGTCGCTCCCGCCCGTAACACATCCGCATGATCGATATGCGACCCGCCCGCCAACATCGACGCGACCAACGAACACACCTTGCGGCCCGGACGCGACCCCCCAACCCGACCCGAAAGCCGCACCGTCGCATCCACCCGGCCCTCAAGACCGAGCCGGAGCATCAACGTGGCCGGGGTGATCAGTCCCGCGTTCGCGACCAACGACTCATCATCGAAGGTCACCTCAAGCTGATCGATCGAGTGCAATACTCCATTCACCGGAAGTGCCTCCTCGAGCTGACGACAATGTCGACTTCGACACCGTCATCGTCCCAGCCCAGGAGGCACTTTCCGCGGATACGCGGACCTGCTCAGCAACAACTCATCGGTGGATCAAGGTTAAGTCATAGTTGCAGATACGCACGTTCAACGCAGCTATGGGGACCAACTTCTGGCAAGCCGCTTCACCCCCATCGTTGAGCGCCGCCACCGACTTGGCGACCACAGCGTTCAACGACGAATCGAGATCACCGTTGCCCGGCAACCCCAATGAGCACCGAGCGAGGTTGGTCACGACATCCGAGGGTGAAACGGTGGTCGTTGTGGTCGTCGCCGCCGACTGCTTCCCACCGCCGGAGCATCCAGCGCGAGGAGCGCCACAGCAGCAGTGCGAGGAGCGCAGGCGTCTCGACATCCCTTTGATTTCGACGCCAGGCGAGGCTGAATGGTTCCGAAATCGTGATGCCGGGCGAACGACAATGACGTGGCGGAACGGCGGAACAGTCCCCGGAACGCGGCAATCCTCCCTCTACGGAACACCGCGCGGAACGAGAGCCGAATCAGGCTCCCATCAGGTCGGAACGCCTCACGGAACAGTTCGGAACACCTCTTCCAGCGATGATGGAACAAGAGGTGTTTCTATAAGACACCCCGTTCCGACGCTCAAGGAATGGCTGCGCTGACGGCCCCGGCAGTCGACGGCTGGTTGGCGAGGCCGACGAGCGCGTCGATGTGTTGTCTAGAAGTTCAGCTGAAGGCAACCCCTTCTGGGGAGGCACCGACCTTTATGGTCTTCACGACCGCGTTGGTGGAGGTCTTGATGACGCTCCCCGTGTCAGGACCGTCGTTGGTCACGTAAGCGTCGCTTCCGTTAGGAGTGACGGCAACCCCAGCTGGGTAGAGACCGACCTTTATGGTCTTCACGACCGCGTTGGTGGAGGTCTTGATGACGCTCACCGTGTCAGAACCGTTGTTGGCCACGTAGGCGTCGCGCCCGTTAGGAGTGACGGCAACTCCATACGGGGAGGCACCGACCTTTACCGTCTTCACCACCGCGTTGATGGAGGTGCTAATGACGCTCACTGTGCCAGAACCGCCGTTGGTCACGTAGGCGTCGCGCCCGTTAGGAGTGACGGCAACCCCTTCTGGGGAGGCACCGACCTTTACCATCTTCACCACCGCGTTGGTGGAGGTGCTAATGACGCTCACCGTGTCAGAACCGGTGTTGGTCACATAGGCGTCGCTCCCTTTGGGGGTGACGGCAACCCCAGCTGGGCCGACACCGACGTTGACCGTCTTCACCACCGCGTCGGTGGAGGTCTTGATGACGCTCACCGTGTCAGAACCGAGGTTGGTCACGTAGGCGTCGCGCCCGTTAGGAGTGACGGCAACCCCGAGGGGGCGGTTCCCAACTTTTACCGTCTTCACCACGGCGTTGGTGGAGGTCATGATGACGCTCACCGTGCCAGAACCGAGGTTGGCCACGTACGCGTGAGCGGTTGGCGAAGCGTCCGCTGGCGGCACTCCCACATGGGTCACGACCAGGGCAACGACGGCAAGCCCAGCCACGCCGACAGCACCGCACACTCTCATCGCCAACCGGAACAATCGAAACTCAAAGCGTCGGACCATGCCACTACCCCATCGTCGCGTGGTCAACCGAGGCTACGACCTTGGGAAGCGGCGAGCCAAACGACCTCATTTCGACATTTGACCGTTGACAGACCGCTGTCCTGGCGTCACGCACCAGGTCGGCGAGCGCCAGTGCATGTTGGACGGCATCGAAGATCTGATCCGACACTTACGTGCGATGTCTCAGCGGTCGCTGCGGAAAACGCCGTTTGTTATGTTCGCAACGTAGTAGTCCCCGCAACCGTTTGTTATGCCCAGATCTCGCTGAAGATCTCGCCCCCTGCGTATTCGGTCTCCTTCGCGACCTTCGATCTCCGCACAACCCACTCGGGGTCGGGTAAGACCTCGATCGCCACGGTCGGATCATCGAGAGGGGCTCTTCCTTCTCTGATCGCTGGGCGTGCAGCCTCGCTCCCGATGTCCGCGACGGCGTTGCGAGATTGAGCGGAGGTCAGACCGTGCTCAGTTCCGAGAGCTGTTCGTATTGCGATCCCGGACATGATGGCGGTGAAGAACTGGAACTAATAACTCACACCTGGTACCCCGGTCGAATGCGATCAACGTGGGCGCGTCCATCATTGGTATCGCACCATCACAGGCGTCCGTGGATGCGCGGCTGTCATAGGGTTCAACCTGTCGACTGCCGGGAGGCGCTACGTGGACGGTTCGGCTTCGCCCGGTGAATCTGCTGTCGGCAGCGCTCCGTTCAAACAGCTTGCGTCGTACCGGCATTGCGTGGAGCGCACGCAGACTGCGTGGCCCGGGTTTGCTGATCGGCGACGCGAACGACTTAAATCGTGAGAACAGTGCGGAGGCCGACGCCGGCCGACATGTCGGCGAACGCGTCATTGACCTCCGCCAGTGGGCGGCGCGCGGTGATCATCCCTTCGAGGTCGAGTCGTCCAGCACGCCACAACGCGACCAACCGCGGAATGTCGCGACGGCCGTTGCAACTCCCCAAGAACGAGCCCATGATCTTTCGTTCGCTCAGCGTGATGATCACTGGCGGAGAAAGATTCAAGGTCTGATCGAGGCCACCGGCACCGACGAGCACGGTCGTGCCTCCATTGCGCGTCGACCACACGCACGTCTCGATCGCGATGGTCGAACCGACCGCGTCGAAGGCATAATCGACGCCGATCCCGTTGGTGATCGCCTGCACCCGTTCGGCCACATTCTCGGAGGTCGGATCGATGACGTCGGTTGCGCCGAAATGCAGTGCTGCCTCCCGTCTCGACGCGACCGGGTCGGAAACGACGATGCGAGTCGCGCCCGCGATGCGCGCGCCCTGAGCTATCGCGATGCCGATTCCGCCCCCACCGACCACGAGGACGGTGGCGCCCGCCGGGACCCGCGCCGTGTTGAGCACGGCACCGACCCCGGTCTGTACCGCGCAACCGATCACGCACACAACCTCGAGCGGCGTGTCGTCGGGGACTTTGACCGCGCCGGACACGGGCGTGATCACATACTCCGCGAAGCCGGCGACACCGACGCCGCGCAACACTGGCGCACCGTGGCGTGAAAGCGGGCTGTGACCGTCGCTGAGCATTCCGCTCGAGACGCTGGCCGTGTTGACACAACATCCGTACTCGCCGCGCACACACCAATAACACTTGTTGCAGGCGGCGATCGGACAGAGCACGACCTTGTCGCCCGGCACGAGTTCGGTGACGTCCGCGCCGATGACCTCGACCACGCCCGCGGCCTCGTGGCCGAGCACCGTCGGAGCGGTCACCGGGAACGTCCCGTTGGCGAGCGAGAGGTCGGAATGGCAGACCCCGCAGTGGCTGACCCGAACGAGCACCTCACCGGCACGCGGATCTTCGATGTCGACGTCGTCGACAACCTCGAGCGGCTTTCCTGAGGCTTCGAGCAAGGCGGCGCGCATCTCCGGGACGCTAGCTTCACCGCGGTCCGAGCGACCAGGAGAGGAACGCCCGTGGACGTCGTCGACATCTGGGTGAATCTGGTCACTGCGCAGACGTCGGCCGCGTTCCTCGGCCAGTCCGAGAACGCACACATCCCCGGCTATCTCGGCAGCAACCAAGGGCCGCTCGACGTCGACGGATTGGTCGCGCTCATGGACGAGCTCGGCGTCACGACCGGCATCTTCACCGGCGGGCTCGACCGCCATACCGACACGTTGCTCGAAACGTGCGACGCGCACCCGGGCCGGTTCCTCGTCGCGGGCGGAGTCGGCGACCCGGCCCGGCCCGGACGCGTTGTCCGCCGCATCCGGGAGCTCGCATCGCACCCACGTTTTTCGATGGTGCGCGTGATGCCGCTCTCAACTCAGGTGCCGATCAACGATGCGCGTCACTATCCGGTGTATCAGGTCTGCGAAGAGCTCGGCCTCCCGGTCGGCATCAACGCGGGCGTTCCCGGACCGCGGGTGCGTTCACGGGTCCAGCATCCAGATCTGCTCGAAGACGTCCTCATCGACTTCCCCGACCTCGTCGTGATCGTCGCGCACATGGGCCATCCCTACGAAGAGCTCCTCATGAACTACATGCGCAAGTGGCCCAATCTCTACGTGTCGTGCACCGCGTACGCGCCGCGTTACTTAGACCCGAACCTCGTCGCGTTCATGTCCACCAACACGTATCGAGGTCGCGTCATCTGGGGCAGCGACGAACCGTGGTTCCCGATGCGGCGGTCGCTCACCGAGGCTCGCGAACTTCCGCTCGACGAAGAAGCAATGGCGTTGTTCCTGGGCGGCACCGCGCGCCGGCTCCTGGACCGCACCGCGCACTGATCGACGGAAGGAACCCAGCCATGCCCGCAGTGTTCGTGCACGGCGTACCGGAAACGCCGCCAATCTGGGACGAGTTGCGAAACTGTCTGCGTCGCGATGACGTGATCACCCTGCAGCTGCCCGGCTTCGGTTGCGCGCGCCCCCACGGGTTCGGCGCGACCAAGGAGGAATATGTCGCGTGGCTGGTCGATGAGCTCGAACCGGTCGCCGCGCACGGCCCGATCGACCTCGTCGGCCACGACTGGGGCGGCGGACTGGTCGTACGGCTCGTGAGCACCCGGCCCGAGTTGTGCCGTTCGTGGGTCTGTGACACTGGCGGGTTCGGCGACGTCGACTTCGAATGGCACGACTTCGCCAAGATCTGGCAGACCCCCGGCGACGGCGAGGAGTTCTACGCACGCCAACTCGCGACCCCGGCCGAAGAACGGGCCGCGATCTTCGAAACGATGTTCGGAGTTCCGCACGACGCCGCGATCGCCCTCAATATCCCGCTCGACCAGACGATGGCCGACTGCATCCTCGCGCTGTACAGATCGGCAGTCGACGTCGGCAAAGAATGGGCGCCGGACTTCCACGACATTCCGACGCCGGGCCGTGTCCTCATTCCGTTGCAGGACATGTTCTTGAACCCCGACTCGAGCCGTGTCGGTGCCCAGCGCGCTGGTGCGTCCGTGACCGAGCTCGACGGACTCGGTCATTGGTGGATGCTTCAGGATCCCGCCCGCGGCGCGGCGGTGCTCGAGGAGTTCTGGAGCGGACGATAGCGACGCAGCTCGGATGTACGACGACGCGCAGACCGTGTCGTCACGTCGGCTGTGCGGTCGTCACCTCGACATCGGCGTCGAAGACGCGTCGTTCATGTTCGAGGTGGTCGGCCGCTGCCGCGGATCCGGCCCCGCTCGGACGCCGAGAGCACCACCTTGCGCAACCGGACGTTGTGCGGCGTCACCTCCACGCACTCGTCGTCGGTGATGAACTCGAGCGCCTGCTCCAACGACATCACGCGTGCCGGTACGAGCCGGACAAGATCGTCGGAGCCGGAGGCCCGATGGTTCGTCAGCTGCTTTTCCTTGATGGGGTTCACGTCCATCTCGTCGGCGCGGGCGTTCTCACCGACGATCATGCCCTCGTACACCTCGACGCCGGGACCGATCAGCATCGCGCCGCGCTCTTGCAGATTCATCAACGCGTACGCGGTGGTGATCCCGCGACGGTCGGCGACCAAACTGCCGGTCGGGCGGGTCCGAAGCTCACCGAACCACGGAGCCCAGCCGTCGAAGACGTGGTGCAGCATTCCGGTGCCGCGCGTCTCGGTCATGAACTCGGTGCGGAAGCCGATCAGCCCGCGGGCCGGGACACGAAAGTCGATGCGTACCCAGCCGGTGCCGTGGTTGACCATCTGCTCCATGCGGCCTTTGCGCATCGCGAGCAGTTGGGTGACGACCCCGAGATAGTCCTCGGGGACGTCGACGGTGAGAAGCTCGACCGGCTCGTGGCGGTTGCCGTCGATTTCTCGGATCACGACCTGCGGCTTGCCGACAGTGAGCTCGAAACCTTCACGGCGCATGGTCTCGACGAGCACCGCGAGCTGCAGCTCGCCTCGGCCTTGGACTTCCCACGCGTCGGGACGCTCGGTCGCCTTCACGCGCAACGACACGTTGCCGACGAGCTCTTGCTGCAGGCGATTTTCGACCTGCCTCGCCGTGAGTTTCTTCCCGTCCTGACCTGCAAGCACCGAGGTGTTGATCCCGACAGTCATCGACAGGCTCGGCTCGTCGACAATCAGTGGCGGCAGAGGCCGGGGGTCGTCGATGTCGGCAAGCGTCTCGCCGATCGTGATCTCCGGAATACCGGCGACCGCGATGATGTCGCCCGGCCCGGCCTCTTCGGCCGGCACCCGGTCGAGCGCATCGGTGAGATACAGCTCGGCGATCTTCACCCGTTCGATCGCTCCGTCGATGCGGCACCACGCGACCTGCTCGCCTTTGCGAACGCGACCGTTGCGCACACGACACAACGCGAGACGACCGAGGTACGGTGAGGCGTCGAGGTTCGTCACCAGAGCCTGGAACGGATGACCTTCGTCGTACTCGGGCGCGGGGATGCGTTCGAGGATGAGTTCGCACAACGGCTTGAGATCACTGCCTTCGACCTCGGGGTCGAGGGACGCCCAGCCGGCGCGGGCGTTCGCGTAGACGATCGGGAACTCGATCTGATGCTCGACGGCGCCGAGATCGATGAACAGTTCGTATACCTCGTCGACAACGTCGGCGATGCGGGCGTCGGGCCGGTCGACCTTGTTGACGACGAGAATCACCGGCAGGTGCGCCTCGAGCGTTTTCCGCAGCACGAAACGCGTCTGAGGTAACGGTCCCTCGCTCGCGTCGACGAGCAGGAGCACACCGTCGACCATGGCCAGCGCGCGTTCAACCTCACCGCCGAAGTCCGCGTGACCGGGCGTGTCGACGATGTTGAGGATCACGTCGCCGTAACGGACCGCGGTGTTCTTGGCGAGGATCGTGATGCCTTTCTCGCGTTCGAGGTCGTTCGAGTCCATGACCCGCTCGTTGACGTCCTGGTTGGCGCGGAACGCGCCGGACTGCCACAACAGCGCGTCGACGAGTGTGGTCTTGCCGTGGTCGACGTGAGCGACGATTGCGAGGTTGCGCAGATCCGAGCGCGCGGGCATGGAGACCTCCGAGGGGAAGCCTCCATGCTACCGGGCGCCTCGCGCGCCGCAGGTTGCGCGACGCACGATGTCGTATTCGCCTCCGTCACGGGAACCGCACGCCCGTGTCGACGTGGCGGCTCGTCACGATCGGACAATCGAGAACGGATCCGACGTGGGATTCGAGCCGCCGTGACCGATCGTCACGTCGCTCGCCGCAAGCACGTCGCCGTCGGACACGAACGTAAACGCGATCGAGGGGGCGCAGTACGTACGGAAGTTGAGGCCGTCAATCCCTCCGTAGTTCTCGAACCGGAACGTGATCATGTGATGGTCGGGTGAGACGTGGCGCGAGTCGTTGCCTTCGAGGCGCACCGACGACACGCCGACGAAGCGGCCCGCGGTGACGAGCTCACCGCTGAAGGTCCGGCGCGTGTCCGTCTGGTGGGTCACGCGCAGGTGCCATCCGGTGCCGTCGTGCCACATGTACACACCGGCCGCGCGGTCCGGGTCGACCTGGGCCGGGCGCCCATCCGTCCACGACGGCCATGCGTCGTCGGTCGCGGACAGACAGCTCGCCTTCCGTGGGTTCGTCGCGTCGGTCGCCGACGCGACGCTTCCCGTCGCGAGCACCACACCGGCGGCGAACAGCGCGCCAACCATGCCCAAGGCTGCAATCTGTTTACATCTCATCGTCATCCTCCAGATGGATCGGCCAGTGGGGATCACCGGCGCACCTGGAACATCGCCGGCGAAGATGATGAGAACGTCAAGTCGCGGTTCGGGTCGTGCCAACGCTGAGCGGCTTACGCTGGCCGCATGGCGCAAGACGTCGCGATCAATCCGGACGCCACCACCGAGCGCCGTCAACTCGACGACGACTCCTGGATCGACGTGACCCGCGGCTGGCTGCGTCACGCCGACCAGATCTACGAACTCCTTGCCACGTCGGTTTCGTGGCGGCAAGGACGCGTCTTTCGTTACGAGCGTTACCTCGACGAACCCCGCATGGGATGCTGGTTCTCGCGCGAGACGCCGTACCCGCATCCGGCGCTGACCGCGGCGCAGCGCACGATCCAACATCAGTACCGGGTGACGTTCGGCGGTGTCGGCCTCGCCTACTACCGCGACGGTCGCGACAGCGTCGCGCCGCACCGCGACACCGACTTGCGCTACTGCCAGAACACCGTGATCGCGATCCTCTCGCTCGGCGCGCGCCGGCCCTGGCTGTTAGCACCTCGGCACAGCCCGCAACGCCTGCGCGAGGATCGCGTCGCCGGCATCGATCTCGCCCCGGCGGGCGGCGACCTCCTGGTCATGGGCGGTCGTTGCCAGATCGACTGGCTGCATGCCGTCCCGAAAGTTGGCACGGTCGCGCCCCTCGGCCGGATCTCGGCGCAATGGCGTTGGACGTCGAGGACCGGCAGGCCGGAAACGCAACCGTCGTATTCGGCTCCCCGCCGCTTCAGCCGATGACGCCGCTCGAACGTGGCCACTCCTCGGAGCTCGAGTACCCACCATCACCCGGACCGGCCGGATGGGTCTGGCGGCCGCGGAGGTGCTCGCCGCGTTCGTACGCGTGTTCCGCCATGCGCTCGCCGAACAGGACCTCACCCGGACTCGATCCGTCGATGTGACCCATGATGCCTTTGTAGAGGCGGTAGCCCATCAGTTCGAGCAGCCGGTCGGAGAACGTCGCCGCGATCTCGGGTGGGACACCGAGATAGGGGTTCTGTTGTTGGCGCACGAACCCGGGGCAGTACTGCACGTTCACTCCGAGCCGGCGTTCGTCGCGGGTCACGTTGGCGCCGCCCGCATGCCACAGGCTCCCGTGGAACACCATGACCGAACCGGCCGGCATCTCCAGCGCGCAGACATCGACGTCGATGGGCGCGTCGGGCGACTCCGGCGTGTGCGCGAAACGATGCGATCCGGGAACGAAACGGGTGCCGCCGTTGTCGGCGGTGAAGTCGGACAGCGCCCACATGGTCGTGACCATCATCGGCACGTGCGGCAGCGGAAGGTGACGCGCCATCACGATGTCGTCGCCGTGCATCGGCTGGGGGCGTTCCCCCGGCCCGATATCGATCGCGGTCATGCCTGACAGCAAACATCCGCGGTCGAGCATCCGTTCAGCGATCGGCAACACGTTGGGATGCACCGGCATCGCCTGGAACGCCTGATCCTTGGCGAGCAGGTTGTACATGCGCAACGTCGCGAACCCCTCGGCCGCGGTCTGGCGTGGGCGTACCTCGAGATCGCGTTCGAGGCGCCAAATCGTCTCGCGGAGCAGCTGGACAAGATCGGCTTCGATCGCATCCTCGACGATCGTGTAGCCGTCGGCGTCGATCCGAGCGAGATGCGCGTCGATCGCCGAGTCGTTGAGCGTGACGAGGGTCATCGCGAGCTCCTCGATATCTGCAGGCGACAAATCCAGTCGATGTCGACGCCCACCCGTGGAAGGATCTCGTGCATGCATGTGCTCGACAATCCCGTCTGGCATGCACTCGCCGGGACACACGCAACGCTAGCCGAGCGTGCCGGATCGGCGGCCAGATACGTTCCCGACGTCACCGTGTTCGCCGCGCTCGACGACGACACGACACCGCCAGCGTGGGACGGGCTCGCAGCACTGATCGGCGCGGGCGGCACGACGGTGCTCGCTCGCCGCGCCCTGACCGTGCCCGACGCGTGGACCGAGCAGTTCACCGCACCCTGTCGCCAGATGTGGCTACGCGACGCGACCGCGTCCGTCCCCCATCTCGACGACCAAAGCCCCGACGACCGGGGCGCGCCGCTCGTTTCGCTCGGCGCCGCCGACGTTGCCCAGATGCTGGCCTTGGTGAAACGCACGCGACCGGGACCGTTCGTGACCCGCACGATCGAGCTCGGCACCTATCTCGGCGTTCGGGACGGCGGCCAGTTGATCGCGATGGCAGGCGAGCGCCTGCATCCGCCCGGTTTCACGGAGATCAGCGCGGTGTGCACCGATCCTGACTACCGGGGCCAGGGGCTGGCTTCGAGGCTCGTGGCGGCCGTCGTGTCCGGCATTCGGGCCCGGGACGAAACGCCGTTTCTGCACCTCAGGGTCGACAACGATGCCGCCCACCGGGTGTACGCCGCGCTGGGATTCGAGACCCGGACCTTCGTGTCGGTCACGGGCGTCCAGGCCCCCGGATGACCGGGCGCTGGACGGCCTTCATGGCGACTTTGACGACAGTCCGCCACTAGATTCTCTGCCCATGCGTGTCCCCCCGGCTCGAATCCTGTTCCCGCCCGAAGACCGGATCGCGATCCTCGAACGTATCGACGACGCACTCGCCTCCGGGCAGTTGACGCTCGGCCCGATCGGCGCCGAGCTCGAAGCCGCGTTCGCGTCCCGTCACCGCACTCGCCATGCGGTCGCGGTGAGTTCCGGAACCGCGGCGCTCGAGATCATCCTGCGCGCGCTCGGGGTCGGCGGACACGAGGTTGTGGTGCCGGCCAACACGTTCTTCGCGACCGCGGCGGCAGCCGTGCACGCCGGTGCGCGCCTGCGGTTCGTCGACTGCGATCCCCAGACGATGGCGATCGATCCCGCCGACCTCGAGGCGTGCATCGGCCCCGAGACCGCGGCGGTCGTGATCGTGCATATCGGCGGGCTGATTACCCCGGCGATCGACGACATCGCACGGCTATGCGCGGCGGCCGGCGTGGAACTCGTCGAGGACGCCGCCCACGCGCACGGCAGCGCGCACGACGGCCGCTCGGCGGGCACGTTCGGCCGGGCTGCGAGCTTCTCATTCTATCCGACCAAGGTCATCGCCGGCGGCGAGGGCGGGATGATCGTCACCGACGACGACGACATCGCCGAAGAGGCACGCGTCTACCGCGATCAGGGCAAAGGCTCGTTCCACGCGAACTTTCATACGCGCATGGGCGCGAACTGGCGTATGAGCGAGCCGCACGCCGCGATCGTCCTGTCGCAACTGCACCGCCTCGACGAGTTCATCGAGCGCCGCCAGGTCCTCGCCGCGCGTTACGACGCCGAGCTCGCCGCCATCGGTCTCGACCCGCTCGTCATCCCGGACGCGGCGAGCAGCAACTATTACAAGTACGTCGCGTTCCTGCCCGAAGACATCGACCGCACACTGTTCAAACAGCATCTTCGCTCAGAGTTCGATATCGGACTGTCCGGCGAGGTGTACGACACGCCGCTGCACCACCAGCCGATCTTCTCTGAGCTCGACGACCGCGCGTTGCCGGGCGCCGAGTGGCTCTGCGCGCATCACGTGTGCCTTCCGTTGTATCCGGCACTGTCGGAAGCCGACGTCGACTACGTCGTGGAGTCGGTCGCGGCGACGCTCGAGCGGGGCGGGCTCGCCGACGTCAGCTCCAGTCGTGTCGACGAGAGCGGTCCGCGCCAACCGACCGGAATCACGAAACCTCGATGACCGACGAGACGCCTTGAGCAACGAAACGCCCGCATCCGAGATCGTGGCCGTCACCGGCGGCTCGGGGTTCATCGGTTCTCACGTCGTCGACGCGTTGGTCGGCGCGGGTTACACCGTGCGGATCCTCGATCAGCGTCCACCGCTGCAGACCAAAGCCGAGTGGGCCGAGATCGACCTGCTCGACCAGGACACGATCACCGATGCACTCAAGGGGTGCGGCCCGGTGTTCCATCTGGCCGCGATGGCCGACGTCAACCAGGTGATCGCCGAGCCGGCCGAAAGTGTTGCCGTCACCGCGCTCGGCGCCGCCCACGTGCTCGAAGCCGCACGCCGCGCCGACGCCGGCCGCGTCATCTTGGCCAGCACGGTGTGGGTCTATGCGGCGACGCGAGGCGATGTCGTCGACGAAGACACGCCGTTTGATCTCACGCTCGATCGGCACATCTACGCATCGGCCAAACTTGCGGCCGAGATGTTCTGCGCCGACTACGCGACGCTGTTCGGCCGTCCGTACACCGTGTTGCGCTACGGCATCCCGTTCGGTCCGCGCATGCGAAGCGACCTCGTCGTCGCCGCGTTCCTCGAACGGGCACTGCGCGGCGAGGCGCTACGCATCGACGGTGACGGAGCGCAGGAACGGTCCTTCGTGTACGTCGAGGACCTCGCCGCCGCGCATGTGCTGGCGCTCGCACCGATCGCACAGAATCGCACCTACAACCTCGAAGCCAACGAGCCGATCTCCATTCGCCAGCTCGCCGAGACGGTCGGTGCGCTGGTCGGCGACATCGAGGTCACGTTCGGGCCGTCCCGGCCGGGCGACTACCGCGCCAAACGGGTCAGCAGCGAGCGGGCCCACACCGAGCTCGGATGGTCGCCGCGTTACGACTTCGCGGCCGGTCTGTCGCGCACACTCGAGTGGTACCGCCAACGATGACCGCGTCGCCGACGGTACAGCCATGGGGCGCGATCGCCGGATACGGCGGCCGACCGCCGCGCCGCATCGCGGTCGTCCCCGCGTACAACGAAGAGCCGATGGTCGCTCAGGTGCTCGAAGAGCTGTACCCGCTCGTCGACGAGCTCGTCGTCGTCGACGATGGTTCCACCGACGGAACCCGCAGCGAGATCGAACGGTGGTTGCCCGGCCATGACCGCTGCCATCTCCTGTGGCACGACGTCAACCAGGGCATGTCAGAGGCGTACATCCTGGCGCTCACGATGTTGCGGGACCGCCTGGACCGCGGGGAACTGTCCCCGAACGATCTCGTGTTCACCGTCGACGCCGACGGACAGCACGACCTCGCGGTGCTGAACGAGCTGGTGGAGATCACGATCGACGAGGGTCTCGACGCGATGCTGGCCCGGCGGGATCTCTCCTACCACGGTCCGTACAAGAAGCTCGGCAACTCGCTGCTGAGCGGATGGGCGAGCCTGTGGGCAGGGAACCGGTTGCATGACGTCGAGTCGGGCTACCGCATCTTCCGGCTCGGCTCGCTCGCGCATGCTCTCGACTTCTACGCCGGCTACAAGTACAGCGAAACGGTCGAGGTCGCGGTGGTCATGTCGCGGCTCGGCTACCGCGTCCGCAACGACCACGTTGTGCCCGTCCCGGTCTCGCGTTCCCGCACGAGGTTGCGCGACGCCGTGATCGATCTCGCGGTGATTCCCGTCGCGGCCGCCCGGGTCTGGCTGCGAGAGCCCCGCCCCGAAGACAGCTCGTTCGGTCGGGAGGTCGCCGGCCACATCGCGGCGTGTTCGGTCGTCGCGGTGCTGCTCGCCATCGCGCTCGATCGGCCCACCAGCGGCGTGGGTGAGCTCATCGTCACGATGCTCGTGGCGCTCGTCGCCGCGGTGATCGTCCGGCGAGTTGCGCAACCTCCGGCGTTGGCGCTGCTCGGGCCGGTGCTCGCCGGGATCGCGGCGTGGCTCGTCCCCCAACGACCCGACATCGGGAGCGCAGCTGCGCTCATCGCGGTGTTCACCGCCGGCGCGTCACTTTCCGCGCCGGCCTTTCGCCGTCTTCACCCGTTCGTGCTCGGCGAAGCCACCACGGTCCTGGTCGTCCTGACCGTCTTCCACGAACGTAACGCGTTGCTGTTCGTCGCAGTCCTCGGAGTGTTCGGCGCGGCCATCGCCGCGGTCGCGGCACGCGCACCGCGACCGGTCCGACGGATGCGTGCGTTGGCGCTCGGTCTCACCCTCACCGTCGTGACCTTCGGGATGACCGCATACTTCGGCGCCAGCACCGTGCAGGCCCAATGGTTCGGCGGGGGTGTGATACACGGCCCCCGCAACAGCGGCGAAGTGGCGATCACCTTCGACGACGAGCCGAACGGTATCGCGACAACGCAGATCATGAACATCCTCGACGCGGCTCATGTGCACGCGACGTTCTTCGTCGTCGGTGAAGCCCTCGAACGCGAGCCTGGCATTGTGCGGTCGCTCTACGAGCACGGACATCTCGTCGCCAACCACTCGTTCCATCACGACGGATGGCGTTGGCTCGATCCGGCCTACCCCGAACTCGAGCGCGCGCAACTCGTGTTCCAAAAGGAAATCGGCGCGTGCCCAGCATGGTTCCGTCCCCCCAACGGGGAGCGCACGCCGTTCATGGCCCGCGTGGTCCACAAGCACGGGATGCGCATCGCGATGTGGGATGTGTCGGCGAACGACAAGCCTGACCAGACCGCCAACGACATCGTCCAACGGGTGCTGCGCAACGTGCGGAGCGGGTCGATCATCGACCTGCGCGACGACGGCATCGGCGGCGCCTCCGCTCCGGGCAAAGCGGTCCTCGTGGAGGCGCTCCCCCGCATTCTCGACGGGCTGCGCATGATGCACCTGAGGCCCGTACGACTCGACCAGCTCGTCGGCGGACCCGCCTACACGTCGTGTAGCGGACATACGTCCTGACTGGCGTCGTGGACGCAACCGAAGCGTCCGACAACGTCGAGGGGTCTTCCGAGATACCGGGCGGCAAGTTCGTCGCGGTGGTGCTCGCCGCAGCCTGGATCGCGGTCGCCGCGCTCTACCTCGACCATCGCGTCGTGTTGTCGTCCGACAGCATGAACAACTACGTACACGTGTGGTGGATCGCCCGCGACCTGTGGCACCACGGACGGCTGCCGTGGCGGATGCCGGTCCTCGGCCACGGCGATGCGTACGCGTATCCGTACGGCTTTACCAACTGGACGGCCGCGGCGCTGTTGTGGCCGTTGGCCGGAAACTGGGCTGTCACGCTATGCACACTTGGCGGCGCGGTCGGCTGCATCGTCGCGACCTTCGTCGCGTTTCCCGAGCTACGAACCGGCTGGTGGACCGCGGCGGTGCTCGCCAATCCTGCGATCATCGAATCATTGCTGTTCGGTCAGCAAGCATTCGCGTGGGGTGCTGCGCTGCTCCTGTTCGGTATCGCATGCTGGCGACGCGGGCGGCGGCTCAGCGCCGCGCTCCTCGTAGGCCTCGGGCAGGCCACACATGCCCCGATCGTGTTGCCGATCGGGATCCTCGTCGTGTTGGTCTGCTTGCGGTACGTGTCCGATCGCCGCGCCTTGTTGCGCTACTACGCGATCTCGCTGGTGATCACCATCCCCGGCGCGTTGCTGGTCTTCGCCTCCCCGGGATACGCCGACTCGAGCACCCGCGACCGACTCGTGAACTTTGTCGGCACGCTCGCGCCGCGGCTGCTCCTGGTCGCGTTCCCGTTCATGTTCGTGTGGCTTCGCCGCACCGGCATCCGAGCACTCGCACCGCTCGCGGTGGCCGCGATGCTCGTCACGAACATAGGACTGGAAGAACCGTTGAACGTGACGTTCCAGTGGCGGGCACTGACCCGAAGCCAAGATGCGGACACGACATCGCTCGACAACTTCTTACGGTCGGCGCAGTTCGAACCGGGCGCGACCTATCGGGTGTTGCGCGGATCGAGTGACGGCAAGCTCGGTTTGTACGACGTGCTGCTCGCCGGCGGACGCCTCGATTCGGAGATGTTCCCGGAGAGCATGGCCATGTACAACTTCACCGCGGCCAGCTACGAGCAGTTGCTGTGCGCCCGTCACGTCGACTTCGTGATCGCCTACGACAGCTACACCACGTCGCGGCGCACCAACGAACTCGCGCTGCTGGCCCGGCTCGCAGCCAACTCCCCATCACGCAACGCCAACGTGCCGGCCGTGCGAGTGCGGCCGATCGAACGCGCCGCGGACCATGTCGTCTACCAGATCACGCGCACGGGCTGTCCGACAGGTTCGTCGGGGTCGTCGTGAGCGCGACGAACCTGTCGGTGCGTCCGTCGCGCTCAGCGCGGGTCGAGTCTGCGGTCCTGACCCGGCGGTCCTGAGCCGGCGGTCCTGAGCCTGCGGTCCTGAGCTTGGGGTGCCGGCTGCGTCGTGCCAGGCGGACGGCCACAACCTCGTGTAGGGAGCTCGCCGGGCCGCACAACCCTTTTTCGTCGTGCTGCCCGCTCGTCGTGACGGCCACGCCCGAGGGGTGTGCCTCGGGCGGACATGAGGACCCGGCCGGGGATCGGGATCCGAGCAGGTAGACGGCATTCGGCGGCAGCGATGAGACGCCGGTCTGCGGAGCCCCTATTCTGGTGATCGACGTGGTGCGCGATCAGTGCTCACCCAATGCGCAGAGAAGGTCAGTGAGTTGGCTACAGGAACAGTGAAATTTTTCAATGCGGAGAAGGGCTTCGGCTTTATCTCACTCGAGGGGCAAAAGGACGTCTTCGTCCACTACTCGAACATCCAAGGTGAGGGCTACAAGACCCTCGAAGAGGGCCAGCACGTCGAGTTCGACGTAGCCCCAGGCCGCAAGGGTGACGAAGCGCAGAACGTTCGCGTGATCTGTCGTCGCACTCGCATTGCGTTCGAAGCCGCCGGCCCAGTGCGGGCGGCTTCGTCGTTAACATCCAGGTGTGACC
>JBKQIY010000044.1:0-3233 GCA_052148155.1 Acidimicrobiia bacterium | reverse complement strand
TCTCACTTGTTTCGGTCTGCATAACACGGTCGCGACGAGAACGGTCGATGGCGGCGGGATCGACCGTCGTCCGGACGACGCACTCGAAGCGGACCTCGATATCGAGGACGCGGCCGCGACCGCTCCTGGTGCGAGCATCGTGTCGTACGAAGGTCCCAACACCGAAGTGGGTTATCTCGACGTTTGGTCAGCCATCGTGAATGATGACAAAGCGAAACTCGGCTCGACCAGCTGGGGTGAATGTGAACCCTCGCAGAGCACGGCCGAACGCGATGCGTTGCATCCGCTGTTCCTGCAAGCTGCCGCGCAAGGCCAGACGATCTTCGCCGCGTCCGGTGACAGCGGTTCCGAAGACTGCTTCTCCGACGACGCAAGCACCGCGTTGGCCGTCGATTCGCCGGGCAATGATCCCTATGTGACCGCAGTCGGCGGCACCTCGCTGATTCCGAACGTCGCGCTCGCCAACCCCGACCACGAGCCGGCATGGAACGACTGTCTCGATAGCGTCGGCCTCAACTGTGCGTACCGGGACGGCGGCGCGGGAGGCGGCGGCCTGTCACAGGCATACGCGAAGCCCGCATGGCAACCGATCGCGTCCGCATCGACCTGCGGGACGGGCTGTCGTCAGGTCCCCGACCTCTCCGCAAACGCCGGCACCGGCGAGATCTTCGAATCCGAAGGACAATGGCAGCTCATCGGCGGCACCAGCGTCGCCGCACCGAAGCTCGCCGGAATCGCAGCCGACATCTCAAGCGGCTGCGTCACCTCTATCGGCGCGTTCAACCCCAAGCTATACGCACTCGCGAAAACCGGTGTCTACAACATCGCACTCCGCGACGTCCCGGCCGGACAAGGCAACAACGACCTCACCCACACCAACGCAAACCGGTACCAAACCGCGGCCAGCTTCGACCTCGCCACCGGGCTCGGCACGCCACTCGCGCCCGGCCTGGCCTGCCCCGAGATCACTCATGTTTCACCGACCACCGCCGCTGCCGGCGCGCACGTCACGATCACCGGAATCGCTCTCGCCCGGGCCACGATCAACTTCGGCACCAAGACCGCGCGCGTGCTCTCACGCTCCACGACATCGGCGACGGTGATCGTGCCCAAGAACTCCGGTGACGTCCACGTCAGCGCGACCGATCCCATCGGCTCCGGCACCCGCCGCACCGCATTTGCGTATCTCGCCGCTGCAACGCACACCGCGAACTCGTTGTAGCCGAACGATAAGAGACCGAGCCTCTCGAAACGCATTCGGCCTTTCAATGAAACGCGTACCGACGGCGCCAGGTCGTCGAGCGTGTGGGTGGACCGAACCGCCGACGCCACCATTGGCACCGAATGCGTTTCCGGTACCGACATGCTGAACAGGCTTTTCGCGCGACCTGATCCGATCCGTCGCGGTGCCTTCCGACCGTCCCGAGTTCGCTCGAACAGCAGATCGACCCGAAATCCCGCGACCAGCACGAAAGGTGCGCTGGCAAAGCCCGCGCTCACCGATCCGCTTGTCCCATCGGTGACAGAGCTATTCGCATGGATCGCGCAGTTCGCGAGATAGATGGCATCGCACATCGACGCTTGAATCGACGAACACCTTCGCTCGCCCCGTGACGATTTGACGACGTTTCTCCTCGAAGCGGAGCTCGGCGGCGAGCGCCTCCATCCGGACCACGTTCGCGGCACGATGATCTTGCTGATGATCGCGGGTATCGACACGACATGGTCCGCGATCGGTGCTGCTCTGTGGCATCTCGCACAGCATCCCGACGACCGTCGGCGACTGGCGTCCCAGCCCGCGCTGATGGACAGCGCGGTCGAGGAGTTCCTGCGCGCGTACGCGCCGGTGACGATGGCGCGCATGGTGTCGCAGAGCTTCGAGTTCGTGGGTTGCCCGTTCGCGCAAGGCGACTGGGTACTGCGCCCGTTCCCGCCGACGAGGCCCGAAAGGTGCTCGAGGCAGCCGCCAACGACCGGCTACGGGCGCTCTGGCTAGTGATCTTGTCGATCGGTCTGCGACGCGGTGAGGCGCTCGCGCTGCGTTGGGATGATCTGGATCTCGACGCTGGCACCGTGACGATCGCGCGGAGCCTCCAACGCCTTCGAGGCGACAAGGACGAGACCACCGGCAAGCGCAAGGGTCGGCTCGTCGAGATCGCGCCCAAGACCGAGGAGAGCTCGGCCACGATCGCGCTGCCCGGGTCGCTCGTGACGGCGCTGCGCGAGCACATCGAGGTGCAGCAGCTCGAGCGGATGGTCGCGCGTGTGTGGGTCGACCCGGGGCTCGTGTTCACGACCAACGTAGGGACCGCGCTCGAGCCCCGCAACGCGAACCGGTCGTGGACTTCGCTCTGCGTGCGCGCGGCGTTCGGAACGTGCGACTGCACGACCTCCGTCACTCAGCGGCGACGTTCATGCTCAGCGCCGGCGTCGAGCTCAAGATGATCCCGACCACGCTTCGCCACTCGTGGGGTTCCACCACGGCCGATATCTACGCTCACGTCCTCGACGACGTGCAGCACCAAGCCGCTGCGAGGATGGACGTGATGCTGCGCACCCTCGAGGGAGCGGCTGACGGCTCAGTGGATCAGCTTGGCGACCTCGAAAATCGCCGTGGTGATGCCGCTGGCGAAGATGCCCGTCGCCAGATCGGGTCGAGCTAGGAAGTCGCCGATGCTGCGCAAGGCCGCGCGCACGATCTCGCGCTTCGGCCGCGGCGAGCGGATCTGATCCTGGATGGTTTGGACGTCGGCGTCGAACTCTGCGAGGTCGTCGCCCTGCAGGGGAACGTCGCCGCTGTCGAGTGCCGCGCGAAGAGGTCCGATGGCGGCCTCGAGCTGCTCGACCTCAAGGTGCGTCAGTATCAGGCCAGCGATCGCTACGGCCTCCCGCTCGCGCTCGTCGATGATCTGCTCGGCGCGGTTGGTCCCGCTGGCTGTGATCGAGATGACGTTGCCCATGACGGGGAACGTCGCGTAGCCCTGATCGACGAGGTACCGGCTGATCGTGTCGACCTCTGACTCCTCGAGCCCGAGCGTCTTCGCGATCTCCGACTCCTCGACGAACTCGAGCGTGCCCTGCCCGCTTTCGGCGCGGTCGTAGAGCTCGATCAGCACGTCGTCGCGCCGCCGTCGCTTGTCGTCAAGGGCTGCCGTCACTCATCAACCGTTCGGGCGTTGCTACATGGGTTGCTACACAGCGGCCTCGGGGCTTGTGACGAAAGTGGGTCCGAG
>JBKQIY010000043.1:0-3156 GCA_052148155.1 Acidimicrobiia bacterium | reverse complement strand
GTCTCTCGTTGATCTCGATCAGCTCTTCCATTCGCGCAATCGAGAGCGTTAGGTCGCCAGACTTCTCGGCAATGAATGAGCCGGTGAGCAATGCCATCGCGGTATGGCGTTGATTGCCGAGCTCCTTTCCGAGGCCGATGCTTCGCTGGGCCGCGTCCTCGGCGCTCGGAAGCAGGGTCACGTCACCGCGTCGCATCAGCGTGGTCGCCAACATGTTCAAGGTCACGGCGGTCTCCTCAGCACTCATTTCCTGCTCAAGCCTCCGGTTCAGAAGCTGTTCGGCCTCCCTGAGTCGAGGTTGGCCACCCAACCTTCCGAGCACATTTGCGAGCCGGTCTTCCACGGCGCCCTGCGCGTCTGCTGGTAGAACTGCGAGGCTCCGCCGCAGGATAACCTCGGCCTCAAGTAGCTGAGCGGGCGAGCCTCGTCGGACAAGGACTGCCCCAAGGGAACTAAGAGCCAGCCCCTCCATCATCCCGCCACGATGCGCTCCCAGTTCGAGGCTTCGCCGGAGCACCGACTCGGCTTGCTCAAGACGGCGCTCACCCCCGAGCCTCAGTCGTAGCGTTCCCAGCGTCGTCAGGATCATTGCTTCGCCATAGCGCTCCCCGTGAGCGTGCGCAAGCGCAGCGGCATCCGATAACACCTGTTCGGCCTTCGACCACCACGGCTCTCTATTGCGCTTGCTCCATATAACACCGAGCAGATGGCCGGAGACAATCCGACGGTGACTATCCGTGTCTGACTCCCAAACACGCAGAAAGCGGTCCTCCGCAGTGCCCCAGTCGCCGAATTCATACGCTGTTCGACCAACAACAAACGCGACCTCGACTTGGTAATTGACGAGCCACCGACTTCGTCGCTCCGTCAGTTCAACGGCTGCCCGCATGTCGGAAAGCTGTCCAACTGACGCTGCTCGGTCGACGAAGGCATCCAACTCGGCAAACGCGCTCTGAGGCGCAACTGGCATGCGATGGTAGATAGACACCCACCTCAGCTCGCGAGCAGCACGCGCATCGTTGGGAAGAGGTTCTGCGTGGGCTGCGAAGCGATCGGCTAGGTATCCGTCCACGCGGCGGCTGAGCTCACGGTTCTCCTCGATCCGGCCTGCCAGGATCTCGCGTGCGGGAGAAGCGACCTTCCACTGATCCGCCCCGAGTGGGCTAACGAAGGGAAGACGCTTGACGTCCGCGAGTGCAGCCACAGTCGTACCGTTTGCGGCGCTGAACCGGCTTATTAGGTCTATGGCGGTTGAATCGTCCACCCAATGCGGGACCGACAGTAGTTCCGCAGCGCCGACTGTCTCCTGGGGAAGCGTCGATAGTAGATCGTCGAGCACAGCAGACGACGACGAAGGCGGATCAGTCATCGAACTTCCAAGTGCGATTCATTCGGGCCGCCAGGGCGGTCAGCGTGCGACTGGGAGAGCCGCCGCTCAGAAGATGCGCCTCCCGGGCGCGCTGGCTCGCTTCCTCGGGATCATCCCCGAATTGGACTGCGAGATGGTGCTCGAGCGCTTCCACGGGAAGCGGTCCAAGCTCGAACGACGTTGCACCTGGGACAACCTCGTCCGAGGCATCACTGCGAGTGAGAATGACAAGCACCGGCACGCTCTCGTCAGCGATTACCTCTAGTTCTTGTCGCAACCACATCAGCGTCCCGGGCAAGAGTCGGTCAACTCGTTCCAAGACCCACACCGAATAGTTCCCAGCCGCGTGTCCGACGGCAGCTAACGTCGATGATCCGCTTAGACCTAGTCCGACAGGCTCGAACAATTCCTCGGCCGGCGGCCGCGCCGACAGCGCCTCGACAAGGTCGCTCGATTCGGTGGCGACCGCGAGCTCTAGATCAATGTGCGTGGTTGGCACCCCGGAGTTCGCAGCCAGGTTTTCAAACCATGATAAGACGGCCGGCAGGTCCGATTCCGTTCCCGCCACTAGCTCGACGAGCTTTGGCTCTTGCCGCTGAAGCGTCGCGGTCAATATGTCCACTAGCTCGTCGCGGCCGACAAGCTGCTGCTCACGCATCTCGAGCCTGAGCCGGCCCAGGGCTGCAGCTGGCAACGCGCGCCGAGCACCAGCGATCGTCTCGGTTCGCTTGCGGATCCGAACGACGTTGTCCAACTCGAGATGGCCGTCGGTTTCGCTCCGCAGGATTGGGTTGATGCGTCGAGCCTGGCGCGCGAGCTTGCTCGCGACGTAGAGCCGCACATCACCTTGATAGTCCTCTGAACCCTGGGGAAACGAGAACGACACGCGGACGCGACGGACGCGCGTCGTATCCCCCGCCTCGACCGAGACCCGGGTGACATAGTGGTTCAGATGATGGTGGAGGGCGGTCAGCGGCGACTGGGCAATCTCGAGGGGAAACGAGGCACGATCCTCATGTAGATCCAGCTCATCCGCGAAGAGAAGTAGAGCGGTCAACAGCGCGCCCCGGAGTGGTACGTTCTCGGGGGCGTAGTCGGCGTCGCGGAATTCGGCGACGGTCGTCTCGAAGAACGCCGACCCGTGCCCCTGAGAGACGAGCGCGATTGGAAGAAGGTATTGGAGCTCGTCGTCGATGTCGAGACGGAAAAGGTCCCGCCCGGGCTCAAGTGCGAGCGCCCGATTCACGATCAGCTCCTTCGCGCGCTCTGGATGTCGCTTCCGGACAAGGTCGTAGTCAACGATTCCGAAATCCTCCTGCCCGCGCCCATCGATAGCAAAATCCTGCATGCCGATGTCGTGGAGATAGGCAGATGCGAGGAGAACGTACAGCTCCGAGCGGGTCAGCGCCTGTCGAGTCTGTTCGAGCTCTTCGACGAGGCCGCCGAGCAACTGCACAACCCGGCGCGAGTGCCGCGAAGCCGAATGGTCCGTGAACCAGGCGAGGCGCGGAGCGGCCCAGATTCGCTCGGCGCAGACTCGAATACGGTCCAGGCGACCCGACAAGTCGAGCGTCGGCAGATCATCTGTCTCGAGGCGCTCCTCCAGATCAAGCATTCTGCACCCAGCTGATACTACTTTCGGGGCGTCCGTCGTCGGCGGCCCGGATGCATGCAAACAACCGACACGACCCGCTAGCGAGTGCCGGCGACGCCGAACTTCGCCCAATCTGGAGCGTCCAGCGGTTGCGGTCCGCACGAGTGCCTTCGTTGCCGCGCTGGCGCGGACC
>JBKQIY010000042.1:0-9719 GCA_052148155.1 Acidimicrobiia bacterium | reverse complement strand
CCCTCGGGATCGTCGTCGTGTGGTGCCTCATCGGATTCATCTGGGTTGTGGCGAACCCGAACAAACGTCACGCCGTACAAGTCCACGAAGACAAACTCGCCGACCCCAATCCGGTCCCGACCGTGTAGCGCCGAGACGCCAACCGGGAGCGCCCGGCCATGCGCCCGCTCTCCCATTACGCCGCGTCGCGTGCCGGTTCGCGACCGTGAACCGGCACGCGGCCTGACGGACAAAGTGGGGGTACGGCATGGACGATCTCGAAGTCCGTCCCCATGACGCGCACGCCAAGCGCATGGTCTTGCATCGCCCCTACTTCGAGCATTCACGAATCGCGGTCGTCGCAGACGATCTCGAGGTCACGACCCGCTGGAACCGGACCCGTCGCTTCCCCCTGCCTCGCGCGTTCGAACCAGGTGCGGTGTGGGGTGTGGTCTTCGTGTTCGTGTGGCTCCACGCCGGCTGGCAACAACGTGTGCCGTACCGCAAACTGCTCCTCATCGACCAGGCCGGTGAGACGCTCATGAGCATCCCGGCGCTGCGGACGCGCACCAACGCCTTCGACAGCCCAGCCGAGTTCGAATCGGTCTGGTCACGCCAAGAGCTGCAACAACTCTGCACCGCGGCAGGACTGTCGTACTGCGAAGAGTTACACCCAGACACGCTGGCGCTCCAACACGCGCATCCGGGCGCAATGAACGGCTACCGCTTTTACCGCCACCCCTACCGCTACGCGACCCTCACCGTGCTCGCAATCATCATCATGATCATCGCGTTCGTGCTTCTGCAAGCCACGATCGGCACCCGCATCTGGTGAACCGAAACGGAACCGACGGCCACGCCGACGCGACTCGAGTTTCGGACATTGCACGACGCCGCGCGTTGGCGGCGCTCGCCACGCGCCGCCCTTCATTCGGCACCGTCCTCCACAGCCTGGCTGCGCTCGCGGCCGGCCGGTCGCGACAACCGTCGCGCGGTGAATCGATTCTGCGCCTCCCAGGAGCGGGTCGTCGACGGCACCCGCGTCCGGCGCCGAGCGGCCGAAGCCCGGAGTGCGCGGTCACCCAAGGGACTGCGTTCGATCTGCTCGCCGTCGCGTTGGGAACCGAGACCTGTCCAACTCCGTGCGCCGGCTCGGTCGCGTATCGCCCGGTCCGGCGTCTGGGCCGCGGACGCCGCGTTCACAGCGGCCGCATCGCCGACTCGGCGGCGTGGGCCAGCATCGCTGTCGCGACGGTCGCGCTCATCCTCGCCACGAACCTGCGCTGACACGACGAACCAGAACGACCCCGACGTCGCCACCATCGTCGCTACCCCGATCGTCGTTCGATCAGATCGACGATGAGCCTGACCGCCAACGATGCGAGTTCAGGACGCGCCGATCGCCGACGACGGACCGGACGGGTCGCCGGCGAGGCGACGGTCGTGCCGGTTGGGTACGGTTCGGAGCGCCGTTGTAGAGGAGTCGATCATGGCACGGGCGTTGATCACAGGATGTTCGACCGGAATCGGCCGCGCCACGGCGGTCGAGTTGGTGAAGCGAGGTCACGAAGTCGTCGCGACGGCACGACGTCGCGAGATGCTCGACGATCTCGACGTCACGCTCCGGCTCGCGTTGGACGTCACGTCGGACACGAGCGTCGCGGCCGCGCGGGCCGCTGCCGGGGACGTCGACGTGCTGATCAACAATGCGGGAATCGGTGTCGGCGGACCAGTCGAAGGTGTCCCGCTCGACCGTGCAATGGCGATGTTCGACACGAATTTCTGGGGTGCCGCTCGCATGGTGCAGGCATTCGCTCCCGGGATGCGCGAACGGTCCCGTGGCTGCATCGTGAATGTGACGTCGCTCGCCGGACGGGCAGTCGCGCCACTGAACGGCTACTACTCGGCGAGCAAATGGGCGCTCGAGGCGCTGAGCGAAGCGATGGAATCGGAGCTCGGCCACTTCGGCATACACGTCGTCGTCATCGAGCCTGGATTCATCGACACACCGATCCTCGTCAAAGAAGCCGACATCGGAGTTGACGGTCCGCCCTACGACGAGTTGGCACGACAGTGGGAAGCGGCGGCCGGGAAGCTGCAAGGAGGGCAGATCCCCGGGCCCGAGCTCGTCGCGGGTGCCATCGCCGACATCTTGGACGAGGACGAGCCGGTCCTGCGCCATCCAGTGGGCGCCGACGCCGAGATGATCGTAGCGATGCGCGACACGATGGGATATGAGGAGTTCGTCGCGACCGTCCGGGAGTTCCTCGGGCTCGCCTGGTGATCATCGACCGAGCAGTCCATACCGACAACGACCGCCACAGCCCGACGGTGTCGATCTCAGCCTGTCCGGTCGTCGATCTGATCGCGGCGTCTGGCGCGCGTACGATTCGCATACATGTCTGATCTGAGGCCGGTCATGGCCGAGCCCGACGTCGTCACGGTCCGGTCGTCGTTCGCGCGTAACGAGTTGTACTCGAGTCCCACCCTTCGACGTTTCGTCGACGGCGTCTCGGCGGTCATGGTCCACCGCGCGTACGAACTCGCGGCTGCTCCCGGTCCGGATACGAACGTGGTCTTGCACACGATCGACCGGCACGCTCCCAGACCGTACCGTCGCAAGACGGCACCGACGTTCGTGATCGCGATCGCCGAGGTGGCCGAATCGGCCGACGACAACGCGGCGCTTCTGCGCATCGGCTATCCGCTCCTCGTTCAGGCACTGGCCAACATGTGTGTGCTCGTCAGCGACACGCCAGACGGGATCGCCGTGCGGTTCGTGACGCTCGAACAAGGCACCTACGGAGTCGGACCCGGTTATGCGGACGCTGAACTCTGCGAGCGGGCGTTCGAACGCATCGCGCCGCTCGCTTCGTCACGTCTCGTCATCGCCAACGACATCGTCACCGATCTTCCGTCGCACCTGTGGAACGGCGACGACCAGACACGCCAAATGCTCGACGCCGGCCGTGCCCTCGACAACCTCGATCTACTTCCCGCGCCGTTCCCGCTTCAAGAGATCTTGGCGCCACGGGAGCTCCGACATGTGCAACTGCTCTACGGGATCGGTGGCCTCTCCTACGGGAACGTCAGCGCTCGCTACCGCGGGACTGACATCGACGCCGTCCCCGACCCGGCCGGTCCGGTCTACTGGATGAGCGCGAGCGGCGTCGACAAATCGGATCTGCGCAGCATCGGCGAACACATCCTCATGGTCCGTGGCTACGACGCGTCGCACGACAGCATGGTCCTCAGCGTCCCGCCCGACGTGCCGGTGAAACGTGTTTCAGTCGACGCGATCGAACATTGGATGATCTACCGCGAACATCCCGAAGTCGGTGCGATCCTCCACGTGCACGGCTGGATCCCCGGGACGGTGTCAACCGACGTCAACTATCCGTGCGGCACCGTGAACCTCGCAGCCGCGGTCGCCGAGCTCGTACGCGAAGCCCCGGATCCGACGCGGGCGGTTGTTGGCCTGCGCAACCACGGACTGACCATCACCGGTTCGAGCCTCGACGAAATCTTCCAACGTGTCGGCGCACAGATCACGCCCCGCGTCCCGATGGAGTGAACCGACGACACCAACTCGTCGCCGACCGGCCGCGTCGCGCTAGGGGTCGATGTCGACCGGTGTCCCGAGCGGGAGCATGCCGGCAAGCCGAGTGATTTCGGCATTGTCGATACGGACACATCCGTGGGTGACGCTCTCGCCCAACACCGACGCGTCGTCGTTGCCGTGGACACCGATCTCCGCGTCACCGCCGTCGAAGGTCGTCAGCGCGTCCGAATAGCTGGACAGACCGTACGCGTACGGGCCGTACGCCGTGTTGGGATCCAGTGCCTGGATCAGCACGCGGATGTAGTACTGCCCGACCGGGGTCGGCGTGTCCGGCGCGCCATCAGCGACCGGACCGTTGTAGACGGCCGTACCCCGGTCGAACACGGTCAGGCGATGGGCGGCGAGTTCGACCCGGAGCCTGAAGGCCACCGGGCTCAACGTGACGTCGGTCGCGCGCACCCAGCCCGAGCTTCCGTTCGGACGAATCGGCAAAAGCACCTGCACCCACCCGTCGGGTCGGCGGGATTCGACAAGGAAGACCTGCGGCACCGCCGAGCCGGGTTGCGACGGGTCGGCCAGCCACGGGTTGTCGAGCACCCATGCCGGTGTCGGCGAGTTCGGACTGTCGAATACTGAAAGTCGCGGCACGATCGCTTGCGCCGTGAGCGACTCGTACGCAGGCAACGTCGTGGTCGTCGTCGTATCCGCCATCGAACGAGACGACGTCGTCGTCGTCGTCGTGGTGTTCGTCGACGACGCCCGCTTCGCGCCGGCCCGGTCACCGCCGCACGCCGCGACCGCGACGACAGCCACGAGGGACACGATCGCGGTACGGCGCGTCACGCCGACAGGCACGTTCGCGCACCGACCGGGCCGCTCGCGCGATCCCGTCGATGAGGGCGTCGCCGTGAACGCGGCCCGCTTTCGCACAGGCCGTCAGCGTTCCCAGCATGTGCTCGTGAAACTCGCATTGGTACGTGAACGTACCCTCGTCGGGGAAGGTGAACCCATCGCCGGTGGGTGACGGAGCGGCGGGATTGGCGATCGGGCCCGACGACGCCACGGTCACCCGGCAGGGATGTCCGTCCCATCCGGGAGCGTCGACGCCGCGCGTGATGTCGGCTCGCATAACGGGCACGGACGGCGACGAAACGCCGAGCTGTTCCAACCGACGCGAACGATACGGGCCGGGCCGAACGTCACCGTGCCGCAACTATCGACACCCACGGTTACGTGCCGGGCTGACCGGGAATGATCATGCCGGCGCTCATTGCACCGTCCACCATCAGATCGGTGCCGCTCACGAACGCGCTCTCGTCGGACGCGAGGAACACGACTGCGTCGGCGACGTCCTCCATGCGGCCGCGCCGCCCGAGCGGCGCGCGATGACGGTCGCGGCCGCGCGGGTTGTCCGTTGGTCGCGGCTCGCCGAAATCGAAGCCGGCGGGCAGCGCCTCGATCACCATCTCCGGGTTGCCGGCCGCCGGACAGACCGCGTTGACGCGGATGCCGAAGCGGCCGAGTTCGAGCGCGGCGGTCTTGGTGAGTCCACGGACCGCGAACTTCGACGCTGAGTATGCGGCGGTGCCAGGCGTGACGAACACGCCGTCGATCGACGAGATGTTGACGATCGATCCGCCGCCCGCGGCGCGCAGGGGACCGATCGCGGCCCGGATGCCGAGGAACGTGCCGAGCTCATTGACCTCGAAGACGCGGCGGTAGTCGGCCGCGGTCGTCTCCGCGATACCTGCGAGATGCAGCACCGCGGCGTTGTTCACGAGTACGTCGAGCCGGCCGAAGATGTCTTCGGCCTGAGCGATCAGCTGCGTCCAGTCTTGTTCGCGTGTCACATCGCAATGCACATAACGTGCTGCCGCTCCGATCGCATTCGCGACCGCGCCGCCGCGATCGTCGAGCACGTCGGCGACGATCACACGGCCGCCTTCTGCGGAAACGCGACCGGCGATCACCGCGCCGGTTCCGCGTGCCGCGCCGGTGATCACTGCAACCTTGCCCACCAATCGTCCGCTCACTGACGGCGAGCGTAACTCCGGTCATCGGCCAGGTCTGATGTCCCAGCGGCCGCCGGTGCGCCGCTCAACCTTGCGGCGCACGAGACGCTCGCACGGCGACGCCGGCTCGAGGGCGCACAAGCTGCCGTGTTCTGCCCCGCGTTCGGGGCGGTCCTCACCCGAGTGCGTAGAGGTCGCCGCCGGTCGTGCCGAACACGACACTGCCGAACGCGACGGCGTCCGAGGAGTAGATCGCTCCGGCGCTGTTGAGTTTGAGGACCTGGGATCCATCGCGCACGCGGTAGGCGTGTTCGACGCCGACGTCGTCGCCGATGAGGATGACCTGGTCGCCCGGCGAGCCCGAAATTGACGGGGAGGCGAAGTATTCGCCGGAGGTGGGCGCGGACCGCCACGTCTGTGCACCCGTGGTCGCATTGAGAGAAAAGACATACTGCGCGTACGGGACAAGGACTTGGTTGTCGACCAGAGCGGCCGCTGACTGGGTGGTCGCGTTCGCTCCACCGGCGTGTGTTTGCAGGTCGAATTTCCAGATCTCGTGGCCGGTGAGCAGATCAAGCGCGTACTCGACGTTGTCTTTGCCTGCGACGTACACGACGCCGTGAGCGAAGCCGTCCAGACCTGGGCGGCTGATCGCCGGTGCCGCGCCGACGTCTTGTTCGAGAGCCGTACTGGTCTGGAAATGCCAAACTGGCGTCCCGGTGCGCGCGTCGAGCGCGTAGACCGAGTCGTCCGGATCGCTGCTACCAAAGACGAGCAGCGGTCGACCCGTCGAGTCTGTCGTCAACGCGGGCGGAGACCATGACCCCGTCCGTTTGGCGGTGGACCCAAGGTTGGTCCACCCGTCGAAGTCCCACTTTCGCGTGCACGCTCCGGCCGAGTTTCCGACGCCGTTCACGGCCCACTCATGGCCTCCGCTGTTGGCGACGTCGGCTCCAACGTCGCCAAAAAAGACGACCGGTCCCGTCCCGTCCACGTTCCCGACGACCGGCGAGCTGATGACCGCGCCGCCGAGCGAGAACGCGCACTGCACCGCACCGGTCGCCGCGTCGAGCGCGAACAGAAAATGGCTTTCGGTGCCGACATACACCGTGTTGCCGTTCACGGCCGGTGAAGCGACGATCGGGCCGTTGCCCGCGGTCGTCCACACGACGGCGCCGGTAGCCAGATCGCGGGCGGTGATCGTGCCGGTCGATGTGGCCGCATACACGAGCGGTTTGTGCAGCTGGGCGTTGAACGCCACCGCCGGAGAAGCGAGCAGGCCCGTCCCGGCAGCGACGAGCGTTTTCCATTTCACCGTCAGGGCCGGCGCGGTCGACGCACCGATCGTCGGATCCTGCGTGACGCCCGTGTGCTGCTGATCGGCCTCGAACATCGACCAGTTCCCGGTCAGGGTGAGCGTCGGCGACCAGCTCGAGGAGCGATCGTTGGTCGCGTCGCGCAGCCGAGCTCGCAGCGAGTACGGACCTGGAACTGCCGGGGCGAAGGTCTGCCCGAGCGCAGTCGTGCCGGCGACAAAGTTCGTCCACGTCGTTGTGCCCGAGTCCCTCATTTCGACATCGAACACGTCGCCCGTCGGGGGAGCGGCCGCGGCCCATCTGAGGGCGTAGGTCCCCGGCCTGGGTCCGGGCGTGACCTGCACACGGCCGAACTGTGTGGCGACCGTGACGGCGCTCGCAGGCGCGGACACGACCGCGCACACGCTCACAGCCGTCACAACAACCGCGACCATGGCGCGAACACGAACGTTGCGCGCGACGGCGCAGAACCTCACGGCTCCCTGCCAATGCAAAACCCGAGTGACGACGGTGACGGCCGACAGACCGGTCCGATCGTCGACACGCGAGGTTCCGTGCGTCCATCATCGCTGCGCGGTTGGGACGTGTGATCGACCAACGTGCGATACCGCGACGCGCGGGGAGCCGCCGATCCTCGTACACAGATGGACACTCGCAATGCTCAGCCTCCGTATCAGGGTTCCCGAACGGTCGGGCCCATTGGGGGCATGCGTTCTGCGAGGTCTGGGCGTACGCACCGGCGACAGGGAAGTCGGCCATGCTCATCGTCCACCCCGTGTCAACCGACGAAGCGTGCCCTCATTCTGTTAACTGTTAATGCAGGACGCGTGGATGCAGGACGCGTCGAGGTAGCGCGCCTCGGCGCGCGTACAGACGAGGTCGACGAAGCGGCGTGTAGTCCGACGCGTCTCGAACGTGTCCGTCCGGTTCCGATCGGAGTTTCGTCAATGACGCGTGCGCTCGTGCGCAACCGACTCGCCCGTGTCGAGTTCGCCGACGCCGGAAAATGTTCGAGTGTGCAGCGAACTTTTTTCGGACGCGGCGCAGCCGACGGCGCTGATGAAAGGAGGTTCGAACCGAACAATGCGACCGATAGTGATCACCGCAAATCGCCCATTTCCGGTCTCGCTCGTACAGAAGGCGTCGCACGCGCCACGCAACGTGCTCTTGACACCGGGTCCACTATGACCAAGGCGAGGTGGTTCAACTCGCCCATGTGCGATTGCCCAGACCACGCGGCCGCACGCCCCCCAATTCGCTACGACGTGCGTAGGCCGGGACCTCGCTGCCGCACGCCCCCAAACGGATCCGATCCGCTCGGACCTGATGTTCGGAGGGCGAAACCAGCGTATTCGTGACGTGACCGACGCCGAATGCGTCGGCTGTCGCGTCGCCGAATATTGCCTTTTTTCGCGTTCTGCGTCCACAACCTTAGAACTCACATTCCCTTTTGCGACAGCAACTAGAAGGGCTGATAATGCCGCGCTCTTTTTCGGGTATATATCGATCTGTTCGTGCGAAAAGGCTCGGTGTTGTGGCTCTGATTGTCGCGATGTTGAGCGGCGTCGGGGTGGCGGCGCTTGTGACGGGTTTCGCGGCGCCAGCCTCCGCACAGTCCGGAACGGCGTTGATCAACGGCGACACCGTGACCGGCAGCCCGAGCGTCGAACAGACGATCGCAACAAACTTGGGTTTGAGCGTCACCGTGGTGAGCGGCAGCACCTGGGATTCGATGACCGCAGCCGACTTCGCCCAGTACACCGTGCTGATCATCGGTGATCCGACATGCGGGCCGCTTGCCCCGTCGGTGACGTCGAATAACTCGACGTGGACATCCGCGGTGATGGCGACTGCCGGCGGCAACACCGTCGTCGGCAATCGGGTCGTCTGGGGGTCCGCACCAGTCTTTGCGGGCGCCGCCCATCCGGGCGCGGCCAAGGGGATCGCTGACGGCATCGCGTATGCGGCAGCGCTCGCACCGACGACGGGCCACGCGACCGGCGTCTACTTCGACGCATCCTGCGACGCGCAGACATTCGGCCCCAACCCTGCGCTGGTCGCCACGTTGAACATGTTGTCGCTCGGCACGGCCAGACCGTGGACCGAGAACGCGCATCCGACCTGTGGCACCACGGTCTCTGTCATCGGCACCACGCCGGCGTTCAGCAACCTCAAGACCAGCGACCTGACCGGCTGGCCCTGCGCGGTGCACGAGGCGTTCCCGACGTTCGAGACCGACTTTGTGCCGATCGCGATCAGTACCGACTCGCCGGATGCATCGACGTGTGGGACGGACACGACCACGCAAGCGACAGAATGTGGCGAGGCGTTCTTCCTGGCGGCCGGGCCCGAAGTCATGGCGATGGACTCCGAGATCTCGGTGAGCCCGTTGACCGCAACCGGTCCGGTCAATTCGACACATACGATCACGGCCACGGTCAGGAGTGTGGCAGCGGGAACGCCGCTCGTCGGTCAGCTCGTCAGCTTCAGCGTCAGCGGTGTGAACGCCGGCGCAACCGGCACCTGTGTCCCGGCCGACTGCAAGTCGAACAGTGCCGGCCAGGTGACGTTCACCTACGTCGGTACCAATGCCGGGAACGACACGATCACCGCGAGTTTCATGTGCAACCCTGCCATCCACACCGCAACCGCGGACATGACCTGGCTCGCACCCGCCGTGACGACCATGCCGGTGACGACTACGCCGGTGACGACCACACCGGTGACGACCCCGCCCGTGGTACCGCCGAAGGTCTTCCCAGTGGAGCTGCGGAGCTGCACCAACCTGCACGTCGGGTACAACCAGGTCCCCGCCGGCACGGTGGTGGACTGGCGGGTGACCCAACGCGG
>JBKQIY010000041.1:0-5066 GCA_052148155.1 Acidimicrobiia bacterium | reverse complement strand
AGGCGAAGTTGCGGGTGAAGGCTTGGAACAGCCCGGCGGCCTTGACGAGCGGCGCCTGGAAGCCCCCGGCGAGGCGGGCGAGCAGCTGGTCGCGTGGTGGAACGTCGGCGAGGGCTTCGACGTCGGCGACGCTCAGCATCCGCGGCCCGAGCATCCCGCCCTTGACGACGAGGTTGGGGTTGGTTCTGGCGAAGTCTCGTAGCGCCTTGGCCGCGGTGACCGCGTCGCCGTCGGCGCGGACGAACGCGATCGCGACCGGACCTTCGAGCCAGCCGGCCAGGTCGGTCAGACCGGCGTCGGCTGCTGCCCGGCGGGCCAAGGTGTTCTTGTAGACCTTGTAGTCGGTCGACGCTGGACGCAGCGCGGCCCTGAGTGTCGCAAGGTCGGTCACGGTGAGCCCGCGGTACTCGGTCAGGACCGAAGCCTCCGCCGTGCGCAGCCGATCCTTGATGTCGTCAATGACCGCGGTTTTGCGCTGAACCTGGGCGCTGTCGGCAGGAGCCTTGGTCGGCATGGCGGTCCTTTGCGATCTCTTGCGTTCGGCCTCTGGTCAGTGAGGCGAATGCGTTGGACCACGCCGAAGGAGCGGGAGCCATGCTTCGCCTCTTCCGGCGGGCACTTGGGCCCATTACCTCGCCCGTCGCCGGGATCGAGACCGGAGGTCAACAGCGTTCGAGTACGGCCGGCAACGCTACCACTCCAAGGTCGGCAGCGACCTGCGGCGGTTGTCGCTTGGGCGGGTCCGCCCGCCGGGCGTGCGGAGCTGGGCCTGAAATGATGCGGGGATGTCCGTCACGCCGATGATCCGCGAGTTTTTGGTCCGGCTCGAGGAGCTTTTCGACCGGACCGACGCTCCGAGCCTCGACCGTGACCGGGTGACGATCACCTCCGCCGACACTGCAGCGCTCGTCCGGTTGGTGCACCGGGCCGGCGCTGACCGTGATGTCGAACTCCAGGTGCAGGACCGGGTCGTCATCGTCTCGTACGGCGGCGAACCGCTGCACCTGCGCGTCCGGGCCTTCGCGTTGCAGTTCGTGGAGGCCCTGCTCGCCGGTCGCGTCACGATCGAGGTTCACCGCGGCCTGTTGTGGCGCACGACCAGAAGCTTTCTCGACGAGTCGCCCCGGCCGTTCCTCGTGACTCGGATGCCGATCCCGAGTTTGTCGCCCGGCACGCAACGCCATCGCGTGGGATTCGGCGAAACCTGACCGTTACACCGCGGCCTTCACCTCGGGGTTGATCTTCACGCCCGGACCCATCGTCGACGACGTCGTGATGCCTTTGAGGTATTTGCCTTTCGCCGACGGCGGTTTCGCACGCTGGATCTCGTCGAGCACCGCGCCGTAGTTCTGCACGAGGTGCTCGACCGGGAAGCTCACCTTGCCGACCGGGACATGCACGTTGCCGAAACGATCGGTCCGGTACTCGACTTTGCCGCCCTTGAACTCCGACACGGTGCGACCGACGGCGGTGGTGACGGTTCCCGTCTTCGGGTTCGGCATCAGGCCGCGAGGACCGAGCACACGGCCGAGCTTGCCGACCTGGCCCATCATGTCGGGCGTCGCGATCGCGATGTCGAAGTCGAGGAAACCCTTTTGCACCTGATCGACGAGGTCTTCGGAGCCGACGACGTCGGCACCCGCCTCGCGTGCCTCTTCGGCGGCGTCACCGGTCGCGAACACCGCGACCCGCACGTCTTTGCCGGTCCCCGCCGGGAGCGAAACCGTGCTGCGCAGCATCTGGTCAGCCTTGCGGGGATCGACCCCAAGTTTGAATGCGACCTCGACGGTTTCGTCGAAGTTGCGGGTCGCGAGCGATTTCACCAGCTCGAACGCCTGGGTCGGCTCGTGCAACACCGCCTTGTCGTATTTCTTCGCGGCGTCGACGTACTTCTTGCCTTGCGCCATGTTGCGCTCCTTTCAGAAGCTCCCTCAGGTGGCTGCGCCCGGTTCGACGGCCGAGGTGGTGCCGCCGCAGCGCGATTCAAGACGAACTCGACCGTTCAGTCGACCACTTCGATACCCATCGAACGGGCGGTCCCGGCAACTTGGGCCATCGCACCTTCGATGTCGATCGCGTTCACGTCGGGCATCTTGGTCTGTGCGATCTCCCGGACCTGCGACTTCGTCACTTTCGCCACCGTCTCGCGGCGAGGGGTCGAAGAGCCCTTGTCGATGCCGGCCGCCTGGCGCAACAGGACCGGCGTCGGCGGCGTCTTGGTGATGAACGTGAACGAACGATCTTCGTAGATCGTGATCTCGGCAGGTATCACCGTGCCGCGCTGCGACTCGGTCGTGGCGTTGTACGCCTTGCAGAAATCCATGATGTTGATGCCGTGTGGACCCAACGCGGTTCCGACCGGCGGCGCGGGGGTTGCCGCGCCGGCCTGGATCTGAATTTTTACGATCGCTGCGACGCGACGTTTTGCCATGATTTCCTCGTCTAGTCGAACGGGCTACAGCTTGGCGACGTCGCCGAATTCGAGCTCGACCGGTGTCTCCCGCCCGAAGATGTTCACGAGCACCTTGAGCTTCGAACGGTCAACGTCGATTTCGCTGATCAGACCGTTGAAGTCGGCGAACGGCCCCGTCACGACGCGCACCTGCTCGCCAACCTCGTACTCGAGCCGTGGTCGCACCTTCTTCTCGGGCAGCGCGCCTTCTTCCTTCACGCCGGTCCCCAGGATGTCCTCGACTTCTCGGCGGGACAGGGGCGTCGGCTTCGCGCCGCTGCCGACGAATCCGGTGACGCCCGGCGTGTTTCGCACGACGTACCAGGCGTCGTCGTCGAGACCCATACGCACGAGCAGATAGCCGGGGAAGACCTTCTTCTGCACGACGACTTTGCGGCCGTTTTTGAACTCGATGACATCTTCCATCGGGATGACGACTTCGAAGATGCGATCCTCGACCGCCATCGAACGTACCCGGCTCGCAAGGTTCTGCTTCACCTTGTTCTCGTAGCCGGCGTAGGTGTGCACGACGTACCAACGACCGTCCCGGTCGAACGGACTCGGTTCCGACGTGCTGCGCGTGAGCTCCTCGACCTCGACGTCGATCAACTCGGCGTCGGCAAGGTCGGCGGCCGAGACGAGCACCTCTTCGGCCGCGAGGAGCACTTCCTCGGCCGCGACGAGTGTCTCTTCGACGGCGTCGTCGAGGACCTGTTCGGACTCGATCGCGTCGTCGCTGGACCGCTCGTCGACAGGTACGGCTGAGTGGGTCTGGTCGAACGGGTCGGACATCACTAGAAGATGTGGTTGACGACGCCGCCGGCCAGGTAGTCGAACCCGAAGATCAGCGCCGTCATGATCACGACGCCGATGATGACGACCACCGTCGAGTTCATGATCTCGGCGCGGGGCGGCCACGCCACCCGCTTCATTTCGCCCTGCACCTCTTTGAGGTACGAAACGGGCGTTGTCCGGTCGGTCCGCGGGTTCGGCGCCCCGCCGCGAGGCGGACGCTGGCCCTGTTCCTGCTTGGCCATCTGTCGCTTGACCTGTCGGTTCATACCAGCCGCTTCATGTTGTCGCCTCGCCGAGGAGAGGATTCACTGGGTGTGCACAGCTTGAGCAGGGCAGGAGGGAATCGAACCCCCAACCGCCGGTTTTGGAGACCGGTGCTCTGCCAGTTGAGCTACTGCCCTCCGGCGCGGGGTCCGGGCCGGTTCAGGATAGCAGCGGTGTCGGCCCTACTGACTGGCGGCAGGTGTCGGCCGGGACTCAGCCCGCCAGGCGCATCGACCGTTTCCGAGAGCGGGCGATGAGGAGCGCGGCGGTGGCTCCCGCCGCCACGGCGGTCCCGCCGATCGCTCCGGCGTAGGCGAGGCGCCGGCCGGACAGCAACGTGCGCCGCGCGCCCTCCTCGGCGGCGTCGGTCAAGGCCGCGAGGGTCTCGCCGAGTAGGCCGGGGGTCGGCTCCGCGTAACGTGCGCGCAGCAGCGCGAGCGTCCGCAGCAGCCGGCGGTAGCGTGCGAGTTCGGCCTGACAGCGCAAACAGGTCTCGATGTGGCGCACGGCGTGGTCGTCGACGTCGAGGTCGCCGTCGACCATTCCCGGCAACAGCGCCGTGACCTCTTCACACAGCATGAGCTTCTGCTCCTTCGTCGTACAGCACGTCGCGCAGCTTGCGGCGGCCACGATGGAGCCGCACCTTCGCAGCCGCGACGGTGATGCCGAGCTCGTCGGCGATCGCCTCGTGGGAAAGGTCGTAGACGTCCTTGAGCACCACCACGCTGCGCAACTTCGGCGGCAGCTCGTCGAGCGCGACCGAGATCCGTTCGAGCGCCTCGGCCGACTCGGCCATCGCCGCCGGTTGCAGATCGGTGCGTTGGTCGGCGGGCTCGAGATCGTCCTCGAAGGGATCGGCCTGCTGGCGTCGGCGCCGCTTCACGTTGGTCGCGGCCGCGTTGGCGGTGATGCGGTACATCCAGGTGGAGAAGGCAGCCTCGCCTCGGAACTTCCCGATCCCCCGCCACGCTCGCAGGTAGGCGTCTTGCACCACATCGCGCCCGTCCTCTTCGTTGCCCGTGAGACGCCGGGCGAGCGTGAACGTGTCCACGAAGGTACGCCGAACGAGCTCGTCGAACGCTGTTCGGTCGCCCGCCTTCGCGGCGCTGATCAGCTCGGCCTCGTCCAATCAGTCCTCCCGTGGAGAATGCGGCATTCCGACCTGTTCGGGCCGCAAAAGGTTACGCCCCCGGATGCTCCGGGGGCGTGATCTGCGCCTGGACCTAGCGGGTTTCCTTGTGGACCGTGTGGCGCTTGTCCCAGCGGCAGTACTTCTTCATCTCGATCCGCTCGCGGTCGTTCACACGGCTCTTGATCGTGATGTAGTTGCGCCGCTTGCAGTCCTCGCAGGCGAGTGTGATCTTCACCCGCTTCTCACTCTTCGGCATGTCGACTCGCTCGTTCTGTGTGGGTCCGGGATCCGGACGTTACTTCATGATCTTGACGACGCGGCCGGAACCGACGGTACGGCCACCCTCACGGATCGCGAACCGTAACCCCTCATCCATCGCGATCGGCTTGCCCAACTCGACCGTCATCTCGGTGTTATCGCCCG
>JBKQIY010000040.1:0-8848 GCA_052148155.1 Acidimicrobiia bacterium | reverse complement strand
GCTCGAAGGAGTCCTCTCCCCGGAGCTGCGCAAGGAGCTCACCGAGGTCGTGCTGCCGTTCACCACCGAGACCCCATCCGAATCGGAGCTCCGCTTGGCCCAGGCGCAGCTCGTGGGGTGGCTCGAGGGGCTGTTCCACGGAATCCAGGCGACGCTGTTCACTCAGCAGATGCAAGCGCAGCAGCAGTTCGAGGAGATGCGCCAACGGCGTGCGCTCGAGCCGGGCAACCGCCCACCCGGCGCGTACCTGTGAGCGGGCGCGCATGACCGCGCCGCAATCGCTCCCCAACCTCGATTGGGAACCGGCAAGCTGGCGCCGCTACCCCGCAGCGCAGCAACCGGCCTGGCCCGATGCTGGCGCGCTCGACACCGCGCTCGCCGAGCTGCGCGCAATGCCGCCGCTCGTGTTCGCCGGCGAAGCCCGCACGTTGCGGACCACACTGGCGCGTGTCGCCGAAGGCAAAGGTTTTCTACTCCATGCCGGCGACTGCGCCGAGTCGTTCGCCGAGTTCTCGGCCGACAACATCCGAGACAAGCTGAAAGTGATCTTGCAGATGTCGCTCGTGCTCACCTACAGCACGGGCGTACCGACCTTGAAGGTCGGCCGCATCGCGGGACAGTTCGCGAAGCCTCGATCGGCGCCGACCGAGGAGCGTAACGGCATGGTGTTGCCGTCCTATCTCGGCGACATCGTCAACGACTACGCGTTCGACGCCGCGGCTCGCCGTCCCGATCCTCAGCGGATGGTGCGCGGCTACAACCAGGCCGCCGCGACACTCAACCTGTTGCGCGCGTTCACCAAAGGCGGGTTCGCTGACCTGCGGGGCGCGCATCAGTGGAACCTCGAGTTCATCGCGAGCCGTCGAGAAGGGCGCCGCTACGACGAACTCGCGCAGGAGATCGACCGGGCGCTGCGATTCATGGCCGCGTGTGGGATCGACCTCGACTCCGAGGCGCAACTCCACGAGGTCGACTTCTACACGTCGCACGAGGCGTTGCTCCTCGGCTACGAGGAGGCACTCACACGACGTGACAGCCTCACCGGCGACTGGTACGACTGTTCGGCGCACCTGCTGTGGATCGGGCACCGCACCCACCAGCTCGACGGCGCGCACACCGAGTTCCTTTCCGGGGTGCAAAACCCAATCGGGTTGAAGGTCGGGCCCGACGTCAGCCCCGACGCGCTCGTCGAGCTCTGCCGCCGGCTCGATCCGGGCCGCGAACCGGGCCGTCTCACGCTCGTCAGCCGTATGGGCGCCGACCATGTCGGTGAACATCTTCCCGGCCTGTTACGAGCGGTGCAACACGCGGGCCATCCGGTGGTGTGGTCCTGTGATCCGATGCACGGCAACACGTTCGTGCACGAGAGCGGATACAAGACCCGCCACTTTGACGCGGTGATGCACGAAGTCGAGCAGTTCTTCACATCGTGTCGGGAACAGCACGTATGGCCGGGTGGCGTCCACATCGAGTTGACCGGAGACAACGTGACCGAGTGCCTCGGCGGAGGCGACGAGGTACGCGGCGAAGACCTCGAGTCGCGTTACGACACGCGTTGCGACCCGCGTTTGAATGCACGCCAGGCCCTCGATCTGGCGTTCCGGCTCGCCGACCTCGTGCGCCGCTGACATGACGGAGATGGCGTCCAACGGACGTGCAGAACTCGGCCCCAACGCCGGGCTCGTGGACGAGATGTACCGGCTGTTCGTCGAGAATCCGCAAGCCGTTTCGGAGGCCTGGCGCGAGTTCTTCGCCGATTATCGGCCCCGAGCGGAAACGCCGTCGGCGCCAACCCCATCGACTCCCCCGCCGCCGCGCCCGTCGCCGCCCGAACCGGCGGCTCCAGCCGCGACCGGAAACGGATCTGGCCCGGTGATCCTCGCGGGCGAGACGGCACAGCAGCTGCGAGGCGCGGCGGCGCGCATCGTCACCAATATGGAAGCCAGCCTCGAGGTACCGACGGCCACGTCGGTGCGTGCGGTCCCCGCCAAGCTGCTCGAGGTCAACCGTCAGATCCTCAACAACCATCTCGCACGCGCCCGGGGCGGCAAAGTGTCGTTCACGCATCTGATCGGCTTCGCGGTGCTCCGCGCGCTGCGATCGGTTCCGGCGATGAACGCCAGCTTCGGCATGATCGACGGGAAGCCCAGCGTCGTTCATCACGACCACGTCAACCTCGGTCTCGCGATCGACATGCAACGTCCCGACGGAACCCGCACGCTGATCGTGCCCAACGTGAAGCATGCCGACACGCTCGACTTCGCAGGTTTCCACGCGGCGTACGAAGACCTCGTCCGACGTGCCCGCGCCAGTCAGTTGACTCCCGACGACCTCAGCGGAACGACGGTGACGATCACCAACCCGGGCACGATCGGGACGATGCATTCGGTCCCGCGCCTCATGCCCGGTCAAGGTGTGATCGTCGGCGTCGGCGCGATCATCTTTTCGCCCGAATACGAGAGCGCCGACCCGCAGACGTTGGCCGAGCTCGGCGTCGGCAAAGTCGTGACGCTCACCAGCACCTACGACCATCGCATCATCCAAGGCGCGGAGAGCGGCGAGATGCTCGCGGCGGTGCACGATCAGCTGGTCGGAAGCGACAACTTCTACGACGACATCTTCGCCAGCCTCGGCGTTCCCTACGAGCCTGCCCGCTGGTCGCGGGACCATCGCCCGGTGCCCGGCTCGGTCGAAGGGCTCGAGAAAGTCATCGCGGTGCAACAACTGGTGAACATGTACCGCGTGCGCGGTCATCTGATCGCGAATCTCGATCCGCTCGGGTTGAAGAAGCCGCACACGCATCCGGAACTCGACCCGATCCATTGGGGGCTCACGATCTGGGACCTCGAGCGAGAGTTCCCGACCGGGGGGCTCGCCGGCGAGTCGATGATGAAACTCCGCGACATACTCGGGATGCTGCGCGACGCGTACGCGCGCACGATCGGCGTCGAGTACATGCATATCCAGGAGCCGGATCAAAAGAACTGGATCCAGGAGCACGTCGAAGGTGCGCACACGGAGGTCGGAGACGACGACAAGATCGAGATCCTCGGTTGGCTCAACGCGGCCGAGGCGTTCGAGCGCTTCTTGCACACGAAATTCCTGGGCCAGAAGCGGTTCAGTCTCGAAGGCGCGGAGACCCTGATCCCGATGCTCGCCTTCCTGCTCGACGCAGCTGCGAACGACGGCATGCAAGAAGTCGTGATGGGAATGTCGCACCGCGGCCGACTCAACGTGCTCGCAAATATCGTCGGCAAATCGTACGCGCAGATCTTCCGCGAGTTCGAAGGGGAGCTCGACCCGAACGTTCCCCAAGGTTCGGGAGACGTGAAGTATCACGTCGGCGCGACCGGCATCTTCAAGGGCCGGGCCGTCGCCCCGATCCATATCGCCCTCGCTGCAAATCCGAGCCATCTCGAGGCGGTCGATCCTGTCGTGGAAGGCATGACGCGGGCGAAGCAGGACCGCTGCGCCGACGTCGACCACACGCAGGTGCTGTCGATCTTGATTCACGGCGACGCCGCGTTCGCCGGCCAGGGCGTGGTCGCCGAGACGCTCAATCTGTCGGAGCTTCCGGGCTACGACGTCGGCGGCACGGTGCACATCGTGGTGAACAATCAGGTCGGGTTCACCACCACTCCCGGCTTCGCGCGTTCGACGGTCTATGCGACCGACATCGCCAAGGCGGTACAAGCTCCGATCTTCCACGTGAACGGTGACGACCCCGAGGCAAGCATGCGAGTGGTCGAACTCGCGTTCGCGTTCCGTCAGGCGTTCAAGAAGGACGTCGTCGTGGACATGGTCTGCTACCGGCGTTACGGCCACAACGAGGGTGACGAGCCCGCGTTCACGCTCCCGCGCATGTACGAAGTGATCAGCCAACGACGTTCGGTACGCAAGCTCTATACCGAGCTGCTCGTGAACCGTGGAGATTTGACGCTCGAAGACGCCGAGAAGGCGCTCGAAGATTTCCGGGCCCGGCTCGACGCAGCCTTCGAGGAGACGAGGGCGTCGCACACACCCGAGCCGAGCCGTTCCGACCTCACCGAATCGGCTCCCGCGACCGCGATCGCGCCGATCGAGACGGGAGTGGCACGCGACCGGCTGGAGCTGATCGCGGACGCGCTGGTGACGGTGCCGCCCGGCTTCTCGATGCATCCCAAACTCCAGCGGATCACCGGAAACCGGCGCACCGAGCTCGACACCGATCGCGTCGACTGGTCGCTCGCGGAGGCATTGGCGTTCGGTTCGCTCCTCCTTGAGGGCTGCCCGGTTCGTCTCGCCGGGCAGGACACGCGCCGAGGAACGTTCAGCCAACGTCACGCGGTGCTCGTCGATCACGTGACCGAACAGGAGTACACGCCGCTCGCGCATCTCGGTGCCGACGCCGCGCCGTTCATGGTGCACGATTCGGTGCTGTCCGAGTTCGCGGCGCTCGGGTTCGAATACGGCTACTCGGTCGCCGATCGCGACGCCCTCGTGTGTTGGGAAGCACAGTTCGGCGACTTCGCCAATGGCGCACAAACGATCATCGACCAGTTCATCGTCGCCGCAGACGACAAGTGGGGCCAACAGAGCGGGCTGGTGCTCCTGCTCCCCCACGGCTTCGAAGGCCAGGGCCCGGAGCACTCGTCGGCCCGACTTGAACGTTTCCTCGTCCTTTGCGCCGATGACAACCTGCGTGTCGTGTACCCCACCACCGCGGCACAGTATTTCCACGTGTTGCGTCGCCAGGTATTGGACCGGGAACGCAAGCCGATGATCGTGATGACACCCAAGCGTTACCTGCGCATGCCCGCGACGTACTCCGCGGCCGCCGATCTCGAGTCGGGCGCATTCCAGCTCGTGCTTGGCGACCCGGCCGCTCCCGATCCGGCTTCGGTGACGCGCCTGGTGTTCTGCAGTGGCAAGTTCGGCCATGAGCTGCTCGCCCGGCGCGACGAGATCCACGCGCCGGTCGCCATCGTCCGCCTCGAGCAGCTGTACCCGTGGCCCGAGCGCGACATCGCCGCCGAGCTTGCCCGCTATGGGGGCGCGCAGGTCGTGTGGGCGCAAGAAGAGCCTGGAAACATGGGAGCCCGTTACTTCGTGCGGCGCCTCATCGAAGAGATGTGCTCCGGCAGCACGGTGGGCGTCGTCGCCCGTCCCGCGAGCCCGAGTCCCGCTTCGGGCAGCTCGACGGTGCACGACGCCCAACAACAAGCGCTTCTCGAAGAGGCCGTCCCGGCCTGACCACGACGACCCGGGCGAGGTGCGGGCGGGTCGTACCAAACGTGCGGCGCTGGCCGCGACGCGGGGGAGGCTCGCTCAGGCGTCGGGGACCAGGGCAGGCGTGGGCGGTCCGGTGCCGTTCACGCTGACGGCATCGCCGGCCTCGACGATTTCTTCGGGGGATGTGCCGGCCGGGATCCCGTCGACCTCGGAGCCGGTCGCAGGCAGGTAGCGCAGCACGATGAACACGCCGAGCAGCGTCGCGGCCGCCGCGAACAACACGCCGCGGTGCATCCCGGCCACGAATGCCTCGTTGATTTGCGCGATCAGCTTGGTCTGCACCGCGACCGGCACGTGCTTGTTCGTGACGATCGCGAGCGCGGTCGACAAGTCTTGACGAGCTTGGCCGAGCAGGTTCGCTTCGACCGGGATGTGGGCGCCGGTGATCGCGGCCGCGACCCGGCTTCCGTACACCGAAGTCATCACGCTGCCGACCACGGCGACGCCGAGGGCACCACCAACCTGGCGGGTCGTGTCGTTCATGGCCGAACCGACGCCGGCCTTCGCACGCGGCAACGAACCCATGATCGATTCCGTCGCCGGCGCCATGGTCAGACCCATGCCGAACGCCAACAGGACGAGCCTCGGTATCACGTCGCGTAGGTAGCCGATGTTCGTCGCGGGCAGCGTGCTCATCAACACCAGCGACAGTGTCGCGCAGCTGAGCCCGGCCCCGACGACACGTTTCGTTCCGAAACGTTCGGCGAGACGTGCACTCGTGGGCGCGGCGACCAGCATGATCGCGGCCCAGGGAAGAAGCGCGGCGCCGGCCCGAAGCGGTGAGTACCCCATCACAAATTGGAGATACTGAGTGAGCAAGAACGTGGCGCCGAACATCGCGAAGAAGATGAGCATCAGTCCGGTGCTCGCGGCCGAGAACCGAGGGTTGCGGAAGAAGCCGATGTTGAGCATCGGGTGACTCGAATGCGATTCCCACCACGCGAACGTGCCGAGCAGCGTCGCGGCCGCCACGAACGCGACAACGATGCGGGCGCTGCCCCATCCGTCGAGTGGGCCGTCGATGATGCCGTACACCAACGCGAGCAGCCCGGTGATCGAGAGGGTGGCACCGACAAGATCGAGTCGGGGGTGTGCGGGATCGCTGGACTTCGGCAGGAGGAATCCGCCGGCCACGAGGGCGACCGCGACGATCGGCAGGTTCACGAGAAAAATGGAACCCCAATAGAAGCGTTCCAACAGCAGGCCGCCGCTCACTGGGCCGAGCGCGACGCCGATACCGGCGATCGCGGCCCAGTACGAGATCGCGCGGCCGCGTTCTTCGGGTGGGAACACGTTGGTGATGAGCGACAAGGTCGAAGGCATGATGAACGCGCCGCCGACGCCCATGAGGGCCCGGGTGAGGATCAGATGCGAAGGCGTGGACGCAAACGCGGACAGCAGCGAGCCGGTGCCGAAGATGACCATGCCGAGCTGCAGGGCCCCTTTGCGCCCGAAACGGTCTCCGAGGCTCCCAGCGGTCAGGAGCAGACACGCGAACACGAGCGTGTACGAGTCGACCATCCACTGCAGCTGACTGAACGTGGCGTTGAGGTCCTCCTGCAGGCGGGGAAGCGCGACGTTCAGGATGGAGTTGTCGACGATGATCACCAGCAGGCTGAGACACAGCACTGCGAGGATCCACCAGCGTTGCTTGAACGCGCGGGTCGTCCGGTCGAACGGGATCAGCTCGGAAGTCGCCAGGGCGGAAGTCATGTCGGCTCGAACGTTATCGAGAGGCCAGGCCTTCCCGATTTGGGATTTCCTGCCGATCGGCCCAGGCCGGGTCGTCAGAGTTCTGGGGTTGGGGCCGCAACGCCCGGTAGCCGATCCGGCCCGCGGCCAGGCCGAACGCGATCGACCCGGCGGCGATCAGGCCGTGGACGACTTTGAACCCCATCGGGTGCTGCTGGTGACCGATGATCCACATGAACGTGAGCCATACCCACAGCGTCCATGCGCACAGCGCGATGAGGGTCCAGGCGGCTCGTCGGCTCATGGACCGCACGGTATCGGGCGGTGACGAATCGAGGCGAGCGGGGCCGACAAGTTCAGTGCGAGGCGCGGTCGATCGCGGCGAGACACCGATCGATCGCGGCACTCGACGCGTTGGCGAGCGGCATCCGCAGGTCCGCGGTGGCGATCCGACCCTGCGCGTGGAGTACGCCCTTGAAGACCGCGGGGTTCGGTTCGGCGAATGCGGTCTTCACAACTTCGAGGAGCGCCGCAGCATGATGGCGGCCGTCTTCGAGTTTGCCGGCAAGTCCGCACTCGACCATCGCGACGAAGCGTCCGGTGCAGACGTGTGCCGATGCGGTGATGCCGCCGGCGCCGCCGACGCAGACAAGCGGGAAGGCGAGATAGTCGTCGCCGCTCAGGACGCTGAAGCCGGCCGGTGCGTGGGCGACGACCTCGAGCGTGTCGAGGTCGAGGTGGTCGACCGCCTGTTTGACTCCGGCGACGTTGGCCATAGCCGCGACCTGTAGGAGGGATTGGGCGCCGAGCCCGCGGCCGGTGCGCGACGGAATGTTGTACGCGACGATCGGCACCGGGCTCGATTCGGCGACCAGTCGGTAGTGCTCGACGATCGCGGTCTCCGCCGGACGGCTGTAATACGGCACGACGACGAGCGCCGCGACCACGCCGGGGATGCCGGCAAGCGCGCAGGTCTCGGCGATCGTGGAGCGGGTGTTGTTCGTGCCGGTCCCGACGATCAGCGGCGCGCCGCGCGGCGCGCAGACGCGCGAGCATGCATCGACGACGGCGCGCTTTTCGTCCGCGTCGAGGGTTGGCGACTCACCGGTCGTGCCGAGCGCGACGATGCCCGCGACACCGTCAGCGAGATATTCGCTGCACAAGCGTTCGATCGCGTCGACGTCGACCGCGCCGGACTTGTCGAAGGGAGTGATGAGCGGGATCCAGACACCCTGCAGATGGAGATCGCTCGCCATACGACGAGAGCGTAGCCCCGGCCGAACGTTTCGGGCTGCGCGTTGGCTGAGCGGGTTGGGCCGGCGGGTACGGCCGGCGGTCTTGGCGCCCGCGCTCCAGATCGTGGTGACGGTCGCGGTCGGCGTGCTGGGGGACGTGCTTCAGGGGATGTTCGCCGGCGGCGGCGCCGTGAACACGACGCCGGCGCGTGCCGGCATCGGTCATCGGGTCGCGCCTGTCGCGCTCGGTCCGCGGCGGCGGGCATTGGCTGATGATCGCAACTGCGGTCCCGGTCGTTCGTGCCGACGGAACGACCGGCGAGCTCGACGAACTTCGCGACGAGTGGTGGATGTTGGGACTGATCGGCGTCGCGGCGGGGGCCCTTTCCGGATCGCTCGGTATCGGCGGCGGGATCGTCATGTCCCGGCATTCTCATCGTGGTCGCATTGCCGTTGCGACCGACGATCGCGACCGCGCTGTCGTGCGTCGGCATCTTTGCGATCTGGCACGATCACCCACGCGTGTCTGGGAGACATCGATTGGACCCACGCGCTCGCGCTCGCCGCGGCGTCATACCCGGAGCACATATCGGGGCCAGGTTCGCGATCGCGGCGGACGAGCGGTCGTTCGTTCGTTCGTTCGTTCGTTC
>JBKQIY010000039.1:0-18541 GCA_052148155.1 Acidimicrobiia bacterium | reverse complement strand
CCTCATCCGTGTGAAGGATGCGCTCTAGCCGTCTGAGCTAACCGCCCGGGAAGGCAAGCAGATTACTTCACCGCTTGCCCGACGTCTCCGGACGTGGGGTCGGCCAGATATGACAGCGCGACGGCGGTATGCATCGCGATCCCGGTCTGCATGCCGTCCTCGTCGATGACCATTCGATTGGAATGACACGAGTGTGCGCGTTTTGGCCGCTCCCCTGGCGGACAAACACCGAGAAACGCGAGCGCTCCGGGACGTCTCTGCAGCACGTACGAGAAATCCTCGGCACCCATCGCGGGCGTCGGCATCTCGAGAACGTGGTCGTCACCTACGAGATCTCGCCCGACGTCGAGCGCGAACTTCGCGAACTCGTTGTCGTTTACGGTGACGGGATATCCGGGAACGATCGTCACGTCCGCGTGCATTTCGTGGGCCTGCGCGATCGAAGTAGCGACGCGCTCGACGCCGGCAGTCGCCAGACTTCGGCCCGATTCGGATACGGCGCGCAGCGTGCCGAGCAAATGCACGGACTCGGGAATCACGTTGCTGGTCGTACCGGCCGTCATCTTCGCGATCGTGACGACCACGGGATCGAACGCGTTGATTCGGCGCGTGACCATCACTTGTAGTGCCTGGACGATCTCCGCAGCGACTGGCATCGGATCGTTGGCAAGGTATGGAGTCGAGGCGTGTCCACCCTTGCCGGTGACAAGAATGTCGATCACGTCTGCGGACGCCATCAATGCCCCACCGCGGGTAGAGATCGAACCGGAGGGCAAGTTGGGCGCGACGTGCAGCGCGAATGCTGCGTCGACGTTGGGCTGTTCGAGAAGCCCCGCGTCGATCATGTGCTGTGCGCCGTGAAAGCCTTCCTCCCCGGGCTGGAACATGAACCGAACTGTGCCGTGCAAGTCGGCGGTTCGTAGTGCCAATAACCGAGCCGCGCCGACCAGCATCGCCACGTGCGCGTCGTGGCCGCATGCGTGCATGGCGCCGTCGACCTCGCTCGCATACGGCAGGCCCGTGTCTTCGGACATCGGGAGCGCGTCCATGTCCGCCCGCAGGAGGATGACGCGGGCGTCGTGGGTTGGGTTGCCGTGCAGATCTGCGACCACTGAGGACACGTTGTCGCCGGCGCGCACCTCGAGATTGAGCTCGCGGAGCGCGTCGATTATGGCGGCCTGAGTGCGCGGCAGGATGAGGCCGAGCTCCGGATGGTGGTGGATCGCGCGTCGCAGCTCGACTGCGTCGGGTAGCACGCGATTCGCTTGGGCGAGAAGGTCGCCGGCCACGAACGCGCTCCCGCTTTTTGGGCTCACGTTCGGAGGCTACGTCACCGCGTGCGGAACCAGTCGCGGACTGCGTCAGAGAATGCCGATTGGTACTCGAGGTACGCGGCCCGGAGCGCGTCCCCGGGCCAGGCTTGACCGCACAACTCGAAAGGCAGCAGCGGGTCGGCGCGCACGTGAGCCAGCGTGGCGGCACCGACCACGAAGGCGTCGGCGATTTTGTCGGCTTCGCCACAGTCCACACGCTCGGTCGACGAAACGAGCCGGTCGTACAGCGCTCGTGCCCGCTCGGCCCAGGTTGCGGGATCGAACAGCCGCGTCGCGAGCGCCGAGCTGTCAGCCGACGGTCGGCCCGACCACCAGGTGCACTGCGCGTCTGCCGTCGCCCATGCCTCCGACGGAGCCGCGGCGCGCGGAAGGTTGTCGGGCCGCGCCCAGACGCCGTCGCGTAACTCGACCGTGCGCAGCCGTCTTGCCGCCTCACGAAACGCAGACCGCTCCGAAGCGGTTCGGGCGCCGGCCTCGACGACTCCCAGTAGCCACTCGCCGGTCCAGGGGGCGAGCTGGGGATCGAGGCTCCAATCCTGCGCGGGTTGACGGAGACGTAGGTGTCCGGCCAGCTCGTAGGTCCCGTCGGTCGAGGTCAGTTCGCCCCGCTCAACCATCCGGCTGAGGGCAACTCGCGCGGTCCCTTCGGCCACTCCGAACAGCCCGCACCACTCCACGAGGCGGTTTCCGGGCATTCGCGGCGGGCGCATTCCGAGCAGGAGGCTGCCGATCAAAGAGCGCGGCGACAGCGGGCGATCAAGGAGCTCGACACCGTCGACACCCTCAGGTTCCTTACGTTCTTGATTCATCTGTCGGTGGAATGTAACATGGCTTCGTGACCGCCTCGACGATGCTGCCCGATCCCGAGGCGCTCACGGGGTTCCACCCGACGGAACGCTTGGCCGCGAACGCCCGGCCCGCGCCGCGGTGGCGCGAGGAGCTTCGACGCATTCCCAATACCCGCAATGCGTTGGCTGTGATTTTCCTCTACGCGCAGACGATCGGAATTGTTGTCGCCGCGGTATGGATCAACAATTTGTTCGTTTGGGTGCTGGCGTTCGTGCTCATGGGTCGTGCGCACGCCCAGTTCGCCGCGCTCATGCACGAAGCCGCGCATCGCATGCTGTTCCGCGCTCGACGAGTCAACGATTGGGTCGGCCGCTGGTTGCTGGGATTCCCGTCGTTCACTCCGATCGACTTGTATCGCCGCGGACACATGGCCCATCACCGCGACGAGTTCGGTCCCGAAGAACCCGACATTCCGCTGTACCGCGGCTACCCCATCGTCAGGGCGTCGTTGCGCCGCAAACTTGTGCGCGACGCGACGGGCCGCACCGGCTTCAAACTCTTGAAGGGACTCGTACGCGGTGTGCGCGCCCCGCAACCCGCGGTGCGGTCACAAGCACGACGGATCGTCGCCGTGCAGGTCGTGCTCATCGCGATCGGGTGCGCGCTCCATCACCCTTGGGTGTACTTCATCTTGTGGTTGGCGCCGTATCTCACGGTGTGGCGGGTGATCAACCGGCTGCGTTCGATCGCCGAGCATGGCGGGATGGAACGATCGAAGGATCGCCGCCTGACGACGCACTCGGTGCAGCAATCGTTCCTGAGCCGCTTCTTCCTCGTCCCGTATCACATCGGTTGGCATCTCGCCCACCACGTCGACTCGGGCGTTCCCATGGCCAACCTCCCGAAGTTGCACGCCGAGCTCCGCCGTGCGGGCTACGTGACCGACGCGATCGAATATCCCAGCTACTTGGCACTGTGGGCCAAGTTGTCGGGCAAGTAGGTACCTTGCTCGGATGGTTTCCAATGCCGGGCAGACGGACTCGCTCGATGCTTCGCTGGGGTCGGTCATGCGTGCACAGGCGCCGATTCATCGCCTGCGACCCGACCCGATCGACGACGCGACCGTCCTGACGTTGCTGGAGCTGGCCAGCCGGGCCACCGCCGGTCAACGCCGGCGTTGTGAGTTCGTCGTGGTGAGGGACCCTGACATTCGCCATCAGCTTGCCCGCTCATATCGCCAGGGATGGTCGGTGTATCGACGGGTCCTGCACACGCGCGCAGGCGACGATGCGCTGCTCGAGGCCCGCCAGTGGGAAGCAGACCACTTCGAGGACGTGCCGGTCATCATCGTCGCCTGCGTTCGGGGCCGACGGCCGGTGTTCTCGGCCATCGGTGCGGCATCCTTCTACGCGGGCGTCTTCCCGGCGGTACAGAACCTCCTGCTGGCCGGGACCGCGCTCGGGCTCGGGGGCGCCGCGAGCACGATTGCGCTCTGGTCCCGGTGGGCGACCCGCCGCACGCTCGGGCTCCCGGCCCAGGTCACGCCCGTCGTGGTGGTTCCACTGGGGCGGCCACGGGGCGTCCCGACCCCAGCTCCGGTCGCCCCGATCGGGAACCTGATCCACCTCGACCGATACGGCCATCAGCCATTTCGCGGCCGGGCCGGGTACGAACTGCCGTCGGGCGCGCCCGCGAGCCGAATGACCGAGGCATAATGGTCGGTACGACTCCCAGGCAGGTGACGACGTGCCCAGAAAAGGACGAGCGCGCCGGTTCCGCGAAGCGCGTGAACTCAAGCAGGGCTACGACGACGGTCTGTTCCGGGAAGGTCCGGGCACGTTGGCCGACCTGGACAGCAAATCCGACGACGACCTCGAAGACGACGACGAGCTCGAAGACGACTTCGAAGACGACGAGGACTGGGACCCGGACCATCACTTGTAGCGGTCGCCAGTCGCGTCGACGTTCGACACGCTGAGCTGTTCAGGACCGGCGCGGATCTCGCTGTTCGGGATCGATGTCGTAGCGGCGGATGGCGTCCGCGACCACCTCACCCTTGACGTCGCCGGTCTGGGCAAGGCCTTGTAGGACCCCGACCGTGATGTGCGCCGCGTCGATCTCGAAGTGTCGGCGCAACGCCGACCGCGTGTCGGAAAACCCGTAGCCGTCCGTACCGAGTACGAGGTACGGCTGCGGCACGAAGCGGGCTATCGAGTCGGGGACCGACTTGACCCAATCGGTGACTGCCAGGATCGGACCTTCGGTGTCGCGAAGCTGCTCGGTCACGAACGGGGTCCGCGCCGGTTCGGCTGGGTGGAGTCGGTTCCAACGTTCGCTGTCGATCGCGTCGTCGCGTAGCTGTTTCCAACCGGGAACACTCCACACGTCGGCCCCGACGTCATGATGCTGTGAGAGCAGCGCTTGGGCTTCGAGTGCGTACAGCACCATCGGTCCGCTTGCGAGGATCTGTGCACGATGGGTGCGGGATTCGGGCGCGGCGCGGAAGCGATAGATGCCTCGCACGATGCTTTCTTCGACGCCGTCCGGCATCGGCGGCTGCACGTAGTTCTCGTTGTAGAGCGCGAGGTAGTAGAAGCAGTCGTCGTTCGCGCCGTTCTCGCCGGCGGCGCCGTACATGCGGCGGATTCCGTCGCGCACGAGCACGCCGACCTCGAACGCGAACGCCGGGTCGTACGCCCGGCAGTTCGGAACAGCCATAGCGTAATGCAATGATTGACCATCGCAGTGCTGGAGTCCCTCGCCGGTCAGGGTGGTGCGTCCGGCGGTCGCGCCGAGCAGAAATCCTTTGCCTCTTTGGTCGCCATAGGCCCAGATCTGGTCGCCGATGCGTTGGAAGCCGAACATCGAGTAGAAGATGAAGAACGGGATCAGCGGGTAGCCCCACGTCGAGTAGGCGGTCGAGGCCGCGGCGAACGACGCCATCGCGCCCGACTCCGTAATGCCCTCCTCGAGCAGCTGGCCGTTGGTGGCCTCGCGGTACGACAGCATGAGCGCCGCGTCGACCGGCTCGTAGCGCTGGCCGAGCGGCGAGTAGATCTTGAACTCCGCGAACAGTGCATCCATCCCGAACGTGCGCGCTTCATCGGGAATGATTGGAACCACCCGCTGCCCGAACTCCGGGTCCTTGAGGAGGACCCGCAGAAGTCGCGTGAAGGCCATCGTGGTCGAGGCCTGCACTTTGTCGCCGGTTCCCGCGGTGAGCTGGTCGATCACCTCGTCGCGGGGGAACACGACCGTCTTGGACCGCTCGACGCGCTCGGGAAGGAATCCGGCAAGTGAGCGGCGCCGCTCCATCAGGTATTCGTACTCCAGCGAACCAAAGCCGGGGTGGTAGTAGGGAGGTTCGCCGCTCTCGAGGGCCTCGTCGGGTACTTCGAGATAGAGACGATCGCGGAAGCTCTTCAGCTCGTTGACGGTCATCTTCTTGATCTGGTGCGTGGCGTTTCGCGCTTCGAAATCGGCGCCGAGGGTCCAGCCCTTGACCGTCTTGGCGAGGATGACCGTGGGTGCGCCCTCGTGCTCAAGTGCAGTCTTGTATGCCGCGTACAACTTGCGGTAGTCGTGCCCGCCGCGAGGGAGTTTCTGGAGTTGATCGTCGGTCAGGTGGTCGACCATTTTGCGCAGACGAGGATCGGGGCCGAAGAAGTGTTCGCGGATGTATGCGCCCGACTCGACTGCGTACTTCTGGAAGTCTCCGTCGAGCGTCGAGTTCATCTTGTTGACGAGCACGCCGTCGATGTCGCGGGCGAGAAGGTCATCCCACCCTCCCCCCCAGATCACCTTGATTGCGTTCCACCCCATGCCACGGAACGCTGATTCGAACTCTTGGATCACTTTGCCGTTGCCGCGTACCGGACCGTCGAGTCGCTGCAGGTTGCAATTCACGACGAAGATCAAGTTGTCGAGCTGTTCACGCGCTGCGAGTCGTAGTGCCGCGGTGGCCTCGGGCTCGTCCATCTCGCCGTCGCCGACGAAGCACCACACACGTGCCTTCGAGGTGTCGACGAGATGGCGGTTGTAGAGGTATCGGTTCAGCCGCGCTTGGTACACCGCGCTGATCGGGCCGAGCCCCATCGACACGGTCGGAAACTCCCAGAAGTCGGGGAGGCGGCGCGGATGCGGATATGACGGCAGCCCGTTCCCGCCGACTTCGCGCCGAAAGTGGTCGAGCTGGTCCTCGGTGAGTCGCCCCTCGAGAAACGCGCGGGCGTAGATGCCTGGGGCGGCGTGGCCTTGGAAGAACACTTGATCGCCGTACCCGCCGTCGGACTTTCCGCGGAAGAAGTGGTTGAAGCCGACCTCGTAGAGCGCGGCGGCCGACGCGTAGGTGGAGAGATGCCCGCCGAGCCCGTCGAAGCGATGATTCGCCCGATCGACCATCATGACTGCGTTCCACCGAATGAACGCCCGAATCCGCCGTTCGACGTACTCGTCACCCGGGAACCAGGGTTCCTGTTCGCGCGGGATCGTGTTGATGTAGTCGGTCTGGACCATCAACGGGACGCCAACGCCCTTGTCGCGGGCGCGCTCCATCAGCCTCGCAAGCAGGTAGTGCGCGCGGGCTTTGCCCCGGCTGTCCACGACCGCGTCGAGGGAATCGAGCCACTCAGTCGTTTCGGCTTGATCGATGTCGGGCAGCTGATGGATCGAGCCGTCGATGAACATGGTTCCTCCGGTCCCTCAAGGCTAGGTCGACCGCGCAGCGTTCCCGGACACACGCAGGCCATCAGCGGCCGAGGCGGTTGCTCGCCGGGTCGGATATCGGACCTCAAGAAGATCGGGTGGGCGGTAGGCGACTCGAACGCCTGACCTCCTGCGCGTCATGCAGGTGCTCTACCAACTGAGCCAACCGCCCTGGAAGGCCTGTAACGATAGCTCGTCGTGGACGATCAGTGGCCGGTTCGTCGCGGTACGGTTCGGCCTATGGGTCTGCTCGACGGTCAACGCGCGTTCGTGACCGGTGGTGCGTCCGGGATCGGCGCGGCCACCTGTCGGCGCATGGCCGCCGAAGGCGCACGGGTCGCGGTCGTCGATATCGACGCGGAACACGCCGCCGAGGTCGCCCAGTCGATCGACGGGATCGCGTGCGGCGTCGACGTCACCGACTTCGGCGCGCTGCACCGCGCCGCGCTCGACGCGCACGAGCAGCTCGGCGGGCTGACGCTTCTGTTCAACAACGCCGGCGGTAGCTCGATGGCGGCGATCCACGACTGGGATCTCGCCGAATGGCAACGCATCGTCACCCTCAACCTGACCGGCGTGTTCCACGGTTTCAAGGCAGTCGCTCCCCTGATCTTGGAATCGGGCGGCGGCGCTATCGTGTCGACGGCGTCGATCTCGGGCACGCGACCGGCCGCGGGCGAGGCGCCCTATGCGGCCGCGAAGGCTGCTGTCGCCGCGTTGAGTGCATCAGCCGCGCTCGAATATGCGCCATCGATCCGCGTGAACGCAGTGTCGCCCGGCATGATCGCCACCCCGATGACCAAACTGTTGCTCGACAGGCGTGGCCTCGGCCGCGAGGAGCACATGATCGCCAAGACGCCGTTGGGCCGGGTGGGGAGCCCCGCGGACATCGCGGACGTGGTGGTGTTCCTGTGCAGCGACCTGGCCCGATTCGTGACCGGCCAGAACATCGTGACCGACGGAGGTATGACCCTGCACGGTTCGGGCGTCGACGGCATCCTCGACATCGTGCGCGAGCTGACCGGACGGCCCTGAACCTGGTCTTTACGCGCTCCTCACACTTCGCCCATGCCGGTCTCACACTGAAGGGACATGGTGGCCAAATGAAACTCCGCACCGCAATCGCTACAGCCACCACCGCCGCCATCCTCGCAACGTCGGGCGTCGCCCTCGCGGGCGCCGCCACCAACCCCAGTTCCTCCCCGGCCACGACAACCGTGCAGGGTCGATCGTCGGAGACACCGGCGGCGGTCATGCCGGGCGTCCGAGCGGCCCGGATTCGGCTCCGAGCGTTGATCCGCAACGGCGCCATCGCCATCATCACGAAGACGATCGGCATCGACCGCAAGACACTCCGCCAAGATCTCCTCGCCGGCCAGACCATCGCGCAGATCGCGACCGCGAACAATGTCGATCCGCAGACCGTCATCAACGCGCTCGTCGCCGCGGCGACGACCAAGCTCAACGCGGCCGTGCAAGCCGGCAAGATCAAAGCCGCCCGGGCCACGAAGATCGAACAGAGACTTCCCGCCCGCGTCGCGACACTCGTGAACACCTGGCTTCCTAAGCGCGCCAGGACAACTGCGTCCTGAACGCCCCCATTAGCGTCACGGCCGTGACGCCCGATCCAACACGATCCGCCGCCAACCCGGTCGCAGGGTGGGCGGCACTTCGCGTGCGACTCGCGCAGATCGCAGCCGGCGGCGCGCGCCTTGTTGCACAGCTCCGGGGAGGTCGCGCCAGCGTCTTTCCCGGCTACGTCGCGCTCAAAGTTGCACCCGACCTTCTGCCAACGTTGCTCACCGATCGTGCCGTGTGCCTGGTGTCCGGAACGAACGGCAAGACCACCACGACCGCGCTCGTGGCCGCGGCCCTCGGCGCCGGTGTCACGACAAACAAAGACGGCGCCAACCTGCCGGCCGGATGGGTCAGCGCGCTCCTCGACGGACATTCGCACGGCACGGCTGCGCCGGGGCCAGTCATCCTGGAAGTGGACGAGTCCTACCTGCCGGCCGCGCTCGACGCAGCTCCGGTGGCGGTCGTCGCCCTCCTGAACCTGAGCCGCGACCAACTCGACCGCCATTCCGAAACCCGCATGCTCGCGCTGCGTTGGCGAGACACCCTCGCCGCCCATCGCGACGCACGCGTCGTGGCCAACGTCGATGATCCCCTCGTTGTGTGGGCGGCGAGCACCACGACCGACGTCACATGGGTTGCGGGCGGCGCCGAGTGGCACAGCGACGCCGGCGCGTGTCCGGCGTGCGGTGCGCTCCTGGCCCGCACCTCGACCTCATGGTCGTGTTTGGCGTGCGGGCTCGAACGTCCGCAGCCGACGATCGAATGTCGCGCCCACAACCTGCGGGTAGCCGGCGTGGAATATCACTACTCGCTTGCGCTGCCCGGCCGCGCCAACCGCGGCAACCTCGCGGTCGCGATCGGCGCAGCGCGGGCGCTCGGCGTATCGACCGACGCCGCGCTTGAGGCCGTCGCACACGTGCATGCTGTCTCCGGCCGCTACGCGCGATATTGCGTCGGCAACCACGACCTGCTCTTGCTGCTCGCGAAAAACCCCGCAGGTTGGGTCGAGACGCTCGACGTGATCGACGATGTTCTGCCGGACGGGCAGGGCACGGTCGTCGTCGCGGTCAATGCGCGAGGTCCAGACGGCCGAGACCCGTCATGGCTGTGGGACGTTCCGTTCGAACACCTGGTCGGGCGGGCCGTCATCGCGACCGGTGAACGCGCGACCGATCTCGCGGTGCGGCTCGACCACGCCGGCGTCGCATACCGAAAAGACACGCGCGACCCGCTGGTCGCGGCCCTGTCCGCTCGTGGCAATCCTGTCGTGATCGCGGCGACGTACACGAATTTCTTGGCGCTCTCCCGAGAGCTGGACCGTGGCTCCTGACTCTGCGATCGACATCGCACTCATGTTCCCCGAACTTTTGGGGACCTACGGCGACGGCGGGAACGCACTCGTGCTCCGGCGCCGCCTCGTGCGGCGCGGCATCGCGGCGCACATCGTCGAGGTCGGCATCGCCGACGCGATCCCCCGCCACGCGGCGATCTACCTGCTCGGTGGCGGTGAGGACTCACCGCAGTTCGCTGCGCTCGACACACTTCGCGCCTCCGGCGCGCTCCATCACGCCGTCGACAATGGAGCAGTCCTGTTGGCCGTATGCGCCGGCTTCCAACTGATCGGAACTTCGCTCCCACACCCCGACGGCACGTCGGTGCCCGGACTCGGTTTGGTTGACGCCGTGACCACTCGAGCGCCGGCACGATTAGTCGGTGAGGTCGCCGTCCGCGACGACGCACTCGGCACGGGTTGGCTGGTCGGTTTCGAGAACCACCGCGGCGTCACGGCGCTCGGTCCGGGAGAACTCCCGCTCGGACCCCGAAAACCTGAGCGCGACTGCGCGAACGACGGAGTCGTCCATGGACGGGTCGTCGGCACCTACCTCCACGGTCCTGTCCTCGCCCGCAACCCACGTTTTGCCGATCAACTGCTCGAATGGGTCGCAGGTCCCCTTGTTCCCTTGGCCGACCCACAAGCCGAACTTCTCCACGACGAGCGTTACGCCGAACTCAGCGCGGGGCGGACATGGCCACGTTGGGCCCGACGACCACGTCGGCGCGTCCCGCCGCGGCCGTGATCGACCAACTCGGGAGGGACGATCCCGTCGGACGATTGCCGCGTCATGCCGACCCGATCGACTTGACCGCAACGCCGTCCGGGAGACCGAAACCGGCCAGGACCGATACTGCGCGTTGCCGGGCGGCCCGGAGGATGAGTCCGGCCACCCGCGCCTCGGGCCCGCCGTCCTTCGCCCCCACCGACGCCGACAGCGCCAGGAACGCGATTCGGACCGGAACGGCGGGCCCACCGGGCTCGCGCGCCGGGCGGCGCATCGGACGATGGTGCTGTTCTTCGCGAAGCCCACCAATCAAGAACGAGAATCATGCTCATTTCTGCCGGGTATGCTGGGCGAATGCCGCCGGACCTCCACGAGGACGTCGCCGCGCGACTCGCCGATCACGACGGCCGCTATACCGGTTCTCGCCGCAACCTGATCCAAGCGCTCGCCGAGGCAGGCCGGCCACTCACTGTTGATGAGATCGTCGAGCGGTCTCCCACGCAGCGCCCGAGCAGCGTCTACCGCAACCTCGCCGTCTTCGAAACCGAAGGTGTCGTCCGACGCTTGGCCGGCGTCGGGGACCTGGCCCACTTCGAGCTCACCGAGGCACTCGTCGGCCACCATCACCACCTGTCCTGCCAGACGTGCGGAGCGATGACCGACGTCCAGCTCCCCCACGACCTCGAGCTCCGACTCGACGAAGCGCTCGCACAGCTCGCACGCCACCAAGGCTTCATTTTGAGCTCCCACGAGCTCGACGCCGTCGGCGTGTGCCAGGCTTGCTCGGACGGCCCAGATTGGACCCGACCTGCAACGACCCCCTCGCGCGACCGATGATGTATCCATGAGTACGGCCGACCTTTCGAAGCTCTTCGCCGTGCTGTCGCTGTTCGTGTGGGCCGCGACCCTGCTCACCATCGTCTTGGCGGTGATCCACCGGCGCAGTCCCGACTCGACCGCCGGATACCTATTCGACGACCTGCGCCGCAATGCCGTGTGGCTGGCCTTGGCGGTGGCTGCCTTCACGACGTTCGGCAGCCTCTATCTCTCGGAGATCGCGCATTTCCTGCCGTGCCCCCTGTGCTGGTATCAGCGCATCTGCATGTACCCGCTCGCGGTTGCGCTCCTCGTCGGCGGACTCCGCCGCGACCGGGAGGTGTGGGCGTACGTGCTGCCACCGGCGCTCATCGGGGCGGCATTTGCGATCTACCACACCCAACTTCAGGCGTTTCCGGCCCAGCACGGCCCGTTCTGCAAAATCGCCGAACCCTGTACGGTGCGTTATATCTGGGAATTCGGTTTTGTGTCGATCCCGTTCATGTCGCTCGCAGCTTTCTCGTTCATCATCGCCATGATGCTGCTCGTACGCTCCGACCGACCGGACGAGCCCGAATCCGAACCCACCGACGTGTCAGATCCTGAAGACACGCTCACCCTGTCCGCACGAGGAGTCTTATGAGCAAGTCGGACCCGAAACGACGCCCACAGGCCCGCAAAGGTCGCGCCGTCGTCGCGGCGCACAGCGCCGGCAAGCGCTCCGACCGCACGTCGTGGATCATCGCTGCGGTCGTCATCGCGATCGGCGTCGCGCTGGTATTCGTGTTCGCAAGTTCGCCCAAGAAATCAGCGAGCGGGGACACCTGGTTCAAAGGCGACAAGCCGGCGCCCGCGTCGCTCGTCGCGAAAGTTACCGGCGTACCGGAAAGTGTGATCACGGCGGTGGGCCAAGGGAGCGTCACCGGCGAGCCGTCAAAGCTTCCAGGGACGACGCCGCTCACCGTCGACGGTAAGCCTCGCATCGTCTATCTCGGCGCCGAATACTGCCCGTACTGCGGGACCGAACGGTGGGCGATGCTGAACGCGTTCTCGCGCTTCGGGACGTTCAAGAACGTGCAGATCACCGACTCGGCTGAAGTCACCCCGCAAGGCCCGGCCGAGGTCTACCCGAACACGCCGACGTTCTCGTTCCACGGCGCGACCTATTCGAGCCCGTACATCGAGTTCGAATCGGTCGAGCAGGAGGACAACTCCTACAAGACGCTCGAAGTTCCGACGAAAGAGCAAGCCTCACTCGCGTCCACCTACGACGTCCCGCCATACACGAGCGACGGCGGCGGCATCCCGTTCATCGACTTCGCCAACGAATACATGATTTCCGGCGCGACGTACGATCCCCAGGTACTGCAGGGCAAGACGCACGACGAAGTCGCTGATGCGCTGTCGGACCCGTCGACCGACATCAGCAAAGGCGCGATCGGCGCGGCCAACGCGATCACGGCGACGATCTGCAAAGTCACGGGTGGGCAGCCCGCCAACGTGTGCAACAACTCGGCCGTCAAGGCAATCGAGGCTCAGCTCCCCACCAAGGTTCCCACCTAGGCCAGGGCCGTTTCTTCAGGGTACGGCGATGCGTCCGATGGTGCTGTTGCCGATATTGGTGAACCACAATGCGCCATCGGCACCGACGGTGATGCTGTCGGGGAGCGAGATCGCGGGGTTGTTGTAGTCGGTGACAGTCCCGGCGGTCGTGATCCGCCCGATGGTGTTATTGCCGTAGTTGGCGAACCAGAGGGCACCGTCGGGTCCTGTGACGATTCCTTGCGCGTCGGAGATCGTCGGGTCGGGATAATTGGAGATCGTTCCGTCGGTCGCGATCCGCCCGATCGAATCGTTGCCGCTATTGGTGAACCACATCGCTCCGTCGGGCCCGGCGGTGAGGCGATACGGAGTTGAGATCGTCGCGTCGTAATAGCGGGTGATCGCGCCAGCCGTCGTGATCTGTGAGATTCCCGGATAGCCGGTGTTGGCGAACCAGAGCGATCCGTCGGGACCGGCGGCGATGCCGTCCGGGTACGACACGGCGCCGAACGCTCCCGTCTTGAAGTTCGAAACAGCCCCCGCGGTCGTGATCCGCCCGATCGTGCTGTTGCCGTTATTGGTGAACCACAACGCACCGTCAGGGCCCGCCGTGATGTCGAGCGGGTCGTCGATGCCGGTGCCCGAGAAATGAGAGACGGACCCGGCGGTCGTGATCCGCCCGATCGTGTTGGTTCTTGCGTTCGTGAACCACAAGGCACCGTCGGGACCGACGGTGATGCCGTCCGGGCTGGCGATGCTGGGATCGGTGTAGTTGGTGACCGTCCCATCGGTGGTGATCCGTCCGATCGAGTCGTTGCCCGCGTTGGTGAACCACAACGCACCGTCGGGACCAGCTGTAATGTCGATCGGGCTCTTGATGGTCGCGTCGGTATAGCTCGTGATCGCGATCGGCGTTCCCGGCGCGGTCGTTGTTGTCGGAGCGGTCGTCGTGGTCGGAGCGGCCGTGGTGCTCGTCGTGGTCGGCGGCGCGACCACAACCTCGAGTGATGGGAGGCACAGTTCAGTGTCGCGTCCGAGCTTGACCGCACCGACGCCGTACCGGTTCTTGTCGTACACCGTCGACCGCGCTCCGGTCGTCCCTGAGGCGATCGCGAAGCAGACGGCGTACTGGGTCGGGTCCGCGATCTTCGTCCACGTCGCGGTTCCGCCGATCGTGGTGGAGCTGGGCAGGCAGAGCATGTTCGGCGCGCCCACCGCTGTCGTGACGCTGCCGAACTGGTCCTGCAAGTGCACCGATGCGGGTGGTTTGAAGTTCGGCGTGCCGCTCGGGTGGGCCACCGAGTAGCACGCGAAGACGTCGAGGTTCGGCGGCGTGTCCGCCGGCGGGAATTTCGGCGGGATCGTCGTGGTCTGCCAAGACGGGAGGCACAATGCGCGCGCGGCAGTCGGCTCCAGTCCGCTCGTGCCGAACTGGTTCTTCACGGTCAACAGCGACGGTAGCTTCAGCGCGTTCGGTTTGGCCGTCCAGCACACCAGATGTGCCTTGGCGTTCGTGATCGGTGACGTCACGGAGTGGCCGGCGGACACGACCGTCTTGCGCGTCGGATCGCACTGCAACTGCAACGACCCAACCGCGGCGACGAAACCGCCGGGCGCGAATGCGTTCTTTACCGACGCCTTCTTCGGTACCGCGGGGAACGGCGCAGGCACTTTGGCGGTTGCCGCGCTCGCCGCGGAATAGCATTCGAAGTTGTCCAATACCGTCACTGCGGCGCCGGCCGACACGGTCGGGACCAGGCTCCACATCGACACCGAAGCCGTAATCGCCGCTACCGACGCGAGAACGACGCTTCGCCGCGTTCGCCCAACCCGTCGCATCTGTGCCCCGCTCCCCCAGGTTCAACAAATGGTAGTGAGGTCCGGTTGACGTGTCGATGCCGGTCTTCGCTGCGGCTGCGTGGTGATCGGCGGGGGGGGTACGGCAGTCGCGTCCGTCACACTCTCGAGCGCGGCTCCCACGCCGATCCCGTTGACCGCTGCGTCTCGCCCGCCAGCCCAGGCCGGTTTGGCGAGGTGTGCAAAGCCGGCGACGGTTGACCGCCGCCACGGCCTGCGGTGTCGACGTGCGCGTCGCTGTCGGCAGGGACGTCGCGTTCGCAGTCGCCAACTGCGTTTGCTGATGGGTTGCCGTCGCCATCAGCCGTTCCGTGACGCGCCCAACCTGACCAACCCGACAACCCGCCGAGGCGGTCTCACGGCTCGAAAGGTGTGCGACCGCGCGTCGGACCATCGTTTAGAGATCCAATGCGAGTGAGCTAGAAGGCGCTGTCGAGACCGATCTGTTTCGGTGTCACCTGGGAGTTGAACTCCCAGATGGCATACGGGCCCGGGACTGTCCGACGTGCCGAGACATGATGCGCGGCCGTCCAGCTGAGCAGCTTCCGGTCAAGCCCTTGGCCGGGAAAGACGACGTAGATCGATCGCGGAGCGGTTGCAGCTTTGATCTCTGCGTCATGGTCTCGAAGCGGAGCGACCGAGCTTGCGATCACGTGCTCGTCGGAGCAGAGGTCCAACGGCCCGCTCAGCCAGTAGCTCGCCCACACCGCGGTTTCGTGTCTCGAGATGAGGACCTTGCTGGTTTCCTTGAGCGGCTCAGCGCAGGTCGGTGCGGCGGCGAAGTTCGCCGTGTCTCCAGAAATGGTGTGTATCACCAATACGAGCGCGGCGACACCGAGCAGGGGAACCAGCCGGACCTTCGAAAGTAGATCTACCGCGATCAGCAGGAGCGGAGCGACGGGTATGACGCCGTAACGATACGTGTTGGCGTCTATTGGTACGTGACCGAGTATCAGCACGATCGGCCAGATGATGATGCTCGCGCCGCACGCTGCCAGCGCGAGTTCGCGGCGGGAAGCGACAATGACCGTATAGATGACGACGCCGATATAGATGCCCGCTCCGAGTATCTTCAGGTGGCTCGATGATGCGTCCGCCAACGCCCACGTGACGCCGGCTCGCTTTTCGCCGCCGATCAGCGCGGTCGGCAGCACCTGCGTAATAGTGTGTTTGAGGTCTGCGAACCGGCTTCCGGTCACGGTCTGCGCCTGTAAGACGGCACTTCCGTGGAGCACGAAGAATGCGAGCCAGGGTGCGACGCCAAGCGTCCCTGCCGCGGCGAGGCTCACAAGCGCCCGGCGATCCTTTCGCAACGCCCACAACAACAGCGCGAGCGCCGGTCCGATGAGGGGGAACACAAGTGGGTACGACCAGATGCTGAGGCCGGCGAAGAGGCCGCAGGCCAACAGGCAACGCCGACTGTGCGACTCGAACCACCGCAGGACGAATAGGCATGTCGCGAATGCGAACACGACTGCCGGCAGCCAGAAGATGTAGTCGCGCGAGCTCCAGAACAACCACAGTGCAGGAAAGAACCAGAACGTCCCGGCTGCGACGTCCGCGGCCGTCCGCGACACGAAGCGGCAGCCGATCGCTCGCAGCAAGAACACCGCGATGAGCATGAGTGCAGTGTCAACGACGTCGAACAGCCAGATTTTCATTCCGACGATCGCGACGAGCGGCGCCTCGACCCACGTGATGACGGCCCCGCCGTAGTTGCCGCCCCAAAAGAGCAGAGAGAAATGACCTTGCGACGCGCGCAGGGCCATCTGCATCGCCATTGCGTCATCGCCGTCAGGCTGACCCCACGTGCTTCGCATGGCCAAGATGCGAACGATGAGACCGGCGAGGAGCAGCCCGGCAAATACGAAAGGGAACGGCACGTCCGGCGTCGCGGAAGCCGCCGCTTCCAGTTGCGTGTCGCTGCCCGTTGTCGCATTGCTCACGGTCAAGACGACGACCCTAACTCGCGTTTCGCTCGCAGGGTGGCTGAGCGACAGCGTACGCGTCCCGATGAATGCAGCTACGTGGACTCGGCCGAACCTTGCGCCGTTCGGGCCGTCACCTCACATGACGATCGAGGACGACCGGGTCCAGCATCGACGCGTCCGCGGCCGCCGCGACGAACTTGCGCTGCGTACGGTTTCCCGGGGCGAGACAGACCGACGACACCTCCGGTGGCCACCAATGCCACACGTTGTCGGCGTCGACCATGACGAGAGACTGGACGACGACGGGCCTTCTGGGCGCGGGCCGGAACGACTTGTGTGGATATCGGCTCGTCGCGCGGTCCGGTTTCGCGTGTGCGGCATTCACCGGGGTCGGCGCGGTGGGCGCATACGTGACGAACGTCGATCTGCGCCGCGTCCGTCACCGGTCGGGCCCTTGGTTGCGGAGGCGGGCCTCCAGATGCCGGCGAGCAGATCCTTGCTCACCGGCTCGGTCACGTTGACCCGTCGAGGACGTTGACGGCGTCGGTGGTGCCGGCCGCAGCATTGGTGCCGCCTCTCTTCACCTTCGTCGTCGACGTTTCGGCGCGTTCCGACCACGAGATCTGACGTGTGCGGTGTGGTCGGGGCAGAATCGCTGCGGCGTTGCGCTTGCGTGTGTACGGAATCGCTTCGCGTTGACGGCCGGGGGGCTCGTACTAGGCATGGATGCTCGGCGCAGCAAGACACGCCACCGACCGAGGACGGTGTATGTCGTCCTCGTGATCGTGACCGTACTGATCGCACTGTTCACGCTGAATCCGGGCGGGTTCCTGCCGGTCGCCGGACGGGCGGACGCCGCGACCGCGGGGATCCACAAGATCCGACACGTGATCGTCATCATGCAAGAGAATCGGTCGTTCGACAATTATTTTGGGACCTATCCGGGCGCCGACGGGATCCCGATGTCGAACGGTGTACCGACAGTCTGCGATGAGGATCCGGTCCATCACAGGTGCATTAAGCCTTTCGTCGATCACTACGACGTTTCCCAAGGTGGCCCGCACGACACGGAGTCTGCCGCGCAGGACATCGATGCTGGAAAGATGGACGGCTTCGTCGGCACCGACGCGAAGGCGCATCGGGCTTGCGTCCAGTTCGCGGTGCCGAACTGTTCGGAGGGACCGACCAACACGACGGATGTGATGGGGTATCACACCGAAAGCGATATCCCGAACTACTGGGCGTACGCCCGCAACTTCGTGCTGCAGGACCACATGTTTGAGCCGACGGCGTCATGGAGTCTGCCCGCGCATCTGTTCATGGTTTCGGAGTGGTCTGCAGACTGCAAGACCCACAATCCGATGAGCTGCACCAACGCGTTCGATTATCCGGGGCCCGACCCCGGAAACGGGAACCCGACACGTGTGCAGCCCGGTCCGACGTCGCCGATCTACGCGTGGACGGACCTCACCTACTTGCTGCATGCGCACAAGGTGTCGTGGGGCTACTACGTGACCGCAGGGACCGAACCCGACTGCGAGAACCCCGCGCAGTTGAGCTGTGCTCCGGTTCGCCAGAACGGGCGTACGCCAGGAATCTGGAACCCGCTGCCCTACTTCGACACCGTCCGTCAGGACAACCAGGAAGGCAACATTCGATCGGTGTCGAGGTTCTACGCGTCAGCCGAGGCTGGAACGTTACCGGCGGTTTCGTGGGTGATTCCATCCGGCGACGTCAGCGAACATCCACCGGCAACAACGAGTGCTGGCCAGTCGTACGTGACCAGTTTGATCAACGCGGTGATGCGCGGCCCCGACTGGAGATCGAGCGCAATCTTCTTGGCCTGGGACGACTGGGGCGGCTTTTACGACAACGTCGTCCCACCCAACGTCGACGAGAACGGTTACGGCTTGCGTGTCCCGGCGCTGGT
>JBKQIY010000038.1:0-4564 GCA_052148155.1 Acidimicrobiia bacterium | reverse complement strand
CACCCAAACCTCGGTTTGCGGCGTCGCGGGGTCTGCCACACCCCCCCCCCGACACGTCTCGCGTCCGAACCGGTTGCGTGCGCGCAGCGGTGCCGACGCCAAGCCTTCGATGCTGGGTGCGGGTGCGACACTGACTGTGCGTCTTGAGAATGGCGGCGCTCTGGCGCAGGAGAACGTGCGGTGATGTTCGTCGCGGCTGCGGTTTCGTAGACGGCCCAGGCCTGTTTCGTCGTCTGGGCGGACCGGTCGTCGCCTTGCGGGACGGTCGATCGCCGACGCGCGCTGGGAACGTCGGTCGGATCCCGTCATGGGAGCGCCGGTGGCTGAGCTTGTCGTTGTGCGCCGGCATGTCCGTCGCTGCGAACTGGTGGTTCCAGTCGTATACCGGCCGTTGGCAGTTGGCGGCACCGTCGTTGTTCCCGGTGAGGCTGGTGGTGGAATCTCCGGGTGTGGGTGTTTCCTTTTCGTGTCCTGAACGATGACCTCAGACGGGCTATTGCGTCATCGAAAGGTGACGCGCAGACTTTCACCTATTCGCAGTGACCAATGAGGGGAGCGTTCGGATGCGCAAGGTTGCAGGGGTTCTGGTCGCAGCAGCGATGCTGCTGCCGGTCGGGTTGATCGCGGCGCCCGCGGGTGCCGCCGTCGGGACAAGCTGTGCGGTGCAGACCGGCACGGCGACAATCAAGCCGGGTATCACCCCGAAAGCCGCGAATGTGACGATCACGGTTAAAGAGACGTTGTCGAAGTGTACGGGTGGTGGCGTCACGGGCGGCACCGAGACCGCATCGGTCGTGAGCAAGGCTGCGACCTGCTCAGGGCTCGCCAAGGTCGGCACGAAGACCGGCCCGATCGTCGGCACCATCACTTGGAACACCAAGAAGACCTCGGCGGTCTCGATCACCACCACGTCGAACGTCCTGAAGGCGACCGCGACGGGGACGGTCAAGTCGGGACTGTTTGCCGGTGGGAAAATCTCGACGGCGATCGTGTACGCCTTGAGCAAGGGGACCTGTTCTGCCACGTCACCCTTGACGGCACTCACCATCAAAGGGACGAAGCCGCTCGTCATTACCTAGCCCAAGGACCGAAACGTCCAGCGTCGTCTCGGGGTCGGTCTCGACTGGCCCCGAGACGTTTCGCGTCACCGGTCAGGTCGCACCCGTCGGCATCTCGCATGACTCTAAGGAGCGTCCGCTGAGCCGATCGTTGCGGTAAACGGGTGACGGATCGAACGCTGATCGTGATTGCCTTTCCGACCGCTCGGACCGAAGACTCGGGTTGGCGGGCCGCTCGTGTTCGTTCAGGCCCGACGAATGTTTCGCCGGAAGTGTTTCTTTCTCGACCCTTGGACGATGACTGCATCGGAAGGACTGCAGGCCAGTCGCTCGGCTGCCGGTCTGGTCATGACTGTCGAGTATCGGCAGTGATTGTGTTGTCGGCTGAGCCCGAAGGGGGCCCTCGTATGCGTAAGTATTTTGGTGTGTTCCTGGCAGCAGCGATGTTGCTGTCGTTGGTTGCGGTCGCTTCGCCCTCCGGTGCCGCGGCCGGAACGACGTGTGGGACGACGGCAGGATTGGTGACGTGGAGTCCGCCGCTTCCGGTCAAAGCTCCGGGCGTGAAGTTGCACATCTCGGCGGTCGGGACGTTCGGGAAGTGCACGGGGGCAGTTGCGACTGCTCACACGACCCTGTCGACCCCGGTTGGTAAGACCCCGAGTAGTTGTGCGTCCACGTTGAAGTACAGCACCGGGGCTGAGACGACCGGCACGTTGACCGTCATCTGGAACAAGGGCGCGGCGTCGGTGATCTCGGTGAGCATCTTCAAGGTGAAGGGCAAGGCGACCGAAGCATTGGTGACTGGGACCGTGAAGAGCGGCCAGTTTGCCGGTGGAAAGTCGGCCGGGACCGTGGCCTACACGCCCAAGGTCGGGAACTGTGGGACGACGCCGTTGACCAGCGCGACCTACAAGCAGGTCGGGAACCTGACGATCACCTGATCGACAGGTTTGTAGCCGTTCAAGCAGTATCTGGTGAGGCCCCGTCGCAATCTGCGGTGGGGCCTCACCGCGCGTCGGCGCGACAATCAGCCCGAGATTCACCGGCATCGGCCGCTGCCTGCGAACGTGGTGTCCTCCGTCGCACGCGAAGCACATCCGCGTGGCTTCACGCTGAGTCGCCCTGCCGGGTGAGATGTTCGCTACGTGCTCGCATGCCGTTCGCAGGTCGTCACGCCCCCTCGTGGCGCGGCACGACGGTGCCGCCTCGCGGCTTCGGTCCCGCCGGGGCGTCAAGGCTGCCTGATGCAGGCGCGCCCACCGGTGTCACGCCTCAGAACCGAGCGACACGCACCGATGCAGTACGACACGGGTTACCGCTGCAGACGGACCGGGCGACGCGAGCCGTCGTCCCGGTCCGTCCGGCTCCGGTACCGACGAAACCGTCTCGAAGGACGTGTTTCGGGCCTCGTCGTCGAACGCACGGTCGATGACGCGGTTCCGTCGATCGACCCAGTCGACGGTCAGGCAGGCGCAAGGGGCCGCACTGCACGGCGCGGTTTCGTGGACGCCCGCAAGTGCCGGTCAGTCAGGCTGCGCCCGACGCCGACGGGTACACGTGGGCGCTTCGCGATCATCGGCGGAGGGCGGCCGTGCCACGTCGGGACCGGACACATGTCGTCGTGGCCATTCGACATCGGCCGCAGCCTGACCGGCCGAACGGCAGATTGCGGGTTTGCGGACAGCGCGTAAACCTCTCGTCGCGCCCGTTGCGTACGGATGCGAAAGTTGCTCTCATCGCAGCACGGCTGTCGGTGGCGAGCGCGTGCCTGGGGGTCGTGCTCGCCACGGACAGCTGCACGATGCCGTCTGTCGGCGCTCGCCGTCATCACACGACAGTCGCGACTGCCCCACTCGCGTACGACGAGTCGGGCCGCGCGCGAGCCGTCAGCGCTCGCGGTCGTCGTCGGAGCAGCGGCTCGCTCGGTTCCGTTCAGAAGTTCCGAGTTGAGGCAGTCGTACTTCCTCGAGCGTTGCTGCGGCGCGTCCTTGGCGCGATCCGGCTCGCGACCTGCACGAGCATCGACCAGACGTACACTGCGCGATGGCACAAAAGAAGAAGCCCGGCGATGCGAGCACGCCCTCGGGGAGTTCTGGCGGACCGCCGGGAAAGAAGCAGAAGCGCAAGGCCCGCAAGAACAACAAGGACAAGAGGTAGGCGTCCTGTCGTCTTGCGCAGGTTTGCGACGCGGCCTCGTGTCACACCGCCTGCAGTTCCTTGCCGCTCGAGGGCCGATCTGAGCCGCGACGCGCGTTCGGCCGGAGCTTCCTGATCTGAAGTGCCGGCTCACCCGATTCGCATCGGTGTACGCCACAACAAATCCGGGGCGGACTTTCCTGAAGCGGCGCCGGTTCGGTCAGCTCAGCGCCCGGACCGCACCCACGATCGCGACGGACGCTCAGACGCTGCGGTTGGGTCCGGGACCGTTGCTCGGACGTTGTTCTGTCTGCGCGTCGCTGGTCAACGTCTCCGAGCGCGACCGGAGCGATTGTCGTTCGAGCGTGTACGCAGCCGCGATGGCGGCGCGGGCGTCGACCGTGTCGAGCTGCCAGGTGTCGCGCAGATAGGCGACGACTGCCTCGTTGCCCACCCGATGTGCGAGCAGTGCTTGGGCGGTGAACACCGGTGCGACGTCACGTTTCATCTTCCTTGCATCGGCTCGGCGACGTCGCGGCCGAAGACTCACCCACGTTGCGTCGGTCACATTCCGGACCTGCGTGTGAAACCGTCCGAGGCCACGATCCCCGATCCAGGTCAAGTGCAGCGCCTCCGAGATAACCAGGATCCAACACAGGCCGCCCAGCAGCCTCAAGACCGAAAGGCGCCGCGCCGCGAGCATGTCGGCAGCCACCGACTCCCCCCACTCCGGAGTCGGGGACCGGATCGAGTTGCCTGCGTGCGCCCGGCACAGATCACCGGAGATGGCATGGGGTGACGAACCCCGAACCGGCGGGGGGGCAGGTTCGGGGGTCGTCACACAAGGCCAGTCCTTCTGGCAGTCGCCAGTGTGCACCTCGACGGTTGGGGATATGAAGGGGACAGCCCTGTGTATTTTGAGTGGACAACCTCGGGTTCTGTCCACAATGCACTGTGACCTGCACCCTTGCCACGCGCTCGCACATCTCAACGTCGGGACGTTCTGGGAGTTCGCCGCACGCCAGAGCCGCCAAATGCACGATGTCGCCGACGCGTGCACTGCGTGCCCGAACGTCGAAGCCCCAACGAGTACGGACCGTCGTTCGCTCGCGGACCGTTCGTCGCGCAGCGTCGATGCCGAACGAACCGGAGAGACGGCACGCGTCGTGAGAGTTCCGTGGCTGGCCGGCCGAGGGTGTGCGTGACCACACCGGACCAGGCTTGGGCTGACCGCGAACGTCTCGCCTGCTGCGGGGTGACTGTCTGGTCAGGTGATTTTGATTGAGACGGAGATGTCGGCGATTTTTGGGGGGCTTTCTGAGTCGGTGGCTTGGACGAGGCAGTTGAAGGTTCCTTTGGCTTTGGGTGTT
>JBKQIY010000037.1:0-44765 GCA_052148155.1 Acidimicrobiia bacterium | reverse complement strand
GTCGGGAAACGGCTGCAGGCTCACGTCGGCATGCTACGAGAACACACGAATCGCTCGCGGTGGCTTCAGTAGCGCAACTCGGTGATGACCTGGGCCGCCCGATCGGCAGTTCGGTGTGCGCTCTTAGCTCTTCGTCAGCCGCTCTTGGATCGAGCGAGCGAGGTCGGCCTGCGCCTCATCGGGGATGTCCAGATAGCCATTCTTTTTCGACAGGGCCGCGCACTGCTGCTCGGCGTACGGAACGCCGGGCGGGAGTGGCGCAACGTGCCAGTGGACGTGCGAGTTCCCTTGCGCGCTGCCGAGCGCCACTACGTACAGCCGTTCAGTAGGAACCACCGATGCGATCGCTTGCCCGAGCCGATACACGCGCCGTTGCAGGTCTGCGTATTCGTCCTCGGTGAAATCGGCCACGATGTTGGTGCGATGTTCCAGCGGAGCGAGGAGCGCGTAGCCCATCAAGGTTGGCCACTTGTCGAGAAAGCTCACGCACACCTCGTCTCGCTCGAGGACCAGGTGGCCGTTGAGATCACCGGCCACGATTGAACAGACAAAACAGGAGCCGTTCCGCGCTGCCTCGCGCGTGCGATGCTCGTACGTAGCACTATTGAAAGGGATCTTTGGGTACGTCGGCACGGCGCACAGATTGCCCGCTCTGGAGCTGTTATGCCATCCCGAAGAGGGGCGGGCTCAGGGTTTGATGGGAGACTTGCTTGGTGTCTGACGGCGACGTGCGTGCGCTGAACCTTGACGTGTACGACACGAGGGAAGGGCTGTGGAACCCCGAGCACGGGTCGGTCGATCTGCCCGAGGGGTGGGAGTTCCTTGCGGCGGGCGACACGTTCGTGACCCGGCGCGTGAAAGCGGCCGGTACCTACTGGAGTGCGTGGCAGCCACGCGGGCGGAACCGTCCGCATCGCCGCAAGCTCGGCCTGTTCGCACCGACGGCTGTGATCGACCGCGCCCGTGGTGAAGCGGAACAGACGACGGCGCGTCGGGCCCGTCAACGGGAGGTGAACGCTCGTCATCGAGACAAGGTCGAGGAGGCGTATTGCACGGAGTTCGCTGCCGCGGTGGTGGCGTGGCTTGACTTCGCACCCGAGCACGCGGAGCTGGCCGAACAGATCGCGACGTCAGCGGCGGATCGGGCGGTGGTCGTTGGCAGCGGTCGAGTGGGCCGGACCAGGCTCTTACCGGTGGAGGAACGGGCGGCGCTGGCGGCCAGGGCGACGATCCGCCATCGATTCACCGACTACGACGACCGGCTCGCCGAACTCGATCCGTTCGGAGCCGAGACGGGCGACTTCGAGTACCGCGTGATCAAGCATGCTGCGCACGACGCCGTCGACGACTTTCTGGACGCACATCGCCGTCCGACAGACTCGCAATAACAGCGCCAGAGCGGGCATTATGCGTGCGCCGTGGAAGGCGGCAGCGTGGTATCGGGTGGCTGAGACCCTGTACGTGAGTGTCGAGTTTTTGGGCGTCGCGTCGTCGAGTTCGCTGCGAGGATGATGCTCGTGCGCCGTTACGAGGGGGCCGTTTTCGACAGCAGCCGCTGGGACGGCTTCGAGCTTCGCGCCGGCGACATCATCATCAGCACACCGCCGAAGTGCGGGACGACGTGGACGCAGATGATCTGCGCGCTAGTCGTCCTGCAGGAGGCGGAGCTGCCGCTGCCGTTGGACACGCTCTCGCCTTGGCTCGACATGGTGACCCGCGCCCGTAGAGAGGTGTTCGCCGACCTCGAGGCCCAGACGCACCGCCGGTTCATCAAGACGCACACACCGCTCGACGGAATCCCAAACGATCCGACGGTCACATACATCTGCGTCGGACGCGACCCGCGCGACGTCGCGCTGTCCATGGACCGGCACCTCGACAACATGGACATTGGCGCGTTTCTCGCGGCCCGCGAGCGGGCGGCCGCGATCGACGGCATCGAGCTTCGCCCGTTGCCCCCACCGGTGCCGCGCCCCGACGGCGTGCGGCACCGGTTCTGGCAGTGGGTCGACGACGAGACCCCCTCGACACACTCCGGAGGCGTGTCGCTTCGGTTCACCGTCGAGCATGTGCAGACGTTCTGGGACGCCGGCGGCGATCTCGATGTCGTGTTCCTGCACTACGACGAACTGAAGGCCGACCTCATGGGGCAGATGCGGAAGTTGGCCGCGCACCTCGAAATCGCGGTCGACGATGATCGGTGGCCCGCCCTGGTCCAATCGGCGACGTTCAACTCGATGCGAAGCATGGCCGAAATGACCGTGCCCGGCGGTGATCGCGGACACTGGCTCGACGCCGCCGCGTTCTTCAGCCGCGGAACGAGCGGCCAGTGGCGTGATCTCCTCGATGAAGCCGACCTCGCTCGGTACGCCGCGCGGGTGCGCGCAGTCGCTTCCCACGACGTCGTCGAGTGGTTGCATCGCGAGCCGATCGACTGAGTCCAGGTTCCCGCGCGCGAGTTGACGCGACGACACCTGACCGGCCGATCGGGGTCGGCCAGGAGACGAACTAAACGGTTCGGCCCTCCTTGGCGTGTATACCAGCGTGATGTCAACTCGCAAGCGGAGCGTCGGCCTCGCGGTTGCGTCTGTCGCGCTCGTTACGTTCGGCGGGTGTAACTCCGGTGCCGGGACACGCGAAGCGACGCAAGCAACCTCGACCACTCGAGCGCGAAACGCGACCACTCGACCCTCAGAGCCGTTCACGGCGACAAGGCCGCTGAGCGCGACAACCTCACCCAGTCACCATCCGCCCACCCGCGTCGCGTACGTCTCGGGTCGCATCAATGGCGCTCCTCCGTGCACGACAGGCGCAGGCCAATACGACGCCAGCATCAACCATCCCGAACGCGCACCGCTTCAGGCGTACGCAGCGTTCGACAACGGCATCATTCGCTGGGCTATCTGCGGCGCAGACCCGGTCATGTCGGATGAACTGCTGAATCTCCGAAGCTCCAACAGCGGCAGGACATGGACCGTTACCGACACCGGGTTCGGCATTTCGCCTCACCACGCCGGTGACAAGCTCACGATCCACCTCAAGACCGAGCGCGTCGGCACCGCGCACCTGGTCATTTCTGTCGCCCCTGAGGACCGCGTCTACGCGACCAACGACGGCGGTCAAACCTGGCGACTCACCTGCAACGAACCCACCGGGAGCCATCCCTCACGATGCCCGACCACGTGACGCGCACAGCGACGACCCGAGCACCGAACTGCCGATCGGGCGCCCCAGGTCATCACCGACTTGCGCTACTGAAGCCACCGCGAGCGATTCGTGTGTTCTCGTAGCATGCCGACGTGAGCCTGCAGCCGTTTCCCGACGATTGGCAGGACGCGGTTGCCATCGTTGCTCATCCTGACGACTTGGAGTACGGAGTCGCGAGTGCGGTCGCGCGCTGGACCAGCGACGGCAAGCGTGTTTCCTATGTGCTTGCCACGAGCGGGGAAGCTGGAATCGACGGCGTCGATCCCGCGTTGTGCGGACCGATGCGTGAGGAAGAGGAGCGGCGTGGCGCGTCGATCGTCGGCGTCGAGCATGTCGAGTTTCTCGGATTGGCTGACGGCCTAGTCGTTGAAGGGATCGAGCTGAGACGCGCGATCGTTGGCGCGATCCGTCGGTTGCGGCCAGACATCGTTGTGACGATGAACTTCGAACTGAGGTGGGGTCCGGGTGGACCGGTGAACCATGCTGACCACCGCGCCGTCGGCCTCGGCGCGATCGACGCTACCCGCGACGCAGCAAACCGGTGGTTGTTTCCCGATCTCGGCGATCGCTGGGCTGGAGTGCGCTCAATCTGGGTAGCGGCGAGTTCGACACCTACCCACTTCGTTGATGTCACCGACACCCTCGATCTGGGCGTCGCGTCGCTGCGTGAACACCGGGCCTACCTCGACGGGCTCGACGACGACGCCTCCGACCCGGACCAGTTGCTTCGAGAGAGCGCACGCGCGGCAGGCGAGAGTGCGCGCTGTGCGTACGCCGTCACGTTTCAAAGGTTCCCTGCCTAGCTTGGAGCCCGTTTGCGGTCATTCGCAGACGGCGACGCCGTCTCGTCTCGGCGGGCTGAACAGAACGATCCGCGCCGACGGCTGGAGGGATACTGGACTCGTGAGTCGCCTCTTCCATGTGACCTCGTCGCTCAATCGCGAGTCGATCCAAGCTCATGGATTGGATTGACGGCGCATGGGCGCAGCTCGCGGCATCGCGGGAACTCGGCTCCCGAACAGGCTGGCTGCTTTCTGTGCCTCAATGAGTTCGAGATGGAATGGTTCGTCAAGACCATCAACACCACCGGCGGCCCGGTTGATGTGTCTGCGGTCGACAGCGTCGACGAGAAGGATCTCGTGGAGTCCCCGGAAGGGCACTCGTACCTGCCCAGGCCGATCGCCGCGCACCTCCTCACGCTTTGGCGCAGCGATTGTCCGCCGCCCGACCGCTCGTGACTGCCTCCGGGCACGCCATAACTGCCAGTGATCTGCTCGTCTCGTCTGGAGACGTTGCCTGACGCTGGCGTGGCGATTCGTGTTGTCTCGGGTTGTTGGAGGCGAGTAGGGCAGCGTCGGACTGAGGGAGAATCATCTCGCTACCGAAGGAGGAAGTTGCAGCCTGAGTTGGTGTGGGCGATCGCTTCGCGTCGGCTGGCCGGCCTACAGAGATCGATGCCGACGATCTGGTCCAGGGAATGCGCGGAGCGTCTCCGAATACGAACGTGACGCAGGTGTCATCGCGCGTCTATCGCGCGGACGCAGTCGTTCAGGCGTGTTCGCTGTTATCCGCGAAACGCTGTGACCTGCGGAAACTGTTCGCTGTGATCCGCCGTTGACCACCGGTTTTGCGTTCGCAACGTAGAAGTCGTGGGTTCAAGTCCCATCACCTCCACTTACCCGAGAGCTGAGGTTCGTCTTTCGAACCTTCAGCGTTTGAGGCACGACCGTTGTCGACGTCGTTTCGAACCTTGCGTGCGCGTGTCCCGAAACGCACTTCCAGGACGTCCGCTCGGCGGTGGCCGGAGTCGCGTTGTGGAGGCGCGCATTCCGCTCGGAACCGCGGGCCTTCACATCGTCGGTGGTGACATGATGCGGCGCAGAAAGAACAGCGGCGAGGAGCCAATGCGAGCAAACGAACGACAAGCGGAGGCCTGGAACGGACCCGAATCGGAGCACTTCGTCGATCATGCCGACCGGTACGACCGCCAGCTCGAACCCTTCACCCGAGCGCTTCTAGAACGGGCCGAGCCCACGGAGGACCGGGTCGTGCTCGACGTCGGCTGCGGGTCGGGCGCGACGACGCTTGCCGCGGCCGCCAGTGCCGAACGCGTCGTCGGCGTCGACCTGTCGCAGCCACTCGTGGCGTTGGCACGGCGCCGAGCTCAGGCCGCGACACTCGCCAACGCGGAGTTTGTGATCGCTGATGCACAAACTCACGACTTCGCCCCCGGCACCTTCGATCTCATCATCAGCCAGTTCGGATTGATGTTCTTCGACGACCCTGGGCGGGCGTTCACCAACATCCGACGCTCGCTCCGGGCCGGCGGCCGTGCCGCGTTCACCGCTTGGCAGGGTCTCCACGCGAACGAGTGGCTGATGCTGATCGGCGATGCGGTCAGCCGACACGTCGAGCTCCCCGAATTCGGTGGGCAGGCCCGGGGGCCAGGCATGTTCGCGCTTTGCGAACCCGACGAGATCACAACGCTGCTCGGTGCCGCCGGGTTCGACCAAGTGGAGTGCGTCTCGCACAACCCCACGATCGTCGTCGGAGGCGGCGGCAGCCTCGACGATTCGGTCGACTTTCTCCTCGGGATGGGTATGCCCCGGGGTCTCCTCGGTCTCGTCGACCCGAGCGCGCGCGATGAGGTGCTCGGAACCGTGCATGCCGAGCTCGTCGATCGGTACGAAGAAGGGGTCGGGATCCGCCTCGGGGCCGCGGCTTGGGTGGTTACGGCCCAGGCGTAGCCCGCGACCTTCGAGAAGTCAGACAGGGACGACCGCGTGCGATGGGCCTCGCAACGCGTCTGGATTCGAGGCGTTACCTGGTCGCGCGCGGTATCGCGCCGAGGAGCGCCGGGTTCGAAAGCTGCGCGATCAGGTCCACTCGTGAAACGGCAGGTCACGCGCCATGCGTGAGTTCCGGTCCGGAACTCCCGCTGGGCTCGAGTCTGCGTTTAGTCCGCGAGAATTCCGCGAAGCGCTGCTGAAGGTCGGTCACGGTTGCGTGCGAAAGAATGTTCGCGTCGCCGTGATCGCCGAAGTCAGTCAGCTCCGAACGCGCGGTCAGCAGCTGGTTCGCCACCTGGTCCAAGAGGAACGCGTTGACCTCGTCGCCGACTCCGAGCAATTCGTCGGCGACGCGCATGATGCCTTCGATGATTGCGACGAGCTCGTCCAGCGTGAACTCGACGCGACCGCCTTCGGTCATTCCGTCGCGGTGCGCGCTCGGCTGCGAGGTTTCTTAGCTGTCGGGATGCCGAGCGCTGCGGCGTCCTCGGGCTTGAATGCTCGCACCCCACCTCCGAGCGGGACCGGGGTGATGCGTCCCTCGCGGACCGCGGCGACGAACTCGCGAAGAGGAAGCCCCGAAGAGCGGACGGCGTCGGCGGGCGATAGCAAGCCGCCCGGGATGACCTCGCGTCGGGTGGCCGCACGCCGTCGGGCTCTCACGACGTTGGGCTGACCCATGTCGCCGACGATCTCGCTGATCTCTCGCGACGACAATCCTGTTCGGTGCGCTTCCACGATCGCATCGTCGCGGATGAGCCTGGTGATGTAGTCCTCGGTGAGGGCCCTTCGGTATTCAGTCTCGGCGTCGATCAGTGTCTGGCGAGCTTCGTTTACTCCGTCTGGGGCCTCTCGAGCGGGTTCCATATGTCAGCATGATATAGGTCGGCGGTCCCTTGGCCGTCGGTGTTGGTCGTCCCTGCACGCTCGGAGTTCCGGTCATGTGCCGGGCCCGAAATCAGGGCCGAGACGACGCGACGTCAGGGCGGTACTCACACGCCGGACCTAATCGGTGGCCAGTCGGCGGGCCACCAGTCTCCCTGTGGGTCGGTAGTTTGCCCGACCTCGATGATGTAACCGTCGGGATCTCGGATGTAGCAACGGATCTCGTACCGGTGCTGCTTCGGCGGCGTGAGGAACTGCGCGCCCCGGGCGCTCCATTCGGCGTACACGGCGTGGATGTCTGCGACCCGAATATTGAGGAAGCTGCTGACCCGGTCGGGGTCGCTTGGCGTCTCAAGGGTGACCGTGGGCTTGTCGTCGGTGGGGCCTCCGCCGCCGTTGATGATGATGAAGCTGTTTGCGAGTGCGACATTGGTCGGCTCTGGGCCGAAGACCACCGTGCCGCCGAGTACATCGGTATAAAAGCGCCGGGAGCGCTCGACGTCATCGGAGACGATGAAGTGAGCCACTACCATTCGCTCTACGGGCGGCGTGGGTTCGGCCACTGGCACTTCCATTCGTTGGGGCTCATGCCCCGCTTACGACGGGGTCTGAAGCCTTCAGTCAACCACGTCGGTTCGTCGAGGGGGATCGGCCTTTAGGGTCCCCAAACGCGCGCTCCGAATCCGGTGGCGGATTCAAGATCGGCAGCGAGACGCGACCGTGGCTGATCGGCGCTTCGGTGACGCGGTTCGCTGGATTCCGCCGGCCGCGTTTGAGCTCGGTGGACTGATCGGGTGATCGCGGGGTTGATTCGATTAGCGCGTTGAGACCTTGGATGGTCGACGCGATCAGTTCGTCCAGAAGCATGGCTGCGCCGCATGCGAGGCTGCGTTCAGCCTCGTGGAGATTCGCCACGCTCGTTTACGGCTGGGCCGGTCGTTCGGACGCTCGTGAGGCTGCCGGGACGATGAGCACGGGGCATGGAGCGTGACGAACGACATGCTCGCTGACCGAGCCGAGTCGGAATCGCGCGAGACCGCGGCGCGTGTGCGAGCCGACAACGATCGCGTCCACGCCCAATTCGCGTGCAACGTCGCATATCGTTCGGCCAGCGTCGCCGCCTTCGATGCGTCGGTCGACGCGCGTGTCGGCGAACAGGGCGGCTGTGCGCTCGAGCGCAGCGTCAGCGTCGCCGATCTGCGCTTGCCATCGCCGGTCCCGCTCGTCGAGCGGCGAGAATGATTCTTCCCACTCCTCGTCGAGCACGATCGGTCCGCTCGTAATGACGGTGAGGACGGTCACGTGTTCGGGCGAGCTGAGCAGCGAGATCCCGCGCTCAGCAACGTTCAGCGCGAGCTCCGATCGATCAGTGGCGACAAGAACATGCACTTCAGTTCCTGACTCGTGCCGGATCGCTGGGATGCGGCGAGAGTGGCGTGACCTCTACCGTGAACCAGTCGAACAGGGGCAGCGACGCCACGGCTGCGCTCAGCTCAGCTGCATCACCCGCGCGCCACAGACCCAACCCACGCCACTCACCCGGCGCGGCCGGCGGTCTCCACAGACGCAGGACGCGTCCCTCCTCGGCCAACTCGCGAACTCGCGCCGCCTCGCGCATCTTCAGGTCCTCCACAACATCGGCGGGCGTGCCGTCCGGCACCGCGATTGTGTAACTGATGAGGAACTCAGGGACTGCGCCCGGATGTCGAGGACGGGCTGGGTCGTTCAGATGTGGTGAGAGCGGTGTGACCTCATCGGTGCGCCAGACGTGTAGGGGCATCGAGGCGAGCGTGTCCTCGAGCTCGCCGGCCGTGCTGGCCGCGAAGAGCCCGAGCGTGCGCCACTCGCCCGGTGCCAGTGGAGGACGCCAGAGCCGAAGCAGGTGACCCTGCGCCGCGAGCTCACGCGAGCGGGCCGCCTCGTGGGCTCGAACGTCATCTACCGTCGTCTGAGATGTTCCATCCGGGACGTGCGTCGTCATCATGACGAGGTACTCCATGGCTCGTGTCTCCTCGGTCGGCGCCACGACAAGAACCGTCGAAATTCGGGATCACCGCGTAGACGACGCGCTCATCGTTCGTCTCGGGTGACGGCCGCGAACACGGCGCTCGTTGCGGTGCCGAACACGAGATGGGCAGACAGGTCCTTTCCAAGGGTCATCGCGTCGTACTCCCAGATCGGCTTGTACACCTTCGCCCACGGAAGAATCACGTAGCTCGACAGCCACGCCGACGGGCCGAGCGCGACCGCACGGATCCACGCGTCGCGAGATGTGTTGCCGGCCAGCGCGCCGTACTGGAGACCCCAACCAATACCGGTGGTCCAATGCACGACGTTCGTCGTGGTCCGGGCCCAGCGGTCGGGCGCTGGCCGCCCCGTGACCAATCTCTCAAGCTTCTCTCCGACCTGCCCCGGGGCAGACGCCTCGTCCCAGCTCGTCACGCAACCCGCGAATTCCCACCGCCAAAACGAATCCTTGCCGCCCTCACGGTGATACCGCCCGTACAGCACGATGTCCATCGCCGCAGTGCCTGCCGCGCCGGCCAGCGCACCGCTGACCATTCGGCGACTCAGGCTCACGAGAACAACGACGCGCGCGCCGCGTTGCGGTGAGATGTGCCGCGTCCGGCGAGTACGGGACGCGTCGACGCCTCCGGCGCGGCAGGCGAGACGCTGCCACGAACCGCGCTCACAACGGCTCCGCGCCGGCGTAGACCCACGACGATGAGGTCAGCTTCGCACGACTCCGAACAGGCAGTATCTCCTGAGAGCCGGCCCCCATGATCACCCCCGACCCGTGATCTGCGACCAACCCGGGCGCCGACTGGATTGTGTCAGCGGACGTGGGTGAGCTGCCCGTCGCGATCAAGATCGTCTCCATCTTGTTCCGGTCGGAGCTGTAGTGGTTTGGATCGGCCGGGGCCGCCACGCTCTGCATCTCAGGTGGGGACGACATGGCGAACCGCTTCCATATACCGGTCGGCCGAGCGCGACGCTTCTTCGGGTGAACTTCCGTGCTCGCGCGCGTCGAGGTAAGGGGCGTACCAATCCCACCAATCGTGCTTCGGCGCCCGCTTGTCGAAGCGTCGTAATGCTCGGCCGTCTCGTGCAGAAGCTGTGCCAACGTCTCTACATCCATGAGGGAATCCTCCTCTCTTCGGTTCTGGTTCGCCGCGCGGTTAGCGTCCGGGAAGCCTGGTCGTGATCTCTTGCAGGAGCCATCCGTTGCCATCGGGATCGCGGAACGACGCGAACGACGCATAGCTGCGACGCTGCGGCTCGGGTCCGGCCACCCGTCCCTTGGTGTCAGCACCCCCAAACCGGCAGGCAAATCCCGTTGCACAGTGGAACGCCGGGCTCACGTCGACGCCGTGACCCAGCAGCTCGTCGCGCGTCGCTTCGATGTCGCCGACGACGAGGTACAAAGCCTGGGCCGAGCCGGGCGGCGCAGTCGTGAGACCTGTGCCGAACTGGACCGAGCAGTTCGAACCTGGCGGCGTCATCTGCACCAAGCGGAACGGATCGTCGACGACGTCGGCGTCAAGACGCCAACCCAACGTCTCGTAGAAGTCCTTCGCCCGGTCTATATCGGAGACAGGAATCACGACAACTTCCAGATTCATGTCCACGGATAAACGCTCCTCATGCCCAAGGTCGCACGCATACTGTCCGCTCGGGTGTGAGATTGCCACCGCACAGAAAATGCTGCAGCGTTCTGTCCCCAGAACGCACACGACCGCAGCAAAGCGATGCCCCCAAATGCGCGCGACAAAACGACGGACCGCACGTCTCTCAGTACGCCGGGTAGCTGGCGAGGTCGTTCGCGATCGAAGCTTCGCCAACTGTGCAGGCGTGCCGAGCCCCTGCGGCGAACGAGGATGGCGAAGGGCCGTGCGGGGTCTCGCATCGGTATGTTGCATTGCGGAACGTACGCCAGACGGTGCTGGTGTTGACCCCGAGGACCAACCCAAGCGCCGCGGCGGAGGCTCGGACGGAGACTCGACGTTCGTCATGCGCGCCAATCGCGCTGATACGGGCGGCCGAGACCAGCGAGATGGTGCGCGCAGAACGACGGCGCGCGAGTTTGGCAGATCGGTCGCGTCGCGGCGTCGCGATGTCAGCCGCCGAGAGGTTCTCGTAGTGGGCCAGCTCGGGATGTTTGCGGGGAGGTCGCGGCATTGGACGGGCGGGTGACCGGCCGGTTCGTGGTCTTTGGGAACTCAGTGTTGATGTCCGGCGCGGTCGAAGCACTGCTTGTGGTATGCGTCGTTGGGCGGTCGAGCCCGAGTGTGGGGGAGTGGCGGCGCTGAACAAAAAAGGGGGACCGTGGTATGGACCCGAAAATTGAACTGCACGTACACTTCGAAGGGACGATCCGGGCTCCCCGACTGCTGCGGATCGCGCGCCGCAACGGTGTGTCGCTTCCGGCCGACACCGCTGAGGACCTCGCGGCGCTGATGCGTTTCCGCGACTTCAATCACTTCATTGAGATGTGGGTCGCGACGACCGCGGTACTTCGCACGCCCGACGACTTCCGCGAGATCGTCGTCGACTATGCGCGCGAAGCCGCGTCCTATGGCTGCGTCTATCTCGAGGGCATCTTCACGCCAGCCCGCGTGCAAGGCGGCGCCTCCTTGGAGGCGGTGTTCGCCGGCTACTGCGACGGTGCCCAACAGGCCGAGGAAGAAACCGGCGTGGTCGTGCGCCTCACCCCGGACATCCCGCGTGGCTATCCGATCGAAGCTGCGATCGCGACCGCAGTTACCGCGGTGCGATTCCGCGACCGTGGCGTCGTCGGTGTCGGGTTGGGCGGGCTCGAGGTCGAGTTTCCGCCCGAGCCGTACGAGCGGGCATTTCGCCTTGCGCGCGACGGTGGACTCGGGTCGGTTCCGCATGCGGGTGAGGTCGCCGGGACCGCGTCGATACGCCGAGCGCTCGACGTCCTCGGCGCCACTCGGTTGCGGCACGGGATCCGCGCGGTTGACGACACCGAGCTGCTGCACGAACTCGCCGACCGAGGGGTCGTCTGCGATGTGTGCCCGATCTCGAACGTCCGCACCGGCGCGGTCGCGTCGCTCGCGGCCCATCCCTTGCCGATCATGCGTGCCGCGGGCGTCGCCTGCTCGATCAGCACCGACGATCCAGCCATGTTCGACACCGATCTCGGCCGCGAATACCAAGCCGCGAGTGCGCTTGGGATATCCGTCGCAGACGCATACGCCGCAGGCCTGCAAGGAGCACTGTGCGACAACGCCACCAAAGCGCGCCTCCACACACTCGCACCCACATTCCCCGACGAACCCAACCCGTAGAACCCGACTCGGCGACAATGCCGATTGGACAAAACTGCCATTGCGTGGGCCAGAACCTCGCGGCCGAGGTGCGCGCGACACGCTGATACGCCGTGCGTTCCGATAGTTCTGGGATGGCTTCGGAAGCGTCGATAAGGTGCACAGACCGCAGCGCGTATCGGTTCGTCTCGCGCGATACGCCACTAACGTAGAACCGCATGAGTGTCCGGATCCGCCGCGCCACTGAGAGCGACCTCGAACTCTTGACGTGGGTGATGTTGGCGGCGTCGCGATCGCACCTCGACCGAGGTATCTGGGAGTACCTAAACGCCTCGGATGAAGCAGCCACGCTGTCATTCCTTCGTCGCATGACGACAACTGACACGGTGCACATGTTCCAGTGGTCGCTGTTCCTCGTCGCGGAACTCGACGGCGAGCCAGGCGCGGCGATGTGCGCCTACGACTCGTCCACGCAAGGCTTCGAAGTGGCACTGCCCGAGATAATGGCAGCCACTGCTGCGGAACGCATCGATGCCGAGAACCCCGAGTATGTTCGCCGTAGGGATGTGATGATGAGCGGATTCATCATGGACAATCCAGGCCCACCTGGCCCTCGGTGGGTCATCGAGAACGTCGCGACCAAGCCTGAGATGCGTCGGCAAGGCTTGGTCGATGGGCTGCTTCACCAGCTACTCGGACACGGTCGCGAGCGCGGCTTCGAGTACGCGCAGATCTCAGTCTTCATCGAAAACGAGCGGGCGCGCCGTGCGTACATCAAGGCGGGGTTCGAGCCACTCGCCGAGCAGCGGTCTGACCATTGGCCGCCGGAGATCGGCTGTCCCGGCACCGAGATGCTCCTCCAACCGCTCTGATCGTTGTCAAACTCGGCGCGAAGGAACTCGCCCGCTGTTTCAACCTCCCCTCGACGCCATCACACCCCGCCGACGAGGACGAAAGCGCACAATGCCCGGAGAGCGTTACGCCATCCCCTTGAACGGCACAGAGCGACGCGACGGGTGACGCCCCAGAGCGAGAGCGCGCGCCCAGAACTCGACCCGCAGGGGTCAATACGAACGGCGGCCACGAAGGGCTAAAGCGATAACCCAGCGTTCGAGCCTGCGACGGTGCTCGCCAGTCAGTCGTGGGACAGGGCGACCCGGGCCAGAGCTTCGATCGGGGCCGCGGCGCCTGGACCCTGGGCAGCTACTACGGTGCGGCTCCCGTTGGAGTACGCGTTCACGACAGAGCGTCCGCCCGCGGTGAGGAAGAAGGCCCCGCTCCCGACGCCGGAGACCGGCTGCATCCCGGTCACCTTGTCGTCCGCGTGAGAGACCATCCCGGCGAAGACGGTCGCTGTTTGGGCCGCATAGATCGCGACCGCCGATATTCCACCAGCGCCGCTGTACCTGCACAGAATCCCACCCCCTCCAATACCGGTGCGGATAGGCCCGGTGTCGGAGACCCCCAGCGCGGCATCAGCCTGCGCCATCGTCGGGCAGGTCGGGGCTCCCGCCGCCACAACCCCGGTGGTCGGGGCCGGCACGGTGGTCGCGGCCGGGGCGGTGGTCGCGGCCGGGGCGGTGGTCGCCGGCGGGGCGGTCGTGGGGCTGGCGGTATGACTGCTCCCCGACCCGCAGCCCGTGATCGCCAGGCCAACGATCGAGATACCAAGCACCAATGGCGTTCGACTATTCATTGCCACAACATACGCCCGTCGGGGAGAAGCGCCTCGACCTGAGCCGCACTGAGAACCGGTGCGTTCCACGCGCGCCACAACGGCGGCGCCTTTCGTTTCTCAGCACGATCTCTGGTCGAAAGCCGAGTCGGCGCTCGGCCCAGGTGACCGGCCCGGCACGCCTAAAGGTTCCACTCGACGGTCGTCACCTGCCCGAACCGGCGAATGCGCGGGCAGGACGGCGGATTGGATGCTCGACGATCTCAGTACTCGCCCTTGATCACGAAGTACGAGCCGCGAATCGTCCCGGCTAGCTTCGACTTCTGCCGCGCGAACTTGAATGAGCCGAGCTCGGCGGGGACATCCATCCCTTCGGAGAGCTTGAACCCGACCGCTCGCTTCTTCGGTAGGTCCAGCGGGTAGAGCACATTGATCGAGAGCCCGCTCTCGTAGAACACGTAGGTCCACCGGATGTTCTCGACCTGGAATGTCGTCCCCTCGAGCGCAGGCGAGGCGATCACGATGTCGCGCTCCTCCTTGAGGATGCGGTGCACCCAGTCGATGGCCTTCTTTGCCTTGGCGGCCGGTACGACCGTGAAGACGTGGTCGTACTTGTTCTTGAAATAGCGAGCTTCGTTCGCCCGGAGGCCAGCGAGTGTGGTCGCCACCGGCGACGACTCCAGGCCGACGGTCGAGACGTTGACGAAGTCCACTGTGTAACTCATGTTGACGCTCCCGGTACGTCGCCGGGGACGCCCGTCGACAGACGCAAAGTATCCAACTGAGCAGTAGATCTCTGCAGGAATGGGACGCGACACGCACAAATTGAGCGCTCTCGGCGCTCGTCATTCGACGAGGTCGGGCCGCACATATCACGGCGGTCCCACAACACCTGTCCCAGAACGACGCGCCTCGGGTATCACCGAGGCGCCGGCTCCGGGTCACCGGGAGTATGGCCGGCGGGGGATGCTGGCAATGCAGGGTGTACAGAAGAGAGAGGCCGCCTGGTCTGGTGATTGTTAGCCGGCGACGGCGTAGATCTGCCATCGGTCGGGAACGCCCTTGAGGGCGTGTTCGCCGTGGTTGTCGAAGTCGATTCCTGAGCCGGCGACGAGGTCCACGACTGTGCGTGAGACGAGGACTTCGTTAGGTCCGGCGATGGCGGACACTCGCTGACCGATGACGACCGCGATGCCGGCGACGTCGTCGCCGCGCAGCTCGATCTCGCCGGTGTGAACGCCTGCCCGGACCTCCATCCCGATCCCATTGACCGCGTCGCGGATCGCGCACGCGCAGCGAATCGCGCGAGCAGGTCCGTCGAAGGTGGCGAGGAACCCATCGCCGGTGGTCTTGACTTCCCGGCCTCGGTATCGCTCCAGATGCGCGCGAAGGATCGCGTCGTGAGCGTCTAACGACGCGCGCCAGGCCCGATCTCCCATCTCGGCATTGTGTTGTGTCGACCCCACGATGTCGGTGAACAAGACCGTGGACAAGACCCGCTCGCTCGGCGGCGCGGGCCGAACACCGGTCAAGAACTGCTCCATCTCGTCCGCCCACGCATCGGTGTCGCCTGCGGAGTACGCGTGGTCGCTGCCAGCCAGCTCCTTGTAGACCGCGCCCGGGATGTGTTCGGCGAGGTAACGGCCGTGCTCGACTCGGACGTGGACGTTGTCTCGTCGATGCATGACCAGCGTTGGAGCCTGAATGGAGCCCAAGACGTCGTGCACGTTGGTGTCCATGACCACGTCCATGAACGAACTCGCGGTCGCGGCACTGGCGCTCAGGCGCTGCGCCCGCAGGAACGACCGACACCACCGGTCGTTTGCTTTCATGCTGGGCGCTCGGAAGTCCAAGATCGCCGGCTTCCCCCACGCCTGGCGCACCGCGTCGAGGTAGCGATCCCGCGCCTCGGGCGGGATCCCGTACGGATAATCGGGTCCTTTCACGAAGCGGGCGAACGTGTTGAACAAGATCAACGCCGAGATTCGCTCCGGAAAGCTCGCGGCAAAGAACATCGCGGCAACGCCCGACTCGCTGATGCCGACAAGCGCAGTTCGTTGTGAGCCGACCGCATCCATCACCGCACCAATGTCATCGTTCCAGGCGTCGAGGTTCGGCACCGCCCCCAACGTCAGCGCGTCCGAACTTCCCCACCCTCGAGTATCGATCCAAATGTTGCGGCTGAACCCGCCGAGCCGTTCCAACACCGGGGTCAGTGTCGGTTCCTCCCACAGCAGATCGACCGGATGCGCGGCGTCGCGGACGACGACCAAGTCAAGCGGTCCGTCGCCCCAGACTTGATACGCGACATGAACCCCATCGGCCGTTTTCACAAACTGCGTCTCAGGAACGTCCACAAACCACAGTGTGGTATCTCACCGTCACCACCACGAACTCGCCGGCCCAAACTGCCCCATGACAACGTCCCAGAATCATGCACCCTGGGGTGCCCCTGTACGGCGGGTCGGCGACGTGCATGGGACACTCGTGACGAGGAACCTTGACCGGCCCGAACGCCGCCGTGCGCAGGAGTGCAGCTGCAGGTTCTCGGGCTTCCGGTCTGCTCAATCGGTGGCGTCGCCGCTCTCAAGGAAGCTCTTGAGGTCGCTGAGGATCCATGCCCAGCCTCCGCCGCCTTCGTGCAGTTTCGCGTCGTTAGTTGTTGTTGCTGCGGCGACGTTGGGGGCGTTCTCGACGTCGTGGGTAACGGTGAGGCGCGTCAGCCCGGGTCGCTCCTCGTCGAGCTCCCACGTGAGGCGCGTGAAGCCTTCCGCGGCGGTCTCCGGGGTGAAGAACGCTCGCCATGTCTGCACGAGACGCGTCGGCGGGTCGCACTCGATGACTTCCCCGTCGATGAGGACCTCCGGTGCACCTTGCGCCTGCATCTCGTCGGTTGAGCGCACCGAGTAAAGGCCGCCGGGCTTCAGGTCGTATTGGCTGGGTGCGCGGTAGCCGTAACGGTCGTTCCATCCGGGATCCGTTATGGCGTCCCACACCTTTTGCACGGGAGCGTTGATGTAGACGCGGTGCACGTACAGCGTGGTCTGGGTTGCGTTTGTCATTGCGCTTCCTCCAGCGTCGACTTGAGGTGGGTAAGCGCCGACACTTGGCGCTCGGTGTACTTGTCGATCCACCGGTCGTGGATCAGGCGGATTGGCACGGGGTTCAGGAAATGCAGCTTTTCTCGGCCCGACCGCCGAGTGACGACGAGGCCGGCGTCTTCGAGGACTCGCAGGTGGCTCATGACGCCAAAGCGCGTCATGTCGAACTCGGACCCCAACTCGGTAAGCGTGCGCCCGTCGCGCGCGAAGAGCTTGTCGAGCAAGGAGCGTCGGGTCGGGTCTGCCAGTGCCTTGAAGACGAGGTCATCGTCTGTCACTCAACGCATGATAGGTGAGTAAATACTCACATGTCAAGGGACGTGTTCGCCGCCCCTCCCTTCCCTGTCGAACTTCTCCTCAGCTCGCGCCCGCATGGCACGACGAAGCGGAACGAGCAGATCCCGCGAGACCGAGGTTCAAGAGGGCTGCGTAGCCTGCGTCTGGGATATCCCCACAACGCCGGGACCGTGGCCGGTCGCGATCGCGCAGTGGCGACGTCGGGCGAGGGACCTATACCGCTCGACGACTGTGCACGGTCGACCCGTTCACTGATCGTCGGTCCGCGAAAGTCCGCGGGACGTGAAAAAAAAGTGACGCGAACTACCGATGAGCGTCTTCGCAGTTCAGCAGGAGGTCGGCGGGTGGACGCAGGTCAGAAGGGCGCGCTGAAAACGTTCGCAAGGTAGAAGTCGTGGGTTCAAGTCCCATCACCTCCGTTGATCCGAGAGCTGAGGTTGCTCTGTCGAACCCTCGACGTTCCAGATGCGAAGCAGCTCGAGGCCATGGCGCACCCTTCCCGAACGCGTGTCCCAGGACACATAGGTGAGCGGTTCCGGCTCGCCTGGTGGGTTGTTGGGACAGGCGTCGCGTTGAATCGGGTCCGACATCAGTCGAGTCTTGAAGCGCAAGACTGGAACGCTGTTCAACGGTCGCGTAGCCGTTGGCCACGGCTGATCTCCCGAACGTGTCGGCATCGCCTTACTATCCTGCGTTCATGGCTGAGCATGTCGTCGTTTTGGGAGCGGGATTCGGCGGTCTCGAGCTCGTGACGGGGCTGTCCGACGCGATACCCGACAAGGTGCGGATCACTCTCATCGACAAGAGCGACGCGTTCATGTTCGGCTTCTCGAAGCTCGATGTCATGTTCGGGCGGCGCCAGGAATCCGAAGTGTGGAACCCGTATCGCGCCATCGACAAGCCGGGAGTCGAGTTCTGTCAAGAGACAGTGACGGCCATCGATCCCGAGCGCCGCCGAGTCGTCACCGACGTTGCCACCTACGAGGCCGACATCCTCGTCGTCGCGCTCGGAGCCGACTATGACGTGGCGGCGACGCCGGGACTCGCGGAAGATGGGTTCGAGTTCTACTCCTTCGCCGGCGCGGAGCGAGCCCGAGACGCGCTCGCGGCCTTCAACGGCGGCGCCGTCATCGTGGGTGTGCTCGGTCCGTTCTTCAAGTGCCCCGGAGCGCCGGTCGAGACGGCCCTCCTCGTGGACAACTACCTCGCTCAGCGTGGACTGCGTGCATCGTCGACCATTCATCTTGTCAATCCGATGCCCGCGCCCATTCCGATCTCGCAGAAAACGTCGGCGGCGCTGACGGCCATCCTCGAGGAGCATGGTGTCGAGTACTGGCCCGGGTCGAAAGTGGTCCGTCTCGATCCACAGGACCACGTCGCTCATGTCGACGACGGGCGCGTCCTGCCCTACGACCTCTTCCTCGGCATCCCGGTGCATTGCGCTCCCGAGGTCGTCGCCGCGTCCGAACTCGCCGAGGACGGCTGGATTCCGGTCAACCCGGCCACCTTCGCGACGAAGTTTCCCAACGTCTACGCGATCGGCGACGTGACGAGCGCACCAGTGCCGCGCGCGGGGGGAATCGCCGAGGGTGAGGCAGCGACCGTCGCGAAAGTCCTCATTGCCAAGCTCACGCAAGACACTGAACCGTTGCCATACGACGGCGTGGCGGGCTGCTACGTCGAGTTGGGCGACGACCTCGTGGGTCGGATCGATGTCAACTTTCTGTCGTACGACACTCCGGTCGCGAAGTTCACTGCCCCGAGCCCTGGTCTGGCTGAGGAGAAGCGAGAGTGGGAGGCCACGCGAGTTCGTCGGTGGTTCGGACCGAACCACTTCTGAGTGGTGAGCCGACGACGACCATCGGCCGGACCGTCAGGTTGCGGGAGCAATCGCGTCGAAGAGTGCCGGCTTCGAACGCAGCGCGATCAGGTCCACTCGTGAAACCCAGGTCGCGCGCCATGCGCGAGGTCCGGCCCGGAACCGTTCCGGCCTCGAGTCCGTAGTTAGTCCGCGAGAGTTTCGCGAGGCGTTGATGAAGGTCGGTTGCGGTTGCGTGTGAAAGCGTGTTCGCGGCGCCTGATCGCGAGGTCAGTCAGCGCCGAACACGGATCAGCAGCTGGTTTGCCACTTGATCCAAGAGGAACGCGTCGACCTCATCGCCGGCGCCGAGCAGGCGTCGGCGACGCTCATGATGTCCTCGATGATTGCGATGAGCTCGTCCAGCGTGAACTCAACGCGACCGCCTTCGGTCATTCCGTTGCGGTACGCGCCCGAGGTTTCCTGGCAGCCGGGACCCGGAGCGACGCGGCGTCCTCTGGCTTGAATGCTCGCACCCCACCTTCGAGCACAACTGGCGTGATACGTCCCTCACGGACCGCGGCAACGAACTCGTGGAGAGGAAGACGCGAAGTGCGGACGGCGTCGGCGGGTGATCGCAAACCGGCCGGGATGACCTGTGCGGAAGGTCGAGCGGATGACTTGTTGTAGGTAATGGCATCGTGGACCGTTGGCGGGGTTGCGGGCTGCGAACGAGAAGAGTCGGCGTGAGACAATGCCCTCGTGGTGGGCTCGGAACCGGTGATCAAGAGTGTGCGCTTGCTGGGCGGTGTACACGCGATCGCGGTCGACGGCTCGGCGATCGACCTACCGAGTGCGAGCCAGCGGCGGTTGCTCGCGATCCTGGCGCTTCACTCGCCGCGTCGGCTGCGATCGGAGTGGCTCGCCGACATCTTGGGGATCTCGCCCGGCGCGTTGCGGATGTCGGTCTCCAGGCTGCGAACGGCCATCGGCGGAGCCGCCCTGCAAACGGCTAGCACGGGCTACTCGGTGGTGACCGACGTCGACGTGTTGCAGTTTTCGGAGGCAGTCGCCGGCGCGGCCGATGCCGACGATCGGATGCGAGGCCTGGAGCGCGCGCTCGGGCTGTGGATCGGACCCGCGCTCGAGGAGTTCTCGGGAGAGGAATGGGCTGACGGCGAGATCGCTCGTTTGACCGAGCTGCATGCCGGTACGGTCGATGATTATGCCGAGGAGCTGATCTCGGCGCGCCGGTCGGCCGACGCGGTCGCGGTGCTCGAAGTTCAGGTCGCTCGACACCCGTATCGCGATAGCTCGCGTGGGCTCTTGATCCGCGCCCTGGCGAGCGCGGGTCGCCAGGGCGACGCGCTCCGCGCGTTCCAGCAGTACCGGTCACTGCTCATCGAGGAGCTCGGGACCGAGCCTTCCCCGGATGTCGTCCGTATCGAGCGGCGCGTCGCCACGAGCTGGGATGGCATCGATACTGATACCGACCCACGCGCGCCGATCGACGCAGTCACGGTCCCGCTCCCGAGCGCGTTGGCGCCCGAGGCTCGCTTTGTCGGCCGCGCGAACGAGCTGGACGCGCTCGCGGAGGAACTCGCGTTGGTGCGAGGTTCGGGATTGCGCGGCGTGGTGCTCAGAGGCGAACCGGGCATCGGCAAGACGACCTTGTTGGCGGCGTTCGCGCAATCGGTGGTGTCGACGGCCGACGCGACCGTCGTCTACGGGCGATGCGATGAGACCGGGGTACCGCTCCAACCGTTCCGCAGCGTGCTGGCCGACTGCGTTGAACACGCACCGGTCGATCTCCTGGTCGAGCATGTCGCGCGGTGCGGTGGCGAGCTAGCGCGAATCTGCCCACAGCTCGCAACGCGAGTAGAGACCGCTCCGGACCCGACGGTGTCCGACGATGCCACCGAACGATTCCTCGTGTTCGAGGCCGCGACCGATCTGCTCCGTCGCATCGCGACGCCGCGGCCTCTCGTGCTCATGTTCGACGACCTCCAGTGGGCGGAGCCGACTGCGTTGTTGATGTTGCGTCACATCACGCACGCGCTGGCCGACGCGCCGGTCCTCATTGTTGCCAGCAGCCGCGAATCGGGTGAGCACGCGTCGGAGCAATTGCGAACCGCGCTTGCCGATCTCGAACGAGGCGAGCATCGTGGTTTGCAGCTCGCCGGCTTCGACGACGACGAGCTGGCCGATCTGGTCGCCATCGTCGCTCCGGTAACAGGCGATGTCGAGGCGCGCCGCGTTGGCGCCGCGTTGCGTGTGGAGACCGCCGGTAACCCGCTCTACGCGTCGCAGCTCATCCGGCACTGGGTCGAGTCGGGCCGCTTGGACGATACGGGCGTTACCGCATCTGACCTACCAGCCGCGAGTGAGCAAGATGTACCGCCGAGCCTGCGCGACGTCGTGTGGAGCCGCGTCAGCGCGCTCGGCGCCGATGCGTCGCGCGTCCTGACCGCGGCGTCGGTGCTCGGGATCGAGTTCTCCGAAGACGTGCTCGTCGACATGCTCGGACTTCCGGAGTCGGTCGTGGTCGAAACGCTCGATACCGCAACGCGCGCCGGTCTCCTGGTCGACGCCGGGTCGGTACGGCGATCGACGCGGTTCGTGCACGCGCTCGTCGCCAATGCGTTGTACGCCGACCTGGGGCGATCGCTTCGCGTCCGCTTGCACGGACAAGCTGCCCGCTCCCTCGAAGAGCGCACCGAGGACGTCGGACCCGACGTTGTGGTCCAGCTCGCGCGGCATTGTGCACGCGCGGGCTGGCCCGGCGCGGCACAGCGGTGGTCGACGCTCGCCGGCGATCAGGCGTTCGAACAGCTTGCACCAACGGAGGCGTCGTACCACTACCGCATCGCGCTCGACATGGCGATCGCCATGCATCGCCCCGACGCCGAACGCGCCGATCTGCTCGTGCGGCTTGGCGATGCGCAACTCCGGGCCGGCGACCCGCAAGCCCAAGACACCCTCGCGCAAGGGGCCGACCTTGCCCGCCGCAGCGGCGCGCACGACCCGCTTATCCGGGCTGCGCTCGCATCGAACCGCGGCTTCATGCGACTTGATCCGCGTGCACCCGAGTATCTGGCGACCGTCGAGGCGGCGGTTGCGGTCGCGGACCAGTCCGATACCGCGACCTACGCCCGACTGCTCGCGCTGTTGGCACAGAGCCTCGTCTTTACGCCGGATGCCGAGCGCCGGGTCGCGTCGGCGCACAAGGCGCTCGAGCTGGCCGACGCGTATCATGATCCGACGTTGCTCGCGCGAATCGCGCCAGCGGTGCTGTGCGGTCTGTGGGAGCCCGGGAGCGCCAAGGTGCGGTCCGACGTCGCGGCGAAAGCGGTCGCGGTTGCGGAGGCGTCCGGCGACCCGCGGCTCGAATTCGGTGCCCATCTCGTGGCCTACAGCATCGCGATCGAATCAGCCGATCATGTGACGGCAGCTCGCAGCCTCGCGAAGCTCCGGGCGACGGCGCGCACCATCGGGGAGCCGCGATTGCGCTGGACGGTCGGCCTGCTCGAGGCGTTCACGGTGACGATGGCGGGCCGCCTCGTCGAAGCCGAGTCGGCGGCGACGAAGACACTCGAGCTCGGCATGCAGATCGCGGCGCCGGACGCCTTCACGTTCTTCGCCGGCGAGTTCTTCGTGATCGGCACGTTCGCCGGCCGCCATGACGAGCTCTTCCCGCTGGTGGAGCAGGCGACGAAGGACGACCCCGCGGCCCTCGCGTTCAAGCTCGCGTACGGCATCATCTGCACCGCCGTCGGGCGCGAGCACACTGCACGCGAGATCCTGGACGACGGGATGGCGAGCGGCTTCGCGGAGCTGCCCGTCGACAACATCTGGACCACCTGCATCATTGCCTACGCCATCATCGCGATCGAGCTCGAACACGCCGACGCCGCGGCCCAACTCCTGCCGCTCCTCGAGCCGTTCGCGAACGATGTCGCGTTCAACGGTGTGACGAGTCAGGGGCCGATCGCCGCTTACGTCGGGAAACTTGAGTCGCTCCTCGGACGTCATGATGATGCCGAAGAACACCTGCGCGCCGCGCTCGACATCGCCGAGGCGTTCGGATGGCAGTACCACCGGGCGACCACGCTCTTCGCGCTCGCGCAGGCAAGGGGTTGCCGGCTCGGCAAGCTCGACGCCGAAGGACAGGCCTGGCTCGGCGAGGCATCCGAGCTGTGCCGGAGCTTGGGATTCCGGACTTGGATCCCCCGAATCGACGAGCTGGCCGATGCGCAACCCGACGCCGCGCCGATGCGTTGATGCCGGCGAGCCCGGCGACGGTCAGGATTGGGGTATCGAGGTCGCCGACACGATCTGGTCGAGGATGGATTGATCCGGCAACGTCGGCGCGTCGAGCGTCGGCAGCTCGCGGATGCGTCCGAACGCCTGCTCGATGAACGGGCCCTCGATCACCGGGCTGTGACAGCTCGCGATCGTCGTGATGTCGAGGTTCTGCACGCGGTCGACGGACTTGCCGTACTTGTCGGTGTCGAGCATCGTCAGCCACGGGCTCACGGCACCAAGTGCGAACAGCCACAAGCCATGGAACCAGAAGTCCTGGTCGAGGTCCGCGATCGTCATATTCGGATCGGGGAGTGGCGTCGCGAACGTGTCGACCGCCCAGTACACGCCGGTTGTCGAGTCGTACAGACCGCGGGTCGTCGGCGAATCGAACACGGGTGGGCGCAACGCGTGCAGAACCCGGTCGCCGACATCGAACGTTTCGCCGTGCACGACCCACCGGCAGCGCTCCAGCGGGAAGTCGAAACAGTTCGTATGCCGTTCCACCATCGCCCAGTTGCACACCAACCTGGCGTTGGGGCATGCGGTCAAAGCTTCGTCCAGGTTGCCCGTGTGATCGACGTCGTCGTGCGAAAGGAAGATCCAGCGAACGTCCTCGGGCTCCACGAGCGAGAAGACGTCATCCAGCCATTGCTTGCGGTTCGCCGGCGTGCCGGTGTCGACGATGACCGGATCCTTGCCCAGGATCACCATCGAGTTGATGTACACGAACAGCGGCTGACCGAGGGCCGGCTGCACCTGGTGAATCACGTACGTGTCGTGCGCGATCTTCGTCGGTGCGACGGTGGTGGTCGGTGCAATCGGGGCGAACGTCATGCTTCCTCGCTTGGGCAGGTGCTCTCGATCGCAGCCGGGAGCTGCACGCTGTACCGGCCGCGATCGAAACCAACGGGAACCGCAGCTACTCGCGGCTAGGTCTGAAGCTGAGGCGTGAGACCGTCAACTTCCATCTCGGAGTACTCGTTATCGGCGTACGGTCCGACCGCGCCCTCAACGACCTCGCGTACCGCCGCCACTGATTCGCCTTCCCAGATGCAAATGCCGAGTCGGTGATCACGAGTTGCCGCGTGCACTGGCAGCGCGACAATGGCAGGGAGTCCGGCCTCGAGTGCTTTGGCCTCAGCTTCCTGGAACCCTTTGGGGTCATGGATTCGATGAATGACTGTCACGAACATGGGATCCTCCATCCTTCACTTGGGTTGGGCCTGCGTCAGCCCATGGAAAAGAACTCGAGTTGGATGTTGTCGGGGTCTCGGAACACGAGTACCGCGTAGCCGCCCTGGTCGTTGACCGGCGAGTGCTCGACTCCCAGTTCTGTCAGCCTCGACTCCCAGGCGTCTAACTCGGCGCGACCGGACACCATCAAGCCGATGTGGTCGAGTCCGGTCCTCGACTCCGAGAATCGCTCGCGTTCGTTCGTTGGGTGTGTGTGTGTGGAGCCCAACGCACATCGACCAGTCAGGCTTGCCGAGCACGACGGCATGACCGGCGCCGTCGGGGTGTGATTCTTCCATCAGCTTGGTCAACCCGAGCACCTCGCTGTACCACGGGACACTGCGCTCGATGTCGGTCACAGTGACAGACACATGGTGGATTCCCGAGACGTCCGGCATGGCGCTCCCTTGGTTCCTGATTTTTCGATGCGGGCCGCGGTTGTTACGACTCGATCAGCATGACCATGGTCTCGGGACGCACGCCGTCAAACTTCATGGCATCGGCCGCGGCTTGAGTCGCCAGCGCCGTTCGTAGCGTGTCCAGATCGGGCACGCTGACAATCAGCCCCACCCGATTCGTCTCGTCGGGATCGACGAAGGTACGCAAGGTCATCCCGAGCGGCCTGAAGAACTCTTCGCGCTTGGGTGAGCGAAGCCAATGATCGACATCGTCGACCTCATGAAACACCATCACTGTCGTCATCGCGATCGCCTCCTATCGAGCCGTCTCACCGGTCAGCCGACCAGTCAAACGGCGCTGGTGCATGTACTGATCCGAGGACGACGATGGCAGTCGGAGCGCATCACTCGCGCATCACTTGTTATTTTCCGGACTGATCGCTGGCCGACGGATGGCCGCTCCCCACGCGGACGCTCCGTGCGGTCCCGTACTCCCGGTCAGCTAACGCTGAGTCGCCGGCTTCGGGGAGCACGGCGGTCCTTGCCGCGACCGCGACCGCGATCGGCGATCGCACGCCCGGTCTGTCGTCCGCCCTTACACGCGCGAGTTACGCAGTCACGATCGCGTCGGTCGGGTTGAGCGGATGCCGAGCTGTCGGGCCATCATCGTGACGGCGTGCTCGAAGAGCACTTCGGGTTTCTCGACGATCCCTTCGAAGCGTTCGAACAGTTCGAAGCTGATCTGTCCGAACAGTTGCGCCCACACCAGCAGGGCTTGCGCAACGGTCGCGAGTGGGACCGCGGGCATCGCGAGTTCGGCAACGGGGCGCACTTGGGTGGCGACAGCTCGGGGGAGCGCGGGCCCGTCGTCGGGCGCGAGTTCGCCCGCTCGGTGCGCGTCGGCGATCAGGTTGGCGAGCACGAGCGTGACCCGGCTCGCGGGGGCGAGCGTGATCGGCGGTGCGTGGTAGCCGGGTACCGGTGATCCGTACAGCAGCACGTACTCGTGCGGATGATCGAGTGCCCATTGACGGATCGCCCGGCACACGGTTTGCCACCGGAGGAACGCGGTGCCACGAGTCAGGGCTGCGGTCTCGGCAACTTCGCCGAGTGCGTCGTAGGCCTCGACGATCAGCGTGGTGAGCAGGTCGTCGCGTGACGGGAAGTAGCGGTACATCGCCGACGACGCCATCCCGAGCTCGCGGGCGACGGCCCGCAGCGACAAGGCACCGGCACCCACCTCGGCCAGCTGGCGGCGGGCTTCGGCGGCGATGTCGGCGCTGACTGCGGCCCTGACCCGTTCGCGGGCGTTCTTCACGATCCCTTTGGCCTCCATCCGGCCAGCATGCCACAGATGGAGAGCAATGACCATAATTTGTGAGCAGTGCTCTTGACAGTGTCGGTCAAGAGGATGATCATCGCTCTCATCAAGAGAGCACCGCTCACAATCTGACCACTTCGCTTGTTGACGTTGATTGAGGGGTTCTGACATGTTGCATCGCTTCGCCAAGGCCGTCGTCCGCCACCGTCGTCGCGTGCTCGTGTTCGGTTTCATTGTGGTGGCCGCCTCGTTCGCGTACGGCGGCAACGTCGCTTCCAAGCTGAGTACGGGCGGGTTCACGGATCCATCTGCGTCGTCATCGCGCGCGGATGCCATCTTGGATTCCCAGTTCCATACCGGAAACCCGAACCTGGTGCTGTTGGTGACCGCGCGTGCCGGTACGGTCGACTCGCCTGAGGTGGCCGCCGAAGGTGAGGCACTCACTGCGCAACTTGCGGCCGACGCCGGCACCGACGGGGTCGCCTCGTACTGGTCACTCGGCGATGTCGCCCCGTTGCGTTCCGCGAACGGTCACCAGGCGCTGATCTTCGCGCGTCTGACCGGCAACGACGACCAGGTCAACGTGCGTGTCCACCAGCTTGAACCGGGCTTGGTTGGCGTCCACGGCGCGGTCGATGTTTCTACGACCGGTCAGGCCGCCGTGTACCGCCAGCTGGGCGATACCGTCACCCGCGACCTGGGCAAAGCGGACGGGATCGCGATCCCGATCACGCTCGTGTTGTTGATCTTCGTGTTCGGCAGCGTCATCGCCGCGAGCCTCCCCCTCGCGGTTGGGATCTTGGCGATTGGGGGCACGTTCGCGGCCCTGACGGCCATCGAAAGCGTCACCAACGTCTCGATCTTTTCGCTCAACCTCACGACCGCTCTCGGCCTGGGACTGGCGATCGATTACAGCTTGTTCATCGTGAACCGCTTCCGCGACGAGCTGCGCGCCGGGTTGATGCCCGACGAGGCAGTCGTGTGTACCGTGGAGACCGCGGGTCGAACGGTGCTGTTCAGCGCCGCGACCGTCGGGATCTCCCTCGCCGCCTTGTTGGTGTTCCCGCTGTACTTCTTGCGGTCCTTTGCGTATGCCGGCGTCGCGGTCGTCGTCATCGCCGCCAGCGGCGCTCTCATCGTCCTGCCCGCTCTGCTTGCGGTGCTCGGCCATCGGGTGAACTCCCTCGACGTCCGCCGTGCGATCCTGCACCGCTTCCACCGCGAACCCCACACGGCTGAGATCGGCGAAGGGTTCTGGCATCGCCTCGCCACTGCCGTGATGCGCCGGCCGGTGCCGATCGCGACCGCGGTCATCGTCGTGTTGTTGGTCCTCGGCTCGCCATTCCTCGGCATCAAGTTCTCCAACCCCGACGCTCGGGTCCTTCCACCGTCGGCGAGCACCCGAGCCGCGTCTGACGCCATCGAAGCCAACTTCAGCTCCGGCGAAACGAACGCGTTCGCGATCGTCGCCCCGAACGGCAACCGCCCGACCGACATCGCCGCCTACGCGGCGCGCGTATCGACGCTGACTGGTGTGGCCCGCGTCGACGCGCTGACCGGCTCGTACATCAACGGCCAGCGGGTCGCCGCCCCGACCGCGGCTGTGTCGCAACGGTTCGCGAACCCGACCGGGACGTGGCTGTCGGTCGTGCCGGTCGCGACGCTGCAACCAGAGTCCGCGTCCGGTGAACATCTCATCACCCAGATCAGGTCGTTGCCCGCGCCGTGGCCGGTTCTCGTCGACGGGGCATCCGCACAACTGATCGACGGGAAGGCCGCGATCTTCGCCAAACTTCCGCTGGCGTTAGGCATCATCGCGCTCGTTACATTCATCACGTTGTTCTTGATGTTCGGCAGCGTGCTCGTCCCGCTCAAAGCGCTCTTCCTCAACGTGCTCAGCCTGTCCGCGACGTTCGGTGCGATGGTCTGGGTGTTCCAAGAAGGTCACGGCGCCGGCCTGTTGCACTTCACCGCCACCGGCAGCCTCAGCACCACGATGCCGATCCTGATGTTCTGCATCGCGTTCGGATTGTCGATGGACTACGAAGTCTTCCTGCTGTCGCGCATCAAGGAAGAACACGATCACGGCGCCTCGACCACCATGTCGGTCGCGCGTGGGCTGGAACGCACCGGACGGATCGTCACCTCAGCGGCCGTCCTCCTCGCGGTGGTGTTCCTCTCCTTCGCGACGTCGAGCGTGTCGTTCATCAAGCTGTTCGGCATCGGCCTGACCCTCGCGGTGCTCATGGACGCCACCCTGATCCGCGGCGTCCTCGTCCCCGCCTTCATGCGCCTCATGGGCGACGCCAACTGGTGGGCACCCAAGCCAATGCGGGCCATCTACCAACGCATCGGCGTCTCCGAAAGCGGCGACGAACCGACCCTCGACCTCGACGACCCGACGCCGGAACCCGTCCCCGCGGGCAGCGCCTCGCGCTGAGCCCCGGACCTCACACGACACGCATGTTGGGAGAGACATGGCAATCGATGTGCTCGAAGCAATCCAGGTCGGCGACACGACGCAGTGGATCCACATTCGTGGCGCCGACGACTCCAACCCGGTACTGCTGCTGATCCAACAAGGCCCCGGCCTACCGATGATGAACGAAGCACGCCGTATCGAACACCTGCTCAGGCTGGAACAGGACTTCACCGTCGTCTACTGGGATCAGCGCGGTTGCGGTCGTTCCCTTCGCAAACAGTTGCACCCGGTCGAGATCAGCGTCGAGCGGATCGTCGGCGACACCCTGTCGCTTCTCGAGCTTGTTCACGACCGATTCGGCGCAAAAGTCTACGTTGCCGGATTCTCGTTCGGAGCGACGATCGGCGCATACGCCGCGGCTCAGCGTCCAGACCTTGTCGCGACATTGGTGGCGGTAGGCATGGACATCGACGGAACCGCCGCCGGCACCTCGGCCTACGACTTCGCGCTCACCACAGCCCGCCAACACCACAACCGACGCGCGACCCACCAACTCGAAGCGATCGGCCCGCCGCCGCACCTCAACTCGAAACAGTTCGCGACCCGCGTCCGTTGGGCCAGCAACTTCGGCGGCGTCGCAACGAACGAAACGTACGGCTCCATCGTCCGCGAGCTGCTCGCCAGCCTGGTGCGCTCCTCCGACTACACCACCGCCGACGTCATCCGAACCGTTCGCGGTATCACCGCGACCCAGGCCGCACTCCTCGACGAAATCGCGACCATGGACCTCGTTCACACCCTGCCCCGCATCGACGTACCCATCGTCATGGCGCAAGGCCGCCACGACCAGGTGGCGCCTGGCGAAGCCGCCAAGCGATACGCCGACGCCCTGCAGGCGCCGAGCAAACAGCTGGTGTGGTTCGAACACTCGGCGCACACCCCCCACCTTGAAGAACCAGACAAATTCCGAGACCTGCTCATGCAAGTCCGAGCCGGTCAGCTCGCACACGCGTCAGACAACGAGAACGGAGGGCAATCATGACCAAAGCACCGTCGTGGATGTTGTACGGCGCCGCCGGTTTCACAGGCACGTTGATCGCACAACACGCACACGCCCGCGGGCACCGGCCCCTGCTCGCCGGGCGGAGTGCACCGGGCGTCACCGCACTCGCCGAGAAGCTCGACCTACCGCACCAGACGCTGACCTTGGACGATCCCGACACGTTGCGCGCCGCGCTCGCCGACGTGGACCTAGTCCTGAACGCCGCCGGCCCGTTCCTGCACACCGCAACCCCGCTCGCCGAAGCCTGCCTCGACGCCGAAGCGCACTACCTCGATATCAGCAACGAGCTGCAAGTGTTCCGCGCCCTGTACGACCTCGACGAGCGCGCCCGACAAGCCGACATCGTGATCATCCCGGGAGTCGGGTTCGGTGTTGTGGCCACCAACTGCCTCGCCCGTTACGTCAGCGAGGTAGTCGGCGGCGCTGAACACCTTGAGGTCGCCGCCCTGGCCGCGACCACCCAACCCGGTCCCGGTGTCGCCGCGACACGAGAACAGAACATTCCCTTCGGAGGCTGGATCCGCCGCGATGGACAACTGCATCCCTACGAACTCGGCGAAGGAATCACGACCATCACGCTCCCAGACTGGCCCGCCCAAGTCATGCCGGTGCCGACAGGTGATCTCGAAGCAGCCTTCGAAGCCGCCGCCGCGCCCAACATCACCGCATACACCGTCTTGCGTACCGCTGCTGCAGTCGATCCGACAGGGTCAGGACAAGACGGTGTCGGACCGCAGACCTACCAGTCGTTCGGGTGGGCACGAGCCGCCGGCCCCGACGGGGCGGCCGCCGAAGCGTGGCTACAAACCGGCGACTCGTATGTCTTTACGGCCGAGGCAAGCATCCGCGCCGTCGAGGAAGCGTTCGCGGGATCTCGTCGAGGTGCGTGCGGTCCGGCGACCGCGTTCGACCCTGACTTTGCCTTCACGATCCCGAACACCACCCGGATCGACACCGTCCCCGTCAGGTGACTCGACGCAACCCGGCGTTCGGTCGGGGGTCAACGATCGTGCTGCTCGCGTTGATATTCGTATTGACGGCGTGCACCTCCGTGGCTCGTTCCGCAGGCACGACCACCGAACACGCAACAACACCGAGCACCGCCCCGCCCGCACCGTCCGCGAGACCGGCCGAACCGTCCATTCCGACAGCGACATTGCGGACATCGCTGGCGTACACGAACCAACTCGCCGATCAGTCGGGAGACAACGTGACCATGCGAGCATCCATCGGCGAGCCAGTCGCACCAACGGCCACGGGTGTGAGCATCCACACGCTGGCTGTGCAATGTCAGAACGACGTCGATCGCGACATGGTCGAACGCATCGACTACAAGTTGACCGTTACCTCGCCGCGTCCGATCGATGTGATCCTGACGCAAGCAGCTCGGAGTTCGATCGGTTCCGGAAGCGCCACCTACTACGCGACTGATCCGTCACACGCAACCAAGGGCAACGGCGACGCCTCCATATGCTCGAGCGAGAGCGCGACCCGCCAGCTAACAAATAATTTTGGCATCGTCCGCCACAACCAAACCGTCACGCTGACGGTCTGGGCCCTACTCGACGGGTCGGTCACGCCGAATCAACCGCACCCCACCCTCGCCGACCTCGCGCGCAGCTACACGATTGAGATCGCGGGCGTAAAAAGTCTCGCGTTCGGCCTCGAGCCCTGGGGCCCACGCGTCATCATGCGACGAGATCGCCGGGGACCTGATCTCGGTTGCGTTACCCCTCCCGGCAACCATCTCATCAACCCATGGCCCGTCCGTATGTCACCCGAACCCCTGAGATGACAACCACCCGTTCTCGCACGAAACGGTCCGCCAGCAGTGACTTCCTACACCCCCTCGCCTGCGCTGCTCGCCCCTGCTCACAAGTACGCCGCGTTCTTCTCTGCAACGAGAACGGCGTCAACTTCACCCCACTCGCGCAGGCGCTCATCTCCGACCTTCCGGGGGGTTCGTAGACCGCGGCGCGGACATCAGGCAACGCGACCTCCGTCGCCGTGACGCGAAGCGCTCGCGATCCAAAGTCACGGCAGCCGGGGGCTAGGCGCGTAGGTTCGCCACCCAGTCCGGGATGCGCACGTGGCCTCCGGCCCGAACCTCTGAAGCCAGGAGTTGTGGAATGTGTGGGTTGCCTTCGACAGATTTGTCGAGCGGGAGCGTTGAACCGGTCGACGAGTTGGCGGGGACGACGCGGGCGATCGGCGCTGGCGCGCAGTCGCTCCGTTGGAGGTGGCTGTCCCTGTCCGGCGCAGCGTTTGGCGGGGAGCGGCGATGACCGAACATGCGGTGGTGATCGCAGGAGGCGGACCGACCGGGCTGATGTTGGCGGGCGAGCTCGCGTTGGCGGGGATCGACGTCGTCGTCGTCGTCGAACGACGCGCCGATCGGGATGTCGACGGCTCGCGCGCAGGTGGTTTGCACTCCCGCACCATTGAGGTGCTCGATCAGCGTGGCATCGCTGAACGGTTCCTGTCGGCGGGGCAGGTCGTGCAGATCGGCTTGGACATCAGCGATTTCCCCACCCGCCACAACTACGGGCTTGCGCTGTGGCAGAGCGACTTCGAACCCATCCTCGCCGGCTGGGTCGGTGAGCTCGGGGTTCCGATCATGCGGGGCTGCGAGGTGGTGGGCTGCGCGCAGGACGACACCGGCGTCGATGTCGAGCTGTCCGGCGCCCGGTCGCTCCGCGCCGAGTACCTCGTCGGGTGCGACGGAGGGCGCAGCGTGATCCGCAAGGCCGCCGGCATCGACTTCCCCGGGTTGAATCCTTCGACCAGCTGGATGATCGCCGAGGTCGAGATGGACCACGAACCGGAGATAGGTGTGCGTCCCGAGGGAGGTGGCATCGGTCCCGTCGACCGCGTGAAGGGCGGTGGTCCGTTCGGGGTCGTGCTGAAGGAACAGCAGGTCGAACACGCCGGCGAGCCCACCCTGGCGGACCTGCGTGAAGCACTCGTCGTCGCCTACGGGACGGACTTCGGAGTGCACAGCCCGCGCCGGATCTCGCGTTTTACCGACGTGACGCGTCAGGCGGCTTCCTACCGCGATCGACGTGTGCTGCTCGCGGGCGACGCCGCGCACGTGCATCCCCCGCAGGGCGGCCAGGGTCTCAACACCGGCGTGCAAGATGCGGTGAACCTGGGTTGGAAGCTCGCCCAGGTGGTCGACCAGACCTCACCCGAGAGCCTGCTCGACACTTATCACACCGAACGGCATCCGGTCGGTGCCCGGGTGTTGCGCTACACCATGGCGCAAGTCGCGCTCAGCACCTCCGACGACCGTCACCAAGCCCTGCGCGACACCATGACCGAACTGCTGAGCATGGACGAGCCGCGCCGGCGCACCGCCGGCATGCTCTCCGGTCTCGACATCCACTACGACCTCGGAGACGGACACCCGCTGCTCGGGCGGCGCGTGCCTGACCTCGACGTCAATACCGCGGACGGTCCCACCCGCGTCTTCACCCTGTTGCACGACGCCCGGCCTGTGCTCCTCAACCTCGGCGAACCCGGCGGTTTCGACATTCTTCCTTGGGTGAATCGAGTCCGGCTGGTCGACGCCAAGCACGATGGCGTGTGGGAGCTCCCGATCCTGGGTGAAATCGCCGCGCCCCCGGCCGCGTTGATCCGACCCGACGGACATGTCGCCTGGGCAGGAGACCTCACCGACCCAAAGCTCCCGCAAGCACTTGCGACCTGGTTCGGAGCGGCCACTCCCGCGCATTAGAACGTGCCATCCGACCCCGTCACGACCATCACCGACGCCGGTCGGAATACCTCAAAATCCGCGGAGAACCTCGTCACGGCACGCGGCGCCGCGAGCAGATTGCGATGCGTTCGTCGTTGTTGACCGCAGGATGCGCGCCGGACGGACGCATGTCGCCGAGGGCGCTCCCATGCCATCACACACGGCAGGGAGTCGAGACTCACCTCCAATAGTCCCGGTGGGGGAGAGGCGTGTGAGCGCGGTGGATAGGTTTGGTGGTGTCCTCGCGTTCGTGCTGGTCGCGCATGTGGACTCCCCTTGCGGAGCTGTGCAAGATGGTGCACGGGTTGACGGTGAAGTGTTACCCGAGATCAGTGGCCATCGGCGCACTTTTCTGGTGTTCGAATCGACACGGACCTGCTCGGTGCGCGACGGGGCGCGTTACGCGCGGATAAGCGTGAGGTTCTCGAACACTCGGTCGAACACCGCGGCGAGCGTTTCGAGCTCGTCTGGAGACAACAGGTCGAAGAAGAAACGATGCGTGGCCTCGGCGTGGCCTGGTGCGGCTCGTTCGATCGCGCGTCGACCGGCCCGGGTGAGTCGCACCATCAGGCCGCGGCTGTCCTCGCTGCACTCCTCGCGGACGACCAGCCCACGCTTTTCCATTCGGGTGACATGATGCGAGAGCCGACTTCGATCCCAGCCGATCTCGGTGCAGAGTTCACGGGCCCGCAGCACCCCGCCGCGCGTCTCAGACAACGGCACGAGCACTTTGTAGTCGGCGCCCGACAGGCCCGATTCGCGCAGCATTCGCTCCTCGAGAGCGGCGTAGAGGTGCTGGTTCACGTGGAGGTACGCCTGCCAGACGTGTTGTTGGCGGTCGTCGAGCCAGCGCGGTTGCTTCATCCGGCGACGATACAACTTTGTTGACGTGTCATCAAATATCGTCTATTGTTGATGTGTCATCAAAGCGTTGGCCCTCACCCAGGAGGTGGTCGCGATGCCGGCTGTCACCGTTGACGACACCCTCGTCCTGCCGCGTATTCCCCGGCCCGACCCGGCCACCTCCCGACCGCGGCCGGTTGCCGAGGTCATCACGGCGCACCGACAGGCCGAGGGCGCCGGGTTCGTCGTGCGGCGGCCCTTCCCGGGTGACCTTTCGTTGACCGACGCCGACCCGTTCTTGCTGTTGGACCACATCGGGCCGCAGGTCAACGCGCCGGGCGAGGCGAAAGGGGCACCGTGGCATCCGCACCGGGGTTTCGAAACGGTGAGCTACATCCTCGACGGTGAGATCGCGCATCACGACACCAACGGCGGCGGCGGTGTGATCGCCGAAGGTGACACGCAATGGATGACCGCGGGTGGTGGCATCTTGCACGACGAGTTGCCGACCGAGCGGATGTACCGCGCCGGTGGCCTCTCGCACGCGGTGCAGCTGTGGGTCAACCTCCCGCCGGCGCTCAAGATGACACCGCCGCGCTACCAGTCGATCACTCGGGACGCCTTACGCCTGGTCACTTCGCAAGACGGCGGGGCGCTGGTCCGCGTCATCGCCGGCGACGTCGCTGGCTTCGGCGGGCCGGGGGTCACCCACACTCCGATCACCTACGCGCACGTGACCCTTGCCCCCGGCGCGCAACTGTCGGTCCCGTGGGCTGCGGACTTCAACGCCTTCGCCTACGTCCTCACCGGTCGCGGGACGGTCGGAGAGGAGGGCCGGCCAGTGGAGGACGGCCAACTCGTCGTGTTCGGTCCGGGCGACCATCTCGTCGTGACCGCGGCCGACCATCAGGCCGAGTCCCTCGATGTGCTTTTGCTTGGAGGCCTGCCGATCCGCGCGCCGATCGCGCACTACGGGCCGTTCGTGATGAACACCCGCGAAGAAATCCAACAAGCCATCGACGACTTCCAAGCCGGCCGGCTCGGCATCATCCCGGCCGACCAACTCGTACCCCGCAACTTCGCGTGAGCCAACCCGGTACCCACCTCGACCGGGCGGGCGACGTCACCCCCAGCAGCGACGGGTGCGAGGACTGCCTGCGCATCGGCGGACAATGGGTGCACCTGCGCATGTGCAGGTCTTGTGGTCACGTCGGCTGCTGCGACAGTTCGCCGCACCGCCACACCCGCGCGGATTTCCGCTCGCACCAGCACCCGCTCATCCAGTCCGACGAGCCGGGCGAGGACTGGTGTGACAGCTCCATCGACGATGTCGCCTTCGCCATGGATGGCATGCCGGCGTACTCGCAGGCATGAGCATCGGGCCGGCCGAGACCACGCGCGAGCCCGGGACCGGCGCCCCCCAGATCGCGGACTCCGCGGTGGTCCTCGGCGCCGCGCATTTCGGTGAGGAGTCGTTGCTCGCTCAGGGCGCCATCGTCCGCTCGGCTGGCGCGTGTGTCGACATCGGCACCGGTTCGGCGGTACTCGAGAACTCTGTCGTGGTCGGCAACCCGCGCATCCCGACCACGATCGGCCGGCGCAGTACGTTCGGCCACCGCTGCATCGTCGTCGGCGCAACGGTGGGCGACCTGTGCGAGATCGGCAACGCGTCCATCCTGATGCCCGGCGCGCGGCTCGGCGACCGTGTGTTCCTGGGCGAGGGCACCGTCGTCCCGAGTGGGATCTCGCTGCCCGACGATGTCGTCGCGGTCGGACGACCAGCCCGCGTCGTGAGAAGCGCGTCTGCCGACGACCTGCGGCGACTCGCCGGCCTACGAGACGGCGACCTGTCGATCCCGCCGCACACCACGATCACAGTTGCCAGCACACAGGAGACCCGCCTGATGGGCCAGCTCTACGCATACCGCGGCATCGTTCCGCGCGTCGCCACGTCGGCGACGCTGTTCCCGACCGCCGAAGTCACCGGAGAGGTTGTCGTCGGCGAACGCACCATCATCGGCGCCGGCGTCAAGATCATCGGCGACTCCCACGGACCGGTGCGCATCGGTAACGATGTCCAGATCCTCGAGAACACCGTCCTGCACCTCCTTCCGGACAACGACCTCATCGTCCACGACGGCGTGATCATCGGTCCCGGCGCCATGATCCACGGCTGTCGCATCGGCGCCAGCTCGGTGATCGAACCCGGCGCCATCGTCTGTGACCACAGCGAGCTCGGCGGCGGATGCGTCGTGCGGGCCGGCGCCGTGGTCAAACAACGCTCATACTTCGATGACGGCACCGACATTGACGGGTTCCCCGCCGTCGCGATCGGCCGGCTCTCCGAGCCGCCGGCGGTGCCTGCCTGGGCGTGGCCGCGTGACGACCGGCCGACCGCCATCACTACGAATGAGACCCGGTGACGCCGGACACCTCGCGCACGCAGTCGGAATGACCGGCGCGACGACACCCGCGTCGCGAGTCGACCTCGGGTCGGCCACCACGCCCTCGTCGCGGACGAACCAGTGACGCACCGGCGACGGCCGCAACCGTCGGTCACCACCCGCGCTGGAGTCGCGTTGCTGGTGAGTGCGCGCACCGCCGCGTATCCGCTGGACGATCACCCACTCGCGACCGGGCGCAACAGACGCGCGAGTGCGGAAGCCAGTGGCTTCGGGACTGATCCGGCCCGGATCCTCTTGCCGGAACAGTCTCGGGCAGCCGATATTTAGTTGACACTTACGTAAGTGATGACTTACACTTATGGGGTGGATGCTGCACTCAAGGCGTTGGCCGAGCCCCGCCGGCGGGAGATACTCCGGTTGGTGTGGATGCGCGAACTGCCGGCCACGGATATCGCCGATCAGTTCGCCGAGGTCACCCGTTCCGCGATCTCGCAGCACCTCTCGGTCCTCAAGAGCGCGGGTTTGGTGACCGAGCGCCGCGACGGGACGCGCCGCTTGTACCGCGCGGATAGGAACGAGATGAAGAAGCTGCGCGAGTTCCTCGACGAGTACTGGACGGCCGGGCTGGAGCGACTCCGCGACGTCGCCGAAGCCGCCCAACGAGACAAGGAGAAGCCCTGATGGCCCAGCTCGTACGCGAGATCATGATCGAGGCGACACCAGAGACCATCTGGCCGTTCCTCACCGAACCCGACCAGCTCGTCGCATGGCACGGCACGGTCGCCGAGATCGACCCGCGACCCGGCGGCGTGTACCGGGTCCTCGTCGCCGGCAAGTTCCAGTCGGCGGGAGCGTACGTCGAGGTCGTTCCCCTCGAGAAGGTGGTCTTCACCTTCGGCTGGGAAGAAGACGGCCACCCGATCCCGCCCGGATCGACGACCATCGAGATCACGCTGCATCCCGAAGCCGACAAGACCCGCGTGCGCCTCGTGCACTCGGGCCTGCCGGACGACGCGGTCGACGACCACGGCCATGGCTGGGCGCTCTACCTCGAACGGCTCGCGGTGCGCGTCGCGGGCGGCGACCCTGGACCCGACCGCGCTTCCGCGGGTGACGCCTGATGGACACCCGAGCGACGTTGCGCGCCGCGCCCACGACGACCACATCGACGGCGGTGACGGCAGCCGCACTGACGGCGACGCTCGGACTCGCGGCCGCGTCATGGGTCGTCGCGGTCCGCCAGATGAGCGGGATGAACATGGGCGTCGCGACCCGGCTCGGTTCGTTCGCGTTCTTTGTCGTCGTATGGGTGTCGATGACAGCGGCGATGATGCTGCCCGGAACGGTACCTGCAGTGTTGAGACGTGCCCATGTCAGCGGTCGTGTGCGCGCCGTGCCGCTCTTCGTCGGGTCCTACCTTGCCGTGTGGGCCGTTGTCGGGGTCGCCGTGTACGCGTTGTACCGGCCGCACGGGTATCTCGCCGCCGGCGCGGTCGCGATCGCGGCAGGGGTCTACGAGTTCACGCCGCTCAAGCAGCACTGCCGGCAGCGCTGTCGTGAAAGCGCCGCCTCTGGATTCGACTTCGGGCTGTGCTGCGTCGGCTCGAGCATCGGACTGATGGCGCTGCTGGTGGCGCTGAGCGTCATGAGCCTCACCTGGATGTCCGTGATCACCGTCCCGATGCTCGCCCAAAAGCTCCTCCCCGCGAAAGCCGCCTTCGACGTGCCGTTGGCGCTCGCGATCGTCGGACTTGGAATCCTGATCGTCCTCGCGCCCGCGTCGGTTCCCGGACTCACACGAACGATGTGAAACGTCACCGGCGGTGGGGCCACGACACGCTATGTAACGACAAGAGAGAAGGACAATGACCGACCACAAGACCGGAACCCGTAAAGAGTGGCTGGCAGCGCGGCTGGAGTTGCTCGACGCCGAGAAGGCACTGACGCGGCGTGGCGACGAACTCGCGCGGCAGCGTCAGGAGCTGCCGTGGGTTCGAATCGACAAGGACTACCGCTTCGAGACCGACGACGGCACCGCATCCCTCGCCGATCTGTTCAACGGGCGCTCGCAGCTTCTCATCTATCACTTCATGTTCGGGGAGGACTACACGGCAGGGTGTCCATCCTGCTCGGCGATCGCGGATGGCTTCGACCGCTCCGTGATCCACCTCGCGAATCACGACGTCACGCTCGGCGCGGTGTCGCGGGCTCCGCTCGCGATGCTGCAGGCGTACAAGCGGCGGATGGGCTGGAGCTTCCCGTGGGCATCTTCGTCCGACAGCGACTTCAACCACGACTTCCAGGCCGCGCATACCAAAGACGAATGGGAGTCAGGGGCCGTCGAGTACAACTTCCGCCCGATGGACCTTCGGCCCGCCGCCGGTGAGGAAAGTGCTGGGCTCGACGAATTCGCATCGAGCATCGTTGGAACGGACTGGCCGACCTACCGGCGAGAGGGGCCCGGCGTGAGCGCGTTCGTGCTCGACGACGGCGTCGTGTACCACACCTACTCGGCGTACTCGCGCGGGCTGGACGGCCTGTGGGGCATGTACCAGTGGCTCGACCGCGCCCCACTCGGTCGCAACGAGAACGGTTTCTGGTGGCGCCGCCACGACGAGTACGACTGCGAGTGACGCCTGCGCAAGGCCACAACACCGACCTCAGCGCCGCGTGCGCCGGCATGCTCGCGCAGGTCGTCGCCCGGTAATCCTGCACGCCAGCCTCACCAACACAACTGTGCGCGACCCGATACTCGACGGCGGTGCCGCGGTCGCCGAACGCGGCGAACAAGAACTCAAGGTATCGACGGCAACTGGAGACAGTTCACACTCACTGGGTATGACACAAGCGGACGGTGCGGCCTGCCCAGACTGTCCGCAAGCGTGACGGGCCAATAACATCGGACCGTTAGCCGACCGACCGCAACGCGCTGCGGAACTCGGGGTTTCCTTCGCGCCGGCTCACAGCTCAAGCGTGAACCTGAGCACGACGCAGTTTCGGCCCGTTCTCGGAGTGCAGCGCCGCTCTCGGTCGGGTCGAGCGATTCGAGCGCGTCGCGAAGCTCGCACATGTGGTGACGCCGAGCTTGGGAAACACGCGATGCAGACGCGTTCTTACGATCATCAACCACCAGCTCGACGTGATCCACACGCCCTGGCCCGACGCCGCCGGCGTCGCGCGGCTTGCCGAGATGGGAACGAAGGCGGCCTGGCATCGTGAGATCCCTGAACCCGTACGCGCTCGAGGGGTACACGCCAGGGGCGTTAACCGGCTGCGCACGGCGCACGACACGTTCGCGAGGCGAGAGTTTGCGCGCCGTTTGCGGCGGTCACGGAAGGCACATCTGGTTGCAAGCGCACAACGCTGCACGCGATGCGGCCAACCAAACCGGGCCTACACGACCGCGTAGGCGCCAAAATGTCGTAGAACTCCGCCATCCGATCGGAGACAACTGCGCCCGGTCGGCGTTGAACGACTTCGGTGAAGCAACGGCGCCTCACCCGTGTGGGCTCAACACCAGGCCGGCGGTACCTTGAACGTTGTGGATCCTTCGACGTATGTATTCGCGTACATCGCCGCGCTCGCCATCGTTGGTTTAGGCGGCGCGCTCGCCGTGTCGCCCGTTCGTTCCACACGGGCGTTGCACGAGTGGTACATCGTGCCACCCGCAGTGCGTCCCGGTCAGCGCGTCCGGTTGCTCGTTTGCCGCGCGGTCGGCGTGGCGTTGCTCATCGGCGGAGCAGCATTCGCGGTAAGTATCACGCACGCCGTGCTCAGCTCCCTCTGACGCCCGGGTCCGGGAGACATCGCCGGCGAAAGCCGAGCGCCACGGGATCGACCGAGTTCATGGCGCATTCAGCTTCCGTAGCCGTCCTGGCGTCGCGGTCATCGTGGGCCGTCGCGGACGCGAGGAGCATCGTTGGACGTCTGCGAACGGAACGGCGCGATGTAGGCGCGATGGGCAATCGCGGAAGGTTTGGTTCAGGACGTCGTCTGCGTGGCTCGTCGAGCCATCTTCGGTGGCCGCCGGCACGGCACTGCGGTCGGCGGCTACGTCGCGTCGACTGCTGTTCTCCGCGTCACTCACGTCTCCTACGGCAAGTTATTTGCCTGCGGTCACGGCCTTGAGCTCGGCAAGCGAGTCCTGGATGAGTTGCGTGAAGGCTCGTTGGTTGCTTTCGTTGATCCAACGTTCGAACGCGATCTTGAAGACCGCGATCCCTGCCTCGGCGGTGAGACTCGCGGCTGGCTCGGTGACGCCGCGTCCGCGTAACGCGTCGGCGATGGCCGACGCGAGTGTTGCGAGTTTGATCAGCTCGCGCTCGCGCAGCTCGGCGTTCGCGGCAATTACAGCCTGGCGCTGCTGGGAGAACTCGCGACGCTCTTGGAGTACGGCGGCGGCGGCATCGAGAGCCGCGGCGACCGCGGCGATCGGCACCGACGATTTCGGCGCGCGTGCGACGGTGCTCACGAGGAGCTCCTGCAGCGCGCCCGCGCCTCCGAACAGAACCTCGCGCTTGTCGGCGAAGTGTCGGAAGAACGTTCTCTCCGTCAGTCCTGCGCGCGCGGCGATCTCCGCAACGGTCGTGTTCTCGAATCCCCGCTCGCCGTAGAGGGCGAGGGCTGACTGCTCGAGCCGGCCCCGGCTGTCCGGTGTCCAACGCACCATGCGCAGATCGTAATAGCCGATGACAGTCGCTGACATCGATGGTAGGGTGATGGCAGTAACTGACATCAACTCGCTCTCGGCGCAAACCTTGTGCCGAGGACGGTCGAGCCGCTGGAGGTGTTCTCATGCGAGTGTTCGTCACCGGTGCGACCGGTTGGATCGGCTCCGCTGTCGTTCCCGAGCTCATCGGCGCGGGTCATCAGGTCGTCGGGCTCGCTCGCTCGGATGCGTCTGCCGCCGCTCTGGCCGCCGCCGGAGCTGCGGTGCATCGCGGCACTCTTGATGATCTCGACAGCCTGCGCAATGGCGCCAGCGCGTCGGATGGCGTGATCCACCTCGCGTTCAAGCACGACATCGCATTCTCGGGGGGCTTCCAGGATGCTGCCGACGCGGATCGCCGCGCGGTTGAGTCATTCGGCGAGGCACTCGCCGGCTCTGACCGGCCGTTCGTCATCGCCTCCGGGACGCTAGGGCTTGCACCGGGGCGGGTGGCGACCGAACGGGACGGCCACGATGCCGACCCGGCTCCGGCCGCTCCGGGCGCGCGCCCGCAGACCCGGCTGGCCACCGCGCAGACCACGCTCTCACTCGCTTCTCGCGGCGTCCGCGCGTCGGTCGTTCGACTTCCTCCGACATGTCACGGCGACGGAGACAACGGCTTCATGGCGACCCTGGTCGGCATCGCCCGCACCAAGGGCGTCTCCGGCTACATCGGCGACGGCTCCAACCGCTGGCCTGCCGTGCACCGGCTCGATGCCGCGCACCTCTTCCGCCTCGCGTTGGAGACGGCGCCGGGGGGATCGACGCTGCACGCGATCGCGGACGAGGGCGTCCCCATACGCGACATCGCCGGGGTGATCGGACGGCATCTCGACCTGCCGGTGCGCTCCATCTGTGCCCAGGACGCAGCCGACCACTTCGACTGGCTGGCCGACTTCCTCGCGGCCGACAGCCCGGCCTCAAGCGCACTGACACGCGAACTGCTCGGCTGGCAACCGACACAGCCCGCGCTCATCGACGACCTCGACCAAGGCCACTACTTCCACACATCCGATCCGGATGACGACGTCGACTCCTCCGTCGGGTCCTAGCGTCGCACCACTTCCGTATCACGAGTCGTGCGAAGTCGTGGATGGTTGACGTCCGCTTCGACGGGACTTCTACGGCGACTTGCCGCGCATCCATCGCGTTCGCGTTGTTCGCAGAGAACACAGCGGTCGTCACAAAGGAGACCGGCTGGAAGTCCTGAGTCGCGATCGTTTCGCTGAAGAAATCGTGGAACCGGTTGCTTGTCGCGCCAGGCGGGCATTACCTGAGTTTTGTGGAGCCGGTGACATCGGTTGAGTCGGTTGCTGCGTCAAACCAACTGCGTCCGAGTGTTCCATGGTCACGATCCGGCGCAAATTTGAACCCGACTCGGCGCATCCGCGCTACTTCGTCACCGAACCTGGCTCAGGACCTCGGCTCGTGCCCGACGGAATCGACGCCGACGTTCGATCCGACTCGTAACGGCCTGGGGATACCGACTCATGTACAGATCGGTACGGTCGGGAATCGACTGCTGCGAGGGCTGGGACTACCCGTCACCCGACGTGGCGTGGTGTCGTGGGACGATGACGATCCCGGCGACGACAGGCGCGTCTCGTGCGCACGACGTCCGAAGGGCTCGTCCGACCTCAGTGGTTCGTCATCGAGACGCTGGATCGGCCGTTCGCGTTCTCCTCGCTTCCCGCGCCAAGGTCGCGTAGGAGTCCCGTCTCCCGCGTAGCTATCGCGTATACGACGGACGACATGGAGTTCCGTAGGCGATATCACTGGCTGCGTACGGTTCGTTTCGAAGCGCGTGCGAGGTTTGCAGAGCGACAGTCGGCGTTGACGTCTCTTCGACCCGGCTTTGCCGGTTGAGGTCGTCACTCGGTGTACCGAAAGCTGGACTCGCGGTGTCGAGGTGGTCGGGCCGGGCCCGTGTGCGTGTCGTTTCCGGTGCATCTCGGAGAGGGCGTGCTGCCGGCCACGTTCGATTTTTGGAGGTCAGACGGGGAAGACGGTCAGGAGGTGGAACGTGATACGGACCGACGTTGCGCGCCGCCAAGCAGGGCGGGCAGTTGAAGAGTTGATGCTGCTCCTTATGCAAGCGACTGATGGGCGTGTCATCGAGGTGGTCGCTGATCAACTTGGTGGCGCAGGCGATCGTCGTGCGATCCGACCGCTGCTCATGCGTCTCGGCGACTGTCCCGTGCAAGAGGACCCGGACGTCGAGGACGCGGTGTGTTGCGCGCTTGTGGCACTCGAGGTCATGGGCTGCTCAGGAAACCTCTCGTTCAGTTTTCTGCGCCCTGAGGTCCTCGCCGGCGACGTTGTCGAGACGATCCGCGAGTTGGCTGCCATGATCCCTCGGCGCTATTACGGCACGGGCTGGATCTAGGCCGTGCCGCAGTTCTTGTTTGGCTGCTCGGTCGGTGCGCTCATCGCGGCGTGCGCGAGTGCGCCGTTCCTTGTGCCCTGGCCGCTGCGCGTGCGGTACCTCGTCACCGCTCCGATGACCGACCCGTGGTTCGGACTCGGACCTGTGCCCCTCCTCGACATGCGAGCGGTGCTGCTGTGCTCGGTCGAACGCGAAGGTCGTGACGTCGAACTCGTCTTCGCGGAGATCGACACAGGCCACAACGTCGGCATCACCCTCCGGTCGGCGTACCTTCCCGGCGCGGTCGCGCAGCTTGACGGGTGGATGGCGCGACGCACACCGCTGCTCTTGATCAACGACGGCCATGCTCACGTGTACGGACCTGACGGCGCGGTCACCGACCTCACCTTCGCCCGAGAGAAGATCCGATAATCCAACCGACGCTCGATCGGCGGATCGCTGCCCCCGTTGCCATGCCGTGCGGCGACGACGGACCCAGCTCGAAGAGCCGAGCATCGCGCCCGCGCCGCCAGCTCGATTACCGAGGCCGTACGGTCCGCCTCGGGGCTCAATGCGCCCCTCGTCGGCGTGCTCGTCGACCACTTCGGCTTCCAGCTGACCGATCTCGACTTGCTCGATCGCGTCTGGCCCGAAGGTGCGACGCGCCGGACACTTGGGCTGCACCGACGGCCGCTCGATCGCTCACTCACGCGCGTCGGCCTCAGGATCGTCGACAGCGGCGAGCGATCGCACGCACCACTCCAGCCTGAAGCGTGGTGTGGGCGCGGCGAGCTGCGTTGTGGTGGACGCGGTCGCGGTGGTGTTAGTGGTGTGGTTGTGTCCGGGTGTCAGGATCGTCGGCGGATGCGTTTTGGAGCATGTATCCGTAGGCGTGGACGTTG
>JBKQIY010000036.1:0-9581 GCA_052148155.1 Acidimicrobiia bacterium | reverse complement strand
TGTTGAAGGGCTTGCAGGTGTAGACGTCGACGGAAAAGAACAGCAACGGCTGGTCCCATGCGTAGAAATGCGCCCCGGAGGTTTCCCAGTGGATCCAGCCGGCCCATCCGTACCGTTGTGAGCGGTGGGTCACCGGCCTGGTCAGGGTGTGCATTCCGCAGACGGTGGAGAGTCGGTTCAGGTACTGGCGGATATGTACAGCGTCGATCGGCTCGCCACAGGTGCCCTCGACGACGAGGCGCTGGCGATGGATTTGGGGCGCAAGATCTCGCCACCGGCCGCTCTCGCGGTGTTCATCGATGAGCATGAAAGAGGTTTAGCCGACACTGACCTCATAGGCAACAGTGACCCCAGAGGCAACGCGTACCCCACGCTGATCGGGGCCGGCTCGGGCATCGAGGCGGGAGGTTCAGGCGTGGATCGGCGGGCGTTGGTTTGCCCAGGGACGTGCGTCCTCGAGCTGGGCTGCGACCCGAAACAGCACGTCCTCTCGGTTGGGAGCCGCGACGAACTGGACGCCGATCGGTAGTCCTGACGCTGCGTGGGCGAGCGGCACCGACATCGCCGGCTGACCGGTCGCGTTGAAGGGCACCGTGTAGATCGCGAACGGCACCGAACGAGCCGAGGCCTGGATGCCGCCGTCGCTTTGATCTCCGACGTCACCGATCATCGGCGGCGGTTCTGCGCAGGTGGGCGTGAGCAACAAGTCGAAACCATCGTCAACCCACCATGAAATCACTCGCCGGGCCCACCGGTGCAGGCTGGCCAGCGAGCGAACGTAACCGCCGGCGTCGAGCGTCGCGGCGCCCTCGCGCAGCATCCAGGTCATCGGTTCGACGTCATCTGCAGTGACTGGACGCCCCACCACTTCGGCGACGTCACCGAGATCGGCGTCCAGCGATGCCAGCATGACCGTCGAGATGGCCTCCATAGCGGCGAGATCATCCAGGCCGGCCGGCGACGCCGACTCGATGGTGTGGCCCAACGACGCCAACAAGCCGGCAGTGTCCTCGACCGCCGCGACACACTCCCGGTCCGTCGCGGTTATTCCCAACGGCGCATCAGTTCGAACCCCAACACGCAGCCTGCCCGGAGCCGCGCCGACCTCGCCCAGGTACGGACGCAGCGGCGGCGGCGCGCTGTACCAGTCACCGGTCATGTAACCCTGCAGCACATCCAAGACTGCCGCGCTGTCCCGCACCGAACGCGTGATCACATGTCGAGCAACCATTCCCGCCCAGGACTCAGCCTCTTCAGCGCCCAGCGAGATACGACCCCGCGACGGCTTCAACCCGAACAGCCCGCACATGCTCGCCGGGACACGCAACGAGCCTCCACCATCACCGCCGTGACCCAGCGCAACCATGCCGCTCGCGACCGCCGCCGCGGTACCGCCACTCGAACCGCCCGGACTGCGTGCAGGGTCCCACGGGTTACGCGTCGGGCCGTACGCCAACGGCTCCGTGGTCGGCATCAACCCGAACTCGGGTGTGTTCGTCTTGCCGACGATCACGAACCCCGCAGCCTCCAGCTTCGCGAACAGAAAACACGTCGACGGCGCCACCCAACCAACATCACGTAACAACCGATTGCCCGCGTGGTACGACGCGCCCGCGAGCGTGCCGTCGAGATCCTTCACAACAATCGGCACACCCCGAAACGGCCCATCCCCGCACCCCTCGACCGCCAGCGACCGAGCCCGCTCAAACAACGGATGGATCACCGCGTTCAACTCATCGTTCAGCGCTTCGACACGCCCGATCGCAGCATCGACCGACTCCAACGGCGAAATCGCACCAGACCGCACTAACGCGGCCTGATCCGTAGCATCCAACAAGCCAAGATCCGTCACCCGCGGCACGTTACAACGACACCTACGCCACAAACGCGGACCACAACCGTCGAGTCAATTCGCGACGCAACCCGACCGTGCGACCAGGAACATCGTCGGTACCCCCGAAAGCAAGCCGCAGCACATCGAGCGTTGCGACATCTGACCCGACAGGCTGTACGACGATCCGGCGTCACGGGTCCGCCGTGCACACGAGGGAACGCCCCGAGCGCCCGGGACTTGCCAATCGTCGACGGCCACTCGGGTTGGGGCACGTTACGCAGGGAGTGCCCGCTGAGCTCCGCCGGGGATCTTCCCGGTCGCGGCCAGATCGAACGCGTTGCGCTCAACCGCTCGTTGTGAGGGAGCCTTTTCGAGGAAGCACCCTGCCCGCAGGCCCTCCGCACGGGCTCGGCGACACGACCCACCGAGCCTCAGACCGACGCCTGCTCGCTACATCGGTCACACGAATCGCGCGGCTGGTCTGCGACGAGGCGGTTCACGTTTCCGGCGAGCGCCGACAGGTCCGTGGCGTTGTTCACGGGGTCGCCGATGTCGCGACCGCATCACGCGGCGGGGACAGCACTGCATCCGTGTCGGACCACGTCCTCGTTTGCGTCGTCGATCGAGATACCCGGAGGCCAGTCGATCTTCCGATCGCTGCTCGGGACGAGCGCAAGAAGCAGCCGTGTCGCGTCCGGGGCGAGTTGGGGTGTGCTGTGCTGGCGTGCATCGACGATGACCTGGATGAGCACCTTGCCGATCACGAAGGTCGATTGCGAGAGGTAATGCTCAGCGCCGTCGATGGTGCGGCTGAACAGGTTGCGTTCCTGGGTGAGTCGAGCGTTCCCGTCGTACCTGCCGACCAGTACCTGTGTGCCCGCGTGGAGATCGGCGCGACGCAGATACTCGTATGCAACGCGAGGCGTCTGTACAGGGTCGTCATTGACGTACTGCGCGACGGCAGCGGTTTTCGCCGCCCATCGAGCAAGCAATCCTTGCTGTCTCGGCGACAGTCGCTTCTCTTTTCCGATGATCATCGTCGTCAAGAACGGGCTCACGTCGTCGTCGAGGCGCTGCAGCCAGCCGTGACTGCACCTCTCGCAAATGCAGTCGACTGTCTGGTCGACCTCCCGGCGCAGATTCTCCACCACATCGCCGAAGCCGAACTCCGTGTTCGAGATGGTCAACTGGTCAGCGAACAAGCGACACAGCCACTCCGGCCAGAGGTACTTGACCGTCCCGACCGGCTGGTCGCAAAAGATGCACGACGGAACCACACAGGTCTCGTCGTCCGATGGCTCAGAACGGACCAGGGTGCTCAGGCGCTCCCAGGGCTGCGACTCGGAGTCCGCCACCTCGTCGGACGCGGCGGACACGTCGACCTTCGGGGTGGGCGCGACTCGAGGCGCGGCAGGCGCGACAACATTGCCGCTATCCATCGGCGCTGTGTTCGGCGCGGGTCCGGTGTGTCCGTACTCCGCCATTCGCGAGCCCTGACGGGTCGTTTGGTCCTCACGCCGACGATCGTCCCGCCACGCCACCGCGACCAACCACAGCACTCCGACCCAGACGAGGGCGCTGACCCCGACTGCGATTCCGATCAGGATCGACGCCATGTTCGATCGTCGCGTCCCGATGAGGCCGCCGGCTAGAGCACGAAGTCCGTTTTGACCGATATTTGACCTGCCGGCGTCTTCGGCTGTCGCTGACCTCGACGAATGTGAGCTGACGCCGGGCTCCGCTTCGTTGCGTCCAGCCGGAAGCCGTTCACCTCGCTGCTCCCGACCGTTCGTTCGTCCCAACTGAGCCGGTCGAAGTCTGGCGCTGCGGGACACCGACCATGCTGACGTCATCAATCTGGAGTGGCGCAGCGGGACGACGCGCCACTCCATGGTCCGCTCGCATGAACCCGCGCCTGACGGTTGTGCCCACCACATGTGTGCGGCTCCGGTGAAGTGCCGCTCTCGAGCGTTCCCGAACCGTCGACCGAGGCGGGAGAACCGCGCGCGTGTCGCCGAACGTGCAGATGCCTGCTGTCGGCGCCGAAGAGGACGTGGCCGCGCCTGTCGGCGAAGCAGCCACGCCAACGATCGGCGGGCACTCCCGCTGACAGCCGTCGACCCGTGGTAGAGCCGGTTGTCGTACTGCAGGAGGCGGGCATGATCGCACGCGTCGATGACGACCAGCGATGTGCCACCTTGTCCGACGTGCCGTAGCAGGCGTAGATCGGTTCGATCGCGAGCCGCTCGCCGAACGGTGTCCCCGTTGCGTCCTCGAACAGCCGCGTGCCTGTCGACGTGAAACGTTCTCGGCACGCTTCGGTTCAGGCCACTGCATCTTGGACGCCGATCTCTCCGGGCGCGTAACAACGCACAACTCGACGGTCCGCTGGAACCGGTCACCGTGGAAGACAGGACCGTGGGACAAGCAAGGCCCGATATGAGCCATCACTACGCGGAGTGACGACGGAGATCACAGCCAGTGCTGGCCTTCTGGATCGCATGTGGCCTTCCTGCGAGCGTCAGGTTGATGCACCAACGAGACGTGTGCGTAATGTCGTCCGTTTTGACCCTTGGGCGCGTTTTCGGAAAGACTGCCGCGCGTGCTTGAGGTGTTCAGGCAAAGAGCGCCGTCGCCTTTCGACGACCGTGCGCCCGCGATCGTCCGACAGCGTGTTGTCATCGAGGGAACGCGTCGACGCCCGATCGCCGGGCATGAGAGAACCGACGATCTGACGAGCCTCCCGAGGTGTGCGCGATGACCGTGTTGCAGGTGCCGGCGACGCGTCGGCCGGACCGATTCGGAGGCACAGGCTGGGCGCACTGGGGGACGTCGGCAGCTCACCTCTATGCCTGGGAGCATCCGACTGTGTCCTTCAGCGTCGACGCCTATAAGGGTCAGACGTTCGACGCGCAGCGGGCGGTCGACTTCAGGGGCGAGATCTTCAGCGCGGACGAGATCGTGGCCAAGGAGTTCTGAGTTGGAGCTCGATCTCGGCCTGCGTGAGCGAACTGCGTCACTTGTCGAGCGTTCGGAGGCAGTGCAACCGTTCGGCGTGCACGTGCTGTCGTCGACGGATCCGGCTTCCGAACTCGGCCGGGTCGTCGAGCGCGTTGTGTTCGAAGAGTTCTTCGACAACTCGCCCGAACTCCTGGCGCAGGAGTACGACCGGTACGAACCGGCGAGCCTGTTCTTGTGCGTCGTGGACAACCGTCGGTTGGTGCCGGCCGGGGTCATGCGCTTGGTCGTCTCTTCGCCTTGCGGTTTCAAAAGTCTCGATGACATCCCGCGGGTGTGGGGCGAGAGTATCGATGATGCCATCGCGAGTTCCGGCTCGGGTCTCGACCGCGATCGGTGCTGGGACGTCGCGACGTTCGCGATCACGTCGGAGTATCGAGGCGCGGGAACAGAAGGGCTGGTCAGTCTTGCGCTGTATCAAGCGCTCGTGATGACTGCGCGTTCTTGCAAGGTGCCGTGGTTCGTCGCGGTGCTCGACGTCTCAGTGCTTGCTGCGATCTCCGACCGTATGGCGGACCCGTTCACCCGATTTCCCGGCCTTGCGCCCAGGCCCTACCTCGATTCACCGGCGAGCGTGCCGGTGTTCGTCGACCTCGACGCATACCAACCACGCCTAGCCGAGCTCGACCCGACGATGCACGACATCTTGTTCGAGGGCGCCGGTCTCGAGGCAGCGGTATGGACCCCGGATTGGGCGCGTGCCACGACCGCGGCTCTCCCCCAAGCGAACCTCGGCGCGTCCAATCAAGCCGACGTGATCGCGGCTCGAGGCGCCGGACGCAGCTGACGACACCGCACCCAGCCTTGCGTCTGCTCGGCGTTTGTCGGTCGCTCGAACACAGAGCTCTCGATACCCTCATGCGAGAGGATGCCGTGCGTGGTCACGTCAATGGTTGCCGGTCGCGCCCTGGCGACTTCATCGAGGCGATCACCAGGCCCGCGCCGCGGGCTGGGCCTCGACAGCTCGTGACGCTGGTTCAATTGCGTGAGGCGACGATGTTCGACTTTGCCGTTGGGCGCGCCCGACCTTCCCGGCACGCACCCGTGCGTTCCTGGCTCGCCCCCGCCGGTCTATCGAGAACCGCCGCGACGATCAGCGCGTCCTCGATATCGACCGCGGGCTGTATGACGAGAATGTTCGACGCGACCGCTGTGGCGCTCCCGCAGGTGAGCATCTGGCATTCGCTCTACTTGGCGAAGCGCTCACAACGGTTGTGGACGTCGAAGAGATGGGCAGGGCGGTCGTCCAGCTGTCATCTCAAGTCGCGAGAGGTCCGACCTGCGTCTGTACCCGATGTACTCGGACATGTAAAAGAGCAACAATCCACGCACGCGTGCTGACCGCCGACGGCCCACGATGTGCGTCGTTCGCCGGGAACGGCCCGCGAGCTGCGGTTGCGGTCGACGCGACACGACCCGCCGCGCGGCAACGGGGCAGGCCGTGAAGACGGAAGGCCCCCATCCATCCATGAGCCTCCGTCCACCAATCGTAGGGGTACCTCGCAACATGTCAATGGCACGATCGAGGTAGACGCACACGCTCGGACGCCGAAGATCACGCCTCGGGGCGCACGGGCGGCTTCCATCGCGGCCGACTCCGAGACGTCGCCGCCTCGGCCGGTGCTGCGGCAGGACTGCTCAGGACATGGCATCGAGGTGGACGATGTTGTCGTGCTGAGATCAGGGACGCCGAGCCCGAGACCCCAGCTTTCTCCCTATCCAGACAGGGCGGGAAAGTGCGAGGGATCGTCGAGGCACGCTGCACGACGGGCTTGTCGACGACGATGGCTTTCAACGCCTGTGGTCGTAACCCACGACCGTCGACGACTCGGATGAGGCGTTCCTCGCCGTCGATTGGTCGGCCGTGGCGTCCCTCGACTGACAGGCTTCGGCGTGCACGACGACATGACCACGTACGCGGTCCAGGGAGCTCACGCGCTACGCGTTCAGCCTGGTGATCAACGGCGTCCCGGTGGCCGGCGGGACATACGACTCGGGAGCGGCACGCCGCCGCACGTCGGGCAGGTGATCTTGCAAATCGCGCCATGGACATGCGCTCGTCGCGAGATCACTCTTCCGCTGCGCCGGTCGCTCTCCAAACATTTGCCGGAGATACCACACCCGACGTCAACGCTTCGCTCGCCATCGAGGAGATCGGTTGACCTACTCCGTCGAGAACCGGCTGAAATGTTGTTCAGCCTTCATGTGGTCGCAACCGTCTTGGCCGTGGTCTGTCGAGCGACGCGGTCGTCCGTGAAATCATGGACTAGGTCGGACCCGCCTTCGACAAGGCCGCGCGATGCGCGCGATTCGATCTGTACGGCCGGACGCGACTGGCATGCGTTGATACGGTCCGGGATTCAGCCGGCTGCGGTGTCCCGACCCAAAGACGGACCGCAGATCTCGTAATGCGGCTTGTGCCATCGCGAATGCGAAGACGCGACCGCTCGTTCCGTCGGTGCCCACTCGCTGAGTGCCTACCGCGGCGAGACAGGAGCGCATCGTCGCGGCGCCGCGTAGATCACGTGTCGGCAACGCAGCAGAGCTGGTCACCCGTTGACATCCTTCACCCGCGCGACATCGACACCTCGCCGAAGCTTCCGGCAGGCGCGTGAGCCCGCGCAGGAGCGTGAGATTCTGCGCTGGGTCGAATGTCGATGCTGCAGGCGGGCTTGCAGAGATACACGGCTCGTTCACCTTCGCCGAGCGCGGCGGTTCGCTCATTCAGTCCAGCAGGTACGGGTCTGGAAGGACCGGTACACCGTTCGGGGCTTTGCGTCGGGGGCTGTCACGTCTGACGTCAATGTGGACTGCCGGCGTTCAGGTCAGCGCGAGTGGGTGTCGGCTCGTGATTTGGATCACGCCGAACGGTGATGTTCAGTTCGACCCAGTGCGGTCTGGAGCGAGTCCGGATTTTTCTGTGCGCGCTTCGCGCGCGCTCTTGGAGCCGCTGGACCGATGTGAGTACTCCTCTTCCCAGATCGCGGTAATCGCGCGATCTCTCCTCGCGCAAGGTGGCCGGCTTAGCGTCGGGAGGGCGTTCGTCGTCGACAACGGAGATCTCAAGGGAGGGGACGAACGCTGGCCGCGCTTGCCGGACCGTGGATACCGGCTCAGCAAGAAGCGCGATGGCGTCGACGAGCGCATGCCGTTCGAGTCGGTGAGCCTCGATCCGGTCGGCAACCGCGGCGCACATGTCCGTTATGCCTGACAGCGCGAGCGAAACGTCGGTTGCGCAATCGGTGACAGTTTCTTGCAGGCCCTCGACGGCGGTGTGCGTCGAGGCACGAACTCGTGCGTGCTCCTCGAGATCGATCGACAAGCGAGACTCGATCTGCGCGACCGACTCGACAAGTACCGCTCGGGAGCGACTAGCTGCGGTCGCGAGATCCTCGCGGATGGCATTGAGCGTCCGCTCATCACTGCGCACGAAGCGATCGAACGCCTTGCGGTGTCCGCCCGCTGCGCGTCGTTCGAACTGCCTCTCACGCGAGGCGGTGTCGGTGACCTCATTGGCGTACCGCAATCGCAAATCGAGCGAACTGTGCTCGAACGGAACCGTGTTTGCGGCAGGCACCGAGGGAGCGGGCGCGGCGCGGACATTACGAGCGAGAAGCTCGGCGACACCGATGACGGCGACGAGGATACCGACTGGAATCGCGATGACGGGAACACCGAAGATCGAACCCAACGATGAGAAGTAGTCGCCCGACTGGGCGGCTGTCTCGTGACCACCGAACGAAACGACTTGTAACGCAAGCGACATTGTCGCTGCGCCCGCCGCAGCCAACACCAAGAGCGCGAGCGCATCGACAGCGCCGGCATGCGGACCGGCGCGGTGTCTGGTACGCCAGGGCGGAACAACGAGAGCGGACAGCACGACGAAAAGCCCGCTCACTAGGAGCCCGGGCGTAGTCACGTCAGTATCGGATCGGTCGTCACGCGCCCACCTGATCGCTGCCCTCGGCCGCCTCTGCGATCCTTCCAATCATCGTGACCTCTGCCAACCAGTCGCGTCCTCGCGTGCATGGTTCTTGAGACTCGAAGCGCCTGAAACCCGGTCGGTCCTATCACGATCGGACTCACGCGCTGTCGTCCCGTCAACGCACAGCGCCCGACCCTGCCGCTGCGACCTCCTTGTCGAAAACCAAACGCGCCGCCGCGTCGCGGCGGGCACGGAGGTCGCACAACGATCTGCAATGCCGCAGAAGCCGGCCAACGCCAACGACCGAGGCCGCTCGCGACTCTACCCGCCACACGCTTGGCGTGGTTGGTCGATCCGAGAAATGCAAAACGTTCTGGCCCGGCGGAGTATTTGTCCACGCCGAGGCAGAACTCACCACGCGGCACGACGTCTTCGCGAAGTGCCCTTCTGGTCGAGATCGCTGCGGGCTACGCCAATCGCAGTTGATTCCACCAGAAGGGCGCCTTCGACGGACGGTGAACGGCGATCAATCTACGCCGCACAAAAAGACCTACTCAGTGGTCAAATTTTAACGCCGTAGTTGTTGCTGTTGTCGTTGTTGCACGGCGTGCCGTTGTTGTTACCCTTGTTCCCCTGGTTGTTATATCCGTCCAGGTTGTTGCCCTGGTTGGGGTCATGGTTTCCCTGGCACTGGCCGTTGTTGTTGTTGTTGCCCTGGCCACCGTTATAGCCCTGGCCACCGTAGTTGTTGTTGTTGTTGTTGCACTGGCACTGGCCGTCGTTGTTGCCTTGGTTGCCCTTGTT
>JBKQIY010000035.1:0-17457 GCA_052148155.1 Acidimicrobiia bacterium | reverse complement strand
ACAGCTTTGACAACCGACTCCTCGGCTCCAACGATCTCGGTCCGATGCACGCTTCCCAGCTCGCGGCCGTAACGAACCACCTTTCGACCGTATCGCAAGGGTCCGGCGGAGCGTGTCCCGCGATCCCGCCGACCTTCTTCGTAACGTTCGCAAGCCAAGCGCAGCGCGTCAGTATCGCGAGCTGGGAAGCGTGCATCGGACCGAGATCGTTGGAGCCGAGGAGTCGGTTGTCAAAGCTGTATTCGCAATCCTGCACACTCACCGGACGGATCGGCACCATCTTCTTGGATAGGCCGTGCACGTAATAGTTCAGCAAACCCAACGATGCCGGAAGGGTGTGCGGGCACATCCCGAGGTTGATCGCAACCGGGACTGGCGGCACGGTTGTCCTTGTCGCAGTGGTCGTCGTTGTCGTGACGGTCGTGGTCGTCGGCGTCGCCTGCTTCCCACCGCCGCCAGAGCATCCGGCGACTAGAAAGGCCACGGCAACAATTGCTACCAAGGGATGTCGACACTGAGCATGGATAGTTCCGTTGTTCGACATCTAGGCTCCGCAGACCCAGGTGAGCAGGCCTTTCGGCGTGGCGAAGCTTCCGCTGAACGCTGCCACGAGGGACGGGCGAATCTCGCCCCCGGCGCTCGCCAAAGGGTTCGTGGTCTTCCCGGTCGTAGGGCCAAACACGTTCGCAACCATCTCGCCGAACTCGTCTGGCCCCGGAACACGGACGATCGAGAACCTCACGGTGTAGCCGCCGGTTGTCTTAGACGCCGTTCCTGCCTTGACGGGTTTCACGACGACCGATGTGGTGTCGTGCCCAAGGGTCACGCGACAACCGAACTCGGTCGGGACGAGTTCGTTGCCAGTGTGGGCATCGAAGGCGTCGAGCGCGGTATCGAAGACGCAGGGCCTCCTCCCTAGCGTCTGGTTCACCAACGCTGGAGGTAACGAAAACGGAACGTGAAGACCGATCACGACCCAGGCCACGACGTGTGAGAACTCTGCCGGAAGGTTTCTCGACGGATACGCCGACGTGTATGACGCCAGCAGAAGTTCATACGACCCTTCCGGCGATTTGATCCGCGAATCCTTCCAGGCCGTCCTCGCAGACACTAACGGTCGAACACCGTCCGGAGGTGGGTCGAGTCGCGCTCCGAGGACCTTGATGACGCGGGTCCGAGCAAGAACGACCGGTGGAGGCATCGGGACCGAGCCTGCATGATGCAAGTCCGCGAGAGTGCAGGCGGGTTTTGCTGGCAGCGAGGAGGTGGCCGTCGTCGTTGAGTGCGTGCTTGTCGGCGTCGACTGCTTCCCGCCACTGCTGGAGCAACCCGCGACCAAACATGACAGTACGGTCGCAGAGGCTACGAGTCGCCCGGAGAATCCAAATCGGATATACGTGGGTCCTTGTATACCACTAAGGATAACTGACGAAGTAGCCGAAAAAGCGGCGTGCGCATGTGTCTTCTAGCGCTGGTAGTTGTGCTGCTCGCCGCGTGTGGAGGTTCTAGCAATCCTGCTGAGGTGAATGTGGCAGCGACGACCGCAACAACCGTCGCGCCAACCACAACCACCACCGGCGTGGCTCTGGTCGACTACAAGCAGCAGTACCTCACGATCGTGACGCCTGCGAACCACGCCGATGCCGCTTTCGTCAACGAAGTGCAGGCGCTCCCGTCGTATGCCACCGGCCCCGATGTCGCGAAGCTCGCAGCTCCCGCAATCGCCGCTGACGAGAAAGCGATCCAAAAGCTCCTCCGAGTTTCTTGGCCTGCGAACGTCCTCGATGACATGAAGACTTTTACAGTCGCAGTCGTGACACTTGACGCCGACCTCGCCAACGTTGCAACACAGAACGCCTTAACGATCAGCAGTTGGAGTAACCAATTCGCCGCTGACGAAGGCAAGCTGGTCGGTCAGAAGAACATCGGCGGTGCTGACCTAGGACTCCCACCCTCCTAAAACACCCTCTCCAGTCGAAGGACCGGCGACCGCGAGAGCGAACGTCTACGCTGTTGATGCCCGAACGTCAGCCTGGCAACGATGCACCGACTTGCCGTCGATGCTGATGCCTGCGGGCGTGTTCCGCCAAGGTGCGGTCGGGCCAACCGTGTGGGGTCCGGACGGGATCTCGATTTTGTCGCCGCAGGTCGGGCGAGATAGCCGCAGCCTGGACACTGCACCGTGGGGACGGCCTCGCTTCGACGTGGTCGGCGAAACATCGGCGCGATGACGTGTGGCCCTGAGCGCGACTTGGCCTCGCGTGACAAACGAAACGTCCTACCGATTGGACGGAGCGGTCAGACGCGGGCCTGCGCAAACTGCGGCCGGTCCGCTCCCTCCGCCAAGCCACCCCGGCACCAGACGCACGCCCCGAAGCGCTTATGACATCAATCAATCGACTCGATTGCGGAAACCCTGGTCGAGAGCGCGTTGTCGAGCACGAGTTGGCACGTGAAGCACGCGTCACCGCTCCAGGTCCGCGTGAGGTCCGCGCGGCATCGAAAAACGACCGGAAATGACGGGAACCACGTTGCTCGAGAATCAGCCATTGTCGCAGGTCACGGATAGTTTCGAGCACTTATGGGAAATGACGAAAATAGCCCCGGGTGCATTCACACGGATGAGGTCGGAGGTTCGAGTCCTCTACCGCCCACCCGATAAGTCCTGCTCAGAGCTCTTCCTGGTCCTTCGCGAGCCTGGTGCTTGCTCGAGATTCCCGTGACACACACGGACGTCGTCGCAGCGCAGGTCCTCAGGGTTCGATGTCGACTGGTGTGCCGAGCGGGAGTATGCCGGCAAGTCGCGTAATTTCTGCGTTGTCGATGCGTATGCATCCATGGGTGACGCTTTCGCCGAGCACTGACGCGTCGTCGTTGCCGTGGATGCCGATTTCGGCGTCACCGCCGTCAAATGACGTGAGTGTGTCCGAGTGGCTGGACAGGCCGTAGGCGTACGGGCCGTACACGGTGTTTGGATCGGGCGCCTTGATCAGCACTCGGATGTAGTACTGACCGACCGGGGTGGGTGTGCTCGGCGCGCCGTCCGCGACCGGGCCGCTGTACACGACTATCCCGCGGTCGAACACAGTGAGTCGATGGGCGGCGAGTTGGACACGCAATTTGAACGTAACTGGGCTCAACGTGACGTCGGCGGCGCGCACCCAGCCGGAAGTTCCATTCGGCCGAATGGGCAACAGGATGCGCACCCATCCGTCACGCCGGCGTGTTTCGACGAGGAAGACTTGCGGCACCGCTGTCGCGGGTTGCGATGGGTCGACCAGCCACGGGTTGTCGAGGACGCGTGCCGGCGTCCGCGTGTTCGGTCGGTTGAACACAGAAAGCCGCGGCACGATCGCTTGCGCCGTGACCGATTCGTACGCCGGCAATGTTGTGGTTGTCGTCGTGTCCGGCGCAGATCGTGCCGACACTGCGGTCGTCGGTGACGTTTCGTTCTTCCGGTCAGCCGCGTGGGTGCCGCCGCACGCGCCGAGGGCGACGACAGCCACACACGACATGATGGCCGCGCGACGCGACACGACGGTGATACGGAATACGAGCCGACCGCGGCCGGTCGTGCTATCCGGTCAAGGTTGGCGTGGTCGTCACCGCCGTCGCCGCTTTCGCAAGCACGGTGAGCGTTCCCGTCATGTGTTCATGAATCTCGCACTGGTAGGTGTAGGTGCCAGCGTTCGGGAACGTGAACGAATAGCCGCGAGCGAATGGGGACGGTGGATTACTGATCAGGCCCGAGGACGCGACGGTCACGGGACTCGCAATCACGGTCGACCCCACAGGCGCCGGGTCCACGTGGGTCTCCAACTTTGACGGATCCCCCCCGCACGCCGTGGCTGATGGCGGCCCGTTGTAGAGCACGTCGGGAGTGCCTTCGCAGTAACTCGGAACTGGATTGGTCAACGGGTTGTTCCCCTGGGGGAACGTGACGGTGTGGATCTCTTTGATGGTCCTGGTCACCCATCGAACGGTGTCGCCCGCGGTGATCGTCTCGGCGCTCGGGAGCATCTCGACCACCTCGACATGGTCGGTCGCGGTGCCCGCGGTCAGGGTCACGGTGTGTGTCCCGTCCGCGTTGGTGCTCACCTGCGGGGTCGACGCCGCCGCCTCTGCGGCGAGCGCACCGCTGGTGTCAGCTGACGCCTGCGACGCAGTCGCCGACGCCAACGCAGCCGGTGTGCTGGCGGCAGTGCCCGACCCGACGACGTCGAAAGATCCGGTCATACCCGGGTGGACCAAGCACACAACGTTTACGGTCGTGCCGGCCGGCACGTTCACCTTCACGAAGAAGTGGGTCACACCGTCGGAACCGTTCGCGCCTGAGTTCAACTCTGCGGAACCGTTGTACACGCACGGCTTTGCCACGCTGCCGCACGCGCCCGGTGCGCCACTCCCCGCCGGCGGGAAGGTGGGGTTCGTAATCGCAGGATTCAACTGCAGCTGCGACGCACCGTCGTCGGCGTCCGGCACGGCCAGAGGGTGCGCGGCCCACGCCTGGGCAGGTGTCTGGCCGGTCTTCAACAATGTTGCGGTGTGGAAACCGTCGGGAGATGACGCCCAACCGAAGTCGATCACATCACCGGAGTGGATCTTGACACCCGTACGTGGGAAGAAGTCCACGTACTCGAAATCGTGACCCGATGGCGGCGTGTGGTCGATTGCGATTGCGACCGTCTGAACCGCGGCGTGCGCGACGTCCGTCATTGCGGGAACCATGAGCACACCACTCACGAGCACGACCGATGCGAGCAATGCAATACGAGCACGACCAAGAGACCTCACGTGCGTCCTTCTCCTTCGGCCACCAGACAACGGAACGACAACTTCTAACAGTAATCACGTAATCGGACCACGAACCTCTCATTCGTACAAGGGCGCTTGCATCCTTCCGCGCTGGGTGCCACCACGTCCTGCATGCTGCCGTCTCGGACGAGCCGTACGTACTCGTACGAAGTGCCCGGGCCGGACCATAACGCGCGAACGGGCAAGGCCGGCCCGACATTGGCGTGCCGACCGGATCGAACAGCCACCCTTACCTGCGGTGTTGGCCCTGCACGATCATGCTGGCACTTATGGCGCCGTCGACGACCATGAAGCTGGCACCACTGACGAACCCGCTTCCATCCGATGCGACGAACGCAACGTCATTCAGGCGACCTCAGCGGCTCGAGCGGAATTCGGTGGCGGCCGCTGTCGCCCAGACCACTTGGTGGCCGCGCGCCTGTAGATCGAAGTCGGCGCAGTGCCTCCATCGCCACGTCCGGGTTGCGGCCACCGGACAAACGTCGTTGACAGGGAATTCCGGAGCGGCCGAGCTCGCGCGCGGCGGTCTTGGTGAGTCCTCGGACCGCGAACTTTGACGCCGAGGACGCTGCCACGCCGGGCGTGACGAATACGCCTTCGATCGACGATCGAGATGTTCACGATGGATCCGCCGCCCGCATCGGGAACAATTCGTGCGACAGGTGGTTCGTGCCGCGTCGGACAACGATGTCCCTGGCTTCGAGGAGTACTGGCGACAGATCCGGCAGATACATCTGCACCGATCCGAAAGAGGATTACATCGACGTCGATCGTCGCCGTCGCGTGCCAGCCGGCGTCGGGCGCCCCTCGCTGGCTGTTTGTTCAGACCATATTCGGACGGTGCCCCGTGAATAGCGCGATTCGGATGGCGATCTATGGTGCGACCGTGCGCGAGGACGAAGACGGCGAGGAGCGGTTCGAAGCGTCCGCGCAGGCCGTCGAGTGGGACGCGAGGTACAGCGAGCGCGCCGAGGTGATGTGGAGTGGGCGACCGAACGGACGGCTCGTTACCGAGCTCGAAGACCTCACCCCTGGTCGGGCGCTCGACGTCGGCTGCGGCGAAGGCGCCGACGCCATCTGGCTCGCTCGACGCGGCTGGGCGGTTACTGGGATCGATATTTCCACAGTCGCCGTACGTCGGGCGCGCGAGGCGGCTGAGCTGGCCGGCGTGATAGTCGAGTGGCTCAGCGGGGACGCGTTGCAGACACGACTCCCGGCGCGCTCGTTCGACCTTGTGTCGTTGCAGTACCCGGCGCTGCCTAAGGCTGCCGGCGAGGCCGCCGTGCGGACATTGCTCGACGCGGTCAGCCCTGGCGGGTTGCTCCTCGCCGTCTACCACGACCTCGACGACGAGCACCACAAGCACATGAAGTCGCGGGGTGTCGATCCGTCGGACTACGTCGGTGTCGATGAACTCGGCCGGCTACTCGGCAACGACTTCACGGTCGAGCGGCACGCAGTCCGGCCACGCATTGACCCCCCGCCCGGCACCGCACACATCGCCGACGTCGTCCTGCGCGCCCGCCGTCGCTGACGGCACGGCGTGGAGCGTTAGCGCATGGCGTATTCGATGCGGCACACGCCGCGAAAGTTCGCGCTGAGGCCAGGCGCACCAGTGTCGTGATCCCGGGCGCAACCGGCCGGGACCGCGAGATGCGCTGAAGAGTGCAAAGGACGTATGAAAGATACGCGACCGGGTCTCATCGACGTTCGAACGAAGCATGGCATGAGGACGTGGACCGCATCGCCAACGCAGCAGTGCCGCGATCTACGACAGTCAGGCGTCGTGGTTATGGGCCAAGGATTTGGGACAGGGGCCTCTCGTCATTCCGGCCCCCAGCAGCCGGGGCGGGCGGGCTTGACTCGGACGCTTCTGGTGGGCGCAGGCCGGGCGTTCGGGTCGCGCTCGCTTGTGTAGGGCGTCGCGACTGTCGGTGGGGCAGGCTGTGCGAGTGGCGATGTTGTCGGCGGGCCAGCGAGTGTGAGCGTGGCGGGTCGCGATTCCCTGCTCGAACTCGATGCGGTGACGGTCCGGTTTGGTAGGCGAGATGTACTGAGTGGTGCGGATCTGGTTATCGCGCGGGGCGAGATCATCGGGGTGTCCGGTCCGAATGGCGCAGGCAAGACGACCTTGTTGCGGGTGGCCGCGAACATGTTGCGCCCAGCGAGAGGGCGTCGGATCGGGCAGCCGACACTCGCGTATGTTCCCGCGGCGGTTGATCCGCCGCTGTTGCAGGCGGGTGTGTGGTTGGCCGGTGTGCGCCGTGCGCGGCGCGTCCCACCGAGCGGCGTCTTGGAGCAGCTTGGGTTCGACGGCGCGCTGGATCGGCCCTGCCGCGAGCTTTCGTTCGGCAATCTGCGCAAGATGTTGCTCGCCGACGCCTTCAGCAGCCTCGCCGACCTGATCGTCATCGACGAGGCCACCGAAGGACTCGACAGTCGCGGCGCGGCGGGCCTGGTTGAACTGATGGTCGAGGCCCGCGGCCGGTGCGCCAGCGTCTTATTTGCCGAACAACAGACCCAGCGGATGGTCGGCGCAGATCGACTGGTGTCGGTGCGTCGCGGCCGATTAGTCGTTGAGCCTGTGTCTGGTGGTGAGGTAACGGTCAGTTTGCGAGGACCGGCTCACGCGCTCAGTGAGCTCACCAAGGGTGCTGAGGCACTCGGGTTCCTGTACATCGTGGAGCGCGAATGATCGCGCTCAACCTCCGGCTCGCCGGTCGCTCCATGCGCTGGCTCGGCCCGGCTCTCATGCTCATGATCTGGATCCTGGCGAGCCTCAGCGCTCCGGGTCCGGCCCTCACGAACGCCGGGAACATGTTTCTGCTGCTGGTTGCCGTGAGCTGCTGGCTCACTGTCGCGATCGGCAACGTCGACGACGACGGTCATCGCGAACTGCTCGCGGCCGCCATCGGTTCCCCCGCCCGACTCCACCGTTCGCGTGCGATCTCCGCCTACGTCGCCGCCAACACGATAAGCGCCGCTGGCACGCTCGCGTGTCTGGTGGCGTCGAGCAAACCGACGCGACCCACCGCCGAGATCGTCGTCGTGGGCGCATGCGTGCTCTTGCAGCTCGCCGCCACTGCGATCGGCGTTGGCATCGGAACGCTGTTGCACCGGCCCGTCCTACGCCACGTCGGTGTCACACTCCTCGTCGCGGTCGCGGCGCTCGTTGGGACAATCCTCCTGCCGCCTGTCCAGGGAGTCCTCCGCGCACTGAACAACGGCCGAACCGCCGGCGTCATCGCACTCGCGGCCGCCGGAGGTGTCGTCGCACTCGCTGCAGTGGCCGCGGCCAGCGCGCTCGCAGATCGACGCAACTAACGGCCAAACATCCCTCCATGCGGCGTGCCTCCCAGAGACACACTCGCGTATTCGATGCTGCGCGCAGGGAGCCGGCAATCCGGGGCACCGCTGCCCGCGATCAGGGGGGCGTCGCGCGGCGAGCGTCGTTATTCTGAAGCTGGAGCCGGACCCCAAGGGGCTGCTGGGCGGACGGCCCGCGTCCGTGTTGTACCGGCGCTCGACCGGGAAGGGTCCGGGCTTGCTTCGGAGGGTCGCGACTGTGTGTTTTGGCGCCGGCGGTGTTGTTCGGCTCCTTGGTCGGGCAGGATGGTGTCATGTCAGAGAATCTTCGGGTCCTGGGTGCATACAGCGCGGCGATGGAGCGCGGCGACCGTGACGCGGTGTTCGAGTATTGGTCTTCGGACTTCGTCAGCCACGTAACCGAGCGTGTCAATCCCGCGCTGGTCGGTTCCGACGTGCGCGGTCAAGAACTCGAGTGGTGGACGCAGGTTCGCAACGCGTTCCCTGACATGGTCTTCTCGGTCAACCTGCTCATCGAGTCAGGCGATCTCATCGTTTCCAACTGGACCGTTCGCGGGACACATACCGGAACCTCGTTCTATGACGCGGAACCGTCCGGTGAGCCAGTGGAGATCAACGGCACCGCGATCCTGCGCATGCGCGACGGTCAGATTGTCGAGCACTGGGGCGGACCGCACTGCCAGGACGGCGTCGGCCTTACGCATTGACGCACGGCAGCGCCGATGGCATACGCGATCCCTTCGAGTCGGGCGCGTGATGTCGCGAAGTTGAGGCAGATGTGATGCTCGTTGCCGGCGCCGAGTGTCCCCCTCGGTAGGGGACCGTCGCGCTCGGGATTATGGGCGTTACATGTGGGGACAGGGCGACACGTCGATATGTGGATCTGGGCTCGTGGCGTCATTGCACCGAGGCGGACATCGATGAGGTCGGCGGTTCGCGAGAACCCGGCATCGCGAGGGTTGGATAGGTCGAGGTGGAGACTGTGGCGAAGTTCGATCACCGGAGGCGTGCACGTCGCTGACCGGGTCAGGGCGAGGGAGTGGTGCGTAGAAAGGCTCGAACTGGAGGTCGAGTTCGAGCTGCCAGACGCGGGGCGGCCGCGATTGGCGATGAAGCGGAGTTCACGACCTTTCTCGCCGAGGCTCGAAACGTCGTGCTGGAGCGCACGCTTTGCTTCCAAGCGGACGAGGTCTCGATGAAGCGCCGGGCAGCCGAGGTCTAGATCCGCTCACAAAAACAGTCGAACGTGCCCAAGCAACTGCTTCGAGCTAGGCGGCGGCGCACAGGCCAGATGGAACGCGTGCCGCTGACGCGAGTCATGAGCGGTTCGGGCGCGCTGACGTCGCGGGCTGGTGCCGAGTCTTAGCTTAGAGGACTCTGATTGGCACTCGGTCGCTGTCCTATCCCGTCGAGCGAAGCGACTCGGCGAGTTGCTCGACGGGCACACCGAGCCGTTCCAGGATCAGGACGCCGAGGTTCGCGTCTTCGCGCAGAAGGACATAAAGCACGTCGTCGTCAGTCGAAGCGTATTCGAGCACCTGGTTCGCGCGTGGCGTCAGGGACAGGAATGGATAACGGTCAAGGCCTTGGATTCGTACCTCAGAACCGAACGCGTCATGTGCTGTCTGCTTGATCGTCGTCGGATCCAGGCCAACGGCTCGAAGAGCGTCGGCTTCGCTCACCCAGTTCGTGACCTGCGTGCGAATCTCGCGTACAACGTCGTCGGTCGTCACGCCGTAGACGGCGAGCTGGCCGTCTTCGACCAAGACGAGAAGCAAGTGCTCGCAACCGACGTAGTTATGTCCAAGTCGTACCGCCCATGTCCGGGCGCGCTGCAAGAGTCGGTCATGCATCGTCACCTACCCGGGTCCACGAGGGCTGCGTACCGTTGATGGACGGCCTGTTTCGTCAAGTCGAGCCGCAATGCAATCTCGCGCCAGGACCATCCGAGCTCGCGTGCTCGTCGTACCTGTTGCAGTTCCAGTTGATCAGCGAGGTGACGAAGGGCCGCCACAGCTCGTAGACCGATTGCGGGGTCCGGGCTCGTTGCCTGTCGACTGAGCTTGTCTGGACCCTCCATCATCGTCAAGATATCTTGACGCCGGCGTGTCGTCAAGTGTTATTGACGACGGCCACTGCTCACGCCATATCTGCGTCTGATTCGTTCGGCGCTCGTCGGGCTGTGCGCGCCGCGCAGATCGGCACACAAACAATGTCCGCTGCCGGAGGTAGGCGAGTCCGGGCGTATGGGATGTTGGTGCGGCGCGTTCATTTTCGGGCCACTCCGGTCGTCAGTCGGCCGACGCCGGATCGTTGAGCCACAGCGTCATGCAGATGCTGTTCGGGCTCGGTCGGTACGCGCCGAACGGCTCACACGGCTCGAAGCCCAGTTGGGCATAGAGCGATCGCGCGGGAGCGAACGCGGCCATCGTGCCGGTCTCGAGGCTCACGCGCTGGACGCCAAGCGTGTGTGCAACGTTGATCAGGTACTCGACCATCGCGCGCCCGACGCCCTGACCACGCGCGCCTGCAGCAGTGTGCATGGACTTGATTTCCGCGTGTCGCGCGTTCAGCGTCTTGAGCGCGCCAACCCCCAGGAGCTCGCGGTCGCGTCGGAAGCTGAAGAACAAGACGTCGGGATCGACCAGATCGATGACGTCGAGGGCGTGTACATCCTCGGGAGGGCTGTGTTCACGGGCAAAGGCCAAGTGGCGTTCGAGCAACGCTCGGACGTCGCCGGCGCGAGGGTCGTCAGGCGAGATCGTGCCCTCGGCCATCCGAAGACCGTACCGAGCATTCGCCCCGGGTCCCATCGACGTCGATCCTTGAGAACGGCGCCCGCCCGGCACGCGCCTAGGCGACGGTTCGGAGCGGCCACGGGCGCGGCACCGTGGTGGACGACGACGGCATCATCGAGTCCATGCTCGCCACGTTCGAAGAGATCGAGTCGGACAGACCAGCCGCGGGCGGAGCCGCCGACGGTTGAGCTGGGGATCGGCACCAGAATGTCGATTCCCCCTCCGCGGCTTGAGGTTCGCGACTGCCGCCGTTGCACTCGCCCTACGACCCGATCACGCCCCACCAACCCGACCACAGACACCTGCGGCGTGTCGTTTCTCCGGCGCGTCGTCTCGGACCCTCCCGGTCCCTTCTGGAGGCGACGCCGATGGCAAACAACACCGCGTGGCGGCCATTGTGCGTCATCGCTACCGTTCGCTGAACGAAGGGACCCCGCGGTGAGCACTCGGGCGGCGCGCAGCTGGAAGGTCACGATTGCGTTGCTCGTGACGGCCGCGATCGCCGTGCAGATCTGGATCGCGATTCGGGTCAGCGCCACGCCGGCGGGTCACGCGGTGGGCACGCTGGCCGGAACCGCCACGGCGAATCGGGCGTTGCGCGTCCTGAGCTTTTTCACCATCCAGAGCAACATCCTGAGCGGCATCACGTCCGGCCAACCTGCTCGCAACTCGAACCGAGACGGCCGGGTCTGGCGAACGGTACGCCTTGCTTCGTTGTTCGGGATCACGGTCACTGGCATCGTGTATGCGACCGTGTTGGCAAAGGTGCACGAACCGCACGGCTGGCAAGAGACGACTACCAATGCGGCGTTCCACTACATCGTGCCGATCATGATGCTGGTCGGCTGGTTGGTGTTCGGTCCTCGCCGCCGCATAGACCGTCGAACGATCACATTCTCGATCATGTGGCCGATCGGGTGGACCTGTTACATCGTGAGCTACGGCCGCATCACCAAGTGGTACCCGTACCCGTTCGTCGATGTCGTCACGCACGGCTACGGCCGCGTCGCCCTCAACGCGGGCGCAGTCGTCGCCGTCCTTCTCGGCGTCACGTCCATGTACTGGCTCGGCGACCGATACCTCCGCGCAACGCCCCACATCTCGAGTTCGTCAACACATGCCGCCGTGGCCGCTGACTGACGACCAGTCAATATCTGCCTGATCGATCGCGGGGAAGGTCGACTGCAGCACCCGCACCGAGGACGGGCGTACCAGCAACCGCCTCGGCGCCAGCGATGGCCGCCCAAGCTCGCTGTTCGGGACGCGTGTCCTGGGCGGCCGAGCCAAGCGCACGCCTCGTCGTCCCGTTCGAGTCGTGCCGCAACACCTGTCGGGGCCGGTGGTGCGAGACTGCGGCGATGGTTCATGATCTCGTTGTTCGTGGAGGGCTTGTCGTCGACGGGACCGGCGCCGCCGGCCGCATCGGGGATGTCGCGATCGACGGCGACCGGGTCACCGCGATCGGTGTCGTCGAGGACCGCGGTGCGCGTGAGCTCGATGCTGACGGCAAGGTGGTCACACCGGGCTTTGTAGATATTCACACGCATCTGGATGCGCAGATCAACTGGGACCCGATCGGTTCGAGTAGCTGCTGGCATGGTGTGACCAGTGTGGTGCTCGGCAACTGCGGCGTGACGTTCGCCCCGTGCGCGCCCGATGAGCGCGAGTACCTGGCAGAGATGATGGAGTCGGTAGAAGACATTCCCCGCGACGCGATCCTCACGGGCCTCGAGTGGGACTGGACGACGTACGGCGAGTACCTGGCAACGATTGATCGTCTGCCCAAGGGCATCAACGTCGGCGGGATGGTCGGCCACTGTGCGTTACGTCATCACGTGATGGGCGAGCGTGGTCTGTCGAAAGATCCGGCCACCGACGACGACATCGCTGCGATCTGCGTGTTGGTCGACGAGGCGATCGGCGCGGGCGCGCTCGGGTTCGCGACGAGCCGCACGCTGTTGCATCGGGTTCCCGACGGCCGAGCCGTACCAGGTACCTACGCCGACACGCGGGAGTTGTACGCGATCGCTGCTGTGCTCGGCCGTCATCGACGAGGCGTCTTCCAGGTCGCGCCGCAGTTCGAACGGCCCGGTAAGCACTACCAGCACGTCGCCGACGAGATCCACTGGATGGCCGAGATCCGTCGCCGAACCGGCCGCCCAGTCACGTTCACCGTCGGGCAGACCAACCTCGCCCCCGAGCTCCACCGGCGGATCTTCGAATGCGTCGAAACCGAGGCCGCGACCGGTGGCGACATTCGCCCCCAGACCACCCCGCGAAGTCTTGCGGCGCTGTTCGGCCTGCAGCTCCACACATTCTTCGACAACGCACCCGGATGGGACACGCTCGCAAGCCTGCGCGTCGAAGACCGTCTCGCCGCCCTCGACGACGACACCCGCCGGGCCGAGTTGATCGGATCAGCCCGCGAACAGCAGCACATGGACTGGCGCGGGGTGTACGTCCTCGCCACCGAGCCGGCCAACTACCGGTTCACTCCAGCCGACTCGCTCGCCGCGCACGCCGAACGTCGCGGCGTCGACCCGGTGCAGGCATTCGTCGACATCTCACGCGAAACGCGTGGTGGCGCGCTGTTCAGCTACCCGTTCATCAACCAAGACCACGACGAGATCGAATGGATGCTCGCCAAGGACTACTGCGTGCTCGGACTCGCTGACGCGGGAGCGCACGTCGGCCAGATCATGGACGCCGGACAGCCCACCTGGTTTCTCGCACACTGGGTACGCGACAGCCAGACCGTCACCCTCGAAGACGCAGTGCGCCGGCTGACGTCCGATACTGCCGACCTGTTCGGAATCGTCGACCGCGGCCGTCTCGTCCCGGGCGGGTTTGCCGACCTCAACATGATCGACCTCGACCGACTCGGCCTGTCCCTGCCGAAGGCCGCCTACGACTTCCCGCTCGGCGCCGGCCGCTTCATCCAACACGCCACCGGCTACGACGCAACGGTGGTCAATGGCACCGTCTTCATGGAACACGGCGAACACACCGGCACCCTCAACGGAACCACGCTCCGCAATCAGACCACCAATTGATGACCGCAACCCTTCACACGTTGACATCGGATCCGCGCGACCCGGCGATGAGGGGCCCCGACTCCGTCGTTCGGGACGGGCGCGTTGGGATGCCGGTCTGCGTCGGTTTGGTCGTGCTCGTCGTCGAGCTTTACGCTGTCGCTCTCGATGTTTCGGTCTGGTCGGTTGGTAGCCGGCGTGGTCTGCGCCGCGGGCTCATCGCCCGATGACCTCGGACGACGGCGCCATCAGGAACGAATTCGGGTGGCTGTATGTGGGACCGGTCGAGACCGCCCCACTCAGCCAACGAGTCCGTGGCGCGGTTCATCGCGAGGGGTTACCGATTGGCGGGCGTCCGCGTCGCGATTCTGGCTCGCTGCGTTCGCGCGCGTCCATCGCACGGAGGATTACCGTCTGCCGCGGCAGCGGCTGACTCGTCCGGGGGCATTTATGTTGGTATATCGGTCATCGCGCGCTCTCCGTGCCGTCGCGCTCGTCGTTGCGGTGCTGGTTCTTGCACTTGGGGCCTGCTCGAGTAGCAAGAACGCGTCGCCGCCGAGCACCAGGGCGGCTACCAGCAGCTCGGGCGCGCCGTCGCAGACGACGACGACTATCGCGCGGCCGTCGGGTCCTGCCGCCAGGCTGACCCCCCTCAGCGGCGGGAGCGGCCCGTATCTCGGTGAAGCAGTGCCGCCCGATCTCGCCAAGGTTGGGTACACGACCCACGAGTTCGCGGCCGCGGGCACGGCGACGTCGTACAAGGTCGACGGCGCGCTCACCCACGATGGTCGCTGGAAGCTCGTCCCCAATACGAGCGCGGCGTACCGAACGCGGGTGCTGGTGCGTCAGCCCGCCGACCCGGCGAAGTTCAGCGGCACCGTGCTCGTCGAGTGGCTGAACGTCAGTGGCGGGGTCGACGCCGATCCGGAGTGGGTCAGCGTGCAGGACGAGATTGTGCGCGCCGGCGACGCGTGGGTCGGTGTCTCCGCGCAACGGATCGGTGTCGAAGGCGGCCCGGTGCTCGTGAGCGTGAAAGGCGTGCCCGGCGGGTATCAGGCCGGCGAGGGCCTGAAGAAGATCGACCCCGCGCGCTACGGCACGCTGCACCACCCTGGCGACGCGTACTCGTACGACATCTTCACGCAGGTCGCTCGGGCGCTGCGCACGGGTGCGGGTCTGAGCGGCCTACACCCGGAGCACCTCATTGCCGGAGGCGAGTCGCAATCGGCGTTCGCGCTCGTCAGCTATTACGACGGCGTGCAGCCGCTGACTCAAGCCTTCGACGCCTTCTTCGTGCACAGCCGGGGTGCGGTTGGGCTGCCGTTCGATACCGCACCGGGTGGCGCGGCCGGGATCCAGAACGCACTGAACGGCACCGCTGCGCTCTTCCGCACCGATCAGGACGCGCCGGTTATGGACATCCAGACCGAAACGGACGTGGCGAGCATCCTCGACTCCTACGCGGCCCGCCAACCCGACAATGCGCATTTGCGCCTGTGGGAGGTCGCCGGGACCGCGCACGCCGACGCGCACCTGCTCGGATCTTCCGCCAAGTACATCAACTGCGGCGCGCCGATCAACGACGGCGACATGTACATCGTCGCCCAGGCCGCGTGGCACGCGCTCACAGAGTGGGTCGAAAACGGCACACCTCCGCGGCACGCACCGCGCATCGACGTGACCGCCGACCCGACACCGACAGTGCAACGCGACGCCGACGGCATCGCGCTCGGCGGCATTCGCACGCCACCGGTCGACGTACCCGTCGCGGCCGTGTCCGGCGTGCCAGGGCCCAACCCGTCGACGATCTGCCTGCTGCTCGGCTCGGCCAAACCGCTCTCGGCAGCGCGGCTCGCGCAGCTCTACCCGTCCCGTGCCGTGTACCTGCAAAAGTTCACCGCTGACGCCGACGCGACGATCAGGGCCGGCTTCGCTCTCCCCGCGGACCGCGCCAACCTCCTCGCGTTCGCCGAACCGCAACGCATCGTCCCTTAAACGCACGCGCACGCTGAGATGTGCGGATGGACGCCCACCGTAGACGCCCTCGTCGGCGCATCATGAGGTGACATCCGTCTCTCCCTCTGCGGACCTCGACGAGGTAGAGCTGCGCAGATTGCACGATCACTGGCCAAGCGTCGTGATATTGGTGACGGCGCACACTGACGACGAGCCGATCGCGCCGGAGGTGTCGTACAAGGTGCAGCTGCCGACCGCGATGCCGTCGTAGCCGAGATGGCTGGCCACTTCGAGGCCGATCCATTCCGAAACCGGTGGCCGGGCGAGGAACAACGTGAGGTCGGCGTTGATGAACTGAAGTCCTCCGGCGCCGGAGTTGGCGAGGGGATTCGGCATATCGGCGGCGAGGGCGGCGCGAACCACCGGTGTCAGAGCCTCGCCGGCGACGAGCTGCCAACGATCGCGGGCCCAAAGACGCTTCCGTGCGGCGGTCCAGAATCCGCCGGGAGTCAACAGCCGGATGTCCCACCCGCCATTCGTGTCGCCGTCACCAGGTGACGGCAGCGTTTCCGGGAGCGCGACGTTCCACTCTGGCGCTCGCCACATCATGGCGTCCGGATGCGGACCGCTGCGGAGCAAGAGTGCGCTGGCGCGCGCGACCTCGACGTCGGCGGTGCGAATCGACACGCCGACCACGTGGACGCGGCGCCCGCTGCGGATCTCGTGCGTCGTCACCCGCAGCGGCGTCATCGGCGGCGCCCGGAACATGTCCACCGTCAGGCGCACCACCCGCAGCGCCGGGTCGAGGCATGCGCCTTCGACCGCGCGTGCCGCTAAACCTGCCAGCAGTCGCCCGTGCAGCATGTCGGCCGCCCACGGACTCCGTGCCTCCGGCACCGGCCGCAACCCGTCTTTGCCCCAGATGAAATATGCGCGTTGAACCTCACCCACGCCGCGATCATGCCGGACCGGTCGACCACCTGCACAGGCTCCCGGCAGGCGGCGAGTCACGTCGTGAACCAGTCAACGCCGGACCGTTCTCGATCCGGAGGCCACACCCGCCCCCGCTACGACTCCTCAGATTTCACCACCAACGCATCGAACGTTGGATCTGCTCTTCGCGCAGATCCAACCCGCGCACCCTCGACAGCGGGACCTCCTTGTTCGTGCTCGGGTGATTCGTCAACCATCCGGTTGTCCGAGCACGAGCCGAGGACGCCTCACACGTTGATTGTTCGCAGATGCGGGGCGCTCGGGCACAGCACGGGCGACGCTCACTCTGCGAGGCGCCGCGCTCGACCCGACCGATGGCTTCGCCTATCTCCGTAGCAAACCGACGAGGTCGTGCCAGAGATCTAACGGGGCTTCGCCCCAGCCCGACGAGTCGTGTGCGGGTGCGGGTTGGGTGGGTGGGCTCCGGTCGAGCGCATTGCTGGTGGGGTGTTTAGCCTCACCGTCATGAGCCGCTCGTAGCGGTGGTAGCCCGTTTTGGGGCAGCGACGACCGGAGCCCGACGATGACCGTAGCCC
>JBKQIY010000034.1:0-9723 GCA_052148155.1 Acidimicrobiia bacterium | reverse complement strand
TGTCGCGTTGACAACCAAGACCAACCTGACCAACCAAATTGGGCACTCAACACCAACTCGTCGTGCCAGCAATGGGCGCCGTAGACGAGCCGGGATCAAACCGGCGCGGCACCCATGCCCTCACATCAGGAGGTCGTGGGTTCGAGCGCTGCAGCGCCCACCCATAAGTGCTGGTCAGGCCCTATTTTCTTGGCTTCGGCCCTTTCCGGCCGTGCGGTGTCCAGGGGACCATCCAAGAATTGTTCTGGACTGTTCTCCGTTCTTGTGCACGAGAACAGAGAACACACTAGGCTGGGTGCGTGATCCGGAGAGCGGCACGGGCGATTGAGGCTGACGCGAGGGAGACGCTCCTTGGCGCGCTTGCATCACTGCGCGTCGCGGCGACGGCCCACGCCGCCGACGATTCGTTCGAGCCCGGGGTTGGCAGTGTCGGCGCTGATGCTCCGAACTTCATTCTTGTCGTCGGCGGTCGACGCATCGCGGTCGAGGTGAAGTCGGTCGTCACGAAGACCGAGGCGGACCGATCGGCGCGGAGGTTCCGACGGCGCGGCATTCCGGCCCTCATCGTTGCCGATCGCATTGCCGAGGACGCAAAGACGTTATTGCGGAAGGCCGACATCAACTTCTTCGACCGTCGTGGCGAACTCCGAATCGTCGTTCCGCCGGTGATCATCGACACCCGAGTGCCTGGATCGACCGCGACGCGTGCCAGTTCCTCTGATCCGTTGCCGAGTCAGGTCGCACGGGAGGCTGCGATCGCTTGTCTGTTGACTCCTGATCAGCCCCACGGAGTGCGAGGTGTCGCTGGGTACATCGATCGCGCTCCGAGCGCAGTGTCGCGCGCGATGGCTTTGCTTCGGCGAGCCGGACTCCTGACGTCGAAAGGGGAGGCGGCGATACCGGATCTCTTCAATGAGCTTTTAGTGCGTTGGAGGCGGACGCCAGTCGCGTTAGCCGCGCTACCGCAACGCGGGAGCAGCCGCGGGAGCGCCCAGCTCGAACTCGGGCTCGCTCAGCCCGAAGAGACCTTGGGCTGGGCACTTACCGATACGGTCGCGGCAGCGGCTTGGGGAATGCCCGTCGTCGCGCGCGGCAACTACCCCAGAGATTTCTATGTGCCGAGTGATGCAGTCTTGCGACGCGCGAGAGCCCTGCTGGGTGAGGCGAGCGACGCTGATGCACGCGTGTGCACCGTCGCCGTCGCACCCGTACGTCTCGCGTGCCTGCACCGACAGTTTCTCGTAGGCGAAACGTGGCCCGTCGCGAATCACATCGTCGTCGCGCTCGACATAGCCGCAGATCGAGCGCGTGGGTCGGAAGCGCTCGACCAGTGGCACCCGAACGGGATCGTACGTGCCTGGTGAGCGTGTGATTCTTGCCGGCGACGCCGGCGGCCGGATCCACTCCTTCGTGGCCGCGCTCGGACGCTTTCCGAGCCATCCGCCGTGGGTCGTTGTCGGAGGATTCGCCGTCAACGTACGCATCTCACAGGTGCATCGGCTCACCAACGACCTTGACACGATCAGCGCTGACCAAGACAAATTCATGGACGTCCTTCTGGCCCAACAAGGTGCCGACCGGTTGGGCCACGCGAAGTTGCGCTTCGCCAGCGCGATCGCAGACGTCGACATCGACGTGATGGACGAGCCTCCGTCTCAGCCGCTGCCGTCCGAACGGAGCGATCGCGCCTTCGCCTTCGCTCGCCGTTTCGCCATGGAGACGAGAGACCAGCTCACGATCATCGTGACCGAGGGTCGCGACGCGATCGTCGAGACGACCGCACCCGTGGCCTCGGTTGGCGCACTTGTGGCGCTGAAATCCGTATCGATGCCCCGTCGCTCGGCGAGCAATCATCCCGAGAAAGTTGCGTCTGACATCCATGATCTCGTGCGTCTTGTCGCGGGCCGAGACATTGATGCAGTCGCGCGGGCACTCGGTGACGCTCAACCAGAACTCGCGAGGTGGATCGGTCAAACGCTCGTTCGTTGGTTCTCCGCCCACGCTGACCAGCGGTACACACTTGCGCGCCTCCGTCGACTCTCGGGCGCGCTCGACGCGCAGAACATCGACGAAGCTGTGCTGGATGTTCTGGCGATTCTCGGCCAGATGGTGCTCGATGGTCTCGCGTGACCAGACCCGCATCCAAGAATCCATCCAAGAATCACCGGTCGTCAGGGCCTGTCACGTTCGTCATGGCGACGAAGAAGGCCAGGCGGGACCACATGTGAAGCGTCTCTTGGAGGACTTACAAGCAGGAAGTCGGCGGTTCGAGCCCGCCAGCGCCCACCCTTGTTCGCCACTGTTCGAAATGGGACATCGGCTTGGAAACGCGGGCGTGCGTTGCGCGTCGATCGCGCGGCCGACGAGAACGTCTGATGTGCTCAAGATGTCCCTCAATGTGTGCGGCGCAAGGCTGGGGTTCCTGCTTGGTACGCAGGAGGTCGGCGGTTCGAACCTCCAGCCTCCGCCCTCGTGCGTCGGTGTTCGAAATGGGACATGGAGGTGAAAGCAGGAGATCGTCGGGGCGTTCATCGTTCGCCTGCGAGTCACAGACCGTTCGATGCGGGCGAGGCGTTCGTGTCGTCGGTCGCGTTCGTCCCTACTCTCGGACGTGTGCGCGGGCCGCCCGCAGTGGCGGTCCCTCCCGCAACCGTACGGTTCTGAGAGAGCGGGAGGGAGAGCTTCCTCCCGCTGTTCACCAGGCTGTTGTAGAGAACGGATTTCGCCCTTCTCATGCTCCAACGGTCGGGCGCACTGACGCGCCGGCGAAACACGATCTGCGAAAACCACCATCGCAGTCGCGAATCGGCAAGAATCGCGACGTGGGATTGCGACGCGGTTTTGACGTCGATCTTGTTCAGGACGAGTTCGTGCTGCTGCTGTCGGCGGACGACGCCGACGCCCTGCATCAGCTATTGGTGCTCCGGACACCATTTCGCCGCGAGGCCGACGCGACGGTCCCGATCTCTCTGCTCGAAAAGCATCACGAGACGGAGCCGTCGACGTCGGTTGTCACCGCGATGTTGTTGCTCACCGACCGCCGTTGGCGCGACGGCGCGAGCCGGCTCGCGTGGCGAATCGAAGAGGCAGGGTTTGTCTCCCCGGACGAGCTCGATCTGCTCGGCCAGGCCTTCGTGGCCGCCGACGCCCATGTCTTTTGGCGAGTACCCGACGAGTGGTTCGGAACTCCAGTCTTCGAGGTCGAGGTCGAGGTCGAGATCGGCTCGGCCGACGACACCGAAGCCGCGCCCGACGACCCCGGAGACGACGACGCGCCCGTTGTGGTTCCGCGCGAGATCTTCCCGCCGTCGCGCCGCTGCGGCGCAACGCCTCGTGCGTCGCAACCTCATGTCATGGAGTCACGTTCATACGCGTGCTCGTGCGCTCGACAGTCGCGGCGGCGCCGCGCTCATGGCGGGGCTCCTTGATGCGGCCGACGTCCTCGCCGACCCTGTTCGTCGGCTCGTAGTGAACGTGGCCGTCGGATGGCCGCACGGGGACGTCCGCAAGGCGGGCCTGGTCCTGCTCGCCGCGCATGGCGGCGTGCAAAGTGCCCACGACCGCGCAATGCGCGATCGGAACGCCCAGATTCGGGCGTGGGGCGCGTCGCTGCTCGACGACCCCTCACAGGCCTCGGTCAGTGAGCCGGGCAGCGCGGCCGAGCCGGCGAGCAAACAATTTGGTCGGCAACGATCCCTCTTCTGAGTCGTTCCCCGGCTACGTCGCAGCCCCGACACCGACTCCGCAGGCTGCGGCTTACGGGGTTTCGGACACGGGTCAGCTCGCTGGGGTCTCGGTGAGTCACAATTCCGACGTGGCAGACGAGTGGCGGGAGATCTCGGTGGTGCGTGGCACCGACGGGCGTCGCCGTTGCGGTTGGTGCGTCTCGGCTCCTGACAACGTTGCGTATCACGACGACGAATGGGGCAGACCCGTCACCGGTGATGTGCGGTTGTACGAGAAGCTGTGCCTCGAGGGTTTTCAATCAGGTTTGTCGTGGCTGACGATTCTGCGCAAGCGTGAGCGGTTTCGCGAGGCGTTCGCCGGGTTCGAGCCGGAGCGCGTGGCCCGGTTCGGAGCGCGCGACGTCGAGCGTCTGATGGGCGACGTCGGAATCGTGCGTCACCGAGGGAAGATCGAGGCGACGATCGCGAACGCTCGGGCGACACTCGAAGTGCAAGAGCGCTACGGCTCACTCGCGGCGCTGGTGTGGAGCTTCGAGCCGACCCGACGCGGGCGGCGTTTGCCCGAGCGCCTCGGTGACCTCGCGGCGGTCACGGCCGAGTCCGAAGCGCTGGCTGCGGCTCTGCGCCGTTTCGGATTCCGGTTCGTCGGACCGACGACGGCCTACGCGGCCATGCAATCGCTCGGGTTGGTCAACGACCACCTCAAAGGCTGCCATGCTCGGGTCGTGTGCAATCGGCTCCGACAGACCACGGTTGTGCCCACGTCCTGAGCCGGAAGCTCGTGGTCACGCGCGCGACGTGTCGAGCGACGCCGTCGCAATCGGATGGTCATCCGACCGCGTCGCGTACCGGAGCCGTGCATCACTCCGACGTCGGCACCAACAGAGTGAACGCTTCTTCGCGGCACTCGAGCAGGATCGCAGGTTCGGTGATCGCCGCGGGTCGCGCGCGACACCGATGTCCACCCGATTCGCGGTCGCCGAACGCGTCTGGGTACCCCATCCAAGAATCCCTCCAAGAATCATTTGTCGTCAGGGATCGTCATGCCCGTCATGACGACGAACATGCGCAGGTGAGGCGACGTGTGACGTGAATCCGGGACCCCTTGTCGGCGCGTCGTGCTCGACCCACAATGTCCGCGGAGGTGTTGACGGATGTCTGTGCCGCGCCTCTGTACCGTAGGTCTGTACCGGCAAGACACAATGCCGTTCTCGAGCGGAGCGCTGCCGCCGCCAGCTCAGGACCGCGCGGCGCCGACTGTCACCCAGCCGCCGCACGCGGACGCCCGGAGCCGCGATGATGCGGCTGTGGAACGTGTGGCTGTGGTCGGACCTGGCGGCGCCGGGAAGTCGACGTTTGCAGAGGAACTTGGCCGGCGGACCGGCCTTCCGGTCGTGCACCTCGACGAACATTTCTGGCAGCCGGGATGGGTCGAGACACCCAAGGACGACTGGCGCCGGATCCAACGCGAGCTGACAGCCGGTGGCCGCTGGATCGTGGACGGGAACTACGGCGGGACCTTCGACGTACGTTTCGAGCGTGCCGACACCGTCATCATCCTCCAGCCATCGACGCTCACCTGCGTCGCCGGCGCGTTACGCCGATCACTCCGCAATCGAGGAGCCGCGGTGCAAGCAGCTGGCTGCCCGGAACGAGTCGACCCCGCCTTCCTTCGATGGATCTGGCGGTATCGCCGCGACAGTCGTCCACGCCTCGATGCAGCCTTGGACCTGCACCGACTGCACCTGGAGGTCATCGAACTGCGATCGAGACGCGAGGCCGAGGCCTTTCTTGTCCGAACGGTTCCTCCCTGTTGCTGACCCGCCGCTTTATGGACCGTCGAAGAACACCGCGCCGTTCGGGCTCGTACATCTTCTAGTAATTGCCAATCCTGCGCCAACATCGACCTAGCGCCGTCGTAGCACGTATTGCGTCGGTCGGCCTCGTGAACCCGCCGCAGTCAGCGGCCGTCGGTCTGGAGCTGCTCCCCGAGTGCGTAACGCTGCGCCGCGTCTCAGTGAAGCGTCACCGTGCGAGCCGCTTGCCTTCCGCGTCGAATCGAACTTCGCCGGCAACCACGAGCCCGGCGACCGTTTCGAGCGTCTCGTCAGTGGCGTGGGCGACGGAAGACATCTTCGCAAATGCCGTGACCGGCGTGCAGCTTGCCTGCGCGGCCACGATGCGCCGAGCTTGTTCGATGACATGCGCTGGGCTGTCGAAGTGTGTGACCTGTGCGGTCATATGGTGAACGTAGCGTGAGCTAGGTAAGCAAATGGTCAACCGATGCCCAAATAACCAGCGGGTTTCGCGACGACGAGCGACAGCTACCTGCCGCTGTACCGACCCGCGTGCGGTACCCAGATCAGGAGCGGCTTCGGGGCACTGGATTGCGATTCGACTTGTCGCATGAGGTGCTCTTCGCGTGCTCGACCGATAGGCCCCCGGCGTGACCTGGGCACTACCGGCCGGGCAGGGCCGACCGCGGCGATCCGGGAGGTCGGAGTCACACTGTCGCGAAGAGCGCGCTGGAGCGCCGGTCCTATGTCAGAGTGCCGATCGTGATCGGTGTGCCAACGGTCGTTCGCAACAAGGCCATCGCCGTCGGTGCCACGCACTGGCTCGACGAACTCCCGGCGCTCGTCGCCGGTGTGGAACGGGAGTGGTGTCTCACGGTCGGTCGCTCCTTTGAGGACGCGACGGAGGCGTTCGTCGCCGAGGCGACCCTTCATGACGGCACACGCGCGGTGTTGAAGTTGCTCGTCCCTCGCGCGGGCGATGCCGCGAACAATGAGATTACGGTCTTGCGCCTCACCAATGGTGAAGGCTGCGCGCGGTTGCTGCGGCACGACGCAGTCCGAGGAGCGTTGCTCGTCGAGCGGCTCGGCCGGTCGTTGCACGAACTCGGCTACCCGATTGAGCGCCGGCACGACATTCTTTGTTCGACGGCCGCACGAATCTGGCGCCCGGCGCCCGAGTGTGATCTCCCTACCGGCGTCGAGAAGGGCCGGTGGCTGATCGACTTCATCACGAAGGCCTGGGAACAGCTTGACCGCCCGTGCTCGCAGCGAGCCGTCGATTACGCGGTCGCCTGTGCCGAACGTCGCATCGATGCGCACGACGACGAACGTGCCGTGCTTGTCCATGGTGACGTCCATCAGTGGAACGCGCTAGAAGCTGGGGCCGGTTTCAAACTTGTCGATCCGGACGGTCTGCTCGCAGAAGCCGAGTACGACATGGGCATCCTTATGCGCGAGGACCCCAACGAACTTCTTCACGGAGACCCGTGGGAGCGGGCGCGGTGGTTGGGGGCGCGCACCGGCCTTGACGCGACCGCGATCTGGGAATGGGGTGTCGTGGAGCGGCTGTCGACCGGGCTGCTCTGCACCCAGGTCGACTTGCAGCCGATCGGGCGTGAGATGCTCGCTGTCGCCGATCACGTCGCCGGCCCGAGATGACGGCTCCGTATGTCGACCGAGGCCACTATGCCGAGCGCGCGCCCAGAACGACGCGCCATCGGTGGCCCGGATCGTCGGGTCGAAGGCACGTGGAGGTGCCGTCAGTTTTCGGGTCGTGATCTCGGTCTTGTCGAGCATCGCGATTTGGGGCGCCTCTTCGAGCGGCGTTCGGTTGGTTGTGCGTGCTCGCGGGACTAGCTCGGCACGGTCGCCCAGTTCTTGCCGTTCCAGTGTTCGATTAACGGTGTTTGATTAGGTTCGTTGAAGGTCACCGACGCGCCCACGGCGAGGCAGTCTGTCGAGGTCGAGCACGACACGCCGTTGAACATGCCGCCGGTGCCGGAGACACTCGCCGCTGCGGCTACGACGGACCATGTCTTGCCGCTCCAGCGTTCGACCAGTGGGTAGGGCGTGAGGTTGTAGGTCGTCGCATTGTCGAACCAGCCCACCGCGAAGCAGTTCGCTGGACTGGTACACGACAGTGTGTCCAGCGCGTCGTTTCGTGCGCTGAAATCGGCGGGACTCGCAAGCGACCACGTGTTGTGGTTCCAACGCGCGGTCCACGGCCCGGAGCCGACACCGGGCGGATTGAGGAGACTTTTGTCGTCGGCGCTGCCGATCGCAAGGCACGTTGTTCGGGACGGGCACGAGACGTCGCTCAGCTGCGGGTCGGATCCGGCCGGATCGGGGATGTCGACGCTCGACCAGCGCTTGCCGTTCCAGTTTTCGAACCACGGGAGCCACTCGCCGTCAGTCGGAGAGCTGAAGTAGCCGACGGCAGCGCAGTCGGACCTGCTCGCACATGAGACACCCTCGAGCTCGTAGGGCTGGCCGGGAGAACTCGGACTCCCAACGACCGACCAGGTCTTGCCGTTCCACTGTTCCACCGCGGTCCCGACCGCGAGGCAAAAGTTCGCGCTGGTGCACGAGACGGCATTCAACGTGATGTCATCGGGCTTCGGAGTCGGGATGATCGACCAGGTCTTGCCGTTCCATCGCTCCACCAGCGCGGTGTACAGGTTGGGTACGGAGTCACCGACAGCGAAACAGTTGGTTGCGCTCGTGCACGACACCCCGACCAGCACAGGGCTCGTCGCACCAGCCGGGTTCGGAGTTGGCAAGATCGAGAAGCTCTTGCCGTTCCAGCGTCCCGCGAACGTCGTAGTCAACGGGTTCGCGATGGTCGCAACGTTCGCAACGTCACCGCTCCCAACGTCACCGCTGGCGCCGACCGCGAAACACGTCGTCGCGGTCACACAGGACACACTGCTCAGCGTGGTGTTGGTCTCGCTGTTCGACGTCGACCTCGCGACAATCGCAGGCGACGGCACGCTCCCCGCAGGTGTTCCCCACACGACCGCTGGGACGACCATACAAGCGAACGCCCCGACACCCGCCACAGTCCGGACCAACCGATTCCGCTTCGCAACCGAACGATGTCCGAGCCGTTTCCTCACGGTGCCTCCGGAGCTGAGCGCGCGAGCGTTCCGCACGTGCACGACTCTCACGAGTGTGTACCCAAATCCGTTCGTAACAAAGGGCCGATTTGCACCCATGCGTCATCGACGCCCGCCCGCCCGACTGCGCTGTCCCCGAGCCTGTCCGGAGTACCCGCTTTGCTGGTAGCCGATGGTGCCTCGGCCCCCTGTTGCGCTGATTTGTGATGCTCAGTCAGACGTGGCGCGACGCCTCAGTGGAGTGGCTGCGCGCCCGCGGCAGCGACGAACGCGACGATCAACGGATGTGTCGAGTTCGGGGTGCTGGACGTCTGGGGCACGAATAGCGTCGCGACGAAAAAGCGCCGGTCTGGCAGTTCGACGATGCGGGGTTCGCCGTTCTGATCGGTACCCGTGACGCGCAATCCTGCGTTCACCAGGTCTGCGAGGTACTCGAGGTTCAATCCGAAGTTGCAGTAGTACTGCTCGACGGCTGTCGGCTGACCGTAGGCGCGTCCGGCTCGGGAGCCCGCCTTGATCTGCACCATCATCGCCTGTCCAGCCACCGAGCATGTGAGCGGGGTGATGAACAGCTTTGACGCGTACGGGTCGTACTCGGCGTGTGCAGCATCCTCGAAGCCGAGCACATCGCGCGCGAACTCAAGCACCACATGCTGGAAACCGCCACACGTACCCAGCAACGGAATGTCATGGACGCGTGCGTGCTCGATCGCGGCCAGCGCGCCTTCGCAGCTGCGATAGGGGCTGCCGGGAGCGATGATCAAACCATCGAATCCCGCCAAAACGTCGACTCCGCGCTTCGATATTTCGTCGGTAGAAATCCAAGTCGTATCAAAGGCCGAGCCATGTTGCTTGGATGCGTGTGCGATCGCCTCGTCGGTTGCGAGGTGGGTTGGCTTGCTCGCTTCGTAATCCCCGACGACACCGATCTGTGGCACGAGCCAAAACTAACGGGGCTTCGCCCCAGCCCGACGAGTCGTGTGCGGGTGCGGGTTGGGTGGGTGGGTGGGCTCCGGTCGAGCGCATTGCTGGTGGGGTGTTTAGCCTCACCGTCATGAGCCGCTCGTAGCGGTGGTAGCCCGTTTTGGGGCAGCGACGACCGGAGCCCGACGATGACCGTAGCCC
>JBKQIY010000033.1:0-18478 GCA_052148155.1 Acidimicrobiia bacterium | reverse complement strand
CTCGAGCGGCGGCGTGAGCGCGCCCTGCGGACGGAACGCACGCTTGTAGACCTCGAGGACCTCAGGTGGGAACGCCTCGGCGACAACCGTCGCGGGCCCACCGAACATCACGTCGACAAAATCGTCGTGGGCGCGGCCACCCCACGAGAACACCCACTCCGCCACTCCACGGTCCTGGAACTGCACGAGGTAGAACGGTCGATCGAGCGTACGGGCCCGCAGGATCTGCACCGGCGGACCCGACGGTCGGGGCAAATCGGGAGTGTTGACCCCGATCACTCCGGCGACCCGCTCGGGGTACTGGCGGGCCATGATCCACACCAGCAGGCCGCCCCAGTCGTGGCCGACGATCACGAGGCGCTGCGAACCGAACGCGTCGGCCAGTCCGATCAGCGTCCCGTTGATCCACTCGCAGTCGTAGGTGACGTCCGGCTTGTCGGACCGGCCGTAGCCGGGCAGGTCGGGCGCGACGACATGGAAGCCGGCATCGCCCAACGGCCCCATCTGATGTCGCCACGAATACGCGAGTTCCGGGAAGCCGTGCAGCAACAGCACGAGCGGTCCTTCGGCCGGGCCCGACTCAACACAGAACAAGCGGATCCCGTTGGTCGCCACGTACCGGCCGTGCACAACACCGACGCTAACGGAACCAACCGAGGTCGGCCACACGTCAAAGGAGCACCGGCAGCACACGAACACGAACGGAGACGCACAGCATGCATCACCATGTCAAGCGGAGCGGCGCCGCGGCAATCATCGGACTTGCGATGATGACCGCGGCCGGCTGTTCGTCCAACAAGCCTGCCGCGGCGCCGACCACGACGACGACGCCGTCCGGTGCGGTAACGGCCAGCGCGTCATACCACGGTGCAACGATCGTGGTCGCGGGACATGGCGTGGCTGTCGGCACTCCCGACACGATGACGATGACGATCGGTGTCCAGTCGTCGCAAGCCTCAGCCCAGGGTGCGCTCGACCAGAACAATCAGGAGGCCACCACTTTGGAGAACACCCTCATGGCCAAAGGCGTCGCGAAGAAAGACGTCCAGACAAGCGACCTTTCGATATCACCGAACTACGACAAATACGGCCACATCACGGGATACAGCGTGTCGAACATGGTGACGGTCACGTTGCACGGGCTCGGTTCGGCCGGTCAGGTCATCGACGCGGCGGCCGCATCGGTCGGTAACGACATCAGTTTCGACGGTGTGCAACTCTCGATCGGTGATACCAGCTCGCTGCTACGCGACGCGCGGGCCATGGCAGTCCAACAGGCCACCGCGCACGCCACGCAACTCGCGCAAGCAGCCGGCATGAAGCTCGGTGTCATCCGCGAGATCGACGACACCGGCACCCAGGTGCCGGCCCCCGAGTTCTCCGGCGACGAGGGTATCCAAGGTGCCGCGGGAGTCGCCGCGACACCGATCGAAGCCGGATCGCAGCAGCTCTCCGTCGATGTGTCCGTCACGTTCGCGGTCGACAACGCCTAGGGCCATCTCGGAGGTGACGACGAGCCGCTACCGTTCGGAGCAGTCGACGACACGAGGCGCGATGGCCGACAGTCCGCGGTTTCCCCACCACATGAGCGACGAAGACGCGCTGATGTGGCACATCGAAAAGGATCCGATCCTACGGTCGACGATCGTCGCGGTTGCGCTGTTCGACCGGCCTCCTGACTTCGAACGGTTGCGGGCGCGCCTCGACCGGGCGACGTGTGTGATCCCGCGCTTTCGCCAACATGTGCTGTCCCCACCGTTTCGGGTCGGCCCGCCCCGCTGGTCGGTTGAGGCGACCTTCGACCTCGATTTCCATCTCCGGCGTCTGCGTCTCCCGGCGCCCGGCACCGAACGGACGCTGCTCGACGCGCTGCAGCCGATGGCGTCGGCCGCGTTCGATCGGGCGCGGCCGCTGTGGGAGTTCACGCTCATCGAAGGTCTGTACGACGATGACGGCACCGAACGTGCCGCGTTCGCAATGAAGGTCCACCACACCGTGACCGACGGCGTCGGCGGCATGGCGCTGCTCGCACTCCTCGTCGACCTGACGCCCGACGCGGTCGAGCCCACCGACGCGCCGGCCGTACCGGCACCGGAGTTCATGAACGCACGTTCGTTGCTGCGAGATTCGATGCTGCATTCCGCGCGCCGGATGCTCGGCGTCGCGCGTCGACTTCCGAGCACCGCGGTTCGTGTCGCGACGTCGACGATGCGCGATCCGGTCCACGCGGGCAACGAACTCGTCCGCACCGCGCGTTCGGTCGGCCGCATCGTTGCACCGGCAACGGAGCCGATGTCGCCGGTCATGCGCGATCGCGGGCTCGGACGACGCCTCGACCTGTTCGACCTCCCGCTCGACGATCTCAAACGCGCGGCGAAAGCGACCGAAGGCAGCCTCAACGACGTGTTCGTCGCCGCGATCCTCGGGGGTCTGTACCGGTACCACCAACGTCACGGCGAGTGCCCCGACTCGCTGCGCATGACGTTACCGATCAATCTTCGACGCGAAGGCGACGACTCCGGCGGCAACCACTTCGCGCCCGCACGGTTCGCGGTGCCGGCAACGATCTCAGATCCGTACGAACGGGTGCAGGCGATCCGCTCACTCGTGCACCAGTGGCGGGCCGAACCGGCCTTGCAGCTCACCGGACAGCTCGCGGGCGTGCTGAACCAGCTGCCGACCGCGACGACCACCGCCCTGTTCGGTGGCATGTTGAAATGTTGCGACTTCGTCGCGACCAACGTGCCCGGCGCGCCCGTACCGGTGTTCGCAGCCGGAGCACGAGTCGAACGCCTCTACGCCTTCGCACCGCCCGCGGGAGCCGCCGTCAACATCTCGTTGATCTCGCACTGCGATACCTGCTGTGTCGGTGTGGTGACCGACACGACTGCAGTCCCCGACTCGGGAACCTTTCTGGCATGCCTGCGCGAAGGTTTCGACGAACTGCTGGCTTGTTCGTGAGCCGCGGCCGCGGCCGGCGAGCGAGACGCACGGCCCGCGCGGCCCGAACCTCGCCGGTCGCACCAGGGCGAAACGCCGGGCGCATTCCACCGACGCGAATTCGACCGGAAGGCCGACAACCGTGGTCGCTATCGTGATTCGGTGAGCACGCACCCGGCGAGATTTCCGTGATCGAGATCCCATCCGAGTTCCGACCGGCTGACGGACGCTTCGGCTCCGGTCCGTCGAAAGTTCCCCACCAGGCTGTCGCCGCGCTCGCCGATGCCGCGGGCGGTTTTCTCGGCACGAGCCATCGCCAGGACGGCGTGCGCTCCGTGGTGCACCGGATCCGCCACGGGCTGGCGGAACTGTTCTCGCTTCCCGACGGATACGAGGTGCTGATCGGCAACGGCGGCTCGACCCTGTTCTGGGACGCGGCCGCGTTCGGCCTCATCAAGCGGCAGAGCACACACTTGGTGATCGGAGAGTTTTCGTCGAAGTTCGCCGCAGTCGCGCGCGCCGCGCCACATCTCGACGAGCCGCAGGTCTGCGAAACCGAGCCCGGTCGACGGCCCCAGTTCCCCGGCCACGTCGAAGGCGACACGTACGCATATCCGCATAACGAAACCTCGACCGGCGTGATGGTGCCCGTCCATCGGCCCGATCGCAGCGAATCGCTCGTGATCGTCGACGGAACGTCAGGCGCGGCTGGCATGCGCGTCGACGCGGCAGCGTTCGACGTCTATTACTTCGCGCCCCAGAAATGCTTTGCCAGCGACGGCGGCCTCTGGCTCGCACTGTGCTCGCCCGCGGCGATCGAGCGGATCGAACACGTGCACACCTCCACCCGGTGGATTCCGCCCAGCCTTGACCTCGCGATCGCGTTGGAGAACTCCCGCCTCGACCAGACCTACAACACGCCTGCCCTCGCGACGATCTTCCTGCTCGATCAACAGCTTCAATGGATGCTGGGCAACGGCGGGCTCGAATTCGCGGCGGGCCGCTGCGACCAGACCGCCGGCATCGTCTACGGCTGGGCCGACACTCACCCCCACGCAACACCGTTCGTTGCGGACGCCGTCGCTCGCAGCCACGTGACCGCCACGATCGACTTCGACGACACGGTCGACGCCGCGGCGGTCGCGGCCACGCTCCGAGCCAACGGCATCCTCGACGTCGAACCGTACCGAAAACTCGGCCGTAATCAGCTGCGCATCGCAATGTTCCCGGCGATCGATCCGGACGACGTCGAGCGCGTGACCCACGCGATCGACTACACCATCGATCACATCGCCCGATAGCCGTTTCGCCAGTCACCGACCAAGCGAGGTTTCATGCTGTTCCTGCACGAGGTCCACACCGTCGCGGGTCGCTACGAGGACGAGTTCGAGGGCGCCTTCCGCGACGGTTGGATGCCGACACTCGGACGCGACGACGACGCCCGCCTCTTGTACTTCTTGAAGCTCGCGCACGGGACCGGACGCGCGTACCATCTCGTGACGATCACCGCGCTGCGCGACGGCGCGGCGTACGAACGTCTGGTCACTCGGGTGCAGCGCGGCGACCTGCGCGGCTGGGCCGCCGATGTCGACCTGCTCCGCCACGAGGTCGCCGGGAAGTTGTTGATACCGGTCGACTGGTCACCGATGCAGGAGTTCGATCTCACGACCGTCCCGGCCGACGGCGCCGAGCACGACGCCGCGCTGTACATGGAAGACAGCGCCTGGCCGTACGAGGGGGCACTCGACCGGTATCTCGAAAAGGCTCGCACGCACTACGCCCCCAGCTTGGAACAACGCACCGAACGATCGCTGCTGACATTGCTCGGCGTGTTCCAAGCGGCGCTCGGCTCGCCCCGTCGGCGGGAAGTCGTGCTGTGGCAACGCGTCGACTTCCCCGAACGACTGCCGGGCCTGTTCACCCGCGAGCTGCCCGCGCACGTGAAGGGTCCGGGCACATGGATGCACGACGCGCTCGAGGTGCGCGACGACTGGGAGAGCCGTCTGCTGCGCAGCACAACCTGGTCGCCTTGGTGAGTGCGGCTGGTCACGGTGCTGTCTACGGATTCGCGATCGCCAGCTGACGTTCGGATCTCACGCTGAGGAGCATCAGCACGGTCGCGACCGCCGCGAGCACGAACACGATCGTCCACGGACGCGCCGGACGCGACGGCCGAGCGCTCCCCGCGACGACGATGACCGACGTGATCTGCTGCGGGAACCCGCCGGCTGTGGAACCGACAACGGAAAGCACCTGGCGGCCCAGCGCGGCGTCGGCGGGGATCGCGACCCGGACGTGTACCGCCCCCGTCGCGTCCGAGCTCGCATGTGCGAGCACCCCGTCGGTTCCGGTCAGCAAGATCGACACGACGCCGCCCGGCTGCCAGCCCGTCGACGCCACTTGAATATCGCCGGCGCGCCTCGGTGACGGGTTGCTGACCGTCACCTCACCGAGCGGGGACGCAGCTCCGGCCGCCACCGCGAAGCACAACGTCGCGACCGCGACGATCGCTGAAACCGACAGCGTACGCGTGCGCACGGATCCTCCATGGGTCGTCGGCGCCGGGCGTCCTGACCGGCGTAAAGCTCAAGATGATCGTGGGATTGGGACGACGCAGTTGCCCGCCCGGTTCGCCAACGCAGCCCCGCGCCTCCATTGGCGCAGTTCGTGCTCGTCGATGCCGTTGGTGAGAAAACAGAACGACACGCCCGTCTCCGGGTCTGCCCAGGCGATCTGACCGGCCGCGCCGTTGTGGCCGAACGCACGCGCCGACACCATTCGGCCCATCCCTCGTAGGTGCGACCGGTCGTCGTCACCTTTCACGACGAGTCCGCGCGTTCGGTTCGCCGGTGTTCCCATGAAGTCGGGATACGAGTTCCGCACGGTCGACGTCGCATCGGCCAGCACTTCGGGCTTCCACATCCCGAGCGGATCGTGCAGCAGCGCCTGATAGAACAACGCGAGGTCGGCTGCTGTCGACACGCCGCCACCGCCCGGGACGCCCACCGCGGCGACGTCAGGGTGATTGAACCCGAGCAGCGCTTCGGTGGTCACCTCGGTGAGGGGCAGCTCCCGAATCCCCAACACTGCCTCGAGCTCGTCGGCGGTCGCTGGCGCTCCGGTCCGGACAAGCCGATTGATGTCGTCCTGTTGGTCGGCTGGGACGCCGAGCTGCAGGCCGGGTAGGCCGAGCGGCTCGATGACCTGGGTGCGGACGAAGTCGCGGAAATCCGAACCCGACGCCCGCTCGATCAGTTCCGCGAGCACCCAGTGCGCCGACGTTGGGTGGTATTCGAAGCGCGTCCCCGGCTCCCAGTTGCACCGCCACTGCGCAAAGCGGCCCAGCCGGCGATCTCGATCGTCCCAGTCGGCCGGCGCGAACGGCGCACGCGGGAAGCCCGAGGTGTGCAACATCACCTGCTCGACGGTGATGTCTTGTTTCCCGTTGGCCGCGAACTCGGGCACGAGATCGGCCACCCGACCGGCCACGTCGATCGTGCCCTCTCCGATCAGTCTCCACATCGCGGCCGCGACGACCGGCTTCGTCGCGGAGAAGATGACGTAGCGAGACTCCGGTGCCGCGGCGCCAAGAGATAGCCACACGGCCAGCTTGCCGTCACGTGCGAAGGCAAGCTGACACGAAGGAATGCGGCCTTCGTCGATCTCGCGTTGGGCGCGCGCGACGAGATCGGCGAGCGCAGCTTCGTCGATACCGAGATCGGCTGGCGGTGCGCTGACCCGACGAGCGAACGGTGCGTCGACCATCGTCACCGAGGGTAACGGCCGACCACCCAAACCGCACGCGGGACATTTCGGCCGATTGGGTCCATTCACACGTCTCGATGCCGGTGCGCGGACCGCACGCCGAGATCCGCCCGGGTGGACGTGCGCAAACGACCGCAGTGCCGCGGGCCGTGCGACGCTGATCCCGACGCGACCGACCCCCCGAACGCAGGGACGTTCGGCCTACTCGGTTCGAGAACCGAAAGGGCGTCTGCGTCGTCTCCGGCGATGGCGCGTCGGGGACGGCCGCCGCCTCAGGTTCGCGGTCGGCGACTCGCGGTGTCGGGCCGGGGCGGACACGGTGTCGGCACCGAACCGACTCGAGCACGGTTCGACTGTGACACCGGTCACCCATCGAACATCGCCGGCGACGTGCCTCGAGGATCGGGACGCCTGACCCGAGCGCGGGGGCTGCGCACGGGCCGGTCGCAGTGGACCGAGACCCGACGGTGCCACCACGGGCTGGGTGGGCAAGATTCAGGGGTCAATCTACGCTTTTGGTTGACACCCTACCGAATATGCGCAAAAGTGCACACCGCAAACGTCGCATGCACGCGATGCGAGCGGGCGGACATAGACACGTTTCGGTTCACACGATCTGTGGGGGAGTTATGCAACGCGGGCGGAATCAATTGCGTGCGATTGCGGCGGCGCGTGCCGGCGTAGCAAACGAGGGTCGACCGACCCGGCGAGGCGTTCGGCGCCTCACGTCGCTGTTGGCGACCGCGGTGCTGTTGGGCGGGGTGCTGGGACCCGTGCTCGCCGAGCAATCTGCGCACGCGTTGACGACCGGCGACACCGTCGATCTGCGGGTGCTGCTGATCGGCGATCCGGGAGGCGCGGCGACCGACCCGACGACTGCGGCCTGGGCCGCGGGGTTAACCACTCAGGGTGTCGCCTACACCGAGGCCGACCCGACGGGCACGATTCCGAACGAGACGGTCACGTTGCCGACGCTGACCTCGTCGGCGACGCATGGGCTGTACAACGCGGTCGTGTTTGCCGGAAAGCCGGCCGACTTCGCGGCGGGGCAACTCACCACCCTGTTCGGTTACGAGTCGACGTTCGGGATTCGCCAGATCGACGGCGACTTCGTCGCCGGGTATCCGGCGGCCGGCAATCTGGGCTTGAACGCCATCAGCGACGCGCAGAACGGCGCCGCGATTTCTTCGACCACCGCGACCCTGACCGCAGCCGGGCTGAGCGCGTTCCCGGCGTTGAACGGCCCGGTGCCGATCGACGCGGGCGTGTTCGGCTATTCGGGCACGACCGCAGGGGTGACCTTGCCGACCGGCGCGACCGAGACCCCGTTGCTCAACGACGCGAGCGGCAACGTGTTGATCGGCGTGTACCAGCATCCCACTGCCGCGCAAGATCCGACTGACTTGCAAGCGGGCGTGGCTGAGATGACGATCGGGTTCAACTACAACCAGAACATGACCCAGTGGCTGCTGCTCGGCCCGGGTCTGATCGACTGGGTGACGGGCGGCGCCCATGTCGGGCTGTACCGCAACTACGCCACGATCCACGTCGACGACCAGTTCACGCCCGACGACACGTGGGACATCGCGACCCATGCCAACGACTACACGCCGGCCGACGCGTTGCGGATGGGGCCCGTCGACGTCGACAACCTCGCGACGTGGTCGAGGACCAACAACTTCCGGCTCGACATGTTGTTCAACGGCGGGAACTCGACAACTAATAACGCGACCGCCTCGGCTCCCGACCCGCTTCTCGCCGAGTGGCAGAAGATCGATCCGGCGACGGGTAAGCCGTACTCGGATGATGTCGGCTGGTTGAACCACACTTGGGACCACGCCTACCTCGACGTCGGCTGTGCCACAACGAACTACATCGAAGCTGAAGTCCAACAGAACACGAACTGGGCCGCTTCGGCGCCGGGTGCGACACCGGGCACCGGCGGTCTGGGGTTGACCTCCACCACCGACCTCACCGCGAGCCCGTACGGCGCCGAAAACCCGACGACGCTCGTCCCCGGCGGCCACTCCGGCTTCGCCAACCTTATCCCCGGCTCCGCGGACGCGGTCGACCCGCCCGACCTCGACGACGAGGTTGTCGCGACCACCGGCGGGACCTTCGCGGCCGGCACCTACGTGTACGCGCTGACCGATCAGTTCAACGCGGCCGACTCGACGAGCATCGACCAGTCGTCGGCGTCGGTGACCACACCCATCGCAGTTCCGGTGGACGGGACGGTCACCTTGACCTGGCAGGCGGTATGTCACGCGGCGAACTACCTCGTGTACCGCGAGAACGTCGCCACCGGAGCTTGGACCTTGGTCGGCAGTCTCCCCACTCCCGCGACCGCGACGCCGCCCGCCACCCTCACGGCCAACGGTGCGTCGACGACGGACACGACCGGTGGCGGCATGCAACAGCAGACCTTCGTCGACACCGGTGCTGCCGGTACGGCGCAGTCCGGGTTCACGCCGCCGACGACTCAGGACGCGCACGAGACAGCATGGGAGCAGAACCCCTACTTCCTCACCGCGATGGATGCCCTCAACATGACCTCGGTGGGCACCGACGCGTCCAAGCCGTACCCCAACCCAGCCACCGATGAGTTCGGTATCGGGGTCGGTACCTACACCGGCACCGAATACCCGGCTTCGGCTGCATTCCCCGACGGCACGTTCGAGGGCGTGCCCCGCCACCCGATCAACATCTACTACAACACTTCCACCGAAGCTCAGGCTGTCGACGAGTACAACACGCTCTACGTGGCTTCAGGCGACGGTGGGAACTGCACCAACAGCTCGACGACGACGTGCCTCACCGCGCCGGCCACGTTCCAAGACATCGTCAACTCGGTGGTCTCGGGCATGTTCACGAACATGGTCAACAACGACCCGCGGCCGACCTACGTGCACCAGACCAACCTGATGGGCACCGCGCCGGCGACGATTCCGGCGACCGCGCCGAACACCTCGACCGCGGTTGGTGACGGGCTGCTGTACTCGGTCCTCAACCCACTGTTGACCGAATACCACACCTACTACAACGCGACCGTGCCTTATCAGCAGCCAGACATGGGTCAGATCGGGCAGATCCTCAACGAACAGAGTGCCTGGGCAACTGCGCAACCAGCCGGCACTGCCAGCAGCGCCAACACGGTGTCTGCCAGCGAGACCGGCGCGAACATCACGATCACCAACACCGGGACCGCCACAGTCACCGTGCCGGTCACGGTGCCGCTCGGCTACGAGTACAACGGCGCAGTGTTCGGCACCCAGTACGGCGGGAGCCTGTCAGCCTGGCAGACCCTGACCGCCGGTCAGAGCATCGTGATCAGCGCGCTGCCGCCGGCGGTGACCAGCGCGGCGACCGCCAACGCGCAGGTCGGTTCGCCGTTCAGTTTCGCGGTGACCACCAGCGGTTCACCGGCACCGACGGTCGCCCTGACCGCCGGGACACTCCCGGCGGGCCTCACGTTCGCGGCGGGCCTGACCGCCGGGACGGCAACGATCGCCGGCACGCCGGCGGCCGGCACCGGAGGGACGTACCCGATCACGTTGACGGCAACCAACGTCGCGGGGGTCGCGACCCAGGCGTTCTCGCTGTTCGTCGCGCAACCGTCGATCGGCATCGTCCCGTCAACGAGTCCGCCCAGCTACGCAGTCGCGGGCACACCGATGACGTACAGCTATCAGGTGACCGACACCGGCAACGTTCCGCTCATCGCGGTTGGCGTGACCGACACCCTCGCCGGACTGTCGGCGATCTCGTGCCCGCCGGGTGCGCTCGCAGCAGGCGCGAATGAGACCTGCACCGCGCACTACACCGTGACCCAAGCCGACGTCGACGCCGGCGGCATCACCGACGCCGCCACAGCATCAGGGAAGGCGCCGTCGACGACCGTTGTGCACGCCACGGGCGGTGTGGACACGCCGGCTCGCCAAACTCCGGCGATCGCGGTTGCGCCGTCGGCCAATCCTGGGAGCTTCTTCAGCGCCGCCACGCCGCTGCAGCTCAGCTATCTCGTCACCAACTCCGGCAACGTCACGTTGCATGGCGTCGGTGTGACCGACCCGCTCGCGGGTGTGTCGGCCATCTCGTGTCCGAGCCCGACGCTTGCGCCGGCCGGGACCGAGAGCTGCACTGCCAGCTACACGACAACCCAGGCCAATGTCACTGCGGGAGGTGTCACCGATGCCCCGACCGCAACGGGCACCCCACCCACCGGACCGGCCGTCGACGGATCGACCCACGTCGTGTTTCCGTTCTGGACTGCTCCGACGATCACTAGCGCCGAGCTGACCACCATCCCCCGCAAGACGAAGGTGAACTTCACGTTCAAAGCGAAAGGCATCCCGTCTCCGCTTTTGACCCTCACCGGGAAATTGCCCAACGGACTGAGGTTCACGCAAGGTTTGGGTACGGCCACGTTGAAGGGCACGGTGAACGCCGCCGGAACGTATCCACTTACCCTCACGGCAACGTCGGCGGCTGGGACAACAGACCAGCGCTACTCCATGCATGTCACCGCCCCAGAGCTGGCGTCGGGCGTGTTGGCCCAGCCGGGGAACGCCCAAGCGACGGTGAAGTGGACGCCGCCGGTGTTGCACGGCGGCCTGCCGGTAACGGGGTACGTCGTGACGCCCTACCTCGGGCATACGGCGCTGTCTTCACACATGTTCCATTCGACTGCGAAGCACGAAGTGATCACCGGCTTGTCGAACGGCAGGCAATACAGGTTCAAGGTCGCGGCGATGAACAAGCTCGGCACAGGTCCGAACTCGGTGACGACCGCGCAAATCAATGCGCTGGGAGTCGGTCCGACGTCGCCGGCGTCACCGGCGATCCGGATCGGAACACCGCACGCTCCCGCCGATGTCACGGCGGCTGCTACCAACCCTGGCGGCTCGCTGGTCGTGCGATTCTCCGCAGCTTCGGGGAACGGCTCGCCGATCTTGGGATACACCGCGGTGTGCGTCTCGCACAACGGAGGCACCACCCGCTCTGCGGCCACGGGCGGCAACGTCGGATCGATCGTCGTGACCGGCGTCACATTGAACAAGACCTATACGTGTTCGGTCGCCGCGACCAACCGGCGCGGATCCGGTCCGGCTGGGATCTCGAATCAGGTCCTCGGCTAGGACTTGGCGGCCTAGGGTTCAACGACACCGAACCGATGCGGTCATGTCAGCATCGGTTCGGTGTCGCCTGCTCAGCGACCGTACGACGACGCAGACCGCGTCTGCGTACATCGGGTGGAACGTCACATGACCATGACGGGAACCAGCACTCCGATCGCGGTGAACGGACGCGACGCGCCAACGTCGGACACGTCGACGTGCGCGCATCGCATCGCCGCGCCGGGGCACAGTCGAGACGGGACCCGGCCCCGCCTGGCGCGGTCTGGGGCGACCGTCGACCCTGTTCCAACGCGCGGTGTCGCGAACGCCGAACAGCGTGATGGGTTGCGCGGCCGCTCATGGTGGTCGCCGACAACTCAGACGTCGGATCTCGGCGGACGGTTGGTACGTTTCGTATGACACGGTCAACCGCGTTGTTGGGCAACGATGAACGAGCCATTGTTGCTCGCCGATCTGGTCGATCGCTTCGGGGTCCGATCGTGTGGGCGTTCACATCCTCAGCTATAACTCTTGCAGTCGTTGACCGACACCCGAACCTTCCGTACCCTCACGTCAGCAGCCTGGACGCGGGAAGGCCATGAGACTGATCCGGATCCTGGTCGCCCTGGCAATCATCGCGTTGGTGCCTGTCCTCACAGCCAGCGCCGCGTACGCCGAGCTTGCGGGACCCTGTACCGCGACCGGCACGATCAACGGCAGGGTCTACGACCCGAAGATCGACGACCTCGCGGTCGTCCCGCGCGCCGGCGTAATTCACTGGCGGGGCACCGTGGCGAGCGGGACCGGGAAACGCAACATCGAAGGCAAGGTGTACCTCAAGCTGCCGCCGCCGTTCGGACATGCCATCATCGGCAATGGGAGTTGGGACGGGCTGTCAAGCCGGGACGCGAACAGCGGGGTGTACACCTACGATCTGCCCGCGGTGTTGGTCGGTCCGAAGCTCACCGTCTTCGGCCATCACTCCGAACGCGGCAATGTCGTATGCACCGCCAGCATCGACGTGCAGATCGTAGGATCGAAGCTGAAGAACCCGGCGTTTGTCGCATCGCTCCTGCTGACCGTGTTGGCGCTCATCAACGTCGGTGTCGTCATGCGGGTGAAGGCCAGCCGAATATGACGCGCGGCCGCCCGATCCGTGGCCTGTTCGGCGGCCTCTTCCTCGGTATCTGCATCGACCTCGATCTCGTGTTCGGCGGTGTCGTGAAGCTCCAAAGCGCCCTGCTCACGTGGCTGCCGGTCGCGCTGGTGGTCCTCGGTTTCGCGTTGGGGATCTGGGCACCGATCGGACGTCGGCACATGCCGGCCGCGACCCCACTGCCCAAACCGCTGCCGAGGCCGGTCACCTGGCCGGAATACGCGCCCACCGAACGGAGCGCATCGTCGTCGGCGCCTCCTCCGCCCCTGCCTCCCGACGCGGACCCGCCGCCGACCTCGTCGATTTGACGGTCGGCCACCATGAAGGTGGCATGAGCCAATGGATTTCAACGACTCACCCGAAGAAGCCGCCTGGCGGAACGAATGCCGCGACTGGCTCGAGACCAACGCTCCCGCCGTCGCCGGCACCGGGGCCGACGCAGGCACGATGTTCGAACCGGGCGGTGCCGACTATCTCGCGCGCGCCCGACGCTGGCAGGCACTGAAATTCGACGCCGGATTCGCGCGCATCACGTGGGAACCCGACTTCGGCGGCCGCAACGGCACAACCATGCAGCAGATGATCTTCGGACAAGAAGAAGCACGTTTCGACGTGCCGACCGCGGTGTTCGTGATCGGTCTCGGCATGATCGCGCCGACGTTGCGGGCCTGCGGCACCGAGCCACAACAGCAGCGGTATCTCACCAAACTGCTGCGCGGTGAGGAGATCTGGAGTCAACTGTTCAGCGAGCCAGGTGCCGGCTCCGACGTCGCGTCACTGTCGACCACCGCGGTACGAGACGGCGACGAGTGGGTCCTCAATGGACAGAAGGTTTGGACATCGGGCGCGCAGTACTCCGATTTCGGCGAGATCATCTGCCGTACGAACCCTGACGCCGAAAAGCACAAAGGCATCACCGCTTTCATCGTCGACATGCGCGCGCCCGGGATCACGATCAAGCCGCTCAAACAAATGAACGGCGGGGCATCGTTCAACGAAGTGTTCTTCGACGACGTACGCGTCCCGCACGATCAGGTACTCGGCGGCGTGCATGAGGGCTGGACCGTCGCGATCACGACCCTGATGAACGAACGCGTCGCGATCGGCTCCGGCGGTGGCGGCGGCGCACGCGGTTCGGTGCACGATCTCATCGCTCTCGCCCGTCGGCGCGGAATGAACACCGACCTGCTTGTCCGCCAGCGGCTCGCAGACCTCTACACAAAGCATCGCATCCAAAAGTTCTCGTCGATGCGGACGTTGACGGCGGCGCTGAAAGGCCAAGTACCGGGCCCCGAAGGTTCGATCGGGAAGCTGTTCGGCGGCCGGATGATGACCGAGATGGGAGAGCTCGCGATCGACATCGTCGGCGCCGGTGCCATCGCGGCCGGCGACGACGACTACCGCTGGCACCAGACGCTGCTCGGCGCACCCGCCGCACATATCGCGGGCGGTTCCGACGAAGTGATGAAGAACATCATCGGCGAGCGTGTCCTCGGACTTCCCGGCGAGCCCCGCGTCGACAAAGGGGTCCCCTGGCGCGACGTTCTCCGCTGAGGGCCAGGATTACGTCTTCAACAGTTCGTCGGTGGCCTGCTGTACGGGTGCGTCGAGCACTTCGTCGGCGGCGCCGACGGCGACCTTCGGGCGTACTGTCGGAGCAGGTCGGTCTGTGGTCCCGAATGTCCGCATGAGCGTCGCGGCGAGGCCTTCGATCGCGCCGCCGCCGCCTGCGACCAGGACTTCGGGCACGACGGTGATGTGCCCGTCGGCGACGGCGTTGGCGACCGCGACCAGCGCGGTCGCGGCCTGTCCGAGCGCCTGGGTTTGTGCTTCGAACCCCGCCGCGCGGGCCAGTCCGAGCGCTTCGGTGGCTTTGGCTTCGGCCAGTCCGATCGCTTCGGTTTTGGTCGCTTCGGCTTTCCCGGTCAGTTCGACGTAGGCGGCTTCGCCCCGAGCTTGGGCCTCGCGGGCTTGCGCTTCGTTGTCGCGGATGCCGATACCGACCGCCGACGCCGCGAGTTGCGCCTGCATGTCGGCAGTACCTTTCGCTTTTTCGACGTCGACGCGGGCCATCTGCGCCCGTTCCTGTTCGACGAACGTTGCCTGCTCCTGGTTGGCGATCTCACGTTGGGTCAACACCGACACGAGCTCCTGCGGGAACTGGACGTCTTGGATGTACACCCCGCGGGTTTCGACGTCGTAGGCGTTCAGATAGGCGGTGATCGCCTCGTACGCGGTTTCTTGAACTTGGGCTCGGGTCTCGATAAACCGGATCGCTTCGAGGCCCTGCAACGTGTTGCGGAAATGGTTCCCGACCGCCGCTTGCAGGACCTCGTTCACGAGGTTCTGCATCGTGCCGACCATCGAGATCACCTTCGGCGCGCGGGTATCCGGAACATGGATCTGGACCTGCAAGTCGATCTCAAACACGAACCCTTCCCGGCTCTTCGCCTCGATCGGCGAAAGATGCGCGTCGAGGTTATGTGCCGTCGACACCGCGTTCGCCCAGTTGAGGGTCAAGATCGACGTGGGAACGATCTCCGCCGCGTACACACGCGGATTGATCGCATATTTCCCGGTACGTAACGGCTCCTGCCAGATTCCCCGATGTCCCGGCCGCACAATCGACCCGAACTTGAACTCCGCGCCCGACGTGTCCAACGTCGGAAGACCGACATACGCCTTCATCACGGCAACTTCGCCCTGATTCACCACCAACATCGGGACCATGTCGACCCGCACCAAAAACGGGTTCAGCAGATACGCGCCGTACAACAACGGATCATGCTGCAAACCGATCTTGCCGCCCGCGTCTAAGAACGCCTGAAAGTTCTGATAGTTGTTATGCAACGTGTTCTTACTGCCGAGCAGCACCTCGATGATCTGCGAATCGACCGTGCTCGCTTCCAACTCCATCGCTGCGATGTCGTCATAGCCACCTAAGCGGCTTGCGATGTCACCCAACGGAAGTGGCTCACCTTCGAGCGCAGTCACGATCCCCACAACGTCTTGCGGTCCGACCGGCGCGATCACGACCACCTGCAGCTGCTCCGGCGTCAGCCCAAACGTTTCCGGACGCATCGCGCCGCCCGCCCCCCGCACCCGCTGCACCAGATCCGGCGAAACCGACAGTCCGAACACCTTGCGCGACGTGATCACCATGAACGCGACCGGATGCATCGGCAACAACGTCCCGGGCGGCAATACCAGACGTTGCACGCCTTTCTGCCCACCACCCGAAATAAACCCTTCCAGATGCGAGAAATTCCCGAACTCGGGCCGATACACGCCACTCTTCGCGCCGACCGGTAACGGCCCACCAACCTGCGCGATCACCACTCCGATCTCACCTGCCGGCACCTGCACCCACGGAAACTTCTTCACTCCAAAGATCGGCCACAACTTGAACCGCAAACCTGGCATCAACAACTTCGCCTGATAGCCAGCCTCACCGCCAAACGCGACCGGATTGTCGTCACCTAACGTCCCCAACCCGAACCGCTTCGTCACCAGCCCGACTTCCGTCGGACCGATCGACTTCACCGAAGACAACCCGACCGCGACCACCAACACCGCAACGACCAATACCGCCCCGACCCCAATCACAGCCATCCGCCACCCTCCTCACCCACGCCGAACACACACACCCGAACCCTGCCCACCTGCAGCAACACACACCGACCGCGCGAGCGATCACACGACGCGCTCACCCTACGCCGGGCACGAAAGGCGTGTGCCTCGACCTCGCTCCGACCACGATCCGACGGGTCGGCTCCGCACGACAGGCATGCCAAGCGCGACCGACGAGCGCGACCCGAACGCCGTCGGAGTGACGTGCGACAGCTGGCGAGCCGGATCGGTTGTGTCGCGGCCGAGACGCGGACACGGCGCCGAACCGGTCCGCTCGGCGATCGGGGCCGAACCCGTACGGCGTCCATCGTGTCCGGCGTTGTCGAATCGTCGCGGGAGCTGCAGCGCGCGCCACGCCGGTTCGGCGCGTCGACGTCAGCTGCGACATCGACTGCGTCGTCGGCAAGGAACCGTCAACCCGTTTCGTGGGTGTGGGGATCGAAGCGACCTGACCGTGGCGTCGAACACGCGGCAACGTCCGCGCTAGGTGCCCCAGTCGGTTCCTCTGCGGAGATGGCGCGCGAGTCCGAACAGGAGGCCTGCGCCGAACCAGAGGGCGCACGCGAGGAGCGGCGCGGCGCGACCGTCCACGAAGAACAGTGCTGCGCCGCCGAGCACGACGAGGATCAGCGCGTTGAAGACGCAGATCGTCCCCAGCGCGATCCGCATCTGCACCGACACGGCGAACCCTGCTACCCCGCGGGAAGAACGATGGTCTGCAGCTCCGTGTACGGGCCGATGCCTTCGGGTCCGAGCTCGCGGCCGATACCCGACTTCTTGAACCCGCCGAACGGGCTGTTGATGTCGAGAATCATCGCCGAGTTGATCGCGACGACTCCGGTGCGCATACGTGCCGCGATCTGCTCGGCGCGGGCCGGGTCGGACGTCCACACCGAACCGCACAGGCCGTAGTCGGAGTCGTTCGCGATGCGGACCGCGTTGTCCTCGTCGTCGTAGGGAATCACCGACAGTACCGGCCCGAAGATCTCTTCTCGCGCGATCTTCATCGAGTTGTCGACGTCGGCGAACACGGTCGGCTCGACATACCAGCCGCGCGGTAGATCGGCCGGACGGCCGCCACCGACCACCACGCGGGCGCCGGCTGCTTTGCCGGCGTCGATGTAGCCTTCGACGCGCGTGCGCTGGCGCTCCGCGACGAGCGGACCGATTTGGGTGGAGTCGTCGAGCGCGTCACCGACCTTGAGCGCGCCGAGTGCACTCCCGAGCGCGTCGACCACTTCGGCGTACCGGCGGCGCGACACGAGGATGCGGCTCTGCGCGCCGCACACCTGACCGTTGTTCATCACTCCGCTTTGCACGAGCTGGTCGAGCATCGCGGCGTCGAGATTGACGTCGTCGAGCACGATTTCTCGAAAGTCTGATTGACGGCGTTGGGGGTCCCGAACTTCTGCCTGGCGAAAGGCTCAGTCACCACCGCGACCTTGGCATGAGTTATATCGTCCTCATCGTCGAAGAACCGGCCGGCGATCAGGATCAGGTTGCGAACCTGCCTGTACTGGGGCGAGACCCCGAGCACCAGAATGTCTTTCACCACCCCATTGCCGAAGCCGATGCGGTCATGCATCTGCAGCATGGGTGAGGAATAAGCTATGGCCGGGACTTGCTCAATTACGGCCGTCTCGTCTGCCCGCGTCAGGTAATCGTTGCGGAAGTCGTGTTGCGCACTCGACCCAGGGCCGCCGCCGGAGTATTCCACCTCCACCATGTTGCTCCCGATGGCCTGAATCAGGTGCAGGATGTACTGCTTACCCGTAAGCCCCACGGTCACCACCAGGATGAGCGAGGCCGATCCGATGACCATGCCCAGTGAGGTAAGCATCACGCGCACTTTGTTGGTGCGGAAGCTGTC
>JBKQIY010000032.1:0-41431 GCA_052148155.1 Acidimicrobiia bacterium | reverse complement strand
GACGACGCGCTGTTGCACGCGTGCGTCGTCGCCTATGCGTCCGACCTGACCTTGCTCGATACGGCGGTCATGGCGCACGCCCGTTCGTGGGATGACGACCGGTTCATGATTGCCAGCCTCGACCACGCCATGTGGTTCCACCGTCCCCTCAAGGCCGACGAGTGGCTGCTCTACCACCAAAAGAGCCCGTCCGCGCAGGGCGCGCGCGGCCTCGCCGAGGGTTTCATCTTCCGTCACGACGGTGCGCTCGCAGTCACCGTCATGCAGGAGGGGCTCATTCGCCCAGTGAAGCCGGAATGAACGCATGACCTCGGGTATCGAGCTCCGCAGCGACACCTTTACGACGCCCACGGCCGAGATGCGGCGTGCGATGGCCGATGCAGAAGTCGGCGACGACGAATACGGCGAGGATCCGACCGTGAATCGGCTGCAGTCACTCGCAGCCAGCCTGCTCGGAACCGACGCGGCGCTTTACACGCCGTCGGGCACGATGGCGAACCAGCTCGCGATCCGAGTGCTCTCCCGTCCGGGAACCGAGGTGCTGTGCCCGGCGCGCTCGCACGTGTATCAGTACGAACTGGCGGCCTCACCGCAGAACAGTGGCGTGCAGATGCACCCCCTCTGGGACGTCCCCGACGGAATCGTCGCCGCAGTCGAGGGGATGGCGCACGAGTTCCCGCCCGTGTCGATGCTCACGCTCGAGAACACCTATATGGCGATGTCGGGCACGCCGACCCCGGCCGGCGAGATGCGCACGCTCGTGGGTTTCGCCCGGGCTGGAGGTCTTCGCGTCCACGTCGACGGGGCCCGCATCTGGAATGCTGCGATCTCCACGGGATCGGCACCGCGGGAGTTGATTGCCGGCGCTGACACTGTGATGTTCTGTCTGTCGAAGGGTCTGAGCGCGCCGGTCGGTTCCCTCTTGTGCGGCGCGGCGGATGTCATCACCGAGGCCCGCCTTCAGCGGCGCCGGCTCGGGGGTGGCATGCGCCAGGCCGGCGTGATCGCGGCTGCTGGCATCGTCGCACTCGAAACGATGGTTGAACGCCTCGTCGACGACCATGTGCGCGCCCACGCGCTGGCCGAGGCGCTCGCGCAGCGGTGGCCAGGCAGCGTCGATCCTGCGACGATCCGAACCAACATCGTGTGCGCCCGACTCGACGCGCTGCCGGATCACTTCGTCGAGCGGTTGGCCGCGACGGGCGTGCGGGCCGGGACGATCGATCCCCGAACGGTGCGTTTCGTCACCCACAAAGACGTCGACGACGACGACATCAAGCGCACCATCGCGGCACTCGACGAGCTGCGAGGCAGCTGAATGATCGACAACGAGACGCCGGGTCGTGTCCTCGCGATCTACGCACATCCCGACGACCCGGAGATTTCGGCGGGCGGCGCCCTGGCGCGGTGGGCGGATGCGGGCGCCGAGGTACATGTGCTGGTGACGACCAGGGGAGACAAAGGTTCCGACGATCCTGACGCCGATGCCGACGCGCTGACGCGGCTCCGTGTCGAAGAGACAGCCGCCGCGTCACGTGTACTGGGTGTGATTCCGCACCACCTCGATCATCCGGACGGGGAGCTCCGCGACGACGCAGCGTTACGTCTCGAGCTCGTCCGGTCCGTGCGGTCAGTGCGGCCCGACGTCGTGTGCTGTCCGGACCCGACCGCAGTGTTCTTCGGTGACGGTTACTTCAACCACCGTGACCATCGGATCACCGGTTGGGCCGCGCTTGACGCGGTTGCGCCGGCCGCCGGCAATCCACACTACTTTCCTGAGTTGCGCTCCGAAGGTCTCGATATCCACGCCGTCTCAGCGGTTTACCTGTCGGGCACGCTCGAACCGAACGCGTGGGTTGACATCACCGCGACGCTGGAGCGCAAGATCGAGGCCCTGTTCTGTCACGCAAGTCAGCTCGTCGAGACCGGCGAGTGGTTCCGCCAGTTCCTGCGCGATTCGGCCGAAGTCGCCGGACGAGCCGCCGGGGTCACGTACGCGGAGGCATTCCGCCGGATCGCTTTTTCCTGAGCGGCGGGTCCGGCCCCGCGGGCGAAGAGGCCGAGCCTTCACCGCGGCTCAGTGTGCGACCCGCCGGGTGGGCTCGCCACTCGGACTGTGCCCGCAGCATCAGCATCGCGACGACGCCCGACCCGATCGCCGTCAGCACCGTCCCTGACAACGCGCCGCCCAGCAGTTTCCCGTCGCATGACGGGGCGTGTACGCGGAAGCCGGGGACGAGCTCCGACAGTTTGTCGGCGACCGTGGGGGTGCTCGGGCACGAGGTGCGCACGAGGCCGTATCCGATCGCGCCGCCGAGCATGCCGCACACCGCGATCGCCGAGAACATCAGCGCCAGCAAACCGCGGCGGGGAAGGTTCGGGTGCGTGCCCGGCGCGTCGATCGGCACGCCCAGGATCGTACCGGCGGTCTCCAAGAGCGCGAGACTGCACACGATGGCGCTGCACGAATGGACGGTGGCCGGCGGGCTGATCGAAACTGAGGCCGGTGTCTTATTGGTCCGGAACGTCCGCCGGGGCGGCTTCGAAGACTGGAGTACCCCAGGTGGCGTGATCGACGCGCAGGATGCTGACCTCCTCGCGGGGCTCACACGTGAGGTCGCGGAGGAGACCGGCCTGATTGTGCGTGAATGGCTCGGTCCGCTCTACGAGGTGCGTGCGCACGCGCCCGACATGGGCTGGCGGATGCGTTGCGAGGTGCACCTCGCGGTCGCGTTCGAGGGTGAGCTTCGGGTCGACGATCCCGACGGCATCGTGGTCGAAGCTCGATTCGTCCCGCCGCACGAGTGCGACGAACATCTGCTGACGTGCGCGCCCTGGGTGCGGGAACCGTTAAGCGCGTGGTTGCATGAACGGTGGGAGCCGCATGTGGCTCGTGGCTTCGCGTATGAAGTCAACGGCACGACTCGAGATTCGATGCGAGTGGTACGCAGTGCCGCGACCTGAACGTGCGCTGCCTGCGCACGATCGGCCGGAACGCGATTTCGTCGACGGCGCGATTTTGCATGTTGATCTCGATGCGTTCTATGCGTCGGTCGAGCAACTCGATGACCCTGCGCTGCGCGGCAGGCCGGTGGTCGTGGGCGGGCTCGGCGGTCGGGGTGTGGTCGCGGCTGCGAGCTATGAAGCCCGAAAGTTCGGCGTGCGGTCGGCAATGCCGATGGGTCGGGCGCGGCGCGCGTGCCCGTCGGCCACGTTTGTCTCGCCGCGCTTCGATCGGTATTCCGTGAAGAGTCGGGAGGTGATGGCGATTTTCGAGTCGGTCACGCCGCTCGTCGAACAGCTGTCGATCGATGAGGCGTTTCTCGATGTGCGTGGCGCCCGCCGCCTCCTGGGGACGGGCGCGGAGATCGCCCGGATCGTACGGGAGCGGGTCCGGGCGGAGGCCGGCCTCGTAGTTTCGGTCGGCGTCGCGTCCACGAAGTTTCTCGCCAAGCTCGCGAGCGATCTCTCCAAGCCCGATGGACTGCTCGTTGTCGAACCCGGCACGGAGCGAGACTTCCTTGCACCCTTGCCCGTGTCTCGCCTGTGGGGGGTCGGTCCGGCGACGCTCGAGCGGCTGGATCGCATGTCGGTGCACACGATCGGCGAGGTCGCCGCGCTTTCGGAGTCGACGCTCACCGCCGCGCTCGGAAACTCGTTAGGTCAACGACTCCGTGCCCTGGCCAACAACGACGACCCTCGTGCAGTCGTGCCTGAGCACGCCGCGAAGTCGATCGGCTCGGAGGAGACGTTCGCAGTCGACCTGCGAACTCGCGACGCGTGCGACGCCGAGGTCGTGCGTCTCGTCGATCGGGTAACCGCCCGGATGCGCCAAGCTGGTCTTCAGGCTCGCACCGCGACCCTGAAGATTCGTTATGCGAACTTCGAAACGCTGACGCGGGCTCGGACCGTCCCGACCGCGACCGACGTCAGCACGGTGTTCCTCGCGACCGCGCGTGAACTGCTCGACGGGCTGGATTGCTCGCGTGGCGTCCGGCTGCTCGGCGTCTCGTTGTCGGGTTTGGCGCCGGCTGCGGCGTCCCAGGGTGTCCTCGACCTCGGCGGCATCGGGCCACGCGTCCGGTTGGAGCGACGCGCGGCAGTCGAGGCCGCCGTCGACGCGGTACGCGACCGCTTCGGATCTCGTTCGGTCGGGCCCGCGTCGTTGGTCGACGGCAGGAGCGGGAGCACGCCATGACGTCGACCCGCTGGTCCGGATGCAGGCATATCGGGGAGGGGCCACGACCCGCCAAGCGGCGACGCCGGCCCTGTGAGGCGATTCCGACGGCCGCGAAGCGATGAATCGTATCGGTCTGGTCGGCTGCGGTCACATAGGCACCGTGCACGCGTACGTGCTCCAACAGCTCACCGAAGCGAAGCTTGTCGACGCTGCGCTGTCCGCGACCTTCGACGCCGACCCGGCCCGCGCGGCGCGGGTCGCGCGTCATCACGGCGGTGAGCCGGCAGCCTCGCTCGCCGAACTCGTCGCCGACGTCGACGTGGTGTGGGTCTGCACGTGGACCGCAGCTCATCTCGAGGCGGTCGAACTCGCCGTCTCCGCCGGCCGGCCGGTCTTCTGTGAGAAGCCGCTCGGCCCGGACCTTGTCGCAGCCGGACGCGTCGCCGCGCTGCTCGAGCAGGTGCCTCACCAGGTCGGGCTCGTTCTGCGGTGGTCGCCCGTGTTCCAGCAGGCGGCCGACATCATCAACAGCGGCGAATTCGGCCGTCCGCTCGCCACGGTGCTGCGCGACGATCAGTACTTCCCGATCCAGGGATTCTACGGTTCAACGTGGCGCAAAGACGTCGCACAAGCGGGAGGCGGCACGCTGATCGAACATTCGATCCACGATGTCGACGTGTTGCGCTGGCTGCTCGGCGACCCGGTTTCGGTCAGCGCGCGTACGGCTTCACGCTTCGGTCATCCCGGTATCGAGGACACCGCCGCGGTGACCTTCGCGTTCGAAGACGGATCCGTCGCGCAACTGACCAGCGTGTGGCATCAGGTATTGAGCCGTGAGTCGGGCCGCCACCTCGAGGTCTTCTGCGAGGGGGCGGCTCTGTGGACCGACGACGACTATCTCGGTCCCCTCCACGTGCAGACCAGCGAACACGTGCAGGACGTCGTCAGTGCGTTGCCCGATTGGGCGATACTGCTGACCGTACCCGAAATGTACGCGAAGTCGATTGCGCACTACGGCACCGCGGCCAAAGCATTCCTGGACGGTTTGGGTCCGACGGTCGGGAGTCAGACCGGTGCGGGCCAGGTCGGTGGCGGCTTTCCGGGCGCCGAGGAGGCGTTTGCCGCGCACCGGCTCGTCGACGAGGCCTATCGTTCGGCGGCGTCTGGAGGTGCGCCGGTGGCGACCCGCCGCCAGAGTTGACCGCTCCCGGTGGGATGTTCCGTTCCCCGCGCGTTGTTGGGCTCCCGGGTGTGCGCGAGAATGAAATCTGCAGAACCAGCCCCGAGTACCAATCCCGACGCCCCAGCCCGAGGCAGCGTCCCGTAGCCTGCGCTAGCGCCGCCCCTTGACGAGGACGATGATGCCGCTCTCCGACGAAGAGCAGAAGATCCTGAAGGAGATCGAGGCGCAGCTCAACGCGACCGATCCCGGTCTCGTCGAGCAGGTTTCCCGCACGACCCTCTACCGGCACGCGGCCCGCATGATCCGGTGGGCAGCGCTCGGCGTGCTGGCCGGACTCGTGCTCCTGATCCTCACCTTCGCGAATTACACGGTCGTCGCGTTGGTCGGCTTCTTGATCATGCTCGGATGCCTGCTGGTGATCGAACGCAACCTGCGCAAGCTTGGCAAGGCCGGGCTTCAGACCCTCACCGGCGGTTTGCGGGCGAGTGGCGGTCTGCGCGGGATCTTTGGCGATCAGGGTCGCGCGTGGCGCGATCGCTTCCGCCGCGACGACACCTGAGCCGAGAAGTGGGGTACAGCCCGGTACAGGCGGCGCGGCTCGCGGGCTGCACGGTGTCGCAACTTCGCTACTGGGCTCGGAGCGGGCTCGTCCCCCCGACCGCCGACGGGGGCGGATATGCGTTTCGTGACCTCGTCGCGCTGCGGGTGGTGCGATCCCTGCTCGACGCGGGACTGTCGTCGACGCGTGTGCATGCGGCAGTGCGTTGGGTCCGCGAGTCAGGGGACGACCTTGCGAGCCTACGGATCGTGACCGACGGCCGCAGCGTCTGGGCCTGTCACGATGACGGCCAGATCTTGGACGCGTTGCATGCAGGCCAGCTGGCGTTGTTCGTCGCGGTCGATCGACTCGCGGCGGATGTCGACGCCGACGTGCGCGCGTTCGACGCCGAGCGCGCCGCGTTCGTCGATCGTCTCACCGACGCTGGCGGCTGAACGTCGCAAGGTGTCGGTTCAGGCGTCGCGTAATCTCAGAGCCCGACGCCAACGAGCTCCGAGGGCAACATTGCGGCGGGTCGCGGCGCGGATCATGTCGACCTGTTCCCACGCGAAGTTCGCCTCGACCGGCGATGGTGGCTCACGCGCGAACATCGCGGCGCTTTGCAGTCGGGCAAGTTCCATCAATGCGGGCCCTGCGTCGCCGGCGCCGTGCGCGGGTGCGTAGCGAAGCGCGAACTCCAACGCGGTGGCCGACGGGCGCGGCGGTACCCCGGCCGCACGAAGTTGGTCGAGTGCTTCGGCCCACGCGCCGAGCACGCGGCGTCGGGGATCTTGATCACGCCGGCGGCGCCGACCGCGCCGCCACAGCGCCAGGGGAATGATGGCGAAGAATCCGATCACGCCGAGCGCGACTGCGCCGAGCGCGATCGCGATGGCGGCGGCGGCGTTTCGTCCGGCGTGATGCTTCGCCAGAGTCGGCGTGGGCGTCTGTTGCTGACCGACGTTGCCGGGAGTCGGTGCGGTGGTGGGTGCGACCGTGGACGGCGCGGTTGTGCTCGTGGCGGTCGGGTCCGTACCAGAGGTGACCGCCTGCTTGGGTGACGGGCCGCCGGTGCCGATCCCGAGGGTCGGTTCGGTGAACCCCGGCGTCGGCTCGAATGGGATCCAACCTGCACCTTGAATCCAGACTTCTGGCCAAGCGTGCGCGTTGCGGTTCGTGACGTGGTACAGCCCGTCGCTTTCGAGGGAGCCGGCCTGGTAGCCGACCGCGACCCGAGCCGGGACACCGACCGCGCGCGCCATCGCCGCGAACGACGCGGCGAACTGCTCGCAGAACCCTTTTCGGGTATGCAACAGGAATTCGGTAATGGCGTCGGGAGAGTCACCCAGGTTGGTGTTCAGCGTGTACGTGAACAGACCACTGCGGAAGTACTTCTCGAGCGCGACGGCGCGTCCAAAAGGCGTGTCAGCCTTTGCGGTGATGCGCTGGGCCAGCTCGCGTACCGGCGCCGGAAAATCGGCCGGCAACTCGAGGTCTTGGGGCATGGCGTTCGGGTCGGTGAACGGCGCGTGCGTGAGCGCGGCGATGCTGGGGGTCGGGATCTCCGAATCGACGTCGTACACGAGGTCGCGCAACTCCGCTTTCGAATCGACGAGCAGCGTGAGCGAATCTGGCACCACCCGGGCCGCGACGAGATTGATCGCGACGGGCTGATACGCCGCAGGCAGCCAATGCGGGTCGAGCGTCTCGATATGGAACTGCTGATGGACTTCCGTCGACGGCGGCAGATCGGCCGGGACGGACAACTTGGTCGCGGCCTGCTCTGTTGCCTTGTTGACGCCCCACGCGTTGGCGTCGGTGAACCAGTCAAGCGCGATGACCCGCCAGTACGCGGCGCGTGGTGCCTTCACGGTGAAGAGCTCCTGCACCGGACCCAAGGTGAGCTTGTCAAGGATGCTCAGGATCGGTGGGGGAGCTGAGAGCAAGTTCCCTTCGCTGTTGCCGCCGATGTGCCGGTAGTCGACGAGTGGGCTTCCCGCGGCGCCGGGAACTGACGGACCGACGATCAGCGCGGTCGCGACCGCGATCGCGCCGATGAGCATGCCGCCTGCCGCGAGTTGTGAACCGCGCGGCCGACTCGCCCGGAACCAAGTGCGCCGGGTCACGAGGTCGAGTTGCGCGAGCGCAAGCAGGTAACTCAGGGCCGCGAGCGCGTAGAGCCCAGTTGGTGCGACCCAACCACCGCTTCCCATCGCGGCGACAACGATGAACAACGCGACGCTGGGAGCGAACGCGCCGACGGGAGCCTCGAGCGCGGTCGCGATCCAATAGGAAAGCGCCGCGGCGACGAACACGCCGACGAAGGCCAGTACGAGCGCCGAGCCGGTCGGCGCCACCGGGACGACCGCCGCACGGAGAGTGTGCGGCGCGCCTGACAGCGCATGTCCGAGCGTCGCGACGGTTGCACGGGTCGGGATGCCGGCGATCGTGCTCGACGGGTCGGCAACGACTGCCGCAAGCCATCCGCCGACGACGGCCACGATGGCGAATCGAACCAGCGCGTGCCAATGGCGCCGCTCGGCCCAGCCGAGGCACGCCGGCGGGATCACAGCCGCGACGACCATCGGCAACAGCCACGACCGGCCCGCGAACACGCGGGCGAGGGTGAACGCCGTCGCGAGCGTTAGCCCGGCGCGGGTGACGTTGACGGCGATCGATGCGCGCGGGGCTGCCATCGGACCACGGCCTCGTTCCATGAGTCGGTGAACGGTCGTTCGGTGCCGTTCGCGACGATCAGCGGCCGGCGCAGTCGCCGCGAACGCAGCGAAGGGTTCGCGGTCTCAGGCATGCACGCAACCAAGGTCAGCTGGCCTCCGTCGCGTACCAGGACGCCGAGCGCAGCTGCGTCGTTCGTCTGGGCGCGGCCGATGATGGCGACAAGTGCGCCGCTGCGACGCCGCGACTCGGAAGCGACGAGCCGCTCAGGACCGTGCGGTTCTACGACGGCCAACTCGTCCATCACGGTCCCGAGGTGCCGCCGACCCGGCGCGCCGATCATGTTGCCGGTGCTGAGCATCACCTCGACCGGCCGGTCGGCACGGTCGATCGCCGTCACGATTGACGCACAAGCTTCGACCGCGCGTTCGAACGACGCGCGATCATGCGAACCGGGACGGACGTCGAGTAACACGAGGATCGGTGTGCGGCGCCGGGCTTCGTTCTGACGCATCATCAGATGCCCGCGTCGCGCCGTCGATCGCCAATGCACATGGCGGAGATCGTCGCCGGGTGCGTACTCGCGCAGCGTGTGGAATTCTCCACTGGGCTCGATCCGCGATCGTACCTGCGGTTGCTCGCGGTCGATTTCCAACCCGCCCATCTCGGGGGGAGGTAACACGTCACGAACTCGTGGATACACGATCACCTCTTCGGTCCCGAGCACGAAGCGCGTTCGCTGCCAGAGCGCGAACGGGTCGGTCACCGTGACCCGCAGCGGTCCGACCTCGTACCGACCTCGACGATCGGTCGGAAAGCGGTACGCGGCGCGTGCCTCTTCGCCGGCATGCAGTGGCGCGAGCAGAAGCCGCGCCGCGCGGCGGCCGCCGTCGAATGCGTCGTTGACTGCGAGCGTCGGGTTGGCCCGTACGGCTTGCACGACGATGTCGACGCGGCCTTGGACGCCGACCTGCAAGCGTTCTTTCAACTCGCGTCGTGCCTGTAGCCGCGGGACGCTGATTCGGACCCAGACTGCCGTGACAACCAGGATCAGCGCTGCGACCAGCGCGAGCACAGCGAGCTGCACGAGCCCGAGGATCCGGCCCGCTGCGAAGAGGCCGATCGCCGAACCCAACAGTGCCCATCCGCGGCGAGTGATCATCACGTCAGAGCCGGCCTGCCGTCGGTACCGATACCGATTCGAGGATCGATGTGAGCACATCCGCCGCACTGACCCCACGGGTAATCGCCTCGGACGACAACATGAGGCGATGTTCGAGCACGGCCGGCGCGAGGAGCTTCACGTCGTCGGGAACGACGTACGAGCGGCCGATACTTGCCGACAGGGCTCGAGCCGCGCGCTGCAACCCGAGCGCACCGCGCGGGCTGACGCCGAGGAGGAGGTCTCGATGGTGGCGTGTCGCCTCGACGATGTCGATGATGTATCCCTGAAGTTCGGTCGCGACGTGGACGCGGCCGAGCGCGCGCGACCATGAGGCGATGGTCTCGGCGTCAGTGACGGGCCGGAGATCTTCGGGCGAAACCGCGCTCGTGTCTTGGGCGTCGAGAATCGCCAGTTCGGCTTCACGGTCGGGATACCCGATGCGCAAGCGCAGCAGGAAGCGGTCGAGCTGGGCCTCGGGAAGGGGATAAGTCCCTTCGAGCTCGACGGGGTTCTGCGTCGCGATGACGAGGAACGGCGTCGGCAGCGGGTATGTCTGCGCGTCGATCGTGACCTGCTGTTCTTCCATCGCTTCGAGTAACGCCGACTGGGTCTTCGGTGACGCGCGATTGATCTCGTCGGCGAGAACAACATTCGCGAAGATTCCGCCCGGTCGGAACTCGAAATCGCCGCGCGAGCGGTTCCAGACCGAGACGCCGGTGACGTCGGATGGCAACAGGTCGGGGGTGAACTGGATACGGCTCCAGTTGCCGCCGACCGAACGTGCGATGGCTTTCGCGAGAGACGTCTTGCCGACCCCGGGAACATCTTCGACGAGTAGGTGTCCTTCGGCGAACATACAGACGAGCGCGAGATGAATCGCTCGGCGCTTGCCTCGGATGACGAACTCGATCTGACGCGACAGCGCGTCGAAAACCTCTTTGAAGGAGTTGCCTAAACCGCTCGAGTCGGATCCGCGAAACGAGTTGCTGTTCTCAGATGCCTGGGCGCCCAATGAGTTGTCCGGGCGGGGCGCGGTTTGCACCGGACTCGTCCTCCGTCTGGGGCCACGAGGTAGCGCAGGACCGACAGCCCCCGCGACGGACCCACGTCTGTCCACGCTACCGTGCCGCGCGTGTCGGCGTATCGCGAGGCGGAACTGGCAGTTTTTGCGAATCGACTGGTGGATATTTGTTTGACCGTCAACGTCGGTTAACCACTCAAGCGGCCCGCGCGCTTGGCGTTTTGCTCGCGGTAGCGGTGCGACCGCGACTGTGGTGGGTCGCCGCGCGTCAAGTCGTGCGGATCGCCCGGCCGCGATGGTGGCGACGCGCGCCGTTCCTGCCGATCCCCGAACCCGAATACCTCCGTTTCCGACTCGAGACTGCGTACGGAGAAACGGTCGTGCCTCGTCCCGCGGATCTTGTCGCCTATCTGGAGTGGTGCGCCGACCTGCCCGGCGGCAAGGCGGTGTCCGGCTCCGGACGCCGCCGGTAGACTGTCGGGCGAGGAGGTGGCTACCGCGTGGCTCGGGCGCTCTTGCTCAACGCCAGCTTCGAACCGCTCTGCGTGGTGTCGTCGCGGCGGGCGGTCGTGTTGGTGTTGAAGGAAAAAGCCGAAATCGTTCACCGCAATGGAGCCGAGTTTCGGTCCGAGCGGCGCAGCGTTCCGGTACCGACCGTCATCCGTCTCGTTCATTTCGTTCGTGTTCCCTTCCGTGCCAGCGCGCCGTTGTCGCGGCGGGCGGTGTTCGCCCGGGACGGCCACCGCTGTCAATACTGCGGTCGGGCCGCCGAGAACCTGGACCACGTTGTGCCGCGCTCGCGCCTCGGGCCGCACACCTGGGACAACGTGGTCGCGTCATGCCGGTCGTGCAATGCACGCAAGGGCGACCGCCTGCCCGCCGAGTGCGGTATGGCCCCTCGCCGCAAGCCTGTCGCCCCCCACGCGACGCAATCTCTGATCGTGTCAGCCGGCCCTGTCGACCCGGCGTGGCAGCCCTACCTGTCGAGTCTCGAAGCGGTCCCGGCCTGAGCTACCACTCGTCGTCGACGATTTCAGTTTCGTCGGAGAGCGGTGCCAGGCGGCTGAGTAGCGCGATGAGTTCGGCGCGGAACTGTTCGCGATCGTTCCGTGCGGCCTGGCGGATTGCTTCGGCCTCCCGTCGCGCGGACGCGATCACCTCGGCTGCGCTCGAGTCGTGGATGCTCGTAGCCGACAGTTGTTCGGCCGCGCCTGGCTCGGGTCGCGCCAAATGCTGTGCGAGCTCATCGATGGCGCTTGGCCGAGCGGTGTTCGGCGGGGGGCCTGGCGCGGCGCCCGCCTCGGGGACGGGGCGGTTCGTGTCCGAGATTCGGTCGAGCCGGCGGCGCTGTTTGGCGAGCTTTCGTTCGAGGCGCTCAATTCGGGCGACGATGCTGGTGAGCGTGTCGTCACCGAAGGTCACACCCTCATTCGTTCGCCTGAAGTCCGAAGCGCCGAGACTTGTTCCGCTTTCGAGCGCCGCGTGCTGACGGATGGCTTCGGCGTCGCGGTTGGCCCGTTCGAGCACGTTCGTCGCCTCGGCCTCAGCGCGAGCGAGGAGATCGGCGGCATCGATTGTGATTGCCTCCCGTGCTCGCTCGGCTTGTTCGGCTTGTGCGTTGGTCTCGTCGACCGTTCGCCGCGCTTCGGTCAGCTCATCGAGAACGGCGATGGCCTCGTCTCGGGTGGTCGCGAGTGTGTGCTGAAGCTGTTGGAGCTCGATGCGGTCGTGTGCCAACGCACGGTCGGTCTCGGCGCGTTCGAACTCGAGATGACCGAGCTCGTGTCGAGCCTCTGCGAGCTGCTGGCGCACCGCTTCGAGCTCGTGGCGTGTCTCTGAATTGTCGACCGCGCGTCTTGCCTCCGCGAGTTCGGCTTCGATCGCTTCGGCGTGTGCGTCGAGCCCATCGAGCGCCCGCCGTGTCGTCTCGAGCTCGGCGGTGAGCTGGTCGTTATTGGCGCGGACCGCGCCGAGTTCCGCGCGGGTGTTGTCGACGTGAGCGGCTTGCGCCGACAGTTCCGCCTCGAGATCGGCGACGGCCGAGCGGGCTTCGGCGAGCTGCGACGTGCGCACGTCGAGCGCTGCTTCGAGGTTGGCCGCCGACTCGAGTGTGGATGCTCGATCGAGGGCAACCTTGGTGAAGGCCTGCTCGCGTTCTGACAGCGTCGTTTCCAGCGCGGTGACGCGATCGCGGCTCGCGGTGAGTGCGCGTTCGAGCTCGGGGCGTTCCGCGTCGGAGCGCGCGATCGAGTGTTCGAGCTCGTCGACTCGCTGACGAACGCGTTCGAGCTCGTTGTTCGCGCTTTCGAGGTCGTTGTTTGCGCTTTCAAGCGCAGTGTTCGCTGCCTGGAGCTCGTCGGCGCGGTTCACGACGGTCTGTTCGAGATCGGCCGACCGGGCGAGCATCGCCACCAGCTCCGCCTGAGCTCGGTCGACTTCGGCGTGCATGCGTTCGGCTCGGGCCTCCGCATGTATCCAACGATCGAGGACAACGTCGTCGTTCTTGCGGATCTCGGCCGGGTTCGCGGGAGAGAGTTGCGCGGCTGGCATCCCGGGCGCCCCCGGTTCGACGTCCGGCAGGGGATCCTCGGCGCCTGCTCCAGCGTCGGCTGACGTTGCCTCGGGCGCGATCGTGGGCGCGTCCTCGTCGCGTGGGGCATCGAACGACACAAAGGTCGTGGGTTCTTGGGTTCCCGGCGTGGTAGTGGAATCGACGACCGGTGGAGGCATGACGACCGCCGCGAGTTCGGTTATGTCGGAGCGCTCGACGATCTTGTCGATCGCAGGGTCGGCGCCGAACGCGGGTGCCGGTTCGGGTGCCGGTTCGGGCCGAGGTCTCGATGTTGGCTCGCGGGTCGCTTCCGATACGGGTGTCGGCGCGGTTTCGAACCTTGGGGATTCTTCGAGCGCGGGCATTTTCGTGAGATCGGGCGTCCCGCCCTCGTGTGTCGTGAGGAACTCACTCGCTGCTCGTAGCGGGTCGCCGCCCGGATCTACTCCGAGTTCGGTGAGCAGCTCTTGAATTCGTGCGATTGTCTCGCCTGATTCTGCATCTGGGTTGTCGGCGCTGGTTCCGCCGCCGTACACGGCGCTGAACGCTTCGAAGGAACCAAAGCCGATCATTCGCAATGCGGCGGTTTCCGCAGTGAGCGCGTACTGGAACCGTCGACGCGCGCCCGGCTTCGGGACCGGGCGCCGTGAGCGCTGCTCGGCGTCGACTCTCATGTCGTGCAGTCGATGAACTTGCGCGATGTCATCGAGTGTCGGTTGGGGTACGTGCGCTTCTGCAGCCGTGGTCGCCGCGCGGAGCGCGTCGATGGCGCGGCCGTTGTCGTTGGGAACTGCCGACGAGAGCACCTTGTCGTCGACCCAGCCTGAATGTTCCGACGCGACGTCGGGATCCGGAGCCGAGTCGTCGGGTCGGGGTGACGAGGGTCGGGCCGATGGGTCGTAGTTCACGCCTCTTTCGTCGGAATCCACGGCGCGGTCCTGTACGCGGCTTCGGCCGAACCACAAGGACACGGCTCCTCCTCGAGTTGGCGCTCCCGGTTCCGTTTCTGACGGAACGGGGAGCAGAGGGTTGACGCTGTGGTGGATTGTGTCATAAGGTGGCGCCTGGTGGTGGAAAGGGGAGGATATCCCCACACCGGGAGTTGCAGGTGGTGCGAAGCGCATGTTCTTGGGGGAGCACCAGCACTCCCTTGATGCGAAGGGTCGGGTGATTCTTCCGGCCCGTTTTCGTGACCAGCTCGAGGACGGTGCAGTGATGGCGAAAGCGCTCGACGGCTGTCTCGCCGTGTATCCGGTCGACGAGTTCCAACGGGTTGCCGCCAACCTGCAAGAGGCGCGGGCGCGAGGCGCAACGGAGCGCCAGGCCGCGCGGTCGTATTTCTCGGGTGCGGTCGAGATCACGCCCGATAAGCAAGGGCGGGTCGCCATCCCGGCGCACCTGCGTACGTTCGCTCGGCTCGAGCGCGAAGTGATCGTCGCCGGCAACTTCGACCACATCGAGATCTGGAATTCCGAGATGTTCGGTCAGCGCGATCAGGAGGGTTCAGCGTCCATCGTCGGCGGTGAAGGCATCAACGACTTCATGTAACCAAAACAGGCAAATGGTACGGAACTATTGAAATACTGACGGAGCCCGGACACCCCGGGCCCGTCTCCAGCCCCTCGGCCGGCGCGGTTGTTGGCCCCTACTCCGCCCGCTATCAGCCGTTGCCGACTCGGGGAGACATCCCGGGCGGCGCCTGTCGACCGGGGGGCTGGAGACGGGGTCGGCGGCACGAGCGGTTCCGGCGAAACGGTTCAAGGAGACGGATGTGGAGGCGGAGTTCCACCACCTCCCGGTCATGGTCCGGGAGGTGGTGGAACTCCTTTCGCCCGTGCCGGAAGGCCTGATCGTCGATTGCACCGTGGGTGGCGCCGGCCACGCCACAGCGCTTCTCGACGCGCGACCCGATCTGCGTCTCCTCGGAATCGACCGTGACGCCGACGCCGCCCTTGCCGCCCGTCGTCGTCTTGCACCTTTCGGGGGGCGTGCGCAGGTGGTTGAGGGTGGGTTCGAACAGCTTGTCGAGCTGGTCGATCGGTACTGCGAGGGAGAGCGCGCAATGGGCATTTTGATGGATCTCGGGGTCAGTAGTCCGCAGCTCGACCGCCCCGAGCGGGGCTTCTCGTATCGTTTCGACGCGCCCTTGGATATGCGCATGGACTCCAAGCAGACGCTGACCGCGGACGACGTCGTGAACAGCTACGACGCCGAAGAGCTGGCGACGCTGATCGCCGAAAATGGTGAGGATCGCTTCGCGCGGCGCATCGCGCGCGGCATCGTCGCGGCGCGACCGATGCACACCACCCGTGAGCTCGTCGACGTGATTCGCGCGTCGATTCCGGCGCCGGCGCGGCGTCGGGGCGGGCATCCGGCGCGTCGAACGTTCCAGGCGATCCGCATGGAGGTCAACCGCGAGATCCCGAATCTTGCCGACGGGCTCGGCGACTCGGTGCACGTCGTCGGACCTCAAGGCCGGGTGCTGGTGCTCGCGTACCATTCGCTCGAAGACCGCATGGTCAAAGAGACGTTCGCGGCCTGGGCCGACACCGGCGCTACGCCGTCTTTGCCGAAGCTCGCAATCCCGGAAGCGCCGCGCCACCCCCTGGTGCGCTTGCTGACCCGGCGGCCGCTGCGGCCGCGTGCAGACGAGGTGGCCGCCAATCGGCGAGCCGAGAGCGTCCGTCTGCGCGCGGTCGAGCGACTGCCCGATTCGGCATGAGGAGCGGATTGTGACGGCAGTTTCGGACAGCGCGTCCGCGGCCAGCGACTTCATTGCCGACCCCTTCGCCGCGAGCTCGCCCGGCGCGGAGACGCCACCCGTCGCAGACGTTGCCGACGGGGAAACCCCGCGCGACGGTTTCGTCGTCGGGAGCATCTCGGGCGCGCTCGCGGCCGAGGCTTATCCACAACTCGAGAGTCCCGAAGTCGAGCCGCCCGAGGTCGAGCGGTCCGCTCATCTGCGTGTCGCGCCGAACGTCAAACGCGGGATGCTCTACCGTCGCCGACGCACGCAGCTGGTCGTGCTCGGCGTTGCTGTTCTCTCCGCGGCCTCGATGTTCACGCTCGTCACGTTCCACGTGTTCGCAGCTCAGTCTGCGTTCACCCTCGACAAGCTTGATAGCCAACTCGCGAACGAACAACGACAATATGGAAACCTGCGCGACCAGGTCGCCACGCTTTCCTCGCCCGAAGCGATCGCGGGCCGCGCGACGAGGCTCGGCATGATCCGCGCCCCCGAAGTGATTCTGCTCCATCCGTTCACCGCTTCGTCGTTCGACTCGACCGTCGGTCTGCCCGTTCCGCCCCCCACCCCCTACTCGGCAGTTGACAACACCGGGCAATGAGCGTGCGGCGGAGCATCGTCCGCCCGCGCGCGTGACTTCCCGTCGTCCGCGCGGGCCGGGCGCCGCGAAGAGACAGCCGGCGGTCACTCGGCTGCGGCGTGGCGGGAAGCCCATGGCCGCCCGCCCGTCCAAGCGGCTCGCGGCGTGCAGCGTGCTCGTTGTCTTCGTGTTCGGGGCTCTCGCCGTAAGGGTGACGCAGCTCCAAGTCTTCAGCGGCGATCGGTATCGGCTCGCGTCGCTCGAACAGACGGTCCATACGGTGTACTTGCCGGCACAGCGCGGAACGATCTTCGATCGCAACGGACGGGATCTCGCGATGTCGATCGAGCTGTCAGCGGTGTACGCCGACCCCCAGCAAGTCTGGGATCCGATCGTCAGCGCGGCCGAGCTCGCCCCCGTGCTCCACGTCAGCGACCAGTTCCTGCAAACGCAGTTGAGCGACACGCATTACAAGTTCCGATACTTGGCACACCAAGTGTCCGACAGTGTCGTCGCGAAGGTGCAGAAGCTGGATTTGCCGGGGATCGGTGTGGAGGCCGAGCCGGCTCGCGAATATCCAGCCGGCGCACTCGCCGGATCAATCATCGGTCAGCTCGGCGAAGACCCGCACGGGACGACCGGGCTCGAAGAGCAGTACCAGTCGCTTCTACAGGGCCGACCGGGTCAGCTTGTCGTGGCGCGCGATCAACAGGGTCTTGACATACCGAACACCGCGACGCACGAGGTCGAAGCGCGACGCGGAACCGATATCGTGCTCTCGCTCGACGAGCCGTTGCAATGGGAGACAGAGCAGTCACTGATCGACGAGGTCGCCGCCACGAACGCCAGGGGCGGCGAGGCGGTTGTGGTCGACACGACGGACGGTGACGTACTCGCGATGGCTTCGATCGACGGCGCGACTGGCAACACCCCGCCGCATCCCTCCACCCCAACCGAGGCGACGAGACCGCTGATGGATCTCTTCGAGCCCGGTTCGACCAACAAGCTGATAACGCTGTCCACGGCGATCCAGGACGGTGTCGTCACCCCCGACACCGAGATCGACGTGCCGTCGGCACTTCAGGTCGGACCGACCCAGTTCACCGACGTCGACCCGCACGGCGACGTACACATGACGGTCACAGACATCCTCCGCCAGTCGTCGAACATCGGCACGATCGAGGTTGCGCAACGTCTGGGCAAGGACCGCCTGTCCCACGCGCTGCGCTCGTTCGGCCTGGGCGCGCCCACGTCGGTGCAGTTCCCGGGCCAGGCCTCCGGCCTGCTGCTTGACCCATCGCACTACTACGCCACCGGGCTGGCGTCGACCGCGATCGGCTACGGCGTCGCGGTGACCGCGATGCAGATGCTGGACGCGTACGTGACCATCGCCAATGGTGGAGTCACGCGTCCTCCGCATCTGCTCGACGCGACCATCGACGCCGACGGGATCCGACATCCGGCCAATGTCTCGGCCGGCCATCGGGTCGTGTCGGCGCACACCGCCGCGCAGATGTCGGGCATGCTCGCCAGCGTCGTAAGTGCTGGTACCGGCGCGTGCGCGGCCATCCCCGGCTACACGATCGCCGGCAAGACCGGAACCGCCCGCAAAGCCGTCGACGGCGGCTATTCAACAGGCACGATGGCCTCGTTCATCGGGTACGCGCCCGCCACCCACCCGAAGCTCGCGGCGATTGTCGTGCTCGACGAGCCGACGAGTACCTACGGCGGTACCGTCGCAGCTCCGGTGTTCGCCGACGTGATGCAGTTCGCGCTGACCCACGAGGACGTCGCGCCCGACGATCCAGGAAACGTCCAGTTCGACGCCGCCCGTGCGTCGGCGGCCGCATCGGGTACGACCTGCGTCGATCCGGCTGCCGCTGCAGCAGCGGCCGCGAGCCAAACCGAGGCACGACAGGCAGCGACCGCGTCCACCACGACCGTCCCCGTGCCGCAGGCCGCCGCGCTTCGCGGCCCGACCGGTCCCAGCGGCGTCAGCGGTCCCAGCGGGCCCACTGGTCCCAGCGGCTCGACTGGTCCCAGCGGTGTGAGCGGGCCCAGCGGCGGTACCGGCTCGACCGGAAACGGCATCGGAGTCGCTCCGCCCACGCCCGGTACCCTTCCCGATCACACGTCAAAGAGCGGATAAGGAGGGCCCGTGCAACTGCACGACCTCCTCGCTGACCTGGCGGGGTTCGACGGCGCGGGGGTGCTGGAGCTGCGGGATGGCCCCGGACCCAACGATCCCCAGTCCCCGGTCGAGGTCACCTCAGTCGTCCATAACAGCCGCGACGTCCGTCCAGGCGCCCTGTTCTGCTGCATCAAAGGGAGCGTCACCGACGGCCACGTCCACGCCCCGGCGGCCGTGTCCGGCGGCGCAGTCGCCCTCCTCGTGGAACGGTGGGTTCCCGTCGACGTGCCGCAGGCACGGGTCAGCTCGGTGCGTGCGCTGTTGGGTCCGCTCGCCGCGCGTTTCCACGGCGAGCCGGCGTTCGCCATGCGAGTGCTCGGCGCCACCGGCACGAACGGCAAGACGACCACGACGTATCTCCTCGAGTCGATCGCCCGGGCAGCCGGCGATGTCGCGGGCGTGATCGGCACCGTCGCGGCGCGCGTCGGCGACCGCGTGCTCTCGAACTCGCATACGACACCCGAGGCAACCGAGCTGCAATCGGTCCTGGCCGAGATGCGCGACGAAGGCGTCGAGACCGTAGCCATGGAGGTTTCGTCACACGCACTGGACCAGCATCGAGTAGACGGCACGAACTTCGCCGCGACCTGCTTCACGAATCTCTCGCACGACCATCTCGACTACCACGAATCGGTCGACGCCTACTTCGAGGCGAAGGCGCGTCTGTTTACGCCGGTGTTCACGCGTCGCGCCGCGATCAACGTCGGCGACGTCTACGGCGAGCAGCTCGCCCGACGAGCCGCGACGAAAGGCCTCGTCGTGTCGCGCTTCGCGCTTGACGATCCCTCGGCTCACGTCACCGCGCGTCGCGTCGAGCTCTCTCCGCAGGGCACCAGATTCGATCTCGTCGCGTGCAGCGAGAACCCCGTGCCGGTCCGCATGTCGCTGGTCGGTTCGTTCAATGTCGTGAACGCGCTGGGAGCTGCCGCGACGGCGCTGCTCGCCGGATTCGAGCTCGATGCGATCGTGGCCGGGCTCGAGCAGCCCACCATCGTTCCGGGACGGATGGAACGGATCGAGACGGGTCAGGACTTCACCGTGTTGGTCGACTACGCGCACACGCCGGCCGCGCTTGATGCTGCACTCGGCGCGGCGCGTGAGCTCGTCGGACCTGGCGGTCGCTTGATCGCCGTGTTCGGCTGCGGTGGCGATCGCGACCGCACGAAGCGTCCGCTCATGGGCGACATCGCTGCCCGCAGCGCGGACTGCGTGTACGTCACGACCGACAACCCGAGGTCCGAGGAACCGGCAGCGATCGTCGACGAGATCATGGCCGGCGTGCCGAGCGGGAGCCGCGTCGCGCGTGTCCTCGATCGTCGCGCCGCGATTCGGGATGCGCTGACGGCCGCTCGACCGGGTGACGTGGTCGTCGTGGCGGGGAAGGGCCACGAGCGCGAGCAGATCGTCGGGGGCCGCACCGAGATGTTCGACGATCGGGCCGTGGCCCGCGAAGAGCTGGAGACCCTGGCGTGACCACCACCGCCGCGGAGATCGCGCATCACGCTCGAGGTGTTGTCGTGGGCGCGCCCGATGCGGTCGTGACGTCGTGGACGTTCGATTCACGCGCGCTCGAACCGGGAGCGTGTTTCGTGGCACTGCATGGCCGACGAGACGGTCACGATTTCGTCGCCGACGCGTTCGCGGCGGGAGCGCGGGTCGCGCTGGTTTCGACGGCGGCCCTCGCGGTCGAGGTGCCGCTAGGCGCTGCGCTGGTGCAGGTCGACGATGTCCTGGTCCGTCTTCAGGAGCTTGCGCATGCCGCCCGGGTCGCGCGTCCGGAACTGCGGGTTGTCGGAGTGTGCGGATCGACCGGCAAGACCTCGACCAAGGACATGTTGGCGGCGGTGCTCGCTCCCCTCGGTTGCGACGCGAGTCCGGCGTCGTACAACAACGAGTTCGGTTTGCCGATCACACTGCTCAACGCCTCGACCGAAGCGCGTGTGGTTGTCGCTGAGATGGGGGAGCGGTTTCCCGGCGACGTCGCGGCCCTGTGTCTGATTGCGCAGCCTTCGGTGGGAGTGGTCACGAATGTCGGCTTCGCCCACGCTGAACATCTGGGTGGTCCGGACGGTGCGGCCAAAGCCATGGGTGAGCTGATCGAGGCACTGCCGGCCGGCGGTCTCGCGGTATTGAACGCAGACGACGAGTGGACGCCGACGCTCGTTGCTGTTGCCGACGCCGACGTCACGGTCGTGACCGTCGGCTCCGCTGCCGACGCCGACTACCTCATCGAAGACGTTGAGCTCGACGCGCACCTCCACCCGTCGTTCGCGTTGCGCGGCCGACGTGCGTGTCTTTCGCTGCACGGCGAGCACCAGGTGATGAACGCGGCGCTGGCTCTGGCAGTTGCGCACCGCGGATTTGACATCGATCTCGACGTCGCGGTCGGGGCGCTGGCCGCGGCGCGTCCCGCGCGTTGGCGGCTCGAGATCGAGATGACCAGCTCGGGCGTGACCGTGCTGAACGACGCGTACAACGCGAATCCTGCCTCGATGGACGCAGCCCTGCGTGCGTTGGCGCGAGTGCCCACGACCGGTCGAAAGATCGCCGTGCTCGGAGAGATGCGCGAGCTCGGGATGTACAGCGACGACGCGCACGCGGCGGCGGGTCGGCGCGCCGCCGAGCTTGGTGTCGACGTACTGATCGGGGTCGGGGCCGGCGGGCGAGCGATCGTTGACGCCGCAAACGGCGTACCCGAGGTCGCCACCGCGACAGACGCGGGCGAGGCACTTCTTCTCGTGAGCGCGCTTGCCGCGGCGGGCGACGCGGTGCTGGTGAAGGCGAGTCGCGATGTCGGGCTCGAAGTTGTCGCCGCGCAACTCCTGGGAGCGGCGTCATGATCGCGATGCTCATGGCGGCGAGCGCGGCATTTCTCGTCACCTTCGTCGGTACGCCGATCCTCATCGCGCAGCTCCGGCGCCGTGGGATCGGTCAGCAGATCCGCGATGACGGACCGATCGAACACCCGCATGTCGCCAAGGCCGGTACCCCGACGATGGGTGGTATCGCCATCGTCGGAGCGGCGGCAATCGGGTATCTCGTCGCGCACGTCCGTCACACGACGGTCGCGTTCTCGACCGCGGGCTGGACGCTGTTGATTCTCATCTTCGGCCTCGGCGCGGTCGGATTCCTCGACGACTATCTCGGCGTGCGTGCTCGCCGCAATCTCGGATTGCGCAAACGGGGCAAGACGCTTGGGATCGTCGCGGTCGCCGCCGTGTTCGCGTGGCTTTCGCTTGACTTCGTCCACACCTCGACGCATCTCTCGTTCACACGACCGCTGTCGACGAACCTCGGCACCGCGGGCTGGTTCGTGTTCGCCATCCTGATCGTCTATTCGACAGCCAACGCGGTCAACCTCACCGACGGTCTCGACGGACTCGCGGCCGGCTCGTCGGCGTTCGTGTTCGCGGCGTTCATGATCATCGCATTCACTGAGTTCCGTCACCCCACCCTCTACTACTTTGGGCCGGCCCAAACCGCGCAGACGGCTCAGGCGCTCGACCAGGCGATTCTGGCCGCCGCGATGTTCGGCGCGTGCGCGGGATTCTTGTGGTGGAATGCCGCGCCCGCACAGATCATCATGGGTGATACCGGCTCGCTCGCGATCGGCGGTGCGATGGGGGGGCTCGCACTCCTCACCCGTACGGCACTCCTGCTGCCGATCCTGGCGGGGCTTCCTGTGCTCGAGACGCTCTCGGTCGTCGCGCAGGTCGTCTCCTACCGCGGGTTCCGACGGCGAGTCTTGCGCATGGCGCCTATCCACCATCACTTCGAGGTCGGGGGCTGGTCCGAGTTCACGGTGACGGTCCGGTTCTGGCTGTTTGCCGGCATCTGTGTCGCACTCGCGATCGGAATCTTCTACGCCGACTTCCTTCGCCTCCTCGGCCCGAGGCTCGAGTGATGCGCGTCGTCGTGATCGGTCTGGCGGCAACCGGGATGGCGGTAACTCGCGTCTTGCGTGCCGAGGGGTGGGACGTGACGATCCTCGAGGACGTCCCGAACGGGAGTAGTGCCTACGCCGGCCGTGCGATCGAGGCGCACGATCTCGGCGCGCAGATCCTCGAAACGCCCTCCGTGGAGTCGATCCGCATCGCGGTCGCCAGCGCTGATCTCGTTGTTCCGAGCCCGTTGGTTCCTTTCGCCCATCCTGCGCTCGACGCCGCGCGCGACTCCGGGATTCCGATTCGCAGCGAGATAGATCTCGCCGGCGCGCGGGCGCACGCGCCGATCGTCGCGATCTCCGGTACCAACGGCAAGACGACCGTCACAACATTGGCCGCCGCGATGCTGAACGAGTCGGGTCGGCGCGCGGTTGCTGCCGGGAACGTCGGTCGGCCACTCATCGACGCGGCAGGTGATGACGTCGACGTGTTGGTGGCCGAGGTGTCGTCCTTCCAGCTGGCGTGCTCGGAGACGTTCCACCCACACGTCGCGGTCGTGCTGGCGATCACGCCTGATCATCTGGACTGGCACGGCAGCTACGAACGCTACGTGTCGGACAAAGCGCGGATCAGCGCCCACCAAACTGCCGATGACCTGTTGGTGTTCGATGCTGACGACGCGGATGCGTCGATGATCGCCCACACGACTGACGCTCGCGCGGTCGGTTTTTCCCGCAATGCCGACGCGATCGGCCGCGCCCGCGAGGTCGACGGACAGCTGCTTACGGCCGATGACACTGTGATGGCCTCTGTCGCCGGTATGCGCCGCGCGCTCGTTCACGATCGCACGAACGCGCTCGCAGCTGGAGTAGCGGCACTCGCGGTGGGTGCGACACCCGCCGGAATCCGCAGTGCACTGGCATCGTACGCGACCCTCCCCCACCGAGTGGCGCTGGTCGGTGAAGCTAACGGAGTGCGTTGGTACGACGACTCGAAAGCGACGAACCCCGACGCGACCCTGCGCGCCCTGGAATCGTTTGATTCGGTTGTGTTGCTCGCGGGTGGTCGCAACAAAGGCCTCGATCTCGGCGTGCTCGCCCGCGCCGCTACGCGCGTACGCGGCGTCGTCGCGTTCGGGGAGGCCAGCACAGACATTGTTGCAGCCTTCGGCGAGAGCTCGACCGTGGTGGCCGTCGCGTCGATGCACGACGCGGTGCGAGCGGCGGCGCAGCTCGCACGTGCCGGCGACGCGGTATTGCTGTCACCTGCGTGTGCATCGTTCGACGCGTACGCCAATTATGCCGAGCGCGGCGACGACTTCGCAGCCGAGGTCCGAGGGCTGCTCGTCGAAGGAGCATCCAGCCCGTGACCGCCATCTCCCCGCGAATTCGTACGCCCCGGTTCCGTTTGTTCGGACCCGATCGCGGTTCACCGATCGCGAAGGCCGCCGCTCAGGTCGTCCGCCGCCATCAGGCGCTGCCCCGACCACCCACGTACGTGATCCTGTGCGCGACGGTCGGCGTCCTCAACATCGTCGGCCTGGTGATGATCCTCTCCGCGTCGTCGGTCGCGGCGCTCAGCGACTACGGCTCGTCGTGGTATTTCTTCGATCGTCAGCTCATTTGGGCCGTCGGCGGAGTCGTCGCATTCGTAGCCGCGTCGTCCTTCGACTACCACTGGTGGCGTCGCGCGGCACCCTGGCTGCTGGGGATCTCCATCGCCGGGCTCGTCCTCGTGCTGGTGCCAGGCATCGGCATCATGGTCGACGGGTCGCGGCGCTGGCTTGGCACAGGGTCGGTCAGCGTGCAGCCGACCGAGGTTGCCAAGCTCGCGCTGCTGTGTTGCGCCGCCAATGTTTTGGCCCGTCGAGCCGACCACCTTCACAACTGGCGCCAGTGGATGCCGGTGCTGTTCCTGCTCGGAATCCTCGCCGGGCTGGTGATGCTTGAACCCGACCTCGACTCCGCGATCGTGCTCGCGCTGATCGGTTTCGCATTGCTCGTGGTGGGCGGCGTGCGCCGGCTACACCTTGCCATGCTGGGCAGTACCGCGATCGTCGTCGTCACCGGCCTGGCGTTCTCGGCGTCCTACCGTCGGGCGCGCATGTTCGCGTTCCTCCACCCTTGGAGGTACCACACGAACACCGGCTACCAGATCTGGCAGTCGCTCATCGCGATCGGCAGCGGCGGGATAAGTGGCGTCGGGCTGGGCGCGGGCCGCGCCCAATGGATGTTCTTGCCCAACGCGCACACGGACTTCATCTTCGCGGTGATCGGAGAGGAGTTGGGACTCGTTGGTTGCCTCCTCGTGCTGGGCCTGTTTGGTGCGCTCGGGCTAGTCGGTTTCCGCGTTGCCCGCAGCGCACCCGATCGATTCGGCATGTTGCTCGCCGCGGGAGTGACCGCCTGGATCGTCGGGCAGGCGGCGATCAATCTCGGCGCGGTCGTGGGCCTGTTGCCGGTCTCGGGGATCACGCTGCCGTTCCTGTCGGCCGGCGGGTCGTCACTGGTGATCACCATGTTGGGCGCCGGGATCCTCGCCAATGTCGCACGCCGGGCACCGGCGCGATCGCAGCCGTCGCCCGCCCAGTTGACCGAGGCAGGGCGTAGCGTCCAGTGAGCGAACCTGTCTTCGCGTTGTTCTCGGGTGGTGGGACCGGCGGTCACACCTATCCTGCCCTCGCAGTTGCGCAAGAGCTCGTACGACGCGGCCATCCCCGCGAGTCGTTGCGGTTCGTCGGCGGACGGCGCGGGATCGAGGGGCGGGTCGTTTCCGAGGCAGGCTTTGCAATCGACCTGCTGGCCGGTCGTGGACTGCAGCGTCGGTTCACCGTCGCCAACCTGGCCGCGATCGGTGGCGCGGTCTGGGCGTTCGCTCATGCGCTGGTGCTGGTTCGGCGGCACCAGCCCCGCATCGTCGTCGGGTTCGGCGGATACGCGTCGCTTCCATGCGTCGCGGCCGCCCGGGCGTTGCGCGTCCCGACCCTCGTGCACGAACAAGATTCGGCGCCCGGCCTCGCGAATCGCATCGGCGTGCGCCTCGGCGCGCACGCGGCCGTGTCGTTGCCGGACACACCACTGCCCGATGCGACGCTCACCGGCAACCCAGTACGGTCGGTGATCGCCTCCATCGAACGTGAGCCCGCCTGGGATCCGGCGCTGGTTGCGGTGTACGGCGGCGCGCAGGGGGCCCGCACCATCAACCGCGCTGCGATCGGCTGTTACGATCTCTGGCGCCATCGCGACGATGTGACCGTCCACCATGTGTGCGGTCCACGCAACATTGTCGAATGCCAGACGTCACTCGACAGGCAACGGCGAGCGGGTGACACGTTGGTGTACCAGCTCGTCCCGTATGAGCCCCAAATGGAATCGCTGCTGACGCGGGCGACGCTCGCAGTGTGCCGCTCGGGCGCCGGGACGATCGCCGAGCTCACGGTGGCAGGCGTTCCGTCCGTGCTGGTACCGCTGCCCGGCTCGCCGAGTGATCACCAGTCGCGCAACGCACACACCCTCGAGCAGGCCGGAGCCGCGCTTGTCGTGCGTGACGACGAATGCAACCCGGCGCGCCTCGACCACGTCGTTTCGGAACTCCTCCTGGACCCCGACCGCCTCGAGCAGATGGGCAAGGCCGCCCGCAGCATCGCACGACCGGACGCCGCTCGACGCGTTGCCGATCTGATCGATCAGTATGCCCGTGCCTGACCACGCCGGCGTTCCGTCGATCGAAGTACCGCCGTTGGATCTGACCCGACCGCGCCGCGTGCACATCGTCGGCGTCGGGGGTGTCGGCATGAGCGCGATCGCGTTGCTGTTGGCGCGAATGGGTCACGAGGTGAGCGGCTCCGACCTGAAGGAATCGGTCGCCCTGGCACGCCTCGCGGCCGCGGGTGTTCGAGTCAACGTCGGCAATCGCGCAGCCAACGTGCCGCGCGACGCCGACGCCGTCGTGTATTCCACCGCGATTCCGGCACAGAACGTGGAGTTGGTCGCGGCCCGCGAGCTTGGCATCTCGGTGTTACACCGGTCGGCCGCGCTCGCGGCGCTGGCCGCGACCCGGCGGACGATCGCGGTGGCAGGATCGCACGGCAAGACGACGACTTCGTCGATGCTCGCACTCATGTTGCGAAGCGCAGGCTGGCATCCGAGCTTCGTGATCGGCGGCGAGGTCAACGAGGTCGGAGCCAACGCGGCGTACGGTGACGGCGAATGGCTCGTCGTCGAAGCCGACGAGAGCGACGGGACGTTCTTGAAGCTCGGACCGGAGGCCGCGATCGTCACGAGCGTCGAGCCCGACCACCTCGAGTACTACGGCGGATTCGACGCGCTCACCGCAGCGTTCGAGCGTTTCGTCGACGGTGTGGCCGGCCCAGTCGTATGTTGCGCAGACGATCAGGTCGCGGCGCGGATCGCGAACCTTCGGCCCCGCATCCGCACCTACGGCTTTGATCCGAGCGCGTACTACCAGATCGTCGATGTCGAAGTTGTGGGCGACGTCAACCGGTTCGTGTTGACCGCGGGGGGAGCTCGGCTCGGTGATCTCGTGGTGCCCCTGGCCGTGAAGGCGGCGACCAACGCGGCAGGAGCGAGCGCGCTGGCGTTGGAGCTCGGCGTTCCGTTCGGCGCGATCGCCGAAGCGCTCCGAGGATTCGGCGGCGTCGCCCGGAGGTTCGAGCGGCGCGGCGAGCGCGACGGCGTTACCTTCGTGGACGACTACGCGCATTTGCCTGGCGAAGTGGCCGCCGCGATCGAGACCGCGCGTCAGGGCGGCTGGAAACGAGTCATCGTAGTGTTCCAGCCTCATCGGTATAGCCGAATCGCATCGCTTTGGCGCGACTTCGCCGGCGCGTTCGACGGTGCCGATGCGCTCGTGCTGACCGACGTCTACCCCGCGGGCGAGACACCGATCGCCGGTGTGTCCGGAAGGTTGGTGGTGCACGCGGTCGTCGACGCATCACCCACCCTCGCGGTGACCTACCTTCCCCGCACGACCGATCTGATCGACGTGCCACGTCGGATGGCGCGGCACGGAGACGTTGTGCTGACCCTCGGTGCCGGCGATCTCACCCGGTTGCCCGATACCTGGCTCGGTCGTTCGGACGTCCTCGACGAACGTGACCTCGAACGCGACGGCCCCGAGGTCTTCGGGTGAGCGCGCCAAAAAGGACCGACGACGTCGCGGCGACGTTGGCGGCTCGTCTGCCCGGCCGGGTGCAACGCGCCGTCTCGAGCGCGCAGCTCACGACCTATCGTTGCGGTGGACCGCTCGCGGTGGTCGTGCGCGTCGGGAGCGACGACGATCTTCGCGTCGTCGCCGAGGTGGTGCACGCGGCCGCGCTGCCGCTGCTCGTCATCGGGCGCGGATCGAATCTCCTTGTCAGTGACGACGGTTTCGGAGGCGTTGCGCTCGTCCTCGCCGACGAGTTCGAACAACTTGATGTGCGTCCGGTCGATGCGGGGTCGGTTGGCCCCCACGTGCGCGCCGGGGGAGCCGTGGCGCTCCCGGTGCTCGCCCGTCGGACCGCGGCCGCCGGGATCGCGGGTCTGGAGTTCTTCGTCGGGATCCCGGGTTCCGTCGGGGGTGCTGTACGCATGAACGCCGGCGGTCACGGGGCGCAAACGGACGACGTGATCCTCAGTGCGCGGGTGTTCGATCTCGGTGACGCCCGCTTCCGGGAACTGACCCGAACCCAGCTCGGACTCGGGTATCGCAGCTCCGCGTTGTCGTCGGCGTCGGTTGTCGTCGCGGCAACGTTCTCGGGCGAGTTCGACATGCCAGAACAATGTGCCGAACGAATCGACGAGATCGTGCGATGGCGGCGAGAACATCAGCCGGGCGGGCAGAACGCTGGTTCGGTGTTCACGAACCCTGCCGACGACTCCGCGGGCCGCCTCATCGAGGTCGCCGGCTGTAAAGGGGTACGTGTCGGCGGCGCCGTTGTGTCGGAGAAGCACGCGAACTTCTTTGTCGCCGAGCCGGGTGCGCGAGCAGCCGACGTGTACGAGCTCGTCGAGTTGGTGCGGCGGCGGGTGTACGACACAACCGGCGTACGGCTCGAGACGGAATTGTGCATGGTCGCTTTCGAACCTCGTTCCGGCGCTTGGACCAACGCGGAGGTGTCGTGACCGTTCCGACTCAAGACCGACCCACCGCGGATCGTCCCGCCCGAGCGCTTCCGCCGACACGGCCAATGATCGATCCCCGCATCCGCGAGCGACGTATCGAGGTTTTGCGCGCCGCCGGACGACGGCGGCTGCACGTGACTCTCATCATCGCAAGCGTCATCGTGGTCGCCGGTCTTGGGTATCTCACCGTCCGTTCGCCGCTGCTCGCCGTCGATCACGTACGGATCAGCGGATCGCGGCGCGAGCCGGTCAGTGCCATCCTCAGCGCGGCGGACGTGCACCGGGGTCAGGCGTTGATGTTCGTTGATACCGGCGCGGTGGCGCGGCGTATCGAGCGGCTGCGGTGGGTCGCGCAGGCACGCGTCCGGCGCGAGTTCCCGAACACGGTGGACATCGATGTCACCGAGTACGCGCCGACCGCGTATGTGCCGATGTCGGGGGGAAGGATCGCGCTCATCGCGGCGACCGGTCACGTGATCGCGCTCGCGAGATCTGTGCCTGCGCACACGGTGGAGTTGCTGGGCGAGCACGCGACCCCAACGGTGGGGTCCTCGCTGACGCCTCCCGAGGCCGCCGACGTCGTCAGTCAGCTTCCGCCCCATCTTCAGTCTCGGGTTGCGGCGATCGACGTCGGCGGCGCGACCGTCGTGGTGGATCTGCGCGCCGGCGCGCCGGCCGGGACCAACTGCCGACCCGTGGCGGGTTCGGTTGCCGGCTTCGAGCAGGTTCGCCTCGGCACCTTCGATTCCGTTCGGGACAAAGGTGTCGCGGCGCTGTCGGTGTTGGAGCATCTCGCCGGTCAGCCGTTTACCTACATCGATGTGTCGGTGCCGCAGGCGCCGGTGTCGTGCTAGGCGGCCGGTTCGATCGTTGATTCGATTCACGCGCTCCGGTACAGTCTCGACGCGAAGCACAGGTTGACATAATTGTCAACCTGAAGTTGAGGTCGAGAGTTGGGCGGAGGAGCCGAACCTCGCAGGAGCCTGTTGGTACCACCGATCTGGTAGTACCGAAAGTACGGCCGAAACGGTCAGTCCGAATCGGCGAGAAAGGTCACCCGATGCTCGGCGGTCCACAGCACTATCTGGCAGTCATCAAGGTCGTCGGTGTCGGCGGTGGCGGCTGTAACGCGGTGAACCGGATGATCGACGCCGGCCTCAAAGGCGTCGAGTTCATCGCCGTGAACACCGACGCGCAGTCTCTGCTTCTCTCCGACGCGGACGTGAAACTCGATATCGGCCGCCAACTCACGCGCGGCCTTGGTGCCGGATCGGATCCCGAGATCGGTCGCCAAGCGGCCGAGGAACACCGCGCCGAGATCGAAGAGGTACTCAAAGGCGCCGATATGGTGTTCATCACCGCCGGCAAAGGTGGCGGCACCGGAACTGGTGGCGCGCCGGTCGTCGCGGAGATCGCCAAGGCGATCGGCGCGCTCACGGTCGGAGTCGTGACGCGCCCGTTCGGCTTCGAAGGCCGTCGCCGGTCGGTGCAGGCCGATCAGGGCATCGCGAGCCTCAAAGACAAGGTCGACACAATCATCGTGATCCCGAACGAGCGTCTGTTGCAGGTCAGCGATGAGCACACGTCGATGTTGAACGCGTTCAAGATGGCCGATGAAGTACTGCTGCAAGGAGTTCAGGGCATCACCGACCTCATCACCACGCCGGGTCTCATCAACACCGACTTCGCCGACGTGAAGATGATCCTCACCAGCGCCGGTTCCGCTCTGATGGGTGTCGGTTACGCGTCTGGGGACGGGCGCGCGGTCGCTGCCGCGCGCTCGGCGATCTCGAGCCCACTGCTCGAGGCGAGCATCGAAGGCGCGCGCGGAATCTTGCTCAACGTCAGCGGGCCATCGGACCTGGGCCTGTTCGAGCTCAACGAGGCCGCCGAGATCATCGGTCAGGCCGCGCACCCCGACGCCAACATAATTTTCGGTGCGGTGATCGACGACGCACTAGGCGACGAGGTCCGGCTCACCGTGATTGCTGCGGGCTTCGACCGCTTCGAAGGTGAGGGCAGCAGTGGACGCGTCCGGTCGCCCTCGAGCCCGCTCGGACTCGACGGCGACGAGGACTCGCTCGCCGGTGAAGACGCCCTCGACCTCGGCGACGACGACTTCGACGTCCCCGAGTTCTTGCGCTGAACGTCCAGTCCATCCAGCTCGGGCCGGCCCGGATCTGGTGCAGCGACCGTCACGGCGGCGTCTCGGCCGCGCCGTACAGCACCTGCAACGTCGGTGATCACGTCGGCGACGACGCCAGCGCGGTTGGCGTCAACCGGGCGCGCGTCGCGTCCGCGGCCGGGCTCGTCGAACCGGCACGCTGGGTGTGGATACGCCAGGTGCACGGCGCGCACGTGCACGTTGCGACCGAGCCGACCGGTGCCGCCCCGCCCGAGGCCGACGCGGCGGTGACCGTGACGCGCGGGCTTCCGCTCGCGGTGATCACCGCCGACTGCGCACCGATCGTGCTCGCGTGCGACGACGCGGTCGGCGTTGTCCACGCCGGCCATCGGGGGCTGGAGCTCGGAGTGATCGAAGCCGCAGTCGGCGCGTTGCGCGCACTCGGCAACGGAACCGTCCACGCCTATCTGGGTCCGTGCATCCATCCGTCGCGCTACGAGTTCGGCGCCGCGGACCTGGCGCGTCTCGTCAAGCGCTTCGGACCCGAGGTCGAAGGCCGGACCGAACTCGGATGCCCGGCGCTCGACATCCCGGCCGCGGTGCGCCGCGTACTCGCCGGCTGCGGAGTTGACCACCTCGCCGAGGCCGGCGTGTGCACGGCCGGGTCGGATGCGCACTTCTCGTACCGACGTGATCGTGTGACCGGCCGGCAGGCAACCATCGTTGTGCTCTGATGGCCGACATCGCGACGCGTTTGTCCGACGTCCGTGGACGCATTGCCGACGCCGCACGTGCCGCCGGTCGCGACCCGAGCGACGTCACGCTCGTTGCGGTGTCAAAAGAGGTCGACGCCGCGGCAGTGCTCGAGGCGGCAGCCGCGGGTCAACGCGATTTCGGCGAGAACCGCGCGCAGGAGCTCAACGTCAAAGTTGACGCACTCGCGTCGCACACCGAGCCGCTGAGATGGCATTTCATCGGCCGCCTGCAGCGCAACAAGGTCAAGACGGTCGCCGCGTCGGTCGCGTTGTGGCACTCGGTCGATCGTTTCGAGATCGGGGAGGTCATCGCCCGCTACGCGCCCGGCGCACGAGTCCTGATTCAGGTCAACGTGGGCAATGAGGAGCAAAAGGGTGGTTGCCCGCCGCACGCCACCGTCGCCCTCGTCGACTCGCTGGTCCACCTCGGTTTGCACGTCGAGGGCCTCATGACCGTTCCACCGCAGCTCGGCGATCCCCGTCGGCATTTCGTGTCGTTGCGCGAGCTCGCGACGCGTCTGGGGCTGACGACGCTGTCGATGGGAATGAGCGGCGACTTCGAGACGGCGATCGGCGAGGGCGCGACCGTGGTGCGGGTGGGAACCTCGGTGTTCGGGCCGCGTCGAGCTGCCCCTTCGGCGGACGATTCGCCGCTGTGAGCTGCGCCGCTGGCCGACGATCTGCGACGCTAGGCTCTCGCGACGAACGGTGCCCAGACCATTTGCTGCGTGCACGGTGGCACGCAGGCGGGGGCATCAGGAGGAAGTCATGTCGGTCTTTCGCACGGCGATGGTTTGGTTGGGCCTCGTCGACGACGACGAGTACGACGCGCAAGACGATCAGTACTACCTCGACGAGGAGTACGAGGACGCGCTGCCCGCGGCGGTGCCAACACCGGCACGGTCGACCACGGCGCGGGTCCCGGCCGGCCGTCCCGCACCGTCGGAGACGAGTCCGGTCACGGTCTTTCGCGGACGTCACTCGAGGCAGGACGCCGAGCCGCCGGTCGCGACGATCCGGCCCACCGCGGTGACGGCGATCCCGATGCCGACCACCCGCGTCCATGTGATGGACCCCCGCGGTTTCAACGACGCCCAAGAGGTCGGGGATCGGCTAAAGAGCGGACAGCCCGTGATCCTGAACCTCCAAGGCGTCGACCGCGATCTCCAACGGCGCCTCATCGACTTCTCGAGCGGACTCGCGTACGCGCTGAGCGGGACGATGTCGAAAGCGGCCGACCAAGTGTTCCTCCTGACGCCTTCCAACGTCGAGGTATCCGACGAGGAGAAGGAGCGCCTCCAGGAGCGGGGGCTCTACCGGGCGTCGCATCTTTGAGTCTGATCTCCTCGTGAACAACATCCCGTGCGACATCATCACCGTCTACATCGTCGTCCTGCTCTTGCGGGCAGTGATGTCGTGGTTCCCGCCGTCGTCGAACGGCGGATTCACCGCGGTCTTCCGTATCGTGATGGACCTGACTGAGCCCGTCCTCGCACCCTTGCGCCGGGTGATTCCCCCGGCGGGGATGTTCGACCTCTCGTTCACCGTCTTGTTCGTGTTCCTGATCATCGTTCGCGGGTACGTCTGCTAGTCGACGGCGAAAGGCCTGGTAGCAGGGTCGAAGAGTCCGCAATTCCCGTGAAATCGGGGTCTACAGTGGATCGCATGGATATCACCCCCCGCGAGCTCCGTGACGTCGAGATTCGTGAGAGCTTCCGCGGCTACAACCGCGACGACGTGAACGAGCTGTTGGAACGTGCGGCGGCCACCGTCGACACGGCCAACGAGCGTATGCAGCAGATGAACGAGCGTCTCACGACCGTGCAGTCCGAGACCGGTCACACCCGCGAGACCGAGGACATCCTGCACCGCACGTTGCTGCTCGCCCAGCGCGCGGCGGACGAGGCAGTGGGAGAGGCCACCGCCAAAGCACGCCAGATGCTCGACGACGCCGAGATCCAGTCTCGCCGGCTCGTCGCCGACGCCGAAGCTGACGCCCGGCGTCGAGGCGAAACCGAACGGCGCCGGCTCGAGGAAGAAGTCCTCGATCTGGCCGGCCGGCGCGACGCACTCTTGGCCGACGTCGAGGCGCTCACACGCTTCGAAGCCGATTACCGCGACCGCATGGTGCGCGCCCTCGAAGCTGACCTCTCCGCGTTGCGGAGTCGGCCCCCCGCGTCGCCAGGTCCGCGGCCTGAAACCAGTGATGTCGATCTGCCGGTCCTGTCGGAAGGATTCGCACGTCGCGAACCACCGGCCGAGCCGCCGGTGTCCGAAGCAGCCGCCGCGCGTACGGCCGATCCGTTCGCCGGCCGTTCGCCCGAACCGGCGCCGGCACCGTTCGTCGCGACGCCGACATCGTTCGCGGCGCAAATTCCTGCAGCGGTCCCAACACCACCGGCACCGGCGCCGGTGCCGGCGCCGGGCGAACCTGAGCGCGCGTCGAGTGAGTCGGGTGACGGGTCGACGCAAGCCGTCGACGTGCAGTCGCTGTTCGACCGCGCCGGTATGGGCGCCTCCTCGCTGGCGTTCGAGAGGCCCGCAGCCGTGACCGCCACCGCGGCGCCACTCCCGTCGGTTGATCCGTTCGCGCCGAAACCGGCGGCCGCGGGCACCCTCGCCGGCGACCCACCGACCAGTGCGAACGCCCCCGCCAGTGCCCCCGCCGCGCAGGCATCCGACGCGATCGACGCCGAAGTGCTGGACGACGACGCGTTCTTTGCGACGCTGCGCGAGGCGGTGCACGACGAGACGCCGCTCGGCCCTCGCGAGGACGGCGACGTGACCGGGGAGAACATGTTCTTCGACCAAGAACAGGAGAACTCCGGCTTCCGAGACGTGTTCCGCCGTCGCCGTTAGCCCTTGCGCAGCTCGAGCTGGATCGTGTCGTCGGCGATCTCGACGCGAGCGGCAGTCTCGGGTGGCGGTTCTTCGAACGGTTCAAATTCGGTCGCGAGTACCTCGGTCATGATCCAGTCGTGATGCCGTGCCACGACCTTCGCGAGGCCGTCGTCGGCCTGGTAGCGCACCCGGATGCGGTCACTGATCTCGAAATGCTGCGTCTTGCGCAGGTCGTTGATCGCTCGGCTCAGCTCTCGAGCCTTGCCTTCGTCTCGTAGCTCGTCGTCGAGGGTCAAGTCGAGCGCGACCGCGTACCGTCCGTCTTGCGCGAGCGCGAGATCCTCATGTTGCTCGGCGCGGATCTCGACGTCGGCGGGATCGAGTGACACCGTTTCGCCGTCGACGTCGAGATCGAAGTGGCCCTGCTCGTCGAACGCGCGCTGCACCGCCGCGCCGTCGACCCCTGCGAGGAGCTCCTTCACACGTGGGGCCACCTTGCCGAGGCGCGGGCCCAGCACCCGGAAGTTGGGGACGACCCGGTACGAGAGCAGCCCTTCGAGTGTCGCCACGACCTCCAAACGCTTCACGTTCAATTCCTCGGCGACCTCAGCCACGACCTCGTCGCGCAACGTCTCGCCCGACGCCAAGAGCGCGACCGCACGCGGGAGCGGTTGACGAACGCCGATGTTGGCGTCGTTGCGGGCCGCGCGGCCGAGGGAGACGAGTTGGCGGGCGAGCGCCATCTCGGTTTCGAGCGCATCGTCGATCGCCGCGCCGTCGATCGCGGGCCAGTCGGTCAGATGCACCGAGTCGGTCGTCCCGGCGAGGTTGCGATAGATGTCGTCGGTGATGAACGGGCAGTACGGCGCGAGCGCCTGGCAGATCGTGATGAGACACTCGTGCAGGGTCGCGTGCGCGGCCGCATCGGACGACTTCCAAAACCGGGGCCGCGAACGCCGTACGTACCAGTTCGAAAGGTCATCGACGAGGTCGGCCAGGGCCTGGGCTCCGCTCAACGAGTCGAACGCTTCGAGCGCGTCGGTGACGGTGGACACCGCGCGGTACAGCCGAGAGCGGATCCAGCGGTCGAGCACGTGTTGGGACTGCGGAGCCGGCGTCGCCGCGCTCGGCTCCCAGGTGTCGAGGTTCGCGTACGTCACGAAGAACGAGTACACGTTCCACAGGCGGAGGAGGAACTGACGAGTGGCTTCGTCGATGCCGTCGACGAACACACGCTTGGGAGTCCACGGCGACCCCGAAGAGAACATGTACCAGCGCAGCGCTTCTGCCCCGCGCTCATGGAGTACCGACCAGGGGTCGATGACGTTGCCGCGCGACTTCGACATCTTCTGACCGTCTCCGTCGACGATGTGGGCCAAACACACGACGTTGCGGTACGGCGAACGATCGAACACGAGGGTGTTCACGGCGAGCAACGAATAGAACCAGCCACGGGTCTGGTCGATAGCTTCGCAAATGAAGTCGGCCGGGAAGCGCGCCGCGAAATTGTCGACGTTCTCGAACGGGTAGTGAAACTGGGCCGTGGGCATCGATCCGGAGTCGAACCACGCATCGAGCACCGGCGCGACGCGTGTGGCGGTTCCACGTTCGCAACTCGGACAGCGGATCGTGACGTCGTCGACGTACGGACGGTGCAGGTCCATTCCGGTGAGATCGCGATCCGACAGCTCCGAAAGTCTCGCCATCGACTCGACGCAGGTGTCGTCGCCGCAGTCGCCGCAGCGCCACACCGGGATCGGAGTGCCCCAGTAGCGGTCGCGTGACAGCGCCCAGTCGACGTTGTTCGCGAGCCAGTCGCCGAAACGGCCGTGTTTGATGTGCTCGGGATGCCAGTTGATCGACTCGTTCTCGCGCAGTAACGCATCCTTGTGCGCCGACGTACGCGCGAACCATGTGGGCTTGGCCCAGTAGATCAACGGCGTGTCGCACCGCCAGCAGTGCGGATACGAGTGTGTGTAGTCGACAACTCGGACCAGTTTGGCACTCTGCGCGAGCGCGTCGACGAGGTCGGGGTCGGCATCCTTGACGAATTTGCCCGCGTACGGTGCGCCGACCGCCGCGGTGAAGCGCGCGGCATCATCGACCGGGTTGACCGTCGGGAGCCCTTCGCGAGCGCCGACTTCACGGTCGATCTCGCCGAACGCGGGCGCGAGATGCACGATGCCCGAGCCGTCATCGACGGTCACGAAGTGGTCGCCAACGACTCGGAACGCGTCGCCCTGCACTGGTACGAGCTGGAACGGCGGCTCGTAACGGGCGCCGATCAACTCCCGGGCCGGGACGTCGCCGACCACCTCGGCGGCGTCGCCGAAGACCGCCCCCACGCGATCGCGCGCCATCACCAGGTCGCGTCCTCCGTCGGGCGCGCCGACGCGCACGTACGCGAGGTCGGGGCCGACCGCCGCGCCGACGTTCGACGGGAGCGTCCACGGCGTCGTCGTCCACACGAGGAGGTCGACGTCCCGGTCGACCAACGGGAACCGCACGTACACCGATGGCTCAGTGACGTCGCGGTATGCGCCGGGCTGACCGAGTTCGTGGCTCGACAGCGCAGTGCCGCAGCGTCCGCAGTAGGGCACGACCTTGTCGCCCTCGTAGATCGCGTCGTTGTCCCACATCTCGTGGAACAGCCACCAGACGCTCTCGATGTAGTCGTTCGACAATGTCCAGTAGGCGCCGGCGGTGTCGAGCCACATGCCGATCCGGCTGGTCAGTGACTGCCAGTCTTCGACGTATCGCTGTACCGACGATCGGCATTTGGCGTTGAAGCGCTCGATCCCGTAGTCCTCGATCTCGTGCTTGACCGAAAAGCCGAGCTCCTTCTCGACCTGCACCTCGACAGGGAGCCCGTGACAGTCCCAACCGCCTTTACGCACAACGTGCTTGCCACGCATCGTGTGAAAGCGGGGATACAGGTCCTTAAAAAGCCGCGCCCAAACGTGATGGATACCGGGACGGCCGTTCGCGGTGGGCGGACCTTCGTAAAACACCCACTCCGGGTGACCGTGACGGTTGCGCAGACTCTGACCGAACACGTCGTCGTTGCTCCAACGTGCGAGCACGCGCGTTTCGAGATCGAGGAGGTCGAGTGCCTCGACCGGCTGGAACATGTTCGTACGATACCGACCGACCTCACAGGGACCGCTCACTCTTTTCGGGCCGTTCGGACTCCTCGACCGTGGTAGCGACCCGACCGGCTCGACCCGGCATGCCGCTGGTAGCCTCCGGCCCGCCTCGTTCATGTTTTTCTTGGAGCCCCCCTTGCGTGCATCCGTCAGTACCCCCCGTCGTTTCGCGTCTCGTCTGGCCGCGCTCTTGTGCCTGACGCTCGTCCCGATAGTGGCCGGCACCGTCGTGGGCACTTCCGCGGCAGGCGCCGCGAGCAGTGGTCACGACGACACCGTGTACGCGTTCGGGAGCGCGTCGTTCCACGGCTCGACGTCGGGCCGGAACCTCAACGCGCCGATCGTCGGCATGGCCGCCACACCCAACGGCAAGGGCTACTGGCTCGTTGCGAACGACGGTGGCGTGTTCGCCTTCAACGCGCCGTTCTTCGGATCGCTGGGCGCGATGCACCTCAACGAGCCGATCGTCGGCATGGCCGCGACGCCGAACGGTAAGGGCTACTGGCTCATCGCCGGAGACGGCGGGGTGTTCTGCTTCGGCGACGCGCACTTCTACGGCTCGACCGGGTCGATGCACCTCAACTCGCCGATCACCCAGATGATCCCCGGCCCCGGCGGCAAGGGCTATTGGCTGATGTCGGGCGACGGCGGCGTGTTCACCTTCGGATCGGCCCGATTCCACGGATCGATGGGCGGCAAACACCTCAACGCGCCGATCATCGGCATGGCTGCGACGCCCAATGGTGGCGGATACTTGCTGGTCGGCAGCGACGGCGGCGTCTTCACCTTCGGCAACGCACACTTTCACGGCTCGACGGGGAGCCGGCACGTGACGGCACCGGTGGTGGGCATCGCGGCCGACTCGACCGGAGGTGGTTACTGGCTCGCGACCCAAGACGGCAGCGTCTACAACTTCGGTGACGCCAAGAAAGAAGGCGGCGCGTTACGCACGCTTCCGTCGAGCCAAGAGATCACCCAGATCACCAGCGTTCCTGGCACCGGCGGCTACCGGCTGCTGGCATTGCCGAGACCGATCATCGTCACGCAGCCGATCGGTCTTGGAGCCACGGGCGCGGCCGTCGTCGGGATCCAACAGCGCCTCCTGTCGCTCGGGTACTGGCTTCCCGGCGTGAACGGCGTGTTCGACGCCGATACCCAGCAGGCCGTCTGGGCGTTCCAAAAGTACGAAAACCTCCCACGTACCGGGGTCGTGGACGAGGCAACCCACAACGAGATGCACCACGCGGTGCGGCCGGTCCCGCGATCGACGACCGGCTACGTCATCGAGGTCGACAAGACCCGCCAGGTGCTCATCATCGCGAACAGTGGACACGCGCAGTGGGTGTTCAACGTCTCGACGGGATCGGACATCCCGTACACGCTCGACGGTGTCGGGTACTCGGCGCATACCCCCGAAGGCTTCTTCAACATCATCCGAGCCGTCGACGGCTACGACCCGGGCCCGCTCGGCGACCTGTACCGGCCGCGGTACTTCACCAATACCGGCGACGCGGTCCACGGATATCCCGACGTGCCGCCCTATCCTGCGTCGCACGGCTGCGTGCGGGTGTCCAACGCCGCCATCGATTTCATCTGGGCCGCCAACCTGATGCCGATCGGTACGACGGTATGGGTTTACACCTGAGGACGCGAATCTCCACGCACCGGACGCGACCAGCGGAGATGACCTAAGCAACGCTGCGGGGCCGCTACACTCCCGCTCCTTCCGGAGCCGCCTCGGTCTCGGGAGTCGGTTCGGCGGCAGACCCCGTCGACGTAGCACGAGGGAAGGACGCGATGCCCAGCCCGGCGCGCTCGACGGCCAAGAAGGTCGCGTCCAAGGCTGCCGCCCGCAAGAGCGCCAAGCCCGCGGCCGCCAAAAAGCCCGTAGCCGCCAAGAAGACAGGGCGTGGCGTCGCGAAAGTGGTCAAGAAGCCAGCCGTGAAACCGGCGGCGAAGAAGCTCGCCAAGAAAGCTCCAGTCAAGGCCGCGCCGAAACGAGCCGCGAAAAAACCCGTCCCGAAAAAGTCGACCAAGCCGGCCGCCAAAAAGGCGCCGCCGAAGAAGATCGTGCCCAAGAAGGTCGCGACCAAACCTGCGGCGAAGAAAGCCGCCCCCGCGAAGGTCGCAGCCACGAAGCCGACGGCCGTGAAGGTCGTGCCACCCAAGGCGGCGCCCGCACCGAAGCCGCCGCCCGCACCCAAAGCGCCCCCGAAAAAGAAGCTGCCGCCGCCCCTCGCGCCGAGCACGCTCCAGAAGCTGCGCGAACGACTCGAAACCGAACGGGCGCGCCACCTCCGCCAGGCCGATGAGCTCACCGCTGAAGCCGACCTGCTCGCCAGCGAACGCGAACAGGGCGACACACAGTTCGACGAGGAGTCCGGCGAGGGCGACACCGTCAACGTCGAACGCGAACGCGATCTCGCGTTGTCGGCGACGGCACGCCAAACCGTTGAGGACATCGAACGTGCGTTGCGTCAGATGTCGGACAACACGTTCGGTCTTTGCATCAGCTGTGGGGATCGCATCCCGCTCGCCCGTCTCGAAGTACTCCCGTGGGCGGTCCAGTGCGTGAAGTGCAAGGCCCGCGGCGAACGGCGCCGTTGAACGAGGGTCGACGAGACTCTCGCCCGCCCGCGCCGACCGACGTTCGCCGAACCGGTCGGGTGCTCGCCGGCGTCGCGACCATCGTCGCGGTTGATCAAGCCACGAAGGCGTGGGCGGTCGCCAACCTTGCCGACGGACCGAAGCACCTGATCGGCAACACGGTCGAGTTCAGCCTCACCCGAAACGGTGGAAGTGCCTTCAGCCGCTTCCAAGGTATGACGCCGTTCCTCGCTGTCGGCGCACTCATTGTCACGGCCGTGCTCGTGCGTGTGCTGCACGACGCGACCGACCGGATCCTCGTCGTCGCGCTGTCGCTCGTGCTCGGCGGCGCGCTCGGCAACCTCACCGATCGATTCCTGCGCGCTCCAGGGTTCTTGCGGGGCCACGTCGTCGACTTCGTCGCGATCGGGTGGTGGCCGGTGTTCAACGTGGCCGACTCGTGCATCACCGTGGGCGCAGTACTGCTCATCGTGCGTTCTCTGCGCGCGCCTCCCGCCGGAGCGCGCAAATGACCGAGTCGATCCCGGTACCCGCGACGCTCGACGGTGAACGCATCGACCGCGCGATTGCCCTGCTGACCGGTTGGAGCCGGGCCGACGTGCAGGGCCTGCTCGCCCGCGACGCGATCGTTGTCGACGGGCGCCCGGTGGGGAAGAGCCACCGGCTCGTCGCCGGAACTGTCATTGAGCTCCTCGAAGGCCCGGCCGTCGACGTCGCTCCCGAAGGCGACGCCGGCATCGCAGTCGACGTCCGGTACGCCGACGATGACCTGATCGTCGTCGCCAAGCCGGCCGGCCTGGTCGTGCACTCGGGCGCCGGACATGCTGATGGCACCCTCGTGAACGGGTTACTGGCCCGCTTTCCAGAAATCGCGACGGTGGGCGACGAGCTCCGCCCCGGCATTGTGCACCGCCTCGACCGCGACACGAGCGGCCTGCTGGTCGCCGCGCGCTCGCCGCGGGCGTACGAAAGTCTCGTGCAGCAAATATCGCAGCGGCACGTCGAACGCCGCTACGTGGCCCCGCAAGAACCCTGGAGCGCGCAGGAATCGATCGGTGAGGTTGCCGAGCGCGCCGCCGAGCACGAGCGACAGCGCGACGACGAGGATCCGGTCGGT
>JBKQIY010000031.1:0-3783 GCA_052148155.1 Acidimicrobiia bacterium | reverse complement strand
CCCAGTTCACCGCCGCGCTCGTGTGCTGGCAGCTTGTTCCGTTGAGGAATTGTGGGTGTCTGGGAATTTTTGGTGTGGGGTCGCGTTCTTCCGGTGTTGTGAGCCAACATCGGAGGTATTGCTATGGCACAACGGGGACGACCGACGGTCGAGATCGAACTGAGCGGCGAGGAACGTCAGACGTTGGAGCGTTGGACGCGAAGGCATAGCTCGTCGCAGGCGTTGGCGTTGCGGTCCCGGATCGTGTTGGCGTGCGGGGAGGGTCGCACCGACGTTGAGATCGCGTCGGAGTTGGGGGTGCATCCGGTGACGGTTTCGAAGTGGCGGCACCGGTTTGCCCAGGATCGTCTCGATGGGCTGGTGGATGCGCCGCGGCCGGGCGCGGCCCGCACGATCGGTGATGAGGTGGTCGAAGCGATCTTGGTCGAGACGCTCGAGACCGCACCGGCGGACGCGACGCATTGGTCGACTCGAGCGCTGGCCGAGAAGCATGGGATCTCGCATACCACCGTTGGGGAGATCTGGCGTGCGTTCGGCCTGAAGCCGTGGCGTGAGGGGTCGTTCAAGGTGTCCCCGGATCCGGACCTCATTGAGAAGGTCCGCGACATTGTCGCCTTGTATATGAACCCGCCGGTCGCGGCTGCGGTGTTCGCGGTGGATGAGAAACCGCAGATCCAAGCGTTGAACCGGACTGCGCCCACGCTGCCGATGCTGCCCACCACGCCGGCGCGTGCCACGCATGACTACGAACGTAACGGCACGTGTGACCTGTTCGCCGCGTTGAATATCGCGACCGGGACCGTGATCACCGATATCCGTTCTACCCACACATCAGCCGACTTCGTCTCGTTCTTGAACAAGGTCAACCGCAACGTCCCCGACCACCTCGATGTGCACGTCGTGCTCGACAACCTCGCGACGCACAAGACGCCGCGAGTGCAACGATGGCTGTTACGACACCGTCGCTTCCATTTCCATTTCACCCCGACTTACGGGTCGTGGATGAACCTCGTCGAACGGTGGTTCTCCGCGCTCACCACCAAGAAGTTGCAACGGTCCGCGCACCGCAACGTCAAAGCGCTCGCCGCCGACATCGAAGCGTGGGCCGCGAACTGGAACGAGAACCCAACCCCGTTCGTATGGCACAAGACCGCCGAAGAGATCCTCGAACGACTCGCCGGCTACTGCGCCGCCATCAACAAAACAACAACCACATGACCCAACACTTTTCACAGCGCTTCAAGCTGCCAGCACACTAGGCAGGTGTTGTTCCAATCGAAGCGCCATGCGAATCGATAGCGGTCGAGGACCCGGGCGTTTGCGAAGATGGCGTCGCGTATGGGTTCGAGGTCGCCCACTCTCGGGACATGATTGCAGTCCCCGGGCGGGGCGGGTTCGACACGGCGAAGGGGAGTGAACACGGTCGAGGCGTCGGTGACTCGGTGACGTCGAGGGCCAACGCCGCGCCGGACCTGTTACGCGTCGTCTCGGACGGCACCCGATTCGCGCGCAGCGCGGTCGCCTGAGCCGCCAACCGACACCGCTGGCACGCAACGTATGGTCGGGCCACGGGAAACCCTAAACAGCAAGCCAATCGCTTCGCGCCGTCTCCCAGGCGTTCTTGATGGTTCGTGCAGGCCGGCGCCAGCGTGATACGCCAACCTTGGTGTCGGTGCGACGACTGTTGCTGGTCCTGTTGGTGCTCGGAACGCCGGTCGTTCCGGCCGTGGGCCCTCCGCCCTTGGCGTATAGACCGATCCTGAATGCCCGGCTCGCGCATGCAACCGGGACCTCGGCGAACTGGGCGGGTTACGCCGCCTCGGGGGTCACCTTCACGGACGTACGGGCCTCGTGGAAGCAGCCGTCGGTCAAGTGCCTGTCTTCTGTCCCGCAGGCGTCGTCGTTCTGGGTTGGTCTCGACGGCTACACGCCAACGTCCACCTCGGTCGAGCAGATCGGCACGGACTCCGACTGCAACGGCCTGAACCGCCCTCAGTACTACGCCTGGTACGAGGTGGTTCCAGCACCATCGGTCCCACTCCCAGCCCGGGATGCAGTCCACGCGGGCGACACGATGTCAGCCAATGTCCGGGGCGTCGGCACCGTATACACGTTGGAGTTGAAGGACTGGACTGCGGGCTGGCACTTTTCGACGCAGCAGACCTCGACCACGGCGCAAGACAGCTCAGCCGAGTGGGTGGCTGAAGCACCTTCGACATGTTCTCGGTTCTTCTGTCGAGTGATGCCGTTGGCCGACTTCGGGACCGTGACCTTCACGAATGCGGCCGCAACTGCGACGACCACGATGCAGCCGGCGACGATCAGTACCTTCTCACACGACAAAATCGTCATGGTGACCGGCTCCGGTCTACCGAAAGCGCAGCCGTCAACGCTGACCAACAAGGGGACGAAGTTCACGGTCGGATGGGTTCGGACCTGACCTGCTGCGCGGTCGCGCGGGTGGAGAATCGGGGTAGGCCGCGAGGGCGGTGAGATGATCGCTCGCCGCTCCCACCTGGTACTCGCCGTCGCCGGTTCTGCGTTCGCTGGGTACCGGTTCCCAAGCGAGATCATCGCCCTCGTCGTTCGCTGTATCTGCCGTACGGGCTCTCGTCACGCGACGTCGAAGAACTCTGGGCCGATCACCCCACCGCCCGGGCCGGGACTCGCGTATGAGCTGGAGGGGGATCAGCTCACGTTCGTTGTCCCGGCCCGTCCATTGCGGCGGGGTTGATCAAGCGCTCTGCGCCTCTTGGTCTTCGGGTCGGACCTTGGGCGGGCGACCGCGCTTGCGTTTCTGGGCGACGATCTTTCCGTGCACGAACAGCTCGCCACCCCATACGCCCCACGGCTCTCGCCGTTCACGCGCCCCCTCAAGACACTCGTCTCGTACGGGGCACCCGCCGCAGAACGTCTTGGCGGCCGCGATGTCGTCGAGCTGCTCGGAGAAGAACAGCTCCGTCATCGACCCGCTGCCGTCGTTGCAGAGCGCCAGGTCCTGCCATACCGGTTGTCTGATGATCTCGGTCTCTTCGACTTGCTGGATGGCGAACATCGCCACTCACTCCCCTGGTATCTGATGCGTTCGGGCTGATCTCGCTCAATCTCGGTCTCGGTTCCAGGGCGGTCCGTCCAACTTTCCGTGCAAAACAAGAAGGCCGCCGGGTTGCCCCGACGGCCTGGTGGTCCTTGGTGTAGCGCTGGCGCTACGTAGGGGACACCGGGGTCCGTCGGGTTCGACCGTGCTTGGTCGCCATGGCCGTACCGATAAAGGTCGGCGACCACGGGGCCGAGACGGCCGGGCACGAGTCGACATGTGCGACACGCGCGCGCGCAGTCCCGGCCGGTGCATTGGCCTGGAGTACGTACGTGCGGGTCGTCATATCGTCTTGCGCCTTCACTGGGTTGTGCTCCCGATGGACAGGGCATTGCTACTAGCGAGCATATGGGATCACGCCGCCGCCGGACTCGTCAACCGATTTTCTGACCTGCGGTTATGGCTCGATCGACCGGCTCACGTCGAGTCTGAGGCCATCTCCGCCAGCACTGCGTGCACGCTGGGCGGTCCGGCCAAAATGTTGCCGGTCGCGAGCCAGGAGGATCCGTCGCCGTCCCAGTCGGTGACAACCCCGCCGGCCTCCCGAACGATCACGGCACCGGCGGCTACGTCCCACGGGCCGAGCCGGAGCTCGAAGTAGCCGTCGAACACACCCTCTGCGGTCCAGCACAGATCAAGGCTGGCCGCGCCGACGCGCCGCAGATCCTCGAACCGATGGATCGCCG
>JBKQIY010000030.1:0-59086 GCA_052148155.1 Acidimicrobiia bacterium | reverse complement strand
CGTCCGCGCTGACCGTTGGTGCGAGACCGAGCGCAGTGTCGATCGCGGCGTCGCTCGCTCCCGGGTTCACGCTCGCGCTGCCGGTCAGCGCGAACGTGCGGGTTCCGGGGAGGTCGAAGGTGCGTGCGATCGACAGCTCGGGATCGGAGCGTGGCGGGGTGGGACGTACGGCATCGCGTGTCATCACCAGGATGAGTGGATGAGAGGCAGCCAACGCGCCCAGCGTGTCGAGCAGGTCTTGCGGCATCTGGATGACCTCATCGGCAACGATGTCATGGTCGGAGTGCTCGTCGCGTAGTCGGATCTCGGCGAAGCCGACCGCGTCGGCCCCGGCGAACAGGTAGCGGCGCGGGTCGTTGACGTCGGTGATCTTGATTTCGAGCGTCGAAAAGCGCCGACGTCCGAACGTGATGGTCTGTCCCGCGGCGGTGCGAGAGGACGCGTCGAGCGCGACCGACATCTTGGTCTTGTTGTCGAAGATCAGTTGGACTTTGGTGATCCAACGATTGCGCGGTCCGTTCAGAGGTTGCACGAGATTCACATGGTTGGACGTGATCGCGGAGTCGAGTTCGATGCGGATGTATTGGCCGACTGCGTTTCCGAGAGACGCCGCGCGCCACGCGGTGGAGAGGTCGCCGTCGAGCGCACGCACCGCGCGGTCTTCTGGCGTATACGTGATCGTGTTGCCGTATGAGCTGGCCTGAACCGATTTGACGCCTCGCTGTTGGGTGTAGGTGAGCGCGTCGGCTGGCTCACCAGGAAACAACGGAAGGCGCGCGTCGTTCGGGTCGTCGACGAGGGGCGTCTCGCCTTCCTGTTCGGTATAGCCGAGATTGTCGAGCACCGAGCTCCAGATGCGTGCCCGATCGCGGTTCTCGTCGGTGACGACGAGCGCGGTGGTCGGCCCAACCGCGGCGCGCAGCGCCGCCTGCGTCGTGTACGACGCGCTGTATTGGGTCACTCCCGCGCCGTTCAGCAGACCGACGTTGGCGACGTCGATCATTCCTTCGCCGTCGCCGGAGATCATCAGCGCGTTCTGGGCCGACTCTGCCCGTACGATCGGTGTCGCGTTTTCGACCGGATACACCACAACCGGGTTGAGGAGTGGCTCGTTCGCCGGCGCCGCGAGATCGATTTCGTCCTCCTCGACGGCACCCGGTGCGGGCTGCACCTGCGACGATGGTGTCTTCGGCCCGAAGTCGATCGGTTTGCCGAGTCCGGGAATCTGTTTGAACACGCGGTTGAGTTCGCGAGGCGACACGAGGTTGTACCGTTGATATTGGATGTCGTTGCGCAAGACGACATCGCCGATCCCCATCCGCTGCAGCACCGCGACGACTCCCGCCGGATCGGCCACTCCCTCTTGGAATCGACGGTCCAACGCGTTGAGGAGGTCGGCGGTACCTGCGGTGCCGTACGGAATCAATTCGCGGGCGACGTACGGGCGATTCATCAGCCCGGGGGTGATCGGATCGACGGTATCGCCCCACGTGTACGCCGCGAAATCGGCGCCGGGTTCCTCGAGCACCCGGGTCGCGTCGCCCTGGGCATCGAGGTACTTCGTCGCCTGCGTCCAGTAGGCCGGGACGTTTTCCGGACGCTCGAGGTTCTTGCCGTAGAAGGATCCGTCGAAGATCGCCGGCATGTTCACGACGATGAGAACGATCACGACGCCGATCACTGCCGCGCCTAGCAGCGGACGCCCCTGTCGGCGCAGCGAGCCGACGACGACGTTGACGGTCAAGCCGAGGAGCACGGTGAGGCCAAGGACCACCAACGGCACCGCACGCGCGGTGCTCCGTAACGCGAGGCCGGCGCTTGAGCTGTTCGCGAACGCTTTGAAGAGCGCACCGAGCGGCGTCGGATCCGCGTACGGCGACGGACCGACCGCGATGACCATCCCGACGACGAGAAGCCCAACGAAGAACAACCGGTGACGCCACCGGACGACTCCGGCGGCGAGCAGGCTGACGACCACCAGGCCGTATCCGGCGATCAATACCGCGGGGTGTTGCGTGTACTGGCTTGCCGACTCGATCCACGGTCCGAGGCGATCGCTTCCGTAGAAGTACCAGTAGCCGAGTCCACGGAGGATTTCGTTGGGGAACGACGCCGTCGCGACCGCCTTGACGGTCTCGGTGTATTTGAGGATGTTGAGGCCGTACGTCCCTTGCATCTCGAGCCCGGCGATCCACCACAATGACGTGAGGAGCGTCAGAGCTCCGATGCGCACCGTCACTCCGAGCGCTCGGCGCCAGTCGACCTGATGGTCGATCAGCCATGCGTAGGCGATCCAGAGCACCGGACCGACACCGGCGAAGATCAGCGCGGTGGCGTTGACTCCACCGATGACCTGCACGACCAACGCAAAGATCGCGGGATGACGCCACCCGCCGTCACGCAGCGCCTTGCGGGTGAGACCGATCATCCACGGCAGCGCGGCGAACGGAAGTAGCAGCACCGAGATGCGCGCCGAGTAGTCGAGCGTGTACGGCGTGAACATGTACGCGATCGCGGCGACAACCACGCCCGGCCCACGCAGGCCGAAGGTGCGCAACAGGTACAGCACACCAACCGCGGCGAAGAACAGAATCGATCCCAACCACAGCCGTTGCGAAACCCACGCCGGCACGCCGAGCTTGTCGAGAACCCAGTAGTACGGACCCATCGGGAACACGTAGCCGATGTTCTGGTGGGTGACGGTCCCCATCCCGATGTGCGGGTCCCACATCGACACCGCCCGCGACAGCAGCCGTCCCGGGTCGAGATAGAGGTACTGCTTCGTGTCGGCGGCGACCTTGCCCGGGTCGCTGCGCAGGACGGGGACGTAGGCAGCGAACGCGAGGAGCGCGTACCCCCCGACGGCGCGCCACGAGCTGCGACGCCACGCCGGCGTCGCCGGGCCGGCCGTCGACCCGGCTGTCGACTCGGCCTCCTCGGCCGTCCCCCCGGACGCGTCGCTCACGACCGGCGGCGCCGGAGTGCTTCGTTGGCCAACACCTCGAGTGTGCCGCGGGCGGTCGCGCCCCAGGTGAATCGCGTCGCGTAGGAACGTGCGCCGGTCGACAACGACGCACGCAACGCGTCGTCGGCGATCACACGCTCGATCGCGGCGCCCATCTCGATCGGATCGTCCACCAGCAATCCGGTGCGTTCGTGCACCACCGCGTCGGCATGCCCGGCGATCCGGGTCGCGACAGCCGGTGTACCGCACGCCGCCGCTTCGGTGATCGTCATACCCCAACCTTCGTGCGCGGACGCGCTTGCGAGCACCCACGCCTGGCGGTACAGATCGATCAACGCCGCCGGTTCGACCCGCCCCGGCAACGAGATCCAACTGTCGGCGCCGAGTTCGCGCACTTGAGCTTCGAGCGCTTCACGTTCGTATCCCTCGCCGACGATGACCGCTCGCAGCGCGGGCTGGCGCTGGTGGACGGTGGCCAACGCGTCGATGAGGGCGGGTAATCGCTTGACCGGAACTAAACGTCCGACCGCGACGACGAGCGGTGTCTCGGCGCGCGTTCCTCCCGGGGAGAACGACGGATCGACTCCCGGCGGCACTACCGCGATCCGCTGCGACGGAAGATGCAGCTTGCGTACCAGCTCAGCCTTGGACGAGTTCGAGAGCGTCACGATCGGGGTGCGCCCGTACACGAGCGGCGCCACGTGAAACTCGAGATTCCGGCCGATGCGCGCCAGACGTGGGGTGAGTGTCATCTCCCACATCGAGTCGTGCACGTGGTGCAGCCATACGACCGTCGGCCGGCGCGCCCACAGCGGCGACCAAAACGGCATGCCGTTCCAGATTTCGACCAGGCCGTCACTCGCGCCGTGCCAGCCCATCATTTCGCTGAACGCTGCTCTCGGAAACACGAGGTATCGTCCGGCCTTACGGATCACGCGGTATCCGCCGCGCCAGGTGACCTGGGGATGGCCCGCCGCGTACGACGTGCGCATCGTCACTTCGATCCCGGCTTCGGCCCAAAGCGACGCGACGTGCGATGCGTGCAGCTCCGAGCCACCCGCTTCGGGATCGTCGAGATCCCGCCAGGCGAGAATCGCGATTCGCCGCAACCCGGCAGTGGCCGCCAGATCACCGAGCTTGGTGACGACATCGACGTCGAAGCGAGACGGGTCGAGATCGAGGGGGTCCGGGTCGGGTCCGATGGCGCGGGAGTCTAGAACGACCTCGTCCGCGCGTTCGGTTCGGTCCGGTCCGTAAGACGACCGTCTGGCGGCGATACCCTCCCTGAGACGGTTCCTTGATCGCGATCAGCCGCGAAGCGTTGGAGGACGTGGTGAAACTCACCGGCGAGCGGCCGATGCGGGGCGCGACCCCGGATTCGCTGCTCGCACTGCACGACGCCGGCTACCGGGAGGTCATCGCGCGTCTCGGGTCCGGCGTCGTCCTGGATGTCGGCTGTGGGGTCGGCACGGAAACCTCGCGGCTCGCCGCCGCCGACCGGGTCGTGGTCGGCGCCGACTACAGCAGCGACACGGTACGACTAGCGGCGCGTGCGTCGACGCCCGGACTCGAATACGTCGTCAGCGACGGTGCCGTGTTGGGCCTACGTGACGCCAGTGTCGACTTCGCAGTCTCGTCGCACATCATCGAGCATTTCGTCAACCCAGCGCGGCACGTCATCGAACTAGCTCGGGTATTGCGCGCCGACGGCACGGTGTTCGTGATGACACCGAACGCTCCTGCCGACTTCGAGAATCCGTTCCACGTATACCTTTTCGAACCTGAGCATCTCGTGTCGCTGCTCGCGTTGTTCTTCAAGGACGTCAGCTGTTACGGCCTCGAAGGTGACGAAGTACTCAAGGCCGACTTCGCGATGCGCCGTGCGAGCGGCGAGCGCCTCTTGAAACTCGACCCACTCGACCTGCGGCACCGCCTTCCGCGCCGCGCGTACGTGTGGGCGTACGAGCATGTGCTGCCGCTGACGTACCGGTTCCTGGGAGACACCAGCGGGATCGGGTCAGGGATCGACTCGTCCCACCTGTTTATCCGCGAGTCCGTTCAGGCCGATACACCGGTACTCTTCGCCGTCGCGCGTCGTCCCCGCGTCCCCCGAACCGTCTCGGATCAGCTATGACCAAGGTCTGGATCACCGTCCCCACCCTCAACGAAATCGAGAATCTCGACTCGTTGGTGCAACGGGTCCGGGCGGCTGTCCCCGACGCGCATATCTTGATCGTCGACGACGGCAGCGCCGACGGTACCGCCGAGAAGGCCGAAGCCCTCGGTGCCGAAAAAGGCGGGATCGAGGTGTTGCGCCGGCCCCGCAAGATGGGCCTCGGCAGCGCGTACCGCGCCGGCCACGCGATCGGCATCGCCCGCGGCTACGACGTACTGATCCAGATCGACGCGGACCTCTCGCATGATCCGGCCGCGATCCCGGCGCTGCTCGCGGCCGTCGAACGCGGCGCCGATCTCGCGATCGGTTCTCGGTACGTGCCAGGTGGTGCAGTCCCCAACTGGCCGGCGCGTCGCTTGCAGCTTTCTGTGTGGGGCAACCGCTATGCGGCACTCGTGCTCGGACTACGCGTCCGGGACGCGACCGCGGGCTACCGGGCGTACCGCGCGTCGATCTTGCGTGCGATGGATATCGAGTCGACGCACTCGACTGGATATGCGTTCCAGATCGAAATGACCTACCGCGCGTTTCTCGCGGGCGGGCGGATCGAGGAAGTTCCGATCACGTTCACCGATCGCGTGCGTGGCACTTCGAAGATGTCGGGCAGCATCGTGTTGGAGGCGTTGACGCTCGTCACGCTGTGGGGACTGCGGGATCGTGTCCTCCCGAAGCGGGGCCCGCACCGCGGACACGACCGCTCCAGGGCCCGTGGTTAAACTCCCGGGCCGTGCTTTGGTTCGAGCGTGAAGTCGTCGCGGCGCTCATGAGCCCGACCCTCGACGACGCTGAGCGTGCGGCTGTCGAGTCGTACGTAGACAAGACGCTCCGTTCCATGCCCGAACATTTGCGCGCCGGAGTGCTCGGCGAGTCTGTCCTGTTCGGCGCACGCGCCCGCCTCGCCCATGCATTCGGACGCCCGGCCGACACCGGCTTGCGCGCCCGAGTCGAACGCTGGAAAACCAGCCACATCGACTTCGTACGTCAGTACGTACGGCTACTCCACTCGCTCGTCCTGTTCGCTGAGAACGAGCTCGCGCCGAGCGTCCGCTGATGGCGATGCACGACACCGACGTGCTCGTGATCGGATCGGGCGCGGGAGGCGCGGTGACCGCCGCGACCCTTGCCCGCGCGGGACGTTCGGTGACCATCGTCGAGGAAGGCCCCTGGGTCGATCCGGACGCGACAGAGCCGTTCTCGTTAGCGGAGATGGTCGCCAAGTACCGCCACGGCGGTTCGTGCGCCGCGCTCGGTCGTCCGGCCATTGCCTACGCGGAAGGCCGCTGCGTCGGTGGGAGCACTGAGATCAATAGTGGCCTCTATCACCGGCTGCCCGGCGAGCTGGCAGACGAATGGCAACGCGACTACCGCATCGACGAATTCGGTGCCGATGCGCTCGACCGCTATTCGGAGCGCATCGAAGACGAGCTGGCCGTGTCGCGCCTACCGGGCGCGCCGCCAATGTCATCGGCGGTGCTGGAACGCGGAGCCGCCAAGCTCGGCTGGCAGGCCGTGGAGTTCTCTCGGGTGTTCCGGTACGAGCCGAGCGGCCGCGCCGTCAAACAGACGATGGCCCGGACGTTGCTTCCCCGGGCGATGGAGGCCGGCGCAGTCGTGATTGCGGACTGCCGGGTGTCGAAGCTGTTGCGCAGCGGCGATCACATCGTCGGCGCGCTCTGCGAACGCCAACGTCCCGACGGATCAGACGAAGAACTCGTCATCCGCGCCGACCATGTCTTCGTGTGCGCGGGCGCGACGCAGACGCCTGCGTTGTTGCAGCGCAGCGGCATCCGCCGCAACATCGGCAACGGGCTCAAAATGCATCCGACCGTGAAGATCGCGGCGCGCTTCGATCATCCCATCGACCACGGCGAGGTGCCCATGCATCGCGTCACCGAGTTCGCGCCGGGACTCACTATCGGCGGATCGGCCAGCCGCCGCGGTCACGTCGCGCTCGCGCTTGCTGACGCCGGTTCGGAATACGCCGCGGCGCTCGCCGACTGGGAACGCGTCGCGGTGTACTACGCCGCCATCCGCAGCGAGGGCCACGGCCGCGTGCGCGCACTGCCTCGGCTGCGGGCGCCGCTCGTGACCTACAACCTGACCGATGGCGACATGAGCCGCCTGGCGCGGGCGCTGTTGCACCTCGGCGAGGTGCTGCTCGCCGCAGGCGCCTGCGAGATGTACCCGTCGGTGACTGGTGGTGTCGTTGCCCGCGGCCCCGAGGATCTCGTGCAATGGTGGGACGCCACGTCGCGTAACCGGGCGAACCTCATGACTGTGCACCTGACCTCGACGGTTCGCATCGGCGAGAACCGGGACCGTACCGGCGCCGACAGTTTCGGCCGGGTGTGGGATTTCACGAACCTGCATGTCAACGACGCATCGCTGCTCCCCGACGCTCCGGGTGTGAACCCGCAGGGCACGATCATGGCGATCGCCGCTCGCAACAGCGACCACTTCCTGTCGCAGTAGCGCACTGTCCGACCGTCTGCGCGTGTCCGAACGAACCGGAAAGCTCACGAACCATTCGGGTGAGGCCGTCGCGCTGGCCGTCGTCGCGTTCATGTTTGCCCTGCCGTTGCGCGGCTTGTTGCGTGCGCCCGGACCGCCGATGGAAGAGGGCTTCATGCTCGTCTTCCCCGAGCTCGTACTCCACGGCGAGATTCCCAATCGCGACTTCCTGCACCTGTACGGGCCGGGCAGCTTGTGGGCCTTAGCCGCCGCGTTCAAGGTCTTCGGCTATTCGCTGCTCACAGAACGGCTGTTCGGCCTCGGCCAGCAGATGGCGATCGTGTTCGGGGTCTACGCGCTCACCCGCCGTTGGGGCCGAACGATCGCAGTCTCGGGCGCGGTCACCTCGGCGCTCATCATCATTCCGTTCGGCCTCACCGCTCTGGCGTGGGTCGGCGGCGTCGGCCTCGGCGTACTCGGACTCGCCGCCGGCCTCCACGCGCGCTGCGGCGACGCAGATGCTCCCGAAGATCGCCGGGCGCGACGATGGGCGTTCACGGCCGGCGTGCTGCTCGGCGTCGCCTTGCTGTTCAGACTCGACCTCATCGTCGCGGTGGGCTTGTCGGTCATCGCGCTCATTTCCGGCATGAGCCGGCCACGCGTCAAGCGTCTGCTCGCCGGGATCGGCGTCGGCGTCGCGCCATATGCGATTCACATCGCCACCGCCGGCGCCGGAAATGTTTGGCGCGGGATGGTCCTCGATCCCGTCTTCCACTTACGCGCGGGACGCAGCCTGCCGATACCGCCGCCGTGGTCGCACGTCGACGGCTTCCTCGAACGCGCGGGGCTGTTACAACAACTCCGGTGGCCGATTCCCGAGCCTCGGGCGTCAGAACAGCTCTTTTTGTGGTTCTTCGTACTGCTCGGCGTCGTCGCGTTCCTCGTCATACAAGGTTGGCGTGCGGTGCGCGCAGATCGCGAGTCGCTTCAGGCCCGCACGTTGCTCGTCGTCGCGCTATTCAGTCTCGGCACCCTCCCGCAGGCGCTGCAACGCGTCGACTCCGCACATTTCGCATGGGTGAGCGCCGTCCCGTTCGGCATGCTCCCGGTCGCGCTCGTTGACCTCGTCCGCCGCGCCCGGCCGCAGATCTCAGGGCGGCGGCTCGCGTTCGGCGCCGGCGCCGCCGTCCTCGCGCTGGTCATCTTCATGATCCCCGCGTTCACTGCGACGCGCTACGCCGACTACTCGCTGCAGACGTTCGACGTGCACCGCAATTCGTACAAGATCGAGCACGACGGACGGGTGTTCTACTACGGCAAGCAGGACCGTGCGACCGCCGCGAACATGGTGATCGCGGCGGCGGCTTCGATCTCACGGCCCGGGCAACGCCTGTTCGTCGGGCCCGGCGACCTCCGCAAAACGCCGTACAGCGACGCCTACCTCTATTACGAGCTGGCCGACCTCGTGCCGGCGACGTACTACATCGAGATGGACCCTGGTGTGGCGAACGCTGCGAACTCCGGCCTCGACAAGCAGCTCGCGTCCGCCGACATCGTGATCCTCTCGAAGATCTGGGACGACTGGAGCGAACCGAACGCGTCAAGCAAGGTTGGATCCGACAAGCCGGTACAAGTGCTGGCGCGCGACTTCTGCCACGTCGGCACGTACCTCAACCTGTACGAGTTGTACCGCAAGTGCCGATAGAGACGGTCGTCTTCGCAGGTCGGCATCATCGGCGCGTGGTCGTGCCAGGCGAGGACCGCCCGCCGCGGCGCGCCCGGGGATGCGTCGACCCTCGCGCGGGTGAACCCCGATAGGTTGTCGAACCTGTGCGGCCAGTCGTCGTGACCTCGAGAGACCAGCACGCACACCGCGTCGCCGAGATGTTCGCGTGCTCGGGTGCGGTATCCGACCGTACCGGCGAGCAGTGCCGGCCGGAACTCGCGATCGGTTGTTGACACGCAGCTAACGCCCCGGCCCGGAAAGAATTGGCCCACGATCGCGGTGGTGACCGCGGTTGCGTTCATTCTCCCCCTGCGCGCGATGTTGCGCAGCGCCGGCCCCGCGATGGAAGAGGGCTTCATGCTCGTCTTTCCCGACCGGGTGTTGCACGGCGCGATTCCGAACAAGGACTTCTTGTACTTGTACGGACCGGGGAGCCTGTGGGTGCTCGCCGCGATCTACAAGGTCTTCGGCGTGCACATCCTGGTCGAGCGCCTCGTCGGCCTCGCGCAGCTCGTCGGCGCCGCGGTGGGCGCCGCTGCGGTCGTTCGCTGGTGGGGCCGGTGGGTGGCCGTCGCCGCGGTCCTGTTGAGCGTGATGTTCGTGATGCCGGCGCTGCAGCTCACCGCGATCCCGTACACGGGGGGTTTCGCGTTCGGGCTGGCGTCGCTCGCTGCCCTGGTGCAAGCACGCCACGACGCCGGCGGCGGGGCCAGCTCACGAGCTGCTCGACGGTGGGCGATCGTCGGCGGTGTGCTCGCCGGCTTTGCGATGCTGTACCGGATCGACCTCGGACTCGCGGTGACGCTCGCCGGCGCGGCTGCACTGTGGGGACTTCCGGGCACCGTGGTACGACGCGCGTTCGCCGGTCTCGGCGCCGGGCTCGCCCCCTATGCGATACAGCTCGCGCTCGCCGGGCCGGGCACGGTGTGGCGCGGCATGGTGGTCGATCCGATACTGCACCTGCGGGCCGGACGGCGACTCCCGGTGCCGCCCAGCCCGAGCCATCTCCAAGGTGTGGCCCGAGTCATCGTCGCGGTCGACCGCTGGTGGCCGTTCCCGAGGCTTTCGCCCGCCCAGCAGCTCTTCGCGTGGTTTTGGCTGCTCGCAGTGCTCTCGGTCGGGCTGGTCGCGCTCGGATTCTGGTGTGTGCGCCGGTCGCCGGACGCGTTCCGGCCGCGCGTGCTCCTTGCCGGCGCGCTGTTCGGGCTGGGCACATTTCCTCAAGCACTGCAACGGGCCGATTCGGCACACTTCGCGTGGGTGAGCGGTGTCGTCGTCGTCCTCGTCCCCGCCGCGATCGTCGAGGCCGCCACCGCGCTGCGACCGAGCTGGCCTCGCCCCCGTGTGGGTCTCGCCGCCGGCGCCGCTGTCATCATCGCGAGCTCGTTGCTGCTGCCGACCTACACCGCCCGACGGTATGTCTCTCTCGTCCAGGATTCGTTCGCCAAGTCCGACACCGTCGCGGTCACCAATGACGGCCGCACGTTCTATGTGGGGAGCGATCCGAGTTTCGTTCGCAGCATCGAATCGCTGCTCGCCGCGGTCGACCGCGATGTCAAGCCCGGAAGTCGCGTCATCGTCGGCAACAGCAATCTCACCGTGACGCCCTACGTCGACACCTTCCTCTATTACCTCTTGCCGCGCTTGGTGCCTGGCACATACTTCATCGAGTTCGAGCCGGGACTCACCAACCGTCCCGGGACACGTCTGACGCAGGACATGCAAGACGCCGACGTGTTCATCGCGTCGGATCGTTGGCTCAGTTGGAACGAACCGAATGCGTCGATGAAACCCGGAGATCCACGACCGGGTCGAGTGTTGCGCAAGGATTTCTGCCTCAAAGACAATTTTGGCAACGGCTACAAGCTGTATCTGCGCTGTCCAACGCGCTGACTATGGGTCTCGGCGCCGTGCCGACAGGTCGAGCACCTCGAAGCGACCGTCTCCTCCGAGCGACCGGAATTGGTCAAAGAACGCTAACGTCCCGTTCACCGACGGGCATCCGATCCCGAGCATCGACCTGTCGACAACGACGAACCGCACGCCGAACTCTTTGCGCAGCTGCGCGAGGTCTTGCGATCCGAACGGCTGCGTCGGCCGCTCGGAGGTGGTTATCCGGCCGTACTCGGTGCGGTCGCATCGCAGCTTCGCCAGAGCATCGGAGCCCGCCAACGGGACCAGTTTCGACCAGGGGTCTGCCGCGAACGAACCCGCACAACCGATGACGGGCGTGTCGTGGAAGATCTGATAGCTCTCGAACGCGGGATCGCAATCGGCCGGCACGCGCAAGACGGTGTCGCCGGGGCGGGCCAGGTGTCCGATCTCCCGCAGCGCACGTTCACTCGCGGCGGTCGTGCCCATCGTGTCCGAAGGGAGGGGCAGGAGCAGATTCGTCGCGAGGAGCACGGCCGACACCACCGCGACGACCGTTGCGCTCACCCGCCGATTCGACAGCACTCGATCGAGGGCGATCGCGGTGGTGGCGGTGAGCAGCGCCGCCAGGACATAGCCGGTCCGAAGTGGGGCCCGCAGGCCACCCAGGGAAGGAACCGCGAGGACGAGCCGGTATGGCAACCACGACACCGGCGTCCCGGCATGTTCCCAGACGAAGCGTCCGCCAAATTTGAGGGAAGGTCCGAGCGAGAGCACCCAGATGGCGGCGGCGGCCACCAAGATCGGGGTCCGACGACGGTCGCGTGCGGTGAGGAACAGCCCGAATCCGACGAGCAGCAACAGGCCCGGAAAGATCGTCGATTCGAGCGCATGCGTCGGATCGACCAGCCGATTGAGACTCCGGTCGACTGCCGCTGGGCGTGGCAGCAACAGTGTCGACCGGGTCGGCTGGGCGAAGATCGAAAGCGCGTCGGCGGAAAACAGTTCGCTGTCGCTGAGCAGTTCGGTGTCGGCGCCGCGCTTCTTCTCAGCTCGGTCGTACTGCGCGCGCGACACGACGAACGGCGACAAGACGACGAGCGTGATCGCAACCGCGACGGCAACGGTGATCGGTATCCGCCAGCTGCGCTGCCGCAGCGCGGCGACGCCGACGATCAGACCGTACGCCAGGCCGCCGAACACGAGAAAATAGACGCTGCAAAGGTAGGCGACCACCAACAGCACCGCCAGGCGCAGCGGCCTCACGGAACGGTTTCCGACGACGACGTCGATCGCGTCGCCCAACAGCAGCGGCACGGTGAACGCCCAGTAGAGCGGGAGCAGCCCGACCTGGACGTTGAGCGCGATCGGCGGTGCGCTGAGGAACGCGATCGCCGCGATGACGTGCACCAGACGGTACGGACTCAGTCGTCGCGCGAGCGATCGAGCACCGACGATGTTCAGGACGGCACCCGCGACGAACGTCAGGTTGTAGGACAGGAACGGACCGAAGACGACATTCAACAGGCCCGACACGTACGACGGGAGATACCCGTCGACAAGTCGGAGATTGAGACCGAACGGAGCGATCACGTCGGGGATCCGCATCGGGACGAGGTGCCCGTGCGCGATCAGCCGGCCCAGACGCCAACCTAACCAGGTGTAGTAGCGCGCGTCGTCGCTATGTCCGATCAGTTCGGTACCGGCATGGACGAGTCCTGGGCCGAGGACGAGCGCGATCGCCAGCGCGTACGCACCGCATTCGGCCAGCGCAGCCCCGGACCAGTGTCGCGTCATCAGCCGGCGGCGTCGAGTGGAGTTCAGATCGGTGTGTTCGACCAACGTCGGCCTACGTGACCGACCGCGCCCAACGCAAGATGGGACGTTCGAGCAGGTACCAGCTTGCGGCGGCCGCCGCGAGCACGACCGGGAACCCGGCGAGGAACACGACGACCCAGTTGCCGTGCCGCAACGGCCAGCCGAGCCAATCCTCCTGGACGACTTCGAGGAGGAACCAGTGCCAGAGGTAGAGGCCGTAGCTGATCACGCCGAGAAATGTCACGGTTCGGGAACGCAGAACTCGACGTATCGCGCCGTGATGTTGCGGCCCGAGCACCGCCGGGATCACGACGAAGAACCCGATGAGCGTGTCACAGAGGTTGAGACCGATGGTCTGCGCTGCGGTCAGGGCTCCGAGCGGTTCGATGCGCCAGACGAGCAGGATAGCGACGAACACGGCGAACGCAAGACCCCACCAGATCCACGCAGGTCGACCGAGCCGTTCGAGTCGTGTCACCGTGCGCGCTCGCAACGGTGCGGAGCTCAGCACCGCGAGGAACATGCCGAGCGCGAACGCGGCGACATGTTGCGGTAGCACCGTGATCCACGGTGCATCGTAACCTTGTGCGATCGCGACGATCGCGCCGACTCCGATCGCGCACAACACGGCGACGCCCACTAACTCGACCGTCAGCGCCCGCCACCGGCGAGCGAGCCGACCGATCGCCGCCGCGTAGAACGGAAGAAACGCGTAGAAGGTCAACTCGACGACCAGGCTCCACGCCGGTGGAAGACCGACGAGGAACGGATTGCGGGCCCGAACATAGGTGAACGTCAACGTCAGGCTCTGGGCGAAACCTCCGACCCCTTTGATCGTCGCTCGGGGAACGACGAAGGTAAAGAACGCGATCACTGCCCAATAGGCCGGGAAGATGCGGGCGAAGCGTCGGGTGGCATAGCCCCGTCGCGAAACGTGAGGGCCGTCGCGCAGATGCTCCGCCGCGAACGGCAGGTACAACAAGAATCCCGACGTCACGAAGAAGATCCACACGCCGGCATTCAGGTTCCCGAGGAACCTTCCGCCCCAGGTGTCGAACCAGGTTGCGAAAAACACCGAGTGGTAGACGATGACCATCAACACCGCGACGGCGCGGATGCCGTCGAAACAGGGGTACCGGCCTTCGTGACGTCCGGCCCGGCCGCGCGGGGAAACGAAGACCTCGGCGGTCACGATTCACCCTGGCACGCACGGGACCGAACCTGCAAACCGGCCATCGCACGACACGGACTGCACCGTCGTATGTCCGAACACCATGCGCGCCGGTCAGCGCGACGGGCGGAGCTGCGGCAGCCACCACTTCCACACCAGCAACGCTCCGGCGCTGGTGAGGTGCACGTTGTCCGATTGCCACATGTCAACGCCGTCGAGTGTTTCGACCCGGTGACCGTTCGGGCATACGAGCGTTCGCCAACGAACGATTTCGACGTGGGGCATCTCGCTGGCGACCTGCTCGAAAATGGCGTTGAGCGCGGCGATGCGTTTCGGGTCACTTCGTTCCGGCAGTGGGTCGTTCTCATCGCCTGCGCCGTAGCACGGCACCTGGAACAGGTAGACGGTCCGGCCACTCGCCGTGAGCAGCTGGAGCGCGGCACGCAACGAGCTGCGCACCAGGTTCGTCCACGCCGGAGTGTCGAACCGGACGAGGCCGTGGCTCGTTTCCTGGTCGAGGATGTCCCACGCTCCGGTCATGAGCGCGAGCACGGCGTGCGGGTCGCGGCGCAGCGCCTTCTCCCACCGTGCCTGCCATCCGTCGCACTCGGCCGGCCTGGGGACGACGCGGCCGTCGCTGAAGTGGTCGTCCTGCACGACGCCGCATCCCAACCGGGCGTCTCCACCGACGGTGAGATCCAGCTCTTGCGAATGCCTCGCTCCGCTCAGGCCGAAGACGAGCCCGGTGGAGTCACCGAAGAGATCGACACGCAGCGCCCCGGGCGGGGCGGGCGTGTTGGCGGCAGCCTGCGCGGCGGCCTGCGCGAGGTCGCTGGGAGGAAGCGCGACGGGCGCGGCGACGGTGCTGACGAGCAGCACCGCGATCACAACAGCAACTGCGAAGTAGACCACCGCGCCGCGGCTGCCCGAACGTCTCGCCACCGCTCCCACCCGGAATGGGCGCTCAACCAGACGGTAGGAGATCTCGGCCAGCACGACCGACACCACCAACCGCACGACAAACAGGGACGCGCCGTCAAGACCGGGCCGCGGCGACACGAACACATACACCGGCCAGTGCCACAGATACAGCGAATACGAACGCAGCCCGACCGCGACCAGCCACGGCAAACGCAACGTGTTGGCGACCGGAGCGGTGGGCAGCATCGCGACGACGGCCACCACCGTGGCGCACAACACTGCGAACACGAAAAAGCCGCCACGATAGAGCGCGTACGTCTGAAACGTGGCGACGCGCATGACGACAAGGATGGCGAGAAGCGACGCCGCGCCGACCGCAGCCGCGCCCCGGGCAACCAGCACGTGCGATCTCACGTACCCGGCAATCGCATCCCATGGTCCGCCGGCGCCGGCCAGCACTCCGAGCGCGACGCCGACAAGCAGACCCATGGCGTGGGAATCACTGCCGAGATACGCGCGCGACGGATCACCGGTCGGCGACACGAGAACAGCCATCCATACCGTCGATGCCAGCGCCCCGCCGAGGGCGACGAACGCGGCGGAGACCGGATGGCGGACGATCGAACGCCGCGCCGCGAAGCACACCACCGGCAGCACCAGATAGAACTGCTCCTCGACCGCCAGCGACCACATGTGCAGGAACGGTGATGGACGACCGATGCTCGTGAAGTAGCTGCTTTTCGCGAAAATGATGACCCAGTTGGCGCAGTAGAAGAGCGTGCCGATCGCCTGCGCGCGTATGTCGTGCTTCTCAGCGCCGCTCGAGTTGATCGCGACCGCGCAGAGCACGACGACGGTCATCGTCCCGAGCGCCGGCAACAGTCGGCGGGCCCGACGGGCCCAGAAGTGACCGAGGCCCACCGTGCCCGTCCCTGCGATCTCGGCGACGACCAACCGGGCGATGAGGAAACCTGAGACCACGAAGAACACGTCGACACCGAGGAACCCGGCCGGCAGCGCCGACGGTGCGAAGTGATAGACGATCACCGCAGCGACCGCGATGGCGCGCAAACCGTCGAGCCCACCGATGTACGCGGGCTTTGTCCTTGGCGCTTGTTCGCGGGTCACGGTCATGTGCTCATCGGGCGCGGTACGATCCGCCGTTCTCGAGAGGAGCCCGACGATGCGTGCGGTCACTGACGACAAGGTCCGCCTGCCCCGCGCGCTCGTGATCCTCCTCGTCAGCCTGGCCGGTCTCCTCCTCGAGGTCGGCTACACGCGCATCATCTCCTACAAGCTCTGGTACTACTACACCTACCTCGTGATCGGGCTCGCACTGCTCGGTATCGGGTCGGGCAGCGTCTTCGTGGCGGTGTACAGCCCAGTACGCCGATGGAGCACGGACCGCATCATTGCCGTCTCGGCGATCGGCGGCGCGGTCAGCATTGCGCTCGGCTATCTCGTCGTCGCGGTGTTGCATGTCAACACGATCGTGATCTGGGATTACGGAACTCGAGCTTCGGTCACGAATCTGCTGCGACTCGGACTCATCTGCTTCGCAATCTTCGTCGCGTTCATCTCGTTCGGCATCATCGTGTCGGTACTCCTCGGTCGGGCACGCAACGGCGTCGGGCGGCTGTACTTTTCCGACCTCGTCGGCGCCGGCCTCGGCTGCGTGCTCGCGATTCCCCTCATCACGCGTCTTGGTCCGCCCCGGGTGATCATGTTGGCGGCGCTGATCTTCGCCGTTGTCGGTGCGGCCTCGTGCCGGCCGAGGTCGGTGCTGTTCGCGGTCGCCGCCCTCACGTGTGCCGCGCTCGTCGGGACGGTCGTTGCGAGCAGCGTCCTGCCCGATATACGTACCGAGGACGGCAAGTTGCACACACCGGACACGCTTTACTCGGCCTGGGGTCCCGTATTTCGGGTCGACGTCGTGCAGATCGGCAAGACCACCTCCAACTATCTGCTCGTACACGACGGAACCTTCGGATCTGGTATTCGACGGTTCAACGGAAATCCGGCCTCCATCGTGGGCTACTACTCCAAGGATCCACGTTCGGTTCCGTTCGCCGTGCTCGGTACTCCCCCGCCCCATGAGCTCATCATCGGTTCGGCGGGCGGAAACGAGATCTTGGCGTCGATCGCGTACCACGCACCCGATATCGAAGCAGTCGAGCTAAATCCGGTGACCGTCTCGCTGCTCACGAACCACTTCGCCAACTACACCGGAAACCTGACCAAGCGGCCCGATGTCCATTTGCATACCGGCGACGGCCGCTCGTACCTGGCGCGCCAACACAAGAAGTACAACCTCGTGTGGTTCGTCGCCCCCGACAGCTACGCCGCCACCAACGCGGCGTCTTCGGGCGCGTTCGTGCTCTCAGAGAGCTACCTGTACACCACCGAGATGATCAAGATGACGCTCCAACATCTCACGAACAACGGCATCATGGTCGCACAGTTCGGCGAATTCGACTTTCAGACCGCGCCGAACCGAACCAGCCGCTACGTCGTCACCGCGCGCAAAGCACTGCAGGAGCTGGGCGTCCAGGACCCGAACAACCACCTCCTCGTTGCCGTACAGCTCACCAGCGCGGGTGACTTCTCAACGATCGTGGTCAGCCGGACGCCGATCACCTCCGCTGAAACCCACCGGTTCCTGTCCGGCCTCGTCAAGGTGCCCAACCAACATGCGATCGCCGCACCCGGCCACCGTTTCGGTACCAGCATCGTCAGCCGCCTCGCATCGGACAACAACGCACAGGTCGCGTCGATCGTCAAGCACTCTCAGACCGACATCACCGCGGTGACCGACGACGCGCCGTACTTTTGGCATTTTTCCCGCTTTCGCGATGTCATCGCGAACATCACACATCCGCTCAAGACGAACAACCCCGAAGACCAGATCGGTGAACGGGTGCTCCTCTTGTTGCTCGCGATTGCGATCGTGTACGCCGCGCTGTTCCTGCTCGCACCATTCATCGCGGTACGGCGGAAATGGCGGGCATTGCCTGCGAAAGGCACGTCGGCCGTGTACTTCTCGGCGCTCGGGCTCGGGTTCATGTTCTTCGAGATCACGATGATCCAGCGGCTCGTGCAGTTCCTCGGCTATCCGACCTACTCCCTCACGGTCACCCTCGCGACCCTTCTCGTGTCGACCGGGATCGGCGCGCTCGCGAGCAGGCGGCTCGCCGGTCGGGCGCGCGTCGCGGTACCGATCGTGCTCGGCGTCGTCGCGGCACTGACCCTGTTCTACGAGTTCGCCCTCCCTCAGATCCTCGATGGTTCTCTCGACTCGGCCGGCCTGGCAGTGCGCGTCCTCGCGACCGTGATCGTGCTCACGCCGCTCGGGATTTGTCTCGGCATGTTCATGCCCCTCGGGCTTGACCGAGTCGTCTCGCTCACCGAGCACGGCGAGGAATACGTCGCGTGGGCGTGGGCGGTCAACGGATTCTTCTCCGTGATCGGGTCGGTGTTGACGACGATCCTGTCGATGGCGCTCGGGTTTCGAACCGTCCAGTTCGCAGCACTTGCGATCTATGCGATCGCGGTTGTCGCGTTCACCCGGCTGCCGACCGCCGCGGAAGGTCCGATCGTGTCCCTCGCCGAGGAGCCGAGCGCGCAGGCGGTCACGGTCTGACCGCCTCGGGAACGTCAGCCTGCCTGGCCCGCAGGTAGGTCACCATCGCGACGATCCCAACCGCGGCGAGCAGCGCGAGGGACGGCTCCGCCGCGGCCCGAAAACGCGTCTGACCGTAGGTGATGACGGCGCCGACCGTCACCACGATCACCGGCGCGTTGAGTATCCACAGGTGGGCCCGTGCCCGACGCCGCCACAGCACGACTGCGCCGCCGATCGCGAAGACCAGCGTCGGGTAGTAGGCGATGAGGCCGAGACGCGTCACCCAGGGTTCGCGGTCCTCGCCGGCGTTGAATGCCACCATGTCAAACGGGCGGAACAGACTCCAGGTTCGTCCCACCCGAGCGAGGATCACGACCGGCAACCGCGACTCGTGATGTTCGATGTAGTCGAGTCCCCGGTGCCGGTAGTAGCTCGACACCTGCGATTCGTCGCCCGGCTGGTTGAGATTCCCAGTGCACGCACCGAGGGTCCACAGGCCGATGCCGGATCCGTAATACGTCGCGGCACAGTTGGCACCAGCCAACGTGATGCCGTCGTTCGTCGAGATGAACGTCGGATCGTGAAACCGCGCAAGATTGAAGCCCACCCAGGGCGCCATGACCACCAGTGCGGCGAGCACTGCCGTGCCCGCCAGCACGCCTCGTTCTTTCCACGGACGACGCAGCGCGCACGGCACGACGACAGCCAACAGCACCACCAAGAGGACGAACTCCTCCCGCGCCAGCGCGGCCAGCCCGCACAGCACGCCGAGCGCCACGGCGCGCCGTCGCGTCGGCCGGTCCCAGAGCGCGAACGCGCACAACAGCGCGCCGACGACGGCGACTCCCGTGACCGTTTCCGACATCACGAGCCCGTCGTTGACCCAGAGGTTGGGCGTGATCGCGGCGATCGCGGCAGCGACCAGCCCGACCGTTTCTCCTCCGACGCGCCGGCCCAGCAGCCCGACCATGCCGACGAGGAGCGTGCCGAGCACGACCATCGTGTAACGATCCTCACGCACATGATCGTGCAGCGGCTCGTTGATCACCCACGACAACGGTGGACGGTCGGCCAGCCATGCGACCGGCGTCAGTACCAACGCCGTGAGCGGCGGATGGTCGGCCGCGGGCCGGTGTTTGGCTCCCGGATCGAACAGCGCGCCGTACGGTTGGTTGAACCCGTGGCCCGCCGCGATGAAGTTCGCCTCGGCGTTGTAGAACAGCTCGTCACCCTGCAGACACTTGCTGGGCTCGGAAGCGACGATCTGCCCGCTCGAGTTTCGTGTGTCGCACGGCCCGGCCTTTGCGATCGCAACGTACGACACGCGAATGCCCAACGCGACGGCGACGATCGCCAACAGCAGCCAGGCGAACCGAGACCGATGTCCCTTCAGCGGCGCCAACGCCCCTTCAGGACACGGTCTTGCAGTGCCCACCACGAAACGAGGCCCAGTTCCTCGGCCCCGACACTCAATGACATCTTCGAGTGGCCGCGGACACGATCGGTGAAGGCGATCGGTACCTGCGCGATGCGGCCGCCGTATTTCCACACCCGATAGCAGAGCTCGATCTGAAATCCGTAGCCCTTCGAACGGGTGCTCGCGTAGTCGGCCGCTTTGAGCGTGTCGACACGAAACGCGCGGTATCCCGAGGTCGCGTCACGTACCGGCAGACCGAGCACCAGCGTGGCGTAGCGGTTCCCCCACTTCGACACGGCCCGCCGATACCAAGGCCAGTGGGGAATCGACCCCCCGGGCACATAGCGCGAACCGATCGCGGCGTCCGCGCCGCGCTCGATCTCGGCGAGCAGGTCGGGCAGCGCGGCGGGATCGTGCGAGAGATCGGCGTCGATCTGCACGACGACGTCGTACCCTCGGTCGAGCGCGATCGCGAAACCGGCCCGGACCGCGTCGCCGATCCCGATCTTGCGCGGCCGGCGCAACACCTCGATGTTTCCGAGCTTCGCTCCGACCTCGTCGACGAGATCGGCCGTGCCGTCGGGACTGTTGTCGTCGACCACGAGGATGTCCGCGTCGGGCGCGGCCCGACGTGCACGATGGAGGAACTCCACGATGTTCTCCGATTCCTGGTACGTCGGAGTCACCACGAGTGCACGCACAGAGCCGAGAACCTACCTTGCAGCGACGGTCGGTGCCGGCCTCATCCGTCAGGCGCCAACCGCGGCTTCGTCTGCCGGTCGCAACTTGCATCATGGTCGGGCCTGCGGATCTGAGCCTCGGCTTCGAACAAGAAGGCGATAGCCTCGGCCTTCGTGCGCGACGGCGAACTGGAGGACGGGAAACAGGAAGCCTCGGGTGCGCGGCCTTCAGGTGCGGCGGCGTCGACGGTCGTAGTCACCGGCGCCGCGGGCTGGCTCGGTCAGAATCTCGTACGGTCGCTGGCGGTACCTGCTCGGCGACGCATCCGGTGTCTGGTGCACGAGGCGCAACACGCCTCACTCCTCGGGGTGATCGACCCGCGGATCGAAGTGGTGGTCGGCGACGTGCGGGACCCGACGGTCATCGACGAGCTCTTCGACGGTATCGGCCGGGCGTCGGTATTTCACGCCGCGGCTGTCATTCACCCGGCGCGCCAGGTTCGCGAGCTCTACGACGTCAACGTGGGTGGGACTCAGCTCATGCTCGACCGGGCCCGTCGGGTCGGCGTGAAGAGGTTTGTGCACATCTCGTCGAACTCGCCGTTCGGCGCGAATCGGTCGAGTCACGACTGCTTCGACGAAGACTCGCCGTTCGCGCCGTATATGGCGTACGGCCGCTCGAAGCTCGAGGCTGAGCAACTCGTGCAGCGCAGCTACGACCGCGGCGACCTCGAGACGGTGATCCTGCGCCCTCCCTGGTTCTACGGTCCGTTCCAACCTGCACGTCAGACGCAGTTCCTGTCTGCGGTTCGGCGTGGACGCTTCCCGCTGGTTGGGCCCGGCACGCAACGCCGCTCGATGGTCAACACCGACAACCTCGTGCAAGGGGCGCTGCTCGCCGAGCGCGTCGACGCCGCACCTGGTCATGCCTACTGGATCGCCGACGCCGAACCGTACGAGCTGGCCGACGTGCTCCGAACGGTGCGCGACGCCTGCGAAGCCGAAGGACTGCGCGTCTCGAAGCGTCGTCCATTGCCTGTTCCGCGCGTTGCAGGCGTCGTCGCGGAGAAGCTCGACTCGGTCGTGCAGGCGAGCGGACGTTACGTCCAGGCTCTGCATGTGCTCGGAGAGTTGAAAGACACCATTGCGTGCGACATCTCCCGGGCACGCAAGGAGCTCGGATACGAGCCGACGGTCGCGTTGTTCGACGGCATGCGCACGAGTGTGCGCTGGTGCCTCGAACGTGGTGATCGCCTCTGATGTCTCGCTCCGTCCTCATCACGGGCGGCAGCGGCTACTTCGGGACCATCTTGGCCGAACAGGCGCTCGTCCGAGGAGACGCGGTTCGGATCCTCGACCTGAATGCGCCGGCACCGATCCTCGCCCGGGCCGACTTCGTCGCCGGCGACGTACGCGACCGTGAGACGGTGCGCGCCGCGTGCGACGGTGTCGACGTCGTGTTCCACAATGTCGCCCAGGTGCCACTCGCGAAGGACCGGGCACTGTTCGACGAGGTGAACGTGGGCGGAACCGCCAACGTCCTGGTCGCCGCTCGTGACGCACGCGTCGCGAAGGTTGTGCATACGTCGTCGAGCGCGGTGTACGGAATACCGCCGCGCAATCCGGTCACCGATCGCACACCATTGCGGCCGCTCGAGGCGTACGGCCGGGCCAAGCTGCGGGCCGAGCTCGCGTGCCGCGACGCGATCGCGGCCGGGCTCGACGTGACCATCGTGCGACCTCGTACGGTGCTCGGCCTCGGCCGGCTCGGCGTGATGGCGTTGCTGTTCGATTTCGTGGCCGACGGTGCGCCCGTGTTCGTGCTCGGCGGCGGACACAATCGGTACCAGTTGGTCCACGCCGCCGATCTCGCCGACGCCTGCTTGCGCGCCGCGGATCGGGCCGGACCGTCGGTGTACAACGTTGGCGCCCGCGCGTTCGGGACCATGCGCGAGACACTCCAGGCCCTCGTCGACCACGCGCAGACGGGCTCGCGGTTGCGGTCCGTTCCCGTCGCGCCGGCACGCCTTGCGATGCAGGCTCTCGCTGCGCTCGGGCTGGCGCCGTTCGCGCCGTATCACTGGTTGCTGTACAGCGAATCGCTGTACTTTGACATCACTACGACGCAGGCGGAACTCGGTTGGGAGCCGCAGCACTCGAACGCTTCGATGGTGATCGAGTCGTACGAGTGGTTCCTCGCCCATCGCGGCGACTCCGACGACGCGGCCCGGTCGCATCATCAGTCGCCGGTGAAGCCGGGACTCGTGCGAATGTTGAAGGCGCTTCCGTGACCCGGGTCGAGTCCGTCGATCCGGACTGCGTCGCCGACGGCGTCGGGATCCCGGCGCGAGCCGGTTCGGCCGGCCTGGCGGCCCAGCAACGGGTTCGGAGGGTCAATGCGCTCCTCGTCGGCGCGCTGACCCTCATGTTGTCGTTTCCGTTACTGGTCGCGCTCGTGGTCTTGCGGCGCCCGCATTGGTATCCGTTGCTCGACATGGCGCAAACCGAGATCCGTGTCCGCGACATCTCGACCGGCCATCCTCCGCTGATCGGGCTGGCCGGCCGCATCGGTCCGTTCGGACCGAACGGCGGAAGCCATCCCGGACCTTTGAGCTTCTATGCGCTGTGGCCGGTCTGGAGGCTGTTCGGCGGTTCGTCGTACGGACTGTTCGCGTCGAACGTCACACTCGACGTCATCGCGATCGGTCTGTCCTTGTGGATTGCGTTGCGCCGAGGCGGGCGGACGCTGCTGTGCGCGATGGCTGGCGTGGTTGCGGTCCTGACCCGTGCGTACGGCGCGTACCTGTTGACGCTGCCCTGGAATCCGTATCTGCCGGTTCTGTGGTGGTTCGTGTTCATCCTGGCGGTCTGGTCGGTGTTGGCCGACGACCTGGCGATGATTCCCGTCGCCGTGTTTGCCGGGACGTTTTGTGCGCAGACCCACATTTCGTATCTCGGTCTGGTCGGCGGGCTGGTGCTCGTCGCTGCGGTCGCGCTCGGACGTCAGGCGTTTCAGCGTCGAAACGACGCCGATGCTCGCCGAGCGCTCTTGCGCTGGGCTGGGTCCGGCGTCGCGTTAGGCGTGTTCTTGTGGATCCCGCCGTTCATCGATCAGTTCGCGCACTCTCCAGGAAATTTGGGCATCATCCGCGACTATTTCAGCCATCCTCCCGACGCGCCGATCGGGTTCGGCCGCGGCGTCGGCGTGCTGTTGGCGCAGCTGAATGTGTTGGAGCTTCTGACCCGCGTCCTCGTGCACGACGGTGGGGCGCTCGAGGTCACGGGTTCGCGTGTCCCGGGAGCTGTGCTGTTGCTCGCGTTCGGGGCTTCGGTGGCGATCGCGTGGCGTCTTCGCCATCGCATGCTGCTGTTGCTCGACGGAGTGCTGATCGTCGCGCTCGCGTTGGGGTTGGTTTCGGCGGCGCGGATTTTCGGGACGGTCTGGTTTTACCTGTTGTTATGGGCGTGGGGTCTCACCGCGCTCATGCTCTTGGCGATCGGATGGACCGCCGCCGAGCTCGTACGGCAACGAAAGGGTCCGGCTGCCGGTGCGAAACTGGCCCGATCGGGTGCGGGAGCGCTGGTGGCGTCGACGTTGATCGTCACGATCGTGTTCGCGTTTCAGGCGTCGAGCGTGACGGTGCAAAGCCCGCGACTCAACGAAACGCTCGGCGCGTTGGTCGGTCCGACCGCGGCGACGCTGACCCGACTGCAAAGCCACGGCCAGCGTGGTCCGTATCTCGTCACGTGGCTCCCCGACGCCGAGGCGATCGGCTCCGCGGGTTTCGGCCTCCTGAACGAGCTCGATCGGCGGGGATTCGACGTACGCGCCGAAGAAGCGTTCCGGCCCGGCGCGACGCGCTACCACGTGATCGATGCCCGTCGACCCACGCTCGAGGTGCACCTCGCGACCGGTCCCGACATCGAGAACTGGCTCCGGGACCCTGGCTTCACCGAGGTCGCGGAGTTCGATCCGCGATCCGTCGCCCAGCGGAACGAGTTCAACACGTTGCACGGCCACGTGGTCGGAAACCTCCGCCGCGACGGACTCGGCGGCCTCGTCTCCCAAGTCGACACCAACCTGTTCATGCTCGCGCTTGCGCCACGGGTGCCGGTCAGCACCCGAACGATGATCTCGCAGATGCTCGACCTCAGCATGCCGATGGCCGTCTTCGTCGGGCCGCCAGGAAAAGACTGATCCGGCCGCAATGATGCAATCGGCCCGCGCCCCGCGCGATTCGCGATGGTTCCGCCCCCCGCTGGCGTCGGTGGTGGTCGGCGCGCTCGCGTTACGGGTCGTGTACGTCTTCGCGTACCGTCGTCACTTCGACCCGCAGGGCGACGCGTACTTCTACCACGCGGGCGCCAATCTCCTCGCCGAGGGCAAGGGGTTCATCTCGCCGTTTTATGTCCAGTTGGGGTTGCATCGCGCCGCGGCCGAACATCCGCCCCTGTACATCATCTTCCTCGCGATCCCGTCGGTGCTCGGCATGAAGAGTGTGCTCACCCACCTGCTCTGGTCATGCATGCTCGGCTCCGCCACCGTAGGGCTGATCGGCTTGCTCGGCCGCGCGGTTGGCGGCGCCCGGCTCGGCATCATCGCGGCGGTGCTCGCCGCCCTGTACCCGAACCTGTGGGCACCGGACGGGATGCTTCAGGCCGAGACACTTTCGATGTTCGCGGCGGCCGCGACACTTCTGCTCGCCTATCACTACTGGCGCCAACCGAGTCAGGGGCGCCTGATCCTCGTGGCCGTGGCGTGCGCGTTCGGTGCGCTCGCCCGATCCGAACTGATCCTGCTGGTTCCGCTGCTTGTCGTGCCGCTCGCGTGCATGCGGCGCGACCGTCAGTGGCGGATGCGGCTGCGCTGGCTTGGTGCGTCGGTGCTCGCGGCGGCGGTCGTGCTCGCGCCGTGGACGATCTACAACAGCGTCCGGTTCGTGCATCCGGTGCTGTTGAGCGCCCAGTTCGCTCCGCTGCTCGCGTCGGCGAACTGCAACTCAACGTACTACGGCCCGCTGCAGGGCTATTTCGACATCCAGTGCGCGGCGGCGATCGACAAGAAGGACCACCTGACACTCAAGGACGACGAATCGCAAGAGGACGTCGTGTACCAGCGCGAGGCGATCGCCTATATCCGCGCCCATCTGAGCCGCCTTCCGGTGGTCGAGAGCGTGCGCCTGCGACGCATCGTCGGGCTGTACCGAACGGGACTGTACGTGCGGGTCGACGCGTTCATCGAAGGTCGCAAGCCTGTGTGGATCTCGTGGGCGGCGTTGTACAGCTTCTGGGCCTTGGCGCTGCTGTCGATCCCGGGCGCGTTCGTGTTACGCCGTCGGAAGGTGGCGGTCTATCCGTTGGTCGCGCCGATGATCGTCGTGTTCGTGACGGTCGTGGTCACCTACGCGAGCACCCGTTTCCGCACGACCGCCGAGCCGGCGTTCGTCGTGCTGGCCGCGGTCGCGATCGACGCGGCGATCAACACCACTCTCGCTCGGCGACGGTCGGGTCTGACGGCACGTGCAGGCGCGTCAGGCTGATGCTGTGCCAGATGTTCGACCAGAACCGGCCGGGTGTCAGCTTCCCGTCGACGGCTTGGATCAGTTCCGCGCCCGGACCGCACGTGAGCGCGTGCCGCGCCGCGACCACTTGCGGGTTGGTGCTCGGCCCGCCGAAACGGGCGTCGTACCAGGCGGCGTCGATCTGTTTGCGGTGCCCGGCCTGACGGCCGGGTATCGGAGCGGTACGTGCCGCGAGCGGCTCGGCGAGGCCGCCGATGTCGATCACGAACACGTGGGTGCCGGCGTCGTAGGCGGGGACGCCGATCGATCCCAGGGTGAGCACGAACGCGTTCGGGTCGTGTCCGGGACGCGGTGTCTTGTCGGTGATCCTGAAGTAGCCGCGCACGCCTCGCGCGTAGGCGGCGGCAGCCTGGGTGCCGTTCAAGCCGAGGGCGATGTCGACCGGTTTCATCGTCGCTCCCGACACGGTGCGCCAGTCGGAGATCGGCGCCGGTCCCAGGCCGATTCCTGGGGCGGGCGGCTGGGGCCGGAACCACACGACGCTCACGGCCGCCCAGACCACGGCGAGGGCGGTGACCGTCACCGCGATCGCGGTGTCCCGCCGGATCACCAGCGAAGCCGGGAGGCCGAACGCGAAGAAGGCGGGGAGCAGTAGCCGGCCGTGCATGTAGTCGCCGCCGATCGCGACGATGTATGCGACGTCGACCACGGCAGCCGCGAGCATCGCGGCGGTGGCGAGGGCGACGCGGCGGTTGGGACGCATGCGGTGCGCGAGGGCAACGACGGCGAGGACCAACACTGCCGTCACCCATAGATGGTATGGAGTGACGAAGTTGGCGAGGTAGGCCCACCCTTGACTGAGGTGCAGGCCGCCGGCGTCTTTGGCGAGCGCGGTGTTGGGCACGACCATCGCGTAGTAGCCCATACGGAAGATCTCGTACGCGACGGGCAGGCCAAGGATCGCGACGAGGTCGAACACGACCCGACGCGGGCGTGCGAGCCCGAACCACGCGACGAGCAGGCACACCACCATGAAGGTGAGTTCGGGACGGACGAGCGGCGCGAGCCCCAGCACGACACAACATCCGAGGCGGCGGCGACCATTGATCTCGTCGGAGCACGCCGCGGTCATCAGCGCCCACCACGAACCTGCGAGCCAGAGCCACACGAGGCTCATCTCGAGACCCGACGTCGAGAAGTCCCACATGACGGCGACCGCCGCGACGAGGAGGAGACCGACCGGGAAGACGACGCCGTCGGTTCCGCGGTGTTGGATCTTGGCGGCGGCGCCCGCGACGACGAACGCGCCGATCGCCGCCGCGAGCCCCGCCACCAGCGCGATCCACTCAATGCTCGCGAATGCCCCGAAAAGCGCGCGGCCGACGACGAGGATGAACAGCCACAGCGGGCTGGTGGCGGCCTCAACGCGTTCGCCGGCGTTGAAGACCGGGCCGTGCCCGGCGAAGATCTGATCGACGATCCGGAAGTTGATGAACGCGTCCTCGTCCATCCAGCGATGCGACCAGCCGCCAACCGCGATCACGACTGCCGGGACGAACAGCGGGACTGCGAACGCGACGCGACGCCAACGGGGCGCGCCGGGCGCGTGGGAGGTCGCCGCTTCCGGCGCGAGCACTGCCGTCATCTCGGGCCGATCCTAGGCACCTGCATCTATGCTCGCCGCGTGTCTGAGGTCAAGACCGCCGAGCCGCTCGTCGAAGCGGCCGCGGACGCCTCGGGGATTGTGGTTTTGGCGTCGCCGCAAGCTCCGGCCAAGTTCGGTTACCAGGGGTCGCTGGACGGGCTGAGGGCGCTCGCGGTGTTGGCGATCATCGCCTACCACGACAACTATGGGTGGGCTCGCGGCGCGTACTTGTCGGTCGATCTGTTCTTCATCCTGTCCGGCTTTTTGATCACGACGCTGCTGCTCATGGAGTGGCGGCGATCGGATCACATCGGGCTGGCGAAGTTCTGGTCTCGGCGGGCCCGGCGCCTCCTTCCGGCGCTGCTGATCCTGCTCGTGTTCGTCGCGATCATGACCGTGACCACGGTCGCGCCTTGGTACCGCGCCTCGATTCGCGACGACGGCATCGCGAGCCTGTTCTACGTCGCGAACTGGCGTTTCATCGCCGCCAAGGAAAGCTACTTCGAGCTGTTCGGGCCGGCGTCACCGCTGCGCCACATGTGGACGCTCGCCATCGAGGAACAGTTCTACCTCGTGTGGCCGCTGGTGACGTTCGCGGCGTTGCGGGTCGCACGCGGATCGGTGCGCGTACTGACCGCGGTCTGTGTCGCCGGGGTCGTCGGGTCGGTGACGGCGATGGTGATCACATACCGTGCGGGCGATCCCCTGCGCGCGTATTACGGCACCGACACCCGCGCTCACACCATCCTGATGGGCGCGTTGCTCGCCATCCTGCTGTTCGTATGGACGCCCGGCGCGGCGGCCAAGCGGCGCCTGCGCGTTGCGTCGTGTGTCGCCTTCGTGGTGATGATGTACGCGTGGAACGTCGCGACTGATACGAGCTCGCGCTACTACCACGGCGGCTCCGTCGCGTACGCCGCGCTTGCGTGCGTCGTGATCGCGGGCGCGCTGCAGCCCGGCGTGCTGCAGACCGCGTTGTCGTTCCGTCCCCTGGCGTGGATCGGTCGGCTGTCGTACGGCCTGTATCTGTTCCATTGGCCGCTCATCGTGCTGCTCGTGCCCGACCGCTTGCACGGACTCCATGGCCTGCCCCTGAACCTCGTTCGCCTCGCGGCGACGTTCGCCGCGGCGACGCTCAGCTTCTATCTGGTCGAGCTCCCGATCCGAGAGGGGCGACGCCCGACGCTCCCTTGGCATCCGGCCAAGCGTTCCGAACGCGGCGCACAACCGGCCCGGCGGCGCAACATCGTACGGTGGGTGGCACTTCCGGCCGTCGTCGCCACGTTCGCGGTCGTGCTGGCCTCAACCACCGGCGCGTCTCCCGCGCCGAACTACCTGGCCGGCAGCAAGGAACCGCCGACCATTTCGTTGCCGGCGAACTCGACGTTGGCCGCGTCGCGCGCCGCACCGACCGGAAGCCGGTCCGCCGCGCGGCCCGGTACATCGGTTTCGGTACCGGTTCGTGCCGCGCCGCAGTACGTGCCACCGCCGTTCACGAACTTTCCCTGGTCCTACGGCGACCCGCTGTTCTGCGGCACGCCGCGTCAGGGCGAAACTGACGAGGCCATCGACGAGGCCCACAAGCTCGGACCGCCCACCCTCGCGCACAGCGCCGCCGGTTTGCGCGTCCTGATCGTCGGCGACTCGACGGCGTGCAGCCTCTATCCGGGACTGAAAGCCGTCGGCGACGAGGTCGGCGCCGACGTGTACCAAGCCGCCGTGTTCGGTTGCGGGGTCGCGAGCGGCCACATCACCACGACCGACGGCGAGCAGATCACCCCGCACACCGAGCGCTGCCCCATCATGGTCGAAGAGGCGGTGACCCCGGCGATCTACGAGCTCCGGCCGCAGATCGTTGTATGGATGAGCATCTGGGAGAAGTCCGACCTCGTGGTCGGAAACCAGACGTTGGTGTCCGGCACTCCGGCCGCAAACGCTGCGATGCTGGCACGGATGGACGCCGAGCTCGCGCAGCTCACCAAGTACGGCGCGAAGGTCGTCGTGCTCACCGAAGCCGCGGCCGCTCCGAACGATGCACAAGGCGTCGACAACACGAGCAACGCGGTCGACAACGCCAGCTACGCCCGGCTCAATTCCATCTTGAGCGAGTTCGTCGCGCAGAACCGAAGCGACGTGTCTCTCGTCGACCTCGCGAAGCAGGTCTGTCCGAACGGCCCGCCGTGTCCCGAGGATATCGACGGCTTGCGTTTGCGTCCCGACGGACGGCACTTCACTCCGACTGCCGCGTCGATCGAGGCTCGTTGGCTCATGCCGCAGCTGGTAGGCGTCGCGTATCCGTAACTCGTTGCCGGATGACTCTGCGCGACAGTTCGACGAGGGTCACGGCCGCGAGCACGAGGATCGCGGGTTCGGCCGCGATCCGGAAGCGTTGCTGGCCGTAGGTCGAAGCCGCGACGATGGTCACCGTCACTGCCGTCGCGACGAGGGGCCACACGAAGCGCCGGCGGCGCCGAAGGAGAACCGCGCCCACGATCGCGAGCGGTGCCAGCACCCAGTACATCAACGTGCCCCGCATCTGCCACGCTCGCGGGCGTCCCTCGAGCGACTCGAAGCTCACCTGCTGGCTGGGTGCGTACAGGCCCCACGTACGCAGCACGCGCACCGCCGCGACCTTCGGGAGCGAACCGAGGTGATGGCGCGCGTAGCTGAGGCCGGCGCGGGTGTCCGCGTTCGCGGCTTTGGCCTCGTCGAAGTGCGGATCGCGGATGTCGAAACCTTCGAAACAGGCTTCGGCTTGGGGGAGCGTACGGGCGGTGTCGCCGAGCTGCGAGAACGTTTCCCGCCACAGCCCGATCTGAGAACCGCTGTACGTCGCGTCGCAGTTCGCACCGTCGATCAGCGTCGCCACATTGTTCGAGACGGGCACGAAGGTGTGGAATCGTACGGCGTTGCGGATCGTCCAGGGGGCGACGACGGCGACGGCGACACCGAGCGCGATTGCGACGCGCGCGATCCGCTGGCGTGACGTCAGGTTGCGCAACAGCAGGCCCAACGGGATGGTGACCACGGCACCGAGGAGGATGCCTTCGGCTCGGGTCAACGTTGCGAACCCGATCACCGCTCCGAGCGCGACAAAGCGCACGGGCTTCGGCTCGTCGTAGGCGCGGTATGCGCAGAGCAACAGGAGTGTCACCAACGCGACGTACAGCGATTCGGCCATCAGCGTCGCCTCGCTGAGGAAGAGCATCGGGTAGACAGCTGCCAACGCCGCCGCGACAAGACCGGCGCCTTCGGACGCGACCCGGCGGCCGAGCAATCCGACGAGCGCAACCGTTCCGGCACCCAAGAACGAGACAAAGATTCGCTGCTGTTCCACCGAACGCGCGCCGAGCCGAGCGGGTAGCGCGAGCAACATGGGGAACAGGGGCGGGTATTCCGCGGTCGGGCGCCGCAGATGGAGCAGCAGGTCGTCGAACGGTCGGATGTACCCGGCGCCCCGCGCGAGGTTGTTGGCGAGCAGATGGTACGCGCTGGCATCGCTGAGCGCCGGCACGTTCGGCGCGACGATCACGACGAACGCCAGACGGATCCCGAGCGCGGCCAACACGACAGCTCCGAGCACGACGGAGAACTGCCGCGTCGTGGGCTTCATGCCGACTCGTTGGTGATGCCGATGCGCCGGCTCACTCTCGCCCGGTGGCATCCGCCTTCGACGCGGCGGCGCGCGCCTTGGCAGGAGCGTCGGGCGCCCGCCGCGGGAGCACGGGGGCGTCGCGGCCGGTCGCGGCGGTTTGGCCGTCGGTTGTGCGCTCGTGGTATTCGGCTTCGACATTCACGGACCACACGTCGTGGTGGGCGCCGAGGATGTTCTCGACGGACAACATCGCGGTGAACATTGAGTGATCCTGGTTGTTGTACTTGTGCATCCCGTTGCGGCCGCACGCGTACACGTTGGGCGTGTTCGCCTCGAGCCACTTCCGCAGCGTGGAGACGTTCGCTTGGTAGTTCTCGTCGTAGACGGGATAGGCCTTCGGCATGCGCACGACGTAGCCGGCTTGCACCGCTGAGGCGTCGTCGATAAGCCCGAGATGGCAGAGCTCGGCTGTGCCTTGTTCGATCAGGTCGGTGTCTGATTTCGTCCACATCTCGTCGCCCTCGTTCACGAAGAACTCGAGGCCGAGGCACGTCCGACCCGCTTTGACCATGAACGGCGACCACGACCCGTAGTTCTGAACGCGGCCGACTTGGACATCGGGGTCGTGGACGTAGATCCAGTTGTCGGAGAAGGAATGCTCCTGGGTGACGACTAGCGCGACCGTCAGATGGTCGCGGTGGTGCAGCTCGGACGACGCTTCTCGGGTTGGGGTGTCGACGGGCGGGTCCATCGCCTGGCACATCTCGCCGAGCGGCATCGACGAAATGACGTGCGTGCACGGATATCGGTGCTCGTGGCCGGCGTCGTCGACCGCGACGATCTCGTATGCGCCGCCGTCGTGATGGGCGATCCGGACGACTCGCCGGTCGAAGTCGAGCCGAACACCGGCCGCGGTGACCTTGTCGGCGGCAACCTCCCACATCATGCCCGGACCGAACTTGGGGTATTTGAACTCCTCGATCAGGCTCGTGTGGGCGTTCGACACGTCGCGGGCTCGACGGAGCCGCTTGGGTTTCATCGCCTCCCACAGCGCGTTCATGATCGAGAGATCTTTGACGCGTTGCGCACCCCAGTCGGCGGAGAGCTCGGTCGCGGGGACGCCCCATACCTTCTCGGTGTACGTCTTGAAAAAGTGTCGGTACAGCCGCCAGCCGAAGCGGCGGGCCATGAATCCCTCCAAGGTGTCTTGGTTCTTGGGGGGATGGATCCGCACCCAGATGTACGACGCGACACAGCGCGTCGCCTCGACCGGGCCGAGGTTCCGCAGCGCGTTCATCGGTACCAGCGGGTAGTCGTAGAGCTTGCCGCGGTACAGGATGCGGCTTTGGCGCGGCCGGTCGAGCATCGTGTCGGGTGCGAGGATCTCGTCCCACAGCTCGTCGACCTCGCGGACCTTGGTGAAGAACCGATGTCCACCGATGTCGAAACGCCAGCCGTCGCGTTGGACCGTCTGGCTGATTCCGCCGACCACGTCGGTGGATTCGAGGATCGTCACCGCAGCCGCGCGGCCGGCCCTGGCGAGCTCGAACGCGGCGGTGAGCCCGGCTGGACCCGCGCCGATGACGACGACCGCGGACGCGTCGGGCCCGTCGTGGTCGCCGCTGACGCCAACCATGTGTCGCTCGGCCATCTCGCTCGGCAATCCAGGGGGTCGTCGGCCAGGGTTGGTCTTTCGCGCGCCGACCTTACCGGCGGCGGCAGTGTACCGAGCGCTCTTGTGTCAAGCCGGAACGACCGTCGGCGCGTTCAGGGCACGAGCAGGCCCGAGAAGGCGAGCACCGAACATGCGACCAGCACCGCCCCCAGCGCGACCAACACAACGCGTTCGCGGGTGCCACCGCCGGTGACGTCAGCTGCGGCCAGAACCAACGGCACGGTCGACAGGCTGTACCGCTCGAGTGAGTCGAGGTTGCGTGCCGAGAGTCCCACAACCGCGACGGCGACCGCGTATGCGGTGAACGACGCCGGCCAACGACGCCAGGACACGACGATCAACACGACCAGCGCAGCTGCGGTGACGACGTGAATGCCGGCGCTGAGGTGCCCGCCGTCGGCGGCCAGCTTCGCCGCCCGCCACACGGCACGGACGGGATCGATCCAACCTCCGCGACTCCCAGATGCCTGTTGCACGCTGAGCGGATACAGCAGGTCGCCGGAGCGGTGCTCGGCCCACACCAGATAGGCGCCGGTCCCGAACGCCGGGCCGGCGACCGCGCCGGCCATTGCGGCGTAGGTTTTCCGGGTCGCAGAGCCCCGCGCCTGGAACACCTCGAACAGAGCTGGCACAACGAGGATCAAACCGACCGGACGGGTCAATCCGGCTACGACTCCAGCAACCGCCGCGATCCACCAGCGACGGCTGCGCATCGCGAGCAGCGCCACGACCGTTGCGGTCATGAGGGTCGCTTCCGCGTAGCCCATCACGAGTACGAAGGCCGTCGGCGCCAGATACACGATCCAGACCGCGCGCCGCGCCAGGTCGTGGTCTCGTCCTTCGCGACGCGCGAGCTCATAGACGAGCACTCCGACCGCCAGGGCGCTGACGTTCGCGACGAGCAGCACCGCGGTACCTGCGCTCACTCCGGGCAGCCACGACACGACTCGGCCGAGCCACGGGAACAGCGGAAAGAACCGAAGTCCCACTTTCGCGACGCCGCGGTAGCCGCTGCTGGCGATGGCGCGATACCACGCCGCGTCCCAGCCGAGCAGACCCAAACGCGCCTGGAGCGGCAGCGGCGTCGCGGATCTCGCCCGTAACACGTGCCGCGTCAGCACCAGAGCGAACACGACGAGCGCGCGCGACAACACGTAGGGGACGAGGACCGCACGAGCACGGGCACCGCCCATCGCCTCTGCGACCTGTGCGCGCGACGGCACCGTCGATCAGCCGCTCGCCGGCGCGCCGACCGGAAATTCCTGCAGTCCGGGATGTTCGAAGAAGCGTGGGTTGGGCCCGACCCGCACCTCGCGCGTGCGGGACGCCGCGAACAGGCTCGATAACGTGTCGCAGACAACGGGATGGGTGATATAGCCGGGCGAGGTCACGTACCAGAGCGTGTGGTTGCCGGCTCGGGCGAGCGCATCGTGTGCGAACGCCACCGGATCGGCACGAGCGAGACGCGCCGTGTAGTCGACCCAATCGACGAACGCGGCCGAGCCGAAGGCCGGATACGTCACCTGATCGAGGTCGGATGGAATCAGACGATGTACCGCCGGGCCAAGCTGGTCGGGGCAATACACGACGAGATCGCCGGGTGCTGCGTCGGCCCGCAAGATGGCAGCGACCTGCCCGGCCTCGGTTCGGTCAGTGAACACATTGCGAATCCCGCCGACGAAGCCAAGCCCGACCACCAACGCCACGACACCGGCGCGTACGCGCGGATCCGAAAGGGTCGTGACACCGCGCGCGACCAGCACGACGAAGAACGGGAACACGACGGCGCTGTAACGCGATTGGAACGCACCGCCGGCGAGGTAGTTCAACGTGAACGCGACGGCGAGCGTCGCGCCTGCGACGATCGCCTCCCACCGCGCACCTGGCTGTGTGTGCAGGTCGAGTTCGATTCGCCGTTCGTCGGTCGCACGTCCGAAGAGTCCGAGCATCAACAGGCTGAGCAACGGGACCAACAGCAGCCAACCTTCTTGCTCATCGCCGCCGGAGAAGTCGCGCAGCGTGTAGCCGAACGGCAGTCCGGGCAGCTGCGGCGTCCCCCACGGCGTGCCGGTGTGCGCGCGCTGATACAGGAACGTCGGCAGCCACGGGACGAACGTGATGCCGGCGACGACCATCGCGAGCAGCATCCAACGGGCCGCGTCGCGGTGCTCGCCGCGCCAAGCCAGTCCGACGAGCAGTACCGCCACGACGATCAGCAGGTACAGCGCCCAGTACTGCGTGTAGCACAACAGCGCGACGATCGCGCCGAACTGCACGAGACGGATCGGCCTCGGCGATTCAAGCGCACGCCGAAACGCCAATATCCCCCACGAAACTAAGAAGATCTCGAGCGCGTACATGCGCGTCTCGGTCGCGTAGCGAATCGCGTACGGATTCGCCGCGATCACGATCACGGCTGTCCACGCTCCGGCTCGGCCCGCGACTCGACGACCGACGAACCACAACGCGACGGCAGCACCCGTCATGAACACTCCGGAAAGCGACCGTACGGCCCAGTTGCCGGTGCCGAGCACCGCACTCCAGACGTGCAACAACGCGTAGAACAGAGGCGGCGCACCGTCTTGACGGAGCGCCTGGTCGAGATGCCCGAACGGCACGCGGGCGATATCGACTGTCAACGCCTCGTCGAGCCACAGATCCGAGCGGGTCCAGAAAAAGAACACGAGTCCGGCGACCAACACGGCGGCGACCGCGATCACCGTCGCTCGGCGCGGCCGTCCGGTCGGAGCCTCCGAGGCCGTCGTCTCGCGCGCGGGCGCGTCGGAGAGCACGGTCATGAAACCTGACGGTAACACCACGCCGACGGCATGCTTCGATGTGGGACCAGGGCGCGGCTCAACCCCTCACGCGCGGGATCACGTCGCGCGCGAATGCTTCGAGGCTGTCGGAGGCCGGGACGTCGCGGAACCACAACACGAACTCACGACATCCGGCGTCGACGAACTCTTGAACTTTGGCGCCCACCTGCTCGGCCGTGCCGACGAGGTTGTCACGCACGTACTCGTCGTGCGGCGATCGCCCCCACAACGATCCACCGCCCGGAGAGTCGAGCCACCGAGCCATGTCGGCTTCGGTGTCGAACACGCAGCAGTCCGGACCGTGCGTCCGCACGACCGAGGCGAAGTCGCGGCCGATCTCGTCGCAATACTGTTCGAGGAGCGCCGACTTGCGCCGGAAACCCTCGATGCCCGTCTGCCAGTTGGTCTTGTCGGCGTGTTTGGCCTCGATGCGGAGCGTGACCTTTTCGCCGCCGCCGCCCACCCAGATTTCCGGGAGCTGCTGCAGCGGCTTGGGGTCGCAGAATGCGCCGTCGAACGACAGGTGCTTGCCTTGGAACGTGACGGTTTCTTCGGTCCAGAGCCGCTTCAAGACCTCGAGGGTCTCGTCGAGGATCTGGAGACGCACACCGGCACTCGGATAGTTGATGCCGTACGCCTGATATTCGCGCTCGTACCAACCGGCTCCGAGACCGAGGATCAGGCGACCGCCGGAGAACACGTCGACGCACGCCGCTTGTTTGGCCAACATGCCGGCGTTGCGGTACGCCGCGCACGTGACGAGCTGACCGAGCTTGATCGTCGTGGTGTGTTGTGCGAGCGCGGCCAGCGTCGTATACGCCTCGAACATGATGGTGGGCTCACGGCGAGGAACAGTTTCGACGTGGTCGTACACCCAGAGGTGGTGGTAGCCGAGCCGTTCGGTGAGCTGCGCGAGTTCCTTGGTGCGTTCCCAGGCGCGGGCGGCGTCCCAGCCGGAATACTCGAGCTTCCAGCCTTGGAGCGCGAATGCTCCGTATCGCAGTTCGGGTTCGGTCACTTCGCTCCTTCGTTGGCGCGGGGCATGCCCTTGAAGTCCCACCATTGGATCTCGATCATCATCGGGAGCAGGTACCTGACGTAGATGCTCGTGATCGCGATTGTTCCGTGGTCGTCGACCTTCTTGTCGACGATCTCGACGCGGTCGTCGCGCGTTTGCCACGCTCTCGCACGTGCGAGGATCTCGTCGAGTTCGCCTTCGGCGCCGACGGACAGCCCGAAGTGGTCGAGTCGAGCGCAGCTCATTGGCGGATCGTCGGCGATGAGGAACACGAACTGTTCGATGTTGTGGACTTGGAACACCTGGCGGTACCGATCCTGGGTGAGCATCGGCAGGTCGTAGAAACCGAACACGTCACTGAGGAAATCGGCGCGCAGTTTGCGATGTTCGGCGTCGAGCATGTCAGGCGCCAGACTCATCGCCACGTGGTTCATGCGCGGCTTGCGGGACGCGAACGTCGGGCCGGTCGGCTGGGTTTCGGTGGACGTCATCGGTGCTCCTTCAGTCGACGCGTGGCACGATCATCGCCTTGGCGGCGACGGTTCCGTCGTGAAGCCCGAGGGCCGTGTCGAGCAGCTTGTTGAGCGGATAGTCCTCGGGTTCCACCAGCAGGTCGTTCGCCAACCTGCCCGACGCGAGCAGCTCGAGCGCGCGCACGAAGCCGTCGGCGTCGTAGACGAAGGCTCCGGTGATCACCAGCTCGTTCAACAGGATGCGGTTCGGGTCGAACTTGGGCCGTGCGACGCCCGCGCCGACGAGCACGAGCGTGCCGGCGCGCTTGAGCTGCGCGAGTGCGGACTCCTGTCCTCGCCCGTTGCCTGAGCACTCGAGCGCCACGTCGAACGGCTCGGCGACGAGATCATGCGGCCAGCGCGGCGTCTCAAGCTCCTCGGGCGTCACGGTGCGCGCACCGAGCTTCGCGCACAGCTGCCGCCGCTTTTCCTTGGGCTCGCTCACCACGATGTCGTCGACACCGAGAGCTTTGAGCGCGGCCACCGACAAGAACCCGATCGGTCCGCCACCGGTGATCAACCAGCGGCTGCCGGGCCGGGCGCCTCCACCCTGAGTGATGCCGTGCAATGCGACCGCGAGCGGCTCCACGAGCGCGGCATGCTTGAGCGAGAGGTGTTCAGGGACTCGGAGCGCATGCGCGGCCTTGATCAGCTTGTAGCGAGCGAACGCACCTTGGCTGTCGTTGTCGTCGGCACCGACCCGGCCGCGTTGGACGCACAGCGAGACCCGGCCGGCTCGGCAGTACTCGCACTCGCCGCATTTGGGCGATTGTCCGGGCACGACCCGGTCGCCGACCGTCCAGCCGGTCACTTCCGAACCGACGGCCGCCACCGTCCCTGAGAACTCGTGGCCCTCGATCACGCCGGTGCGGCCGCCCCATTCGACCAGGAAGTGAAGGTCGGAGCCACAGACCCCGCAGTGACTTACCTCCAACAGCAGGTCGCCCGGACCGGGCTGGGGCGTCAGCCGCTCCTCGACTGCGACGTCCTTGAGGCCCATGAACACGGCGGCCGGCATGTGATCAGGAATATCAGTACTCGTGGGGCTCATGACGCAAGCGTCTCCCGAACCTGACATGGGCGTCAAGGTTGATGGCGGCGATTCGAGACGATCGAGCGGTTCGACCCCAATTTCGAGGGTGAAGACTCGATCTGGTCGCGGGGCTGCGGGCGGGGTGGACGCGGCCGTGGTGGCTGATGGGCCGGTGGTCGGGCATGCTGGGAGCCCACGGATGCCGAACACGCCGACGGAGGCCACCATGACCGCAGACATCGTGATCAGGGGCGGTGCTGTCGTGGACGGCACTGGCGCCCCGGCCCGGTCCGCTGACGTCGCAGTCACTGACGGCGTCATCAGCGCCATCGGGGATCGACTCGACGGCCGACGGGTCCTCGAGGCCGACGGCCATGTGGTTTCGCCGGGCTTCGTCGACATCCATACGCACTACGACGCCCAGGTGTTCTGGGACCCGGCGCTCACGCCGTCATGCTGGCATGGTGTCACGTCTGTCGTGGCCGGCAACTGCGGCTTCTCGATCGCCCCGGTCCGAGCCGAGCACCGCGAGCTGCTCGTCCGGACGCTGCAGCACGTCGAGGACATGGCTGCCGACACGTTGTTCGAGGGCGTTCCTTGGACCGACTTTGAGACCTTCCCGCAATATTTCGACGCGATCGAACGGCGCGGCACGCTGCTCAACTACGCCTGTTACGTCGGTCATACGGCCGTCCGGCTCTACGTCATGGGCGAGTCGGGCTACGACGAAGCGGCCACCGACGACGACGTGCGCGGCATGCAACGCGTCATCGCGGAGGCGCTCGAAGCTGGCGCAGCTGGCTTCGCGACGTCGGCGTCGCCGACACACAACGGCGACAAAGGACGGCCGGTGCCGTCACGCATCGCCGACCTCGACGAGGTACGCGCCCTTGTCGCGCCACTTCGCGACGCGCACAAAGGTGTGGTTGCGCTGCTGCCCGGCGAAAAGGTGACGCACGACGACGTGTTCGACATTCAACGCGCGGCCGGACGGCCGGTCACGTGGACCGCGCTGCTCACGGTGAAAGGTTACCCGTGGCACGAGCGGATCATGGCCGCGAACATTGCGGCCCGCGCTGAAGGTTCGGAGGTTTGGCCGCAGGTTTCGTGCCGTCCGTTGACCTTCCAGATGAACTTGCGCGAACCTTTCACGTTCAACATGCGTCCGGCGTTCCAAGCGTTGATGGACCGACCGGTCGAGGAACGCATCGCCGCGTACCGGGACCCCGCGTGGCGTACCCGAGCATGGGAGGAGCTGTCGGGCCGCGGCGCGAAGCGCGCGCTCCCGATGAATTTCGATTCGCTCGCCGTTGCGGAAACGGTCGATCATCCTGAGCTCGTGGGTCGCAACGTGGTTGCCGTCGCCGACGAGCGCGGCTGCACGCCGTTCGACTTCATGCTCGACCTCGCGCTCGAGGAGAACCTCGACACTCGCTTCACGAGCGTGCTCGCGAACAACGATCCCGACGCGATCGCCTGGCTCCTGCCCCAGGACACGGTGCTGTTCGGCCTGGCCGACTCGGGCGCGCACGTCAGCCAGCTCTGCGATGCGTGCTTCGCCACCGATCTGCTCGGCACCTGGGTTCGCGACAAAGGTGTGATGCCGTTAGAGCACGCGATCCACAAATTGACTGGAGAACCGGCGGGCGTGTTCGGATTGCACGACCGCGGAACGTTGGAGGTCGGCAAGGCGGCCGATGTTGTGGTGTTCGACTTCGACCGGGTGGCGCCCGGGCCGCTCCGGCGAGTTCGTGACTTCCCCGCCGACGGCGAACGTCTCGTCGCCGACAAACCTGTCGGCATGCGTCACGTGCTGGTCAACGGCACCGTGATCCGTGCCGACGAAGAACCCGTCCCGGACGCGTTGGAGCAGCGCCCCGGACGCCTGCTGCGCTCATAACTCCCGCGAGTCGCCGGGTTCGCCACACCGTGCCCGGCCGGACCGTTCGCGCTCATAAGGCTGGCGGTCCCGGTGATGCCGCACGCGACGTTGGACGTCGCTGATGTGCGCCCCCGGTTCGTAGACGTCGACTCCGAGACACCCCCAGCACGCGACCGCGGCGTGGGTGTCGTGCATGACGAGATCGACGCGGTCGAGGATCGATCGTTGTTCGGTCGTTGCGGCCACGGTCCAACCGTCAGTCACTCCATGCGTGACGGTTCGCATCGGGGTCGGGCGTCGGTCCGGGGCGACGCGCCGGTCGCTCGGACAACACCGCAGGGAAGCACACTCGCAGTTCGTCGTCGTCGTCCACTGCGATCACGCCCCGGTGGCGGAAGTGCTGATGCTCCCCCATTTCCTCGGGGGTGAGCACCGGCGTCACGGGCGCGCCGGCCGCGGTCAGCCGCTCCAGCGCGACGTCGTGCGGCAGCGCCGCGCACGCCTCGACAAGCGCGGACTGACATTCCTCGAACCGGTCGAGCCGATCGAAGTACGTGAGCGCGCCCAACTGCGCGATGCCGAGCCCGTCGCACACCGACCGCCAGAAGTGGTCCTCTGCGATCACCCCGAGCGCGATCCAGCGTCCGTCGGCGCAACGGAAAACGCCGTAGCCGGTCGAGCCGCGCGTTGCTTCGTCGCGTCCGCGGATCGCGTTGGCCGAACGCGGACCAATCCACGATGCGACCACGTCGGCCATCGCGACATCGATACGTTCGCCCTCGCCGGTCCGCAGTCGATTTGCCCACGCCGCGCAGATCGTGAGAGCGGCCACGGTGGCTGCGGCGAGGTCGGCGATCGGAACCTTGGGGATCTCGGGCACGTCGAGCGAGTTCGCACGGGTGATGCCACCGGCCAGCGCTTGATAGTTCACATCGTGGCCGGGAAGCGCCCTGAGCTCGCCGGTCTGTCCGTATCCGCTCACCGAGCAGTAGATGATCGACGGGTTCACTGCCTTGACGTGCTCGTAGCCGACGCCGAGTCGGTCGGCGACGCCGGGACGCCAGCCTTCGCAGAACACGTCGGCGCGAGCTGCGAGCTCGAGCGCACGAACACGTCCGGAGCGGTCGCGCAGGTCGACCACGACGCTGCCCTTGTGCGACGCGATGTCGCGGAAAATGTCGGGGAAGGTGCGCATCGGGTCCCCGGTGGGCGGCTCGAGCTTCACGACGTCGGCACCGAGATCGGCGAGGAGCTGTGTTGCGTGCGGCACCGGCCGCCAAATGCCGGCGTCGAGCACACGCATTCCCGCGAGGAGGCCGCTCCGGTTGGTTGGATCCGGGGTGCGCTTCGCACTCACGCGATGACTCCGTCGGCTCGAAGCTGTGCGAGGTCGTCGTCGTCGCAGCCGCCAACCTCACCCAGCACTGCGTCGGTGCTTGCACCCAGAAGTTCGGCGGGAGGCAGCTCGACACGTCCCGTGAACGAAATGGGAAGGGCGGCGCCGAGAAATCCGCTGGGACGATCGGCTGGTGCACCCGGATGTCGGAGTTCGCTGAGGAGCCCGCGGTCGCGCAAGTGTTGGTCGGCGGCCGCTTCGATTGGGTCACGAACCCGCCCGGCCGGGAATCCAATGGCGAGCAGCGCCGCCTCGACTTCGCGCACCGGCCGCGTCTGACTCCATGCCTGCACGGCCGCGTCGATCTGTTCTTTCGCACCGGCGCGTTCGCGGATCGTCGGCCATGCGGTGAGCGCGTCGTCGCGCTCCATGAGGTCGCACAACTGTTGCCATTGTCGATCGCTCGTACACGTGAGCGCGATCCAGCCGTCGGCGCAACGGTAGGTGTTGATGGGCGCACCGCGGCCGTCGGCGTTTCCGGTACGCGGTGGCATCCCGATCGCGGCGTAGTGATCGACCGGTTCGTCCCAGACCGACGCGGTCAGCACGTCGAGCATCGCCACGTCGACCAGTTGCCCGCGACCGGTCGCGTCGCGTTGGCGTAACGCAGCAAGGATCCCGAGCGCAGCGTAGGTCGCACTCGCGTGATCAGCGATCGTGATGCCGGCGCGCAGCGGCGGACCGTCCGCGAAACCGGTCTTGGCCATGACGCCTGAAGCGGCTTGCACAATGTTGTCCATCGCGGGCCGGTCCGGTACGTCGTAGCCGTAACCCGAAATGGCGCAGTACACGAGGCGGGGGTTTTCGAGCGCGAGCTGTTCGTAGCCAAGACCGAAGCTCGCCATCGCGTCCGAGCGCGAGTTCTCGACGAACACGTCGGACCGCATGGTGAGGGTACGAACCAGGCTGGCGCCGCGCGGGTGCGTGACGTCCAGCGCGACGCTGCGCTTGCCTCGACTGCGCTTCAGGAACGGAATCGATAACGCGCCCTCGACGTAGTCGTGCGTGTTGCCTCCGTCCGGATGCGCGAACGGTGGCAGACGGCGGCTGGTGGACGCGCGGGGCGACTCCACCGAGATCACCTCCGCACCCATCGACGCCAGCAAAAACGTGCACAGCGGGCCCGAGACGAACCGGCTGACGTCGAGCACCCGCACGCCAGCCAGCGGAGCGGGAGCCTCGCTCATCGGGGAGCCTCGTCCCGCAGTTGCTGACGCAACACGAACTTCTGGATCTTTCCGCTCGGCGTACGCGGGAACTCCGTGACCTCGCGGATGAGCTCCGGCCACTTCTGACGCGCCAGACCTGCGCGTCCGAGCGCGGCGCGCAACGTCGCCATATCGGGAGCTGGCGCGCCGTGCAGCATCCGAAACTGCGCACATCCGATCTCACCGAGCCGCGCGTCCGGCGCTGCCACAACGGCAACTTCCGCAACGTCAGGCATCCGAACCAGGATCTCTTCGACCTCGGCCGCACTCACATTCTCGCCGCCGCGAATGATGATGTCCTTCTTGCGGTCGGTGATCGCCAGGTAGCCGTCGGTGTCGAGCACCCCGACATCGCCGGTCATATACCACCCGCCCGGCGCGAACGCGGCGGCGGTCAAGGCCGGGTCGGTGTAGCCGACGAAGCAATCCGGCCCGCGGCTCCAGATCTCGCCCGGCTCGCCGATCGCGACGTCGTGACCGTCGTCGTCGACGAGGCGCATCTCGACGCCCGGCAATGGTGTGCCGTCGGTGTTCAGTCGCTTGTCGCGCGGTGACACCGCGGAACAACCGGTGATCGACGGATGTTCGGTGCTCCCGAAACTTCTCGTTGTCGTGATACCGAGGCGTTCGGCGCGCTCGCCGACCGCGGCCGGAACCGCGGAACCGCCGAGGCCGATGACCGGCATGAGCGCGACGTGACGTACCGGATCGAAGTCGGGATGGTCGAGCAGGCTGGTGAGAAAGAAGGTCGACCCCTGACCGGCCGAGCAGCCCTCGTCGAGCATTGCCCGCAGCACCCGACCCGGTTCCCACACATCGATCAAGTGGATCGGGCGACGACCCGCGACCGGCATGAGCAACGCCGCGATCATGCCGATCCCGTGGCCGACCGGCGCGCCCGTGATCGACGGCGGCGACGGCGGGATTCCGGCCCGGGCGAGCAACGTCTCGGGCTGCATGCCGCCCAGTTGACGGATCTCCGCGCCGATCGTCCGATGCGCGTGCACGACGCCTTTCGGGTCGCTGGTCGTCCCTGACGTGTACGCGACCAGCGCCGGCGCGCTCGGATCGACCTCGGCCAACGCGTCGAGCGATCCGTGCCCGAGGAGTTCGTCGAACGCGATGTTGCCCGGCCCGACAACGTCTCCGACCACCGCGACCCACTCGAGATCGGGAAGGTCGGCGCGCATTGATTCGAGGTTGGCGAGAAAGTCCTGAGCGCCGAAGCGGTCGGCCGTGACCAAGGCTTTGACTCGGGTTCGAGCGAGAATGTAGGCGACCTCCTTGGTTCCGTAGAAGTGCACGATTGGCACCACGACGGCACCGAGGTACGCGACCGCGTAGAACGTCGCCGCCGCTTCGAGCCAGTTGGGAAGCTGAAACGCGATCGCGTCCCCAGGCTCAACTCCGCGGGCGCGCATGCCCGCCGCGACTTGGCGGGCCAGCGCGTCGACGTCGCCAAGCGTCCCGCGGTACGGACGACGATCCGAACGTACGGTGAACGGTTGCGCGGCCGCTTCCCGCAGACCGTCGGCGAGCAGGCCGCCGAACGTCTGGTCGTCCCAGAAGCCTTCGGCCACGTAACGCTGCGCGCGCGCTGCGTCGATCGGGCGGGGCATGAAGTCCACCGTCTCAGTCTGGCATCATCTTGTGGACCGTCGCCTTCGACGCGCACGATCTGGCGGCACTCGCTCGTTTGGGCCGGGACGCTCGACCGGTCGGTTTCTACGATGTAGCGGACACCGTCGTGGTCGCCAAGGACGACGAGGCATGTCCCGGCCTCGGGTTCGTTGCGGTCGCGGAGTCGACGACCATCAGGTCTGGCCGCATCTCGACCTCGATCCGGACGTCGATCGCGACACCGAGAATCGACCGAGTTGTTCTTCGACGCGCACCGGACCGCGATCGGCCGGGCCGCCGTCAGCTGGACTGCGCTCGCCGGGCCCCGAAGACAACGGGTTATGCGCGTGAGGGCGGCGTCGAGGCGCCGGTCGTGCGAGCGCACCGACTTAGCGCGGCAAGCCCAAGACGCGCTCGGCGATGATGTTGCGTTGAATCTCGCTGGTTCCGCCGGGGATCGTGCCGCTGAACGAACGTAGATACGAGATGGCCCAGGGGCCGTCGCGCCACATCTTGGGCCCCAACAGGTCGAGGTTTAGTCCGTCGACGCCGAGCGCCTCAGCCCCGTACAGGAGCGCTCGCTGTAACGATTCGCTCCCGAACAGCTTGAGGAGCGAGTGCTCAGGCGACGATTTGCCCAACAGAAACTTCGAGAAGCCGCGGTAGCCCATCGCGAGCAGCGCCTGCGCGTCGATGTGAAATCCGCTGACCGCGTCACGGTAGCGGGGGTCGTCCCCAAGCCGGCCGCCGCCCGGTACCCGCCGGTCGCCGAGTTCGACGAGTGCCCGCACCGCTCGCTGCAGGTCATACGCGTAACCGATCCACAGCATGGCCCGCTCGTGTGCGAGCGAACCCTGCGTGATCGGCCAGCCGCCATTCAGCGGACCGACGAGATTGTCTTTCGGTACCCGCACGTCGGTGAAGAACACTTCGTTGAAGTCGCAGAAGTCGGGGTCGGACAGCTCCGGGAACGGGCGGCGCTCCACCCCGGGTGTCGTCGTCTCAATGATCAAGGCGCTGATGCCCTTGTGTTTCGGCGCGCTCGGATCGGTGCGCACAAAGCACAAGCACCAATCGGCGTGCTGCGCGCCTGACGTCCACACCTTCTGACCGTTCACGACGAACTCGTCACCGACGAGCTCGGCGCGGGTCTTGAGACTCGCGAGATCGCTGCCGGCGCCCGGCTCGCTCATACCGAGACACCAAGAAATCTCGGCCCGCAATGTCGGACCGAGGAAGCGCTCCTTCTGTTCGGACGTGCCGTAGTCGTTCAGGGAGGGGGCGATGATGCCCAGACCTTGCGGATTCGCGCTCCGTATGATCTCACGTCGGGAGATCTCCTCGAAGTAGATCATCTGCTGTGTCGGCGACGCGTTGCGTCCGCCGAGTTCGGGCGGCCAACCGGGGACGAGCCAGCCCGCGTCGAACAAGGCCAGCTGCCACGTTCGCGCCCACTCCGGCATGTGCGCGCTCGACTGTTTCGGCGCGCGGAATCGTTCGGCCGACGGCTGGTGTGTCGCCAGCCAGGCGACAAGCTCGGCGCGGAACGCCTCATCTTCGGGTGCGTACTGCAGGCGCATCGCGGCGCAGGGTAGTTTCCTGACGTTCATGTCAGCCAAATCATGTGCGTGGACGCGCGCATGATTTGTTGCGTCTGGAGCGCCGTCGTGGACTTCGAGTTCAGTGCCGACCAGGAAATGCTGCGCGAGTCCGTGCAACGTTTCCTCGCCGACAAGGCGCCAACGACTTATGTGCGCGACGTGTATGACACGGACGCTTCGCGTCTCGGCCACGACGACGTCTGGGCCGGACTGGGCGACATCGGCGCGATCGGATTGCTGGTGCCGCACGAGTTCGGCGGTGCCGGCATGGGGATGGTTGACGCGGCCGTGGTGCTCGAAGAGCTCGGCCGCGCGCTGTGTCCGGCCCCCTATGCCTCGACTGCGGTCGGCGCGGTTTCGCTCGTGCTCATGGCCGGCTCGCCGCGAGAGCACCAGTTCTTGCTTTCCGGCCTGGCCGACGGGTCGACGATCGGTACGCTCGCACTGTTGGAGCCGGGGAGCCGTTACCGCTGGCGCGAGCCGGCGAGCGAGGCCCGGGTCGACGGTGAGGTGTGGCGATTGGACGGCACAAAGGTGCACGTCGCCGACGGCGACGCCGCCAACCTGTTCCTCGCGACCGCGCACGATCCCGACGGTGCGCTCGGCGTGTTCGCGATCCAACGCGACGATTCGGTGCGGGTCGAGGGTGTCCCCACCGTTGACGGCAGCCGCAAGCAGGCAACGGTCACGTTCGATGGCGCACGGGCCTGGCGACTCGGCGCCGGCGACGCGACCGACGCCGTCGCTCGCACCCTCGACCGGCTGGCCGTTGCCTACGTCGTCGACGGGGTGGGCGCCGCCCGACGCGCGCTTGAGCTCGCGGTGGAATACGCCAAGGAGCGAGTCCAGTTCGACCAGCCGATCGGTTCATTCCAGGCCGTGCAACATTTGTGCGCCGACATGTTGCGGGCGTTGGAGCTCGGGCGGGCCGCAGGCTATTACGCGTGCTGGGCATCCGACGACGCCGAGCCGAGCGAAGCGCACCGGGCCGCGGTGATGGCCAAAGCGTTCGCGAGCGACGCGTACGCACAGTTGGGCGGGACCGCGATCCAAGTGTTCGGCGGCGTCGGTTTCACCTGGGAACACGACATCCACCTCTACTACAAGCGGCTGCTCTCGCTGTCCGTGTCGCTCGGCAACGCGTCCGAACATCTCGCCGAGCTTGCGCGCATCGCGATCGACTGACCGCTGGGGAGCGGTGCGCGCCGAGGTTGTCGTCGTTCCCGAAGATCTGTGCGCCCGCGGGACTGGCGCCGGGAGCGCGCGGGCAGCATTCAGCTGGGGTCCGTGCTCCGCTCGACGGCTGAGGAGGCGCGCCCGGTTCAGCTCCCTGCGACGCCGACGACCACGCGCGCAGCCCCGGCCCCTGCGTGCGGGACCGGGAACGGGCCTACTCGCGTACGAGCAGCAGGCAGCCGCACGTGTTGCCGCCGCCCGCGGCGATCACACCGACGGTCGGTGGGATCGTGATCTGTCGCTCGCCGGCTTCGCCCCACATTTGTGTGGCACCCTCGTGCAGGAATCCGTAGCCGTGCAGCCGTCCGGCCGACAGCTGGCCGCCGTGGGTGTTCAACGGCAGCTGGCCGTCACGCGCGATTCGCGTTCCGCCGTCGACGAACGGGCCGCCCTCACCGACGCCGCACAGTCCCAACGCCTCAAGCCACGACATCGTCAGCCAGGAAAAGCCGTCATACAGCTGGGCCATCTGCACGTCGGACGGCTTCAGATCGGTGCGAGACCAGAGCTGTCTGCTTGCGTCGCGGTTCGGCATTGCCGAAAGATCGTCGAACTGATCCCACGAAGGTCGACCGGCGATCCGCGTGCCGACCGCCTCGACACGCAACGGCGGATGTCGAAGATCACGTGCACGATCGCGTCGGGACACGATAACGGCGGTCGCGCCGTCGCAGGGCACGTCGCAGTCATACAGGCAGAACGGCGTCGAGATCATCCGGGCGCTCATATAGTCGTCGAACGACATCGGTTCGCGGTAGATCGCGTTCGGATTAAGTTCGGCGTTCTTACGAGCGTTGAGCGGGATCCATGCCAGCTGCTCCCGAGTTGTGCCGTACTGATGGAAGTGACGCTGTGCGAACATCGCGATCCACGTAGCCGCCGACGGCGCCGAGAACACAAGGTTCCACGACATAAACCCTGACGCCTTGAATGCGCCGCCTCCACCACCTCCGGGCATCACTGCGGCGCGACCCTTGTCGCCCTGCGCGGATCCTTCATACACGGAGCGGAAACACAGCACATGGTTTGCGAGGCCCGAAGCGACCGCGAGACAGGCGTTCACCACTGAGCCGAGCTGGCCCGAAGTCTCGAGCCCGCTGCCGTACCAGCCGCAGTTCAGCCGCAGCGCATCCATCACGTCGTACGCCCCGGCACCGCTGAACCCCGCGGGCTGCGCCATCGGACCGGGGTAGGTCGAAAGTCCGTCAATGTCGGCGGTGGTCAATCCCGCGTCGTCGATCGCTGCGAGGCAGCCGTCGAGCGTGAGTTCGAGCGGATCGCGGTGCAGCCGGCGCCCGATGTCCGACTGGCCGACGCCGGTAATGCACGTGCGCCGCTCGATAATCTCGTTTTCGTCCATCACGCACTCCGATCGGGTTCGAACAGCGGCAGGTACACGTCGCCTTCCGGATCGGCGTGATGCTCGAAGGTGACGCGCAGCGGCATCCCGATCTCAATCTCGTCGAGCGGGCAGTTCACGAGGTTCGTCGTGAGTCGCACCGATGGCTGTTCGACGATCTCGACGATCGCGACCACATACGGCAAGTCCGGACCCGGCATCCAGTTCTGGTAGTTGACCGAGTAGGTCGCGAGCGTCGCTCGACCGGAAACGGTCTCGACTGCGAGATTTTTCGAATGGTCGATCGGACAGATCGGCTGCGGTGGATGAATGTAGTAGCGGCAGTCTTGACAGCACCAGAACCGCAACGCGCCGACCGCGCCCCCGGTCCAGAACTCGCGGTTGCGGTCATCGAGCCGCGGCAGAATGCGAAACGGCGTATTTGAAGGCATCGCTGGTGTCTCCTGCATGTTGAGCTAGTCGGCCTCGACTTCGCGCGCTTGCTCGTAGCCGGCACGCGCGTGTGGGATGGCCTCGACGGCTGGCAACAGCCCGAATCCTGGGACGGTCAACATGATCGACCCGAGAATCTCCTCCCATGTGGCGCCGACCTCACGCGCAAGCTGCGCGTGGCGCTGCACTCCGGCGGGATTGCGCAGCCCGACAGTGACGACCATGCGTATGAGCTCGTGGGTCTTGCGGTCAGGTGCACCGAGCGAGTCGAGCTGCGACATCCACGCGTTTTGCGCCGCGTGAAGTTGGGGGAACACCTCGTGCAACGGCTCTTCGAACGCGAAGTTCCAGTCCTGTTCGTGGTCGTTCACGGTAGTGAATCTACTGACCCGTTATGTCGCCGCGGCGCGGAAAATCGCGATGGTGATCTCGTCGTTGAGCGCCCTGAAATCGACGGTCACGGGCATCCCGACTCGCAGTTCGTCGTGCGGCGTGCCTTCGATGTTGGTCATCACCCTCGGACCTTCCTCGAGTTCGACGACCGCGGCGACGTAGGGCACGCGCTCGTTGAACGGCGGCAGGTCGTTTTGGATCACGACCGAATAGGTGTAGAGGGTGCCTCGACCCGACGCCTGTTTCCACTCGACGTCGTCGCTCCAACATTTCGGGCAGAACGGCCGCGGATAGAAGTGGTCTTCGTCGCACGCATTGCAATGACGCACCAGGAATCGTCCTTGGCGACACCCGTCCCAGAACGGCTGCGTCTCCAGGTCGGGGGTCGGGATGTCGAACCGCGGTCCGGTCATCGGTCAGCCTTCGGCCGGCAACACGGCCACGGCCTCGCCCTGGATCTTCGCTTCGCCGTGCTCGTTCACGAGCGCGCACTCGAGCACGATCTCGTTGCCGGGACGTTTCTCGCTCACCGCGACGGTGGTGCTGAGCGTCTCTCCCGGCCACGTCTGTTTCGTGAAGCGCACTCGGTACGAAGTGAGGTTGCCGATCCCGACGAAGTTCGTGACCGCCGTCGCCAAGAGGCCGGCGCTGAACATGCCGTGCCCGAAAACGGAGGGAAGACCTGCTGCTTGGGCCGCGACCTCGTCGTGGTGCATCGGGTTGAAGTCACCCGAGGCTCCTGCGTACATCACAAGATCGGTACGCGTGAGCGTATGGTCGATCGGCGGTGCCTCGTCGCCGACGTTCACGTCGTCGTAGCGCAGCTTGCGCTCGCCCATGTCTCGTCCCTTCGTGCACGACCACCGAACGGTGCTGCACGGAGGCTAAAGGCAAACCTGACACGCGCGTCAACTGACGTGCCGGTTCAGACCGCCGCGCTGGCGGCGAGGAGCTCGCCGAGGAGGTGCTGTTGGTTTTCGAGCCGCGACTGCTCGGCGCGCAGGTACTCGAGGCGGGCCCACACGCGGCGCAGGTCCTCTTGCAGACGCTCCAGCCACTCGTGTATCTGATCCGGCGGCAAGCCACAGCTCGGGACAGCCGCCCGTTCCGGCGGGACCAGGCGAGTGGTGGTCGCGATCATGGCTTGCTCCGAGCCCCCCATCACGGTGCTGATCGGCCGAAACCGGCCTCGGGCGAGGGATTCGGCCCCCGGTCCGGCCCCGCCTATTGGCCCGGTTCGGGATCGCGGGGCAGGCCCAGCAGGCGTTCGGCGATCACGTTGCGCTGCACGTCGCTGGTCCCCCCGGCGATGGTGAGGCAGCGATTGAACAAGAACGCCGACGCCCATGCTCCGGCCTCGCCGTCAGTGGCGGCGGCGTCGGCGCCCATCAGCGAAAGCCCAACCTCTTGGACGTGCTGATCGTGCTGTACACCGAGGAGCTTGCGAACCGCCGCTTCCGAACCCGACGGGTCGGCGCCGGCCAGTGCCTGCAACGTCATCCGGAAACCGAGCACAGCCAACGCGTGACCGGTCACGGCGAGATCGCCGACCTCGGCGAGCGCGAGCCGGTCGTCCGACAGACCGCGGAGTTCAGCTGCCCGCAACGCGCCGACCACACCGCCGCCGATCGTGTTGCTGCCGCCCATGTACACCCGTTCGTTAGCGAGGGTGGTACGCGCGCAGCGCCAGCCGTCGTGCTCGTCTCCGACCAGACAGTCTTCGGGTACGAACACGTCGTCGAAGAACACCTCGTTGAAGGTTTCGTTGCCCGTCAGCTCGCGCAGCGGCCGAATGTCGATGCCCGGTGTCGTCATGTCGACCATGAAGCACGAGATCCCTTCGTGCTTCGGTCGCTCCGGCGCGCTTCGCGCCAGACATATCCCCCACTCGGCTTGGCGGGCGAGCGAGGTCCATACCTTCTGACCGTTGAGGACCCAGCCTCCCTCGACGCGAGTCGCGCGGGTCGACAGCGCCGCGAGATCAGAACCCGCGCCGGGCTCACTGAACAGCTGGCACCAGTTGATCTCGCCGCGCAGCGTCGGCGATATCCACCGCTCCTGCTGTTCGGGCGTTCCGTAGACGATCAGCGTCGGCAGCGCCCACGCACCGACACCGATGTTGGCGCGCGGCACCTTCGCGGAACGGAACTCCTCCTCGATGACGAGCAGCTCGAGCGCTTTCGCATCACGACCCCACGGCCGGGGCCAGCCCGGCGTGAGGTAGCCGTCGCGCGCGAGGCGCTCGCGCTGGCCGAGCGGCGGGAGGTCCTTCACCTCGTCGACAACGGCACGCACGGCCGCGCGGTGGGACTCAGCCTCAGGTCCGAGGTCGACGGCGAGGCGCCGGCGCCCGCCCGCCTGCACTTCGCGGGCGGCCCGCACGCGCCACTCGTCGGGTGTCCCTGCGAGTTGGTGCAACGTGATGGCGCGGCGCAGGTACAGGTGCGCGTCGTGCTCCCAGGTGAAGCCGATCCCGCCGAGTGTCTGCACGCAGTCCTTGCCGTTCAAGAACGCGGCATCGAACGCCAACGCAGCCGCCGACGCAATCGCCAGGCCGTCACCGTTGCCGGCATCTCTGGCAGCCCGCGCTGCGTCCCAGACAGCCGCGCGTGCGAGTTCGGTGCGCGCCAGCATGTCGGCGCAGCGATGCTTCACACCCTGGAACTGACCGATCGGGCGCCCGAACTGCACCCGCACCTTCGCATACTCGGCCGCCGTCTCAACACACCATTGGGCCACTCCGACCGCCTCGGCCGCGAGGAGAACCGAAGCGAGATCGCGAACCCGTTCCGCACGAAGGCCCGACAAAAGTTGGTCGGCGGAACCGCGCACGCCGTCGAGATCGAGCTGCGCGACGCGACGGGTGAGGTCGATGCTCGCCAGCTCCTTCGCGTGTACGGTCGCGGCGTCGAGCGCGTACCATTGCTGATCGAGCTCACACACGATCACGTCGGCGTCGTGGCCGCCGAGCACCGGCCGAGAGCCGCTCAACGCGACCGCGCCGGTACATGTTCCCGACGCCAGCTTCGGCAACCAGGCCGCAGCCGCGGGACCGTCGACTTCGTCGAGCACCGCCGCCGCGAGCGCAGTCGCGAGATACGGGCCCGGAGCGCACGCGCGTCCGAGTTCCTCAATCACAACCGCTTGTTCGACCAGCCCGTATCCGGCGCCGCCGTTGTGTTCGGCGACATGCAGGCCGAGCCAGCCCGGCTCACACAACGCCGCCCAGAATCCGGGCCTCGTCTCAGTCTGCGCGTCGACCACCGCCCGCGCCGCGCTCGGCGGGATCTTCGTGTCGGCGAACCGCCTAACGGCCTGACGCAGTTCCTCGTGCTCTTCGGTGATGCCGATCGCCATACGAGGATCGTCGCAGAACCATCACGATGAGACCAAGTTGAGGCGCTCAGACCAGTTTCGTATCGCCGTCGAAAATCGCGATCGCCTGGGTCGGACAACCCTGGGCGGCGAGCACGATCTTGTCGTCGCCGGCCGCTGCGGCGTCGATGACGACCGCGATCCCGTCGTCGTCGAGATCGAACACGCCCGGCGCCCAGAACGAGCAGTTCCCGGAGCCCATGCAGTTGTCGCGATCGATCTTGATGTCCAGCGCCATCAGCATCTCCCTGATGTTTGGAACCTAGCCTGCGACGTCGCGGAATCGCTCGTAGCGTGCATCGACGTGCGGTTGCCAGATTGGTGACGGATCGACGACGCGCGCCGTACGCGCCCATCGGCTCGCGTCGGCCATCGACGTTTCCAGCCCACACGCGAGCCGGGCGAGAAAGGCCGCGCCGAGCGCGCCGCCTTCGGGGATGGCGCACACGTGTACGGCCAGGCCGGTGCAGTCGGCGAGCGCATCCACCCAGCCGTCGAGCCGGATGCCTCCGCCTGTCGCAACGATGCGCGTCGCCGGAACGGGGCTGGCCTCGATCATGCGACGCGCCGCGAACGCGGTCGCCTCGAACGCGGCTCGACGCGCGGCAGCCGGCCCGTGGGTGAGATCGAGATCGACGAGTTGGGCCCGCCGGTCGGGATCCTGCAACGGGACGCGCTCACCACGTGGGTACGGCACCCACAGCGGGACCCGGGCCGGGTCGACTGTGCCGGCCTCGTCGCCTAACAGTGCGCTCGCCCAGTTGAGGAACAGACCGCCCGCATTGCTCGGGCCACCGACGAGAAACGTGCCCGCCGCAGTATTGGGCATCGCGTAAAAGCTCGGGACGTCGACTGCTTCGGGGACGACGGACCAGACGATCAATGTTGTTCCGAGAATCACTAATACGTCGCCGACCGTGCTCGCCCCGGCGACGAGCTGCTCGGCGAACGCGTCGACCGAGCCTCCTTCGAGCACACAGTTTTTGCGGCCGTTCACCTCGGCCAGCGCTTTGCCCGGCGGTCCGATCACGGGCATTTGATCGCCGCGAGCGCCGCAACTCGCGAGCAGATTCGCGTCCCAGCCTTTCCAGTCGAAGAGCGCGCCCGCCGTGGCAGCCACGATGAACGAGATGCTCGCAGTTCCCGAGAGCGCGTGATTCGCAACGGCTTGAGCCATCCAGTACCCGTGCGCATCGGGTCGCTCGCGCGCCTGCCAGCGTAGAAATTCGGCGAGTTCGCCTCGCTCCGGTTGGTGGGACTTCTCCGCCTGATGCCCACGTTCGTCGCCGTAGAGCAAGCCCGGCGTGAGCGGGATCCCGGCCTCGTCGACTGCGGTGAGAGACGGGACCATCGCGGCGACGGACACGGCACGGGGGTCGACGTCGCCGAGCGCTTCGAGCGCGCGCAGCGGCCCGTCGTGCCAGGCGCGGCGGGCGTCGTGCTCGAACCGTTGAGGGCTGGGCACCTGGAATGCGTGAGGGATGCGAGCCCGCGCCACCACGTTGCCGTCGTCGTCGGCCGCGATCGCTTTCACCGACGACGTTCCGATGTCGATCCCGACGGTCACGCTCGACGCCGTAGCCATGCTCTCCGCTCTCGAGGACAAGATCTCCGAAGTTGGGCGGAAGGTTACGCGAGTGCTGCGAGGACTGCGTCGTGCAACGGCCCGTTCGTGGAGACAAAGTTGCCGCCGTTGACGTCATCACGACCGTCGATTGTGCTCCACCGACCGCCGGCCTCCTCGATGATCGGGACGAGCGCCGCAATATCCCAAACGTTGACGATCGGATCGATCGCGATGTCGACCGCGCCGTCGGCGACCAGCACGTGCTGCCAGAAGTCGCCGACGCCCCGGAAACGCCAGCACCGATGCGCGAGCGCCAGCAGCTTGTCGCCGATCCCGTCTGCGTCGAAACGCTCGCGCGTGTCCCACGAGAACGAAATCTGGGCGTCAGCGAGTTCCGAGATCGCGGACACGCCGATCCGCTCACCGCCGCGGAACGCACCCACACCGCGACCGGCCCACCAGCGGGACTGCAACGCGGGCGCCGACGCAACACCAAGAACCAGCTCTCCGGCGTGCTCCAGCCCGATGAGCGTGGCCCAGATCGGAAGTCCGCGCACGTAACTCTTCGTTCCGTCGATCGGATCGATGATCCAGCGGAACTCGGCGTCGTCGGCCGCGCCGGGGTCGGATCCGAACTCCTCGCCGAGCACCGCGTGACCGGTCGTGCGGGCCAAGCGTTCGCGAATCGTCTGTTCCACGGCTTGGTCGGCCTCACTGACCGGAGTGAGATCGGGCTTGGTTGTCACGATGAGATCAGCGGCCCGAAAACGCGCCATCGTGATCGCGTCGGCGGCATCGGCGAGCTCGAGCGCGAGCTCCAGATGCGCGGCGATGTCCACGGATGGAGCATACGGGCCGGGAGCGAGACGGTATGGTCCGCTCGTGCGGACCGGCCATGAAGCGCGCGAGACATTGCGCGCGGTGGTCGCCCAAACCGCCGGCGAGCTCGCGGCGGGCGGGCACCCAGACACGCTCGAAGCCTTCGTCATGGCGTACTACGCGCAGGGCGCGATCGACGACCTCGCGCTCTCCGATGCGGACCATCTGGCACGCGCCGCGATCGCGCACTGGCAGGTCGGATTTCGCCGGGCTGGCGGCCGTGCCGCGGTGCGGGTTCATACACCAACCGTCTCCTCCGAGGGTTGGGACGCTCCGCACACGTTGATCGACATCGTCAACGACGACATGCCGTTCCTCGTCGACTCGGTCACCATGGCCATCGACCGTCACGACCTCGGTGTCCACCTCGTCGTGCACCCAGTGCTCGATGTGACACGCGCCGACGACGGAACTCTCCTCGCCGCGGACCTGTCGGACCATTCGTCGGACGCGATCCGCGAATCGTGGCTCCACGTGGAGGTTGATCGGGAAACGTCGGTCGAGATCATCGCCGCGCTACGCGACGATCTCGAGCGGGTGCTCGACGACGTACGCGCCGCGACCAGCGACTGGTTGAAGATGCTGGCGGCCGTGGACGCGGTCGTCGACGACCTCGACGCGCAACCGCCCCCCATCGACGCCGACGAGCTGGCTGACGGCCCAGCGTTGCTCCGCTGGATGACTGCGCAGCACTTCACATTTTTGGGCTACCGGAAATATGACCTCGGCCGGGACGCGAACGGCGACGATCTTCTCGCCGCAGTAGCGGGGAGTGGTCTGGGGATCCTCCGCCACCGCGACACCGACGGACACGCATATGCGTCCGACAGTTTCTCGAGGCTCCCGGCCGCGATCAGGGCCAAGGCACGCGAGCCGACCCTGCTCGTCCTCACCAAGGCCAATGCGCGCTCGACGGTGCACCGTCCGACCTACCTCGACTACGTCGGTGTGAAGCGCTACGACATCGAGGGCAACGTGATCGGCGAGCACCGCTTTCTCGGCCTGTTCACGTCGTCGGCGTACACCGGCAGTCCGATCGATGTACCGGTCCTGCGCCGCAAAGTGTCCGAGGTGATCGAGCGAGCGGGATTCGCGCCGGCCAGTCACGATTTCAAGGATCTAATCGCCATCCTCGAGAGCTACCCACGCGACGACCTTTTTCAGATCGACGCGGCTGAACTGTTCGATATCGCGATGGGCATCGTCCGGCTGCAGGAACGGCGGCGGGTGCGGATGTTCGTGCACCGTGAGCAATTTGGCCGCTTCATCTCGTGCCTCGTGTTCGTCCCGCGCGATCGTTACACGACACCAGTGCGAGTTGGTATCTCCAACGTCCTCGTCGACGCGTTCGGGGCGTCGAGCTACGAGTGGAACGCCCGTCTGTCTGCCTCGGTGCTCGCTCGCTTGCACTACGTGTTGCGCGTCGACCCGGCCACGTCGCTCGACCGATCAGTCGACGTTGCCGCGGTGGAGGCTCGCGTTGCCGCCGCGGCCCGCGCGTGGGCCGACGACCTGCGTGATGCGCTCGTTCGAGCGCATGGTGAAGAGGCGGGACTCGACCTTCTCCGAACGTGGGGTGCGGCGTTTCCGGCCTCCTATCAGGAAGATGTTTCGGCGGAGGCGGCCCTCGCCGATCTGCCCGAACTCGTAGCGCTCGACGCCGATGGTGCGCCGGCGCTCGCGGTCCGGCTCTCGGGAGACACCGAGCACCTCGACCTCGAGCTCTACGGGCTCGGCGCGCAGCCTTCACTCTCCGAAGTACTGCCGCGACTCACGAACATGGGCGTGATCGTCGACGACGAACATCCGTACACGGTCACTCCCGCGGGCCGTGCTCCCCGCTGGATCAAACACTTTCGGCTACGAGGTCCGGCGGACACTCCGGCCGCTGCGTACGACCTGTTCGAAGACGCCTTCCTCGCGGTATCAGCCGGAGACGCCGAAGACGACGTGTTGAACCAGCTTGTGCTGCTTGCCAGCCTGTCGTGGCGAGAGGTGGCGCTGCTCCGCGCGTTCAGCCGTTATCTGCGCCAGGTCGGGACGCCGTTCAGTCAGACGTATGTCGCACGGACGCTCGCCGCTCATCCTGACGTCGCGCGCCGGCTCGTGTTGCTCTTCCGTTCGCGTTTCGACCCCACCCGTGCCGGCGAGGCGGAGGAACGCAACGCAGCCCGAACCTGGCAGCCGCACGTCGATGAGATCACCGCCGCCGTCGACGCGATCGTCAGCCTCGACGAGGACCGCATCCTTCGGGCGTTGTTGCATCTCGTGCTCGCCACCGATCGCACGAATTGGTTTCAGACCGACGAGGGTGGTCGTCCCCGTCCGTGCGTCGTGCTCAAGTTGAATCCTGCGCAGGTTCCCGACCTGCCACTTCCCCGACCGATGTTCGAGGTCTTCGTGTACTCGCCTCGCGTGGAAGGCGTGCATTTACGTGCGGGTCGAGTCGCGCGCGGCGGCATCCGATGGTCGGACCGTCGCGAAGATTTCCGCACGGAGGTGCTCGGCCTGATGAAGGCCCAGACGGTCAAGAACGCAGTGATTGTTCCGTCCGGCGCGAAGGGCGGCTTCGTCGTCAAGCAGCCGCCCGTCGACCCGGCACAGCTCCACGCCGAGGTCGAGGCCTGCTATCGCCTCTTCATCGCCGGCCTCCTCGATGTGACCGACAACCTCGTCACCGGCAATGACGGTTCGTCGGTGGTTGTGCCTCCCGCACGGGTCGTGCGCTTCGATGGCGACGATCCCTATCTTGTCGTCGCGGCCGATAAGGGCACCGCAACGTTCTCCGATGTCGCGAATGAGATCGCGTGTGCTCGCGGATTCTGGCTCGGCGATGCGTTCGCGTCGGGCGGGACCGACGGCTACGACCACAAAGTGATGGGGATCACCGCTCGCGGCGCTTGGGAGTCCGTGCGCCGCCACTTCCGTCACCTGGCGATGGATCCCGACCGCGACGACTTTACTGTCGTTGGTATCGGCGACATGTCGGGCGACGTGTTCGGCAACGGGATGTTGCTGTCACATCACATCCGGCTCGTCGCCGCCTTCGACCACCGGCATGTATTCCTCGATCCTGATCCCGACGCCGAGCCTGCGTGGCAGGAACGCAAGCGTCTGTTTGACCTGCCGCAGTCGTCGTGGGCTGACTATGACCGGAACAGGTTGTCTCGAGGTGGTGGCGTCTACCCCCGCACTGCGAAGTCGATCGTGATCACCGACGAAGTTCGAGCCCGTCTCGACATCGACGCGGCGATCACCGCGTGCACGCCGGCCGAGCTGATCGGCGCGATCCTGCGGGCTCCCGTCGACCTGCTCTACAACGGCGGTATCGGCACCTACGTCAAAGCGCGTCAAGAATCGAGCGCCGATGTGGGCGACAAAGCGACCGACGCGGTCCGTGTCGACGGTGCCGAGCTGCGCTGCCGCGCCGTCGGCGAAGGTGGCAATCTCGGTTTCACTCAGGAAGGCAGGGTGGAGTACGCACTGCAGGGCGGCCTCA
>JBKQIY010000029.1:0-10041 GCA_052148155.1 Acidimicrobiia bacterium | reverse complement strand
TGCTGCTCTACCAAGGAGACCGAGGACGGCCCCGAGCCAGACGGATGCTCACCGAGATGGAACCCGACCAACAACGCCTCTACGACCTCTTCGGACTCGACACCTACGCGCCAACACGCTGACCTAGGTAATACAACACACTCCGCCAAACACCACCCGTGACCTGCGACGACATCCCATCCTCACGGGATAGCCCGGAAACTCCCGCTAGGAGGATGCCGATACGACCTGTGTCCCGTACGAGGTTCGTTGCAGCCTCGAATTCACCCGCCTGAGTTCGCGGGTCGCGTCAAAGTCGTCCGAGCGTCGATGTAAACGGTCAATGAGGATGTCACGCATCACTTCGAGGTCTGCGCGGTTTTCCGCCGTCTCGACGAGCAGCGACGGCTCCAGTCGCGGATCGGCGCGGTCGCCGGCGTTCAGGCCCAACCGGTTACGGCTCGTCGACCGTGATGTCATCGCGGCAGCACCTCCCGATTCGTCATCTGACAGCTCTCGGCGAGACGGACGCGCACAGGTATCGGCAGAGGACCCGCGTGCGGCAACCAGTACCTCGCCACGCCTCACGCGCTACATCCCCCCTGACACTAGCACTCAACTACCCGAAAAGTATTGCTAGAGTTGGTCGTGATGGCTGCAGGGTGGAGTTTCTTCACGAATCACGGACGGGTACTGCTCCGCATCGCGCACGATCCGAACGTGCGCCTCCGTGACATCGCCGCCGCGCTCAACATCACCGAGCGCAGCGCCTACGCGATCGTGAGCGACCTCACCGAGGCCGGGTACGTCCTCAAAGAGCGCGACGGCCGCCGCAACCGATACATCGTCCAAGACCACCTTCCTCTCCCAGAGACCACCATCCGCGAACGAACGGTTGGAGAGGTCGTCGATCTTCTCGTGGGAACGAAACCGCGCCCGCGTCACACGGCAGTTCCGAACAAGACGCGGGCCGACCGCATCACGAAACGAGCATGACGCGGCGACGTCGCCCACACACCAAAGGAATCAGTCGTGACGATCAGTCCACCAACCAGTACCGCGAACGCCGTAGGCCCCGCGGACGTCGTCACGTGCGAACTCTGCGGCACGCGCCTGCGACGCAATGATGAACCCGACGTGCCCGAAGGCGACGGCGATGCGCTCTTGGCCGTTGCATGGCACCGATGTGTTCCACGGGTCACGACTCCATCCCGCGCCCCGCGTTGAGAGACCCGCGCCCCGCCGAAGCGAGAATCGAGACACGCCTTCGAAGCGCGGAGTCCGGTCTTGTTGCGGGGCGATGCCCGATCAGAAGCCTTTGGCTCCGTCGATGGTCTCTCGGAGCAGGTCGGCGTGACCGTTGTGGCGGGCGTATTCCTCGATCATGTGGATGAGGACCCAGCGCACCGAGAAGCCCGAGCCGGGGTGCTGATCCGCGCCGACCGCGTCGAGTGAGTCGAAGGTCGCGAGCACCTCGCGTGCATGGTCGCACTCTGATCGCCAGTACTCGAACGCCTCGGCGACATCGGCCGTGTCGACCTCGTCGAAGTCGGCTTCGTCGTCGTAGCGAGGTCGCGGTTCTTGACCGCCGAGCCAGAAACGGAACCAGTTGAGTTCGACCTCGGCCATGTGCCGGACGAGACCGAGCAACGAGAGCGTGGACGGCGGAACGGAGCGGGTTCGGAGCTGGTCGTCGGTCAGCCCGTCGCACTTGAGCGCGAGGGTGGCGCGGTGGTATTCGAGCCAAGCCACGAGCATCGTCCGCTCGTCGGCCTCCAGAGGCACTTCTGTGCGGTCGATCATCGGCATGCGCGACATTCTTGCTCGAATCTGGGCGACCTGCTCGCGCTGAGAGCACAACGATCTGCGGTCAGGTGTTTCGTCGCGAGCTCCCATCCGAGATGCACGCCGCCTCATCGGGCCATGGGGTACCGGTCCCGTTTCGTGTGTCGCGCACGAGACCGCCACGACCTTGACGGATCGGTCCGAACACCACCGCCCAGACGCTCCCTCGACCACCATGTCCGCTGTCGTCGACGGACGTGGACCCCGCTCTGGCGCGCTGGGTTGTGATCGTCCCCGGACTCCTGGCCGGCGGGAACATCGCAGCGTTCGCAAGCCGAAGACGCGACGATCGTCGCGTTTCGAACACCCCGGGGGCGCGTCGGTCGGGCGGCGACATGCGCTGCGAAGACCGTCGTCGCGTCGAGGAGGTGGCAAGATCCTCGCCCCGTCGACGACCGTAGAACCCTTCTCGGACTGCGGCCGGCTGATTGTGCATTTGTGAGCATCCGCCGAGATGCATAGCTTCCATGGTGCGAAAAGGCCGTTTCGGCGGCGAGCGGGGTACCGGCATCAGCGGTCGACGAAGATTTCGGCGCCGCGTACCGTCGCCGCGCACAACTTCGGGGAGGGGCGATGAGGCGTGTGAGAAGTCGCCAGGCGCGGACCGCCTTTCTCGCGTTGCTGATCGCCGGACCGTTCACCGGCCTCGCCGCGACAGTCGCGGCCCGCCCGGCGGGCGCTGCCGTCACGCAATACACGGACCCGACCATCGCAGACCCGACCAGCATTACCGTCGGGCCTGACGGTGCGTTGTGGTTCACGAACAATGGCAACAGTTCGATCGGACGGATCACGACCGCCGGAGTGATCACCAACTACACCGCCCCCACCATCGCAGACCCGATCAGCATCACCGCCGGACACGACGGTGCGTTGTGGTTCACGAACAAAGGCAACAGTTCGATCGGACGGATCACTACCACAGGCGTGGTCACCAACTACACCAACGCCGGTATCGCAGACCCGATCGACATCGCGGCCGGGCCCGACGGTGCTCTGTGGTTCACCAACTTCAACAACTCGATTGGACGGATCAGCACCGAGGGGACAGTCACCAGCTTCACTTCTGCCACCATCGCAGATCCCACGAGCATTACCGCCGGACCCGACGGTGCGTTGTGGTTCACGAACTACGCCAACAGCTCGATCGGGCGGATCACCACCACGGGAACGGTCACCAACTTCGCCGACCCGAGCGGAAGCCCGAATAACATCGCGGCCGGACCCGACGGTGCGCTGTGGTTTACGAACAACGGCGACCACTCGATCGGGCGGATCACCACCACCGGGGTCGTCACCCACTACAGCGCCCCTGGCATTGCAGACCCGTTCAGCATTACCGCAGGACCCGACGGCGCGCTGTGGTTCACGAACAACGGCAACCACTCGATTGGGCGGATCACCACGGCCGGGGCGGTGACCTTCTACAGCGACCCTGGCATTTCAGAGCCACTTGGCATCACCGCAGGACCCGACGGTGCGTTGTGGTTCGACAACGTCGGCAACCACTCGATCGGGCGGATCACCACCGCAACGGTTCCGGCCGCCGCGCCGGATGCGCCCGCCGACGCTTCGGTGACCACCGCCGGGATCGCTGGCATATCCGTGGCGTTCACGCCAGGGTTCGACGGTGGGGCACCGATCACGAGATACACAGCAACGTGCGTGTCGTTGGATACCGAGCCGACCATGTCGGCGACCGGCCCGGCAAGCCCGATCGTCGTGACCGGATTGGTGAGCCAATACCCCTACCAGTGCACAGTCACCGCGACGAATATCGCCGGCACGAGTGTCCCGTCAGCTCCGTCGCGAGTGATCTGGCCGGGCGCGAACGGCACGGGCTGCGGGATGCCGTCCGCGCCGAGTGTGCTCTCGACAGCCCCGGGGAACGGTTCCGCGGTCGTGAGTTGGGCACCGTCGGCGAGCGGCTGTGTCGCCGGGTACATCGTCACCCCAGTTCTCGGGTCGCAGGCGCAGCTGTCGACCTTGATCCCCGGACCGGGCACGACCACCGTGATCTCGCGACTCGTCAACGGCTCGACGTATCGGTTCACCGTCGCGGCGGAGAACGGATCCATCGAAGGTTCAGCCTCAGGGCTCTCGGGACCAGTCACGGTCGGGGCTCCGGGCGCGGCGACCGGGGTGCACGTCACGAAGGTCGCCGCCGGTGCGCTCAAAGTGGCATTCGCAGTGCCCGTGAACAACGGCGCGCCGATCACGCGTTACACAGCAACGTGTACATCGGTGAACCACGGCGCGATCAAATCCAAGACGGGCAAGCTCGATCCGCTCACCGTGACCGCCCTCACCGAAGGCAAGACGTACGCCTGCGCCGTGACCGCGACCAACACGCGCGGTACCGGCCGCCCATCAGCGCCCTCAGCGCCCGTCACCGCATAACCGAACGACTGGAACAGACCGTCGTATCGGCCCCGCCAGTCCCGCCCGTTTGGCGACCGGCCTGTCAAAGTCAGTTCGCGGCCAGATGGTCATGCCGACGACGGCTGGTGATGCCGCGGCTTGCGGGCAAGGGCGCCGAGCCGATTTCGTGTGTCCATCGCGCTCCGAACGCCCAACGACCATCCGGTCTGCCCAGATCGACGGCCAGATCCTGTTCTGGCCTGGTAGGCGGAGACGTCGTCCGCTACTCGCGAGTCGGTGCCTTATCGACTGTGAACTTCGACTCCGACGATGCTTTGTGAGCGTGCCGGAACTCACGCGGACGCGCCCACCATGACAGCACGGCGACCCAAGTGAGGATCGACACGACTCCGATGATGACCCTCCACATGTCAGACATCTCAGATCACTCCGCCGATACAGCTCCCGATACGACTGTAGACCTGCGAACGAGGTGCCTGAAAGCGCGCAAACGACGAATTCACTTCGGTTCGCGCGCGCGTCCCGAGCCCGTCAGCAGTCACCGACAAGAGGTGTGAGCACCGTCAGCCCGCGGGCGCGCGTCCCCAACAATGGCTCCGAAGTCTGAGGTATTCGTTCCCTCGGCGTGGGCGCGGATTTGGAGCGCGCCTCCGGTCACGAGTGAGCGTCTCTGCATCTGCCGGCGACCGGACGCATTACAGGCGGGGAGATTCGGACTGGAAAGCCGGTCGAAGCGATGATCGGCGGCGACCACGACCGGCGACTGTGCGTCAGAGGTCGCCGATGAACGGACACGCCGAGGTCCTTGATTCGTGACCGACCCCGGTCGTGATGACGAACACAGACTTCCCTCGTCGAGCGAGCGTGTCTTGCACGCCGCGAAGCGGCCAGGCGGAGCTGGTACGGACACCGATCGTCCGTCCCGAAGGTCCGCGGTTGGATATTCGAGGCGGCGGGAGCACTTCCCGAGGAGGATTGGCAACATCGAGTATTACGTGTCGTCTTTCCGTCCGAAGACGGCGGCCACGCTCGCATCGATCCGCTCCGCAAGATCGCGCACTCGTGCCGCGTCACCGTCGGTCCATGACGCGACGTAGCCAACCGCGGTTGGTCCCGCATCCAAGCCGTACGACGCAGCGATCACGTATGCGACGGATTCGGCGACCGCTTCACAGTCACCACGATGTGAGCTGTACTCGTCGGCATGCTCAACGAGCCATGGGTCGAAGTAGTGGCCAAGCTCGTGCGCGACAACCTTGGCAGTCATCGCCCCCGACTGCCTGCGTTCAACGACGATCAGCCGCTCAGCCCGCGAGAGATATCCATGCGTCCCATCGGTCAGGGCCTCTCGGCGAATCTCCAGCCCGGCTGACCGTGCAACGCCGCAGAGGAAGTCGGACATGTCGGGGCACTCGCCATCGAGCAGTCGATATTCCAGCACGGGTAGGTCATCGCCGTCCGTCTGCGACACGTCAAAAACGCAGACGTAACGGAAACCGACAACGCGCGGCGTACGTTCTCCGGTGTGCGCGTCCTCGACCTTGCGAACACACGGAGCGAGAATTCGTATGCCGTGCTCGCCCTTTCGAACCTGACGACCGAGAGCATGCCAGGCCCTGTATCCAGCGACCTGGGTGGCGTCTCGCCGCTGCGCGGCGATGAGGATCGAGTTCGAGAACGAGTAGTCGTGGAACGTCGCTCGAGCGCGTAGCCACGCGGCGAACGTTTCAGTATCGGCCATACGCTCGACCGCTTCAGCGAGTCGCTCGCGCACGTCGGCTGAGGTTTCAGGAGTGCTCACAGGAGATACTGCTCCCAAGAGTGACGGGCCGTCGGACGGATACATCGCGGCCCCACTGTGGTGTTGTCAGTCGATCACCACAGGCTCAGCTGAGCTGCGTTCGGTGATCTGTGCCGTCGCGGACGGACTCGCGACGTGAAGTCCCGCACCGGATGGTTGACGTTGCGTCCCCGCATTGGAACACACGGGTGCGACAGCGCTGCCTTTCCTTCGTGTCTGCGAGAGGCGCATCGCCGTACCCGAACAAGTTCTCTGTGTCGGGCCGGAACCGGAATCGGCCGGGCTGGAGCGTTCAGTGGGGGAGCGTTCGCGCGCGAGCGCTACATCTGGCGCCAGTGTCGTGCCGTCCTCGCCGAGCCGTACGTGGTCGCAAGCGTGCGTGTCAGTGCCGCGTTTCGGACGCGGCGACAACGACAGCCCGAACTGTTGCAAAACGGAACCGGCAGCCTGCGTAACAGCGGGTCGTCAGATGCAATGGGTTGCGGTCGTGGGTCCGCAAGACGGGCCGGTGAACGGATGGAGCGGCCCGGGTCGAAACCCGGACCGCTCCATCAAGATCGCGTCCGGTCAGGAAATCGTGAACACCTTGTACATGTGGTGAGAGATTGCGTGCGGGAGACCGCCGGTCTTGTCAGACACGAAGCACAACACCACGTACGTTCGGCCTGCATCGAATGTGGCGGTGAACGTGTTGCCGTTGCCCGGACTCGTGACCGCCGATTGGATGACAGGGGTCGGCGCGGGGACACCAGCCGGTGGCGGTCCCTGCGAGGCGAGAAGCTTGGGGATCGCGGCCGTGGCCTGCGTCACCGTCGTTCCCTTGGGGAATTCCATAATGTCGGCGAAGTGCCATTCCATCGGGCCGATGTTCTTAAATAGGACAGTCTGCGTGCCGGCCTTCAACTGGCTCACGTCGAAGCCGTAGTCGTGCGCCGTCAAGGTCTCCCCCACGGTTGGGAGCGTGGTGCCGCCGGTTCCCGTCACCGTGATCCTCTTGTACATGCCGCGCAAGAAGTGCGGCTCTCCCTGCTTCGCGCTCCCGACGATGCCGGTGTCAGTACACAACGCAATCCAGTTACCTGGCGTGAGGTTGAACTCCGTAGCGGTCGTCTGGCCCGGCGCCGTGTCGTGGACGCCGGTCGCGGCGAGGAAGTCCGACGGAAACTTTCCGCCGTTGAGAACCTTGCTGAGACCGCTGAAAATGGCCGTCACGTTGTTGGTGTTCGTCACCTTGAGGAACGCCATCTCGTGGTTGATCGTGCCTTTGTTGACGAAATCGATGTGGACGATTCCCGCAGTCATGGTCGGGGGCACCCCGGTGTATTCGTAGTCGCCTGCGGTAATCGTGAGCGGCGTCGGCGCGGTCGAAGCCGTCGTGGCCGGGGTGGTCGGCGCGGTGCTGGTGCTGGTGCTGCTCTTGCTACTACTGCTACACGCACCCGCGATCAGGGCGAGCGTTACGACGGTCACGGCGACCGTCATCTTGGAAGGTCTCATTCGTATCCTTTCGAGGGGTTCGGTCTCCCGAAGATTGGTCGATGCCCGGCGTCGGCAGCAACCGAGGTCGCGGGTATTTCGCATATCCGAAGCAACATCATCGACGGCCGACCGATACCCGGCCAAATCGCGACGATTCGTGACAGGTGCTACCGCACGCTTGGCACTCGACATCGAGGAGCTCCGGGTCCGTTGTCCGTGAAAGACGACCGGCCGTACCGTACCCGCAGTCCACTTCGACCTGATGGAATTCGACGACGGAGGACAACCGTCACGGCAGGGTGATGCCGTGCGCGCTATTCCGTACGACGTCATACCCGCCGCCAGGGATCCACGATCGACCTCACGCATCGACCAGGATCCGCCTCGTGTTCGTCGAAGCAGACAGTTGTACGCACAGAGGTTCGACGTCGTCCCACCCGCCAGTGCAAACGACGCGGATGTGCACCGAGCGTGATGTCCGGCCCCGACGCATCCTTCCGAGCGCGACATGGAGGGCCATACATTTCGTCGGCGTCGGTCTCGACACCCTCCGAAACTGCGGAGCGCTTCTCCGGCATCGCCGACCGGACGAATGCCGATCGCGGCGCAGTCCGTCGTGTTCGTGGTCTGAGATCAGCGCCCCGGCAATGCTGGTGCGACGCGTCAATCTGAGTTCAAAGAACGCGGCCCGAACCGCCTCCTGCTTGTCTCGGACCCCTCCGAACGCGTAGGCGACAGTCCATCCTTGCGAGTTTCGCCGGACGGGCGGGTGATGATCGGGAAGCGCTACCCGTTGCCAGCAAGGTCGAGTCTGACTCGGCCAGCGAGATGCGCATCCAGGACATTGCGCACGTTGTTGGCAGCCCGCACGGGTGGTCGCGGGAGCGACGCGGAGGTTGCGGTTGGGTGCACAGCGCATGTCATCTCGCTCCCGCGATGGCGAGTCGCCCGGGCTGGTCTTAGGTTCGCGATGGCGGGATGGTCTCCCTCTCTGCCATCCCGGCCTCGCCAGGCGCGACATTGGGTGACCGCTAGGCGAGATGTGTCACGGCCCGTCGGACCGGATGCCCCGACGGGCCGCGACGCGTTCTCCGAACTAAGCTCAGATGTCTGGACATGGGGGTCAAGCCGCCGTTTCTGAGTGGTGCGTTTTGAGGTGGTAGGTGACGGGGATGTCGGTGCCGGGGTAGGTGGCGCCGATGGCGTTGAGATCGGTGATGAGACCTTGGAGCGCGCGGCGATGTTTGGGGGTGTCGGGCGGGTCGAGGGTGACGGTGACGGTCCCGTCGGTGGTGCGGATCTCGCCGGAGAGCTGGGCGAAGGATCGGAGGAGATCGCGTACGTCATGCACGTTGGGGTAGTGCACGACGAGTCGATCGCAGAGCCAGTCCTCGGCGTTGTAGGCGGCGATTTTGACGCGGTCGATGATCGCTTTGTGTTCGAGGCACATGACGTCGCGGCTGGTGCCGGCGTCGGCGATTGAGACGCGGGCGGGGAGCGGTTTGCGGGCGGCGACGAGACGGTCGATGTCGCCTTCGATCTGGCGTAGGTGTTTGACCGTGCCGCGCTGGACGGTTTTGAGGCCGTGGGCGCTGCGACTGTTTGCTTTCGGTTCGTTGACCAACGCGTCGCCGAGTTCGGCGCGCAGGATGGCGGCTTGTTTGCGGAGTTCTGCGATTTGGCGGTCGAACTGTTTACGTTGCGGGTTCGGGATTTGCGTGTTCGGATCGGCGGGCGTGTACGCGTAGCTGGCGAGCGTGTCGAGCCCGTGATGGTCGCCCATGTATTTGAACAGGTTCTCTTGACGCCACCGGGCGAACATCAAACACGCGATGCGTGCCGCGCCGGTCTCGGGGCCGAGGTTGGTGATGATCGGGGTCTGATGGCCGTCTTTGGTGCGGAGAACGATCCGCCTCCATGGGCCCGAACGGCCGATCGTGACGTCGTCTTCGGCGAGACGGAACCGGACGCGGCGTCCCTCGAAGCGGGTCTCGCGTCGGTGGAACGCGTCGTCGGACAGGTTCGGTTTGCCGCGCTGGTAAGTGATGAACCCGATGTGTTCGCTTGCGAGCCACGCGAACAGTTTGGCGTCGTAGCCGCCCCGGTCGAAGATCATCGTGAAGGGACGGTCGCCCACGACCTCGCGGACGGCTTCGACGACGCGGGGCAGCGCTTTGGCGAGATTCGCCGACAACGGTTCGGTGAGGAACAGCAGCGGGCGACCCTCGATATCGCCGACGAAGTAGCGGTGGATGCCGGGCAGCGGCATGCGGCGTTGCGAGTTCCACACCTCTTGCAGACGACGTTTCCCGGTATAGGTCTCCATATGGCCGTCGACATACAGATAGGCGGTGGCGACGATCCCGGACTCGACCCACCGGCGGGCCAACCCGACACCGAACTCGGATGCCTTGGCTTGCGCGACAAGCTCGACGAGTTTGCGGCGCAACGTCTTCACCGCCGGCGCCCGGCCGGTCCCCACCATCGCACCGAACTCGACACGGCGGAGATGCTTGGCCGACTCGACCGTGGTCTTCGACAACACCGTCATGAAG
>JBKQIY010000028.1:0-5784 GCA_052148155.1 Acidimicrobiia bacterium | reverse complement strand
CGCGGCGAGGCTCTGTTCGACGTTGTGGGCGAGCGCGGATACGTCGTTGGCGACGATGGCTAACTGGGTGCCGCCGATCCCGGTTCCGGTTGCCTCGTAGATCGCCGAGATCGCATCCGCGTGATCGGCGGTCAGCCGGGACGTGTCGGCGCTGCGAGCATCGGTGAGTCGGCGGCGCCCATATGACCAGGTCGGGTCGCGAACCTGGTGGCGGGCGACGGCCTCCCATTCCTCCCACGTCACCACACCGTGCCAGACCGTGACGATCAGATCGTCGGCCTCGATGTAGCGATGCGCGATACCCATCACGTCACCTCCGGCATACCAACTCGGACTCGACGACACGGTGAGCACTCACTCGTCTGCCAACCTGCGACGGCGGGGAGGTACGCGCACAAAGGCGGGTGCTGTCCCGCCGACCACTCCTTACCCGAACCCGCCCGCGCCGAAACAACCCGATAAAACCAGGGTTTTACGCTTTGCGGTTGTGGGTAGACCATACGCAACGGTGTTCGACCATCGAAGGAGTCGTCATGTCGATTGGGACACGACGCAGACTTACCGTGTTGATCGTTGCGCTGTCAGGGCTTGCTCCGGCCGCGCTCATCGCTCAGCCCGCCGCCGCGTTCCCGCACGATGACCCGGTCTCGACTTTCAACGACAAGTTCGTCGCGACAGCGCGTATCGCCAAACTCAAGCAGACGATCTCCCCGCAGGCAGGCACCTTCAAAGGGCGCATCGACAGTAAGACCGGCCAACTCAAAGGGGTCATCGCGCTGCCATCCGCGAGGTTCGCAGACCAACCTGCTGGTCTCATGACCGCGACCGCTGCGATCGTGCCGATCAAACCGGTCACCGGTCACTGGAACCGCTCCAACTCCCGCATCACCGCGACATCGACCTTCGTTCTCCACATCGTGACCGCGTCCACCTCAACCACAAGCCACGTAGCTCACTCGGCGTCGGACCTCACCGCAAACGTTCGCGGCACACTCCCAACCCTTCCCATCACACTGCCCACCATTCCCATCACGCTCCCGACCCTTCCCACCACGCTCCCAACCGTTCCGGTCACCCTCCCGACCGTCCCGAGCACGCTTCCGCCGATCAACATGGTCGGTAACGCGTGCAGCACTGCCCCGATCACGATGACTCTGACCGGAATCGCGCACGCCGGTTCACTGTCGAAGCTGACAGGCGAGTTCACGATCCCCGACTTCACGACGTGCGGGTCGCTTACCGCCCTACTCAACACCTTGCTCGCCGGACCCGGCAATACATTCGCAGCGACCGCAGCACCGGCCTCGCCCCCATCGCCGACACTTCCCTGCACACTCCCCACGTTGCCAGTCACACTCCCGACGCTTCCAGTCACGCTCCCAGTCACGCTGCCGACGCTTCCGTGCACACTCCCTCTGCCCACACTCCCCGCCGTCAACCCCTGAACTACCACGTCGAGGTCGCTCTAGCCGTGCCGAACGTCCCGGCCAGTAACGAGCGCAGTCGCTCTCCGCGTGCTGCGTCGAAGAGCGCCGCGAATGGACCGCGCATGGATGCCGATAACCCGTTGTCGAAGGCTCCACACGGCGCCGCCATCTATCAAGCGTCCGGCATGGTCAGCGTGCAGGCGAACTGCACTACCGCCGAGGCGCTCGGGATGATGAAAGAACGCTCCCTCGTCAGCGACCAGACACTCGACGAAATCGCTCATGCCGTCCTTGAGCGCCGCATCCGGTTCGGCGAGTAGATCAGCCGAACGCGCGTGAGCGAGCCTGCTGCAGACGGCCGTTCACACTTCGTACCGTAGGTGCGGGTCAGAACGACTTCGTGTCCGGAGGGATTGTCGGGCCGAATCGCATGCGTCGCTCGACGACGGCGGTCGCGATGGCTTCGAGGGTCATGGGGGATGCTTTGGCTTCGGCGGTCATTTCCGTTTTGGTGAGGGCTTGATCCGCGATCTGAGCACTCCAGCTACGGCACGTGTCGTGCCCAGCCACCCAACGTTCCCGCCCCTAGACGAACTGGCGCGCATCGCTGCGTCCCATGACGTCAGACCTATCGGCCCGCCCATGAGCGCTGAAGAAAGTGACGCAGTGCTAACCGCGGCTATGCGACCCGCTGGCACCCCGACGCGAGGGAGATCGAGCGATACGTCCAAATCTTCGACCAGCGCATACCGATCGCCCCATCACGCGCGGTCCGGCGAGCGCGCGTCGCAGATAAGGCGTAGCCGTCGATCTTGTCGAGGGCGTACTCAGCGGCACTCCGCACCACTGGCGATCGGTGATGTCAGGGAATGAGCACGGCCTTGCCCACGACCTTGCGGTGCTGCTGGTCCGCGAGGGCGCGAGCCGCGGCGTCGAAGGGGTAGCTCACGGGCTCGACCGGGTCGAGCTCGCCCGCGGCGATCATTGCGACCACCTCCGCCACCATCTCTTGGTTCGCGGCAGCGTTCCGCGCGACCCAGCCGCCCCAGTCGACCCCGGTCACGCGCCGGTTGCGTAGCAGCACGTGGTTCGCCGGCAGCCGCGGGATGTCACCGGACGCGAAGCCGATCACGATGAACTGGCCGTCGTCGCGCAGCGCACGCAGGCACTCCTCGCCCAACCTGCCGCCCACCGGGTCGTAGACGGCGTCGACTCCGTCGCCACCGCTCAGCTCGCGGGCGCGCGTCTTGACATCTTCGGTCGACGAGTCGATAACGGCTGCCGCCCCGCGGCTCATCGCCACGCGGCGTTTGTCGGCCGACGACGCAGCCGCGAGCACGCGCAGCCCGAGCGCCCGCCCGACATCGACCGCAGCGAGACCCACGCCGCCGCCCGCGCCCAGCACCAACAGGCACTGGCCGCGCTCCAACTTTGCCCGGCGGGCCAGCGCAAAGAACGCCGTCATGTAGCTCTGCATGAACGTGGCGGCCTGACCGTCGGTGAGCGACGGTGGCACGATCCACACGCGGTCGGCGGCCGCGATCATCTCGGTGGCGAAGCCGCCGGCGCCACTGGCGACCAGCACACGATCGCCGACGGCCGGAGCGACAACGCCGGCTGCAACCTCGGTCACGATGCCCACGCTTTCGCCGCCGGCCACGAAGGGAAGCGGCGGCTTGATCTGGTACAGACCCTGCACAAGCAGCGCGTCGACGAAGTTCACGCCGGCTGCAGTGACGCGCACGCGCACATGACCCGCGGGAAGGCCGTCGGACGGGCGCTCCTCGATCACCAGGCCTTCCAGGGGTCCGAACGATCGACAAACGATGACGCGCATCTATCCGACCGTACGCGCCGAAGGGGCACCGGCGCGAATCGGTAAGCCACCGGTCGACGCGAAGTTCACCACGTTGCGAACGATGTCGATCACCAGACCGCTCGGTCAGTCGAGCGCCCGATCGAACCTCTGCGTGCGCTCAGCTCTTGGACGAGCCGGCCCATGCTGACGATTGTCGATCGACAGGGAGGATGCGCGCGAGGCCGACCAGAGTTCAGTTCGGAGGCCGGTGCGCTACTGGGTCGAGGTGCCGTCTCCCGAGGCCGGAGCGTCGGCAACGCCAGGCAACTGGCTGGTGACATTTCGCTTCGGGAACGCCTGACCGAGTACGGGGTGGTTCAAGAACGGGCAGAGTCGTTCCCAGCCCTCTCCGTGCACGATGTTGATGGAGAGAAGATCGGCGGGCCGTTCGGAGAAGTACCGATGCACGTCGGTCTCGTGCTCGTGCTTGTTGGCGAGCAGTTCGCTGTCGGTCGGGCTAAGCGTGCCATAGAGCTTCATGCGAAGCTCTCTGCGCGAAGGGCGAAGTGTCTCTAACGGCTTTCGGTTGATATGGGCGCGGATTGATCTCAGCCACGAGGCGTCGTCGCGTTCCATGAAGATGAACTTCGAGCCCGGATACTTGCGGTCGAGCGCTGGGTACTCGGCGACGATCGGATTGCCGCAACTGAAATCGTTGTCTCCAACCTCCTGATCTCGCTCCGGGAAATTCTTGGCGCTGTAACCGAGCATCCGCATGGCCTCGACCAGAGAGTGATTGCCAGTCTTCGGAAGGCCGATTCCAAAGATCTTCACTGCACCGCGCTCGCTCGTCTCGACGATCCTCGACGAGTGGCTGCCACATCGCGTGCGCGCCCCCGGTCATGCTGAACAGTCGTAGACATGTTCTCCTCCAGCGCCCGAGCTGGGCCCTAGATTGCCCGATCGCGTTCGATGGGTCGAGCGCCTCACTGGCAGATCTGGCGCGCGGCTTCGGGGCGCGACGGTTACGCGATTGACCGGATAAGAACGAAGTAGCGGCCACCAAACAGCGGCTCTCCACCGACCTCTGCCAACAACACGTCGATGTCGAAATGGCGCTTGTAGACCGTATGGTTGGAGCCGTCTGCGAGGCTGCGGGTCTGCCACTCCTCCGAACGCGCACCGGGCGGAAGACCCGAGTCGAGGATCACAAGCTCATCGGCGACGCGGCGCGCTTCAGTCAGAAACGTCGCGCGTTCGGGTGGTTCGAGATGTCCGTAGAGGTGGCCCGCGAAGAGTCGCGGCACCGCGTTCGCACGCAAGGGCAGGGCGGTCGCATCCGCTCGTATCGCAGGAACATCGCCAACCTTGACTTGCAGCCGATGCAGCGCGTTGTCGCTCTGGTCGATCGCGAACCCGCTGCCGGGTATCTGGTCCGTGAACACGCCCGGGCCAGCGCCGACGTCAACGAAGGCACACGGTGGAAGCCGCGCCAGTTCGCGCGTTACGGCCCGACGCTCAGCGCGGAGGGCTTCGAGGTCGACGTCGACACCAAGGCTTCGGAAGTATCGGTACGCGCCCTCGACGCCTCCGTCGTATTCGGGAGCGCGTCGGTCGTAATAGGCCCACAACGAGGCGCGGCGGTCGGGCAACGATGTCACGCCAGAGCCTTACGCAACTCGACCATCAGCCGCGCCAGAATGCTTCGCTCTGGCGCAGTTACCGCCCACGAGATCATCAACGGGACGCTCGCCGCCGACGCGCTCACACGACCCGCGCGCACCCATCCCGTGTCGCCGGGACCTCAGCGCCGCTGACCGTTCGACTCGAACAGTCCGCGGGACTGACGAAAGCGGTCCCGCGTTTCGATGCGCCCGCACGATGACAAGGCATCGCGGCGAAGACGTCGCCAGTGCTACCGCTCGCCTACGGTGTCGCACTTCGACGAGAACTTTGAGTACACGCGCTCCTCTGTTCGGTAACAGGGAGCGAGGGGGCGCGCTAGTCCTCGTGCATTGCCGCCAACGAGTTTGAACCTCCATGTTCGTGGTACAGCGGAGCGTTCGTTGCGATGTCGTGAAAGGTGTTGCCGACGCGGCGAGCGAGCGGCGCACCAGATCTCGCAGATCGGAGCAGGCCGTCGCTCTCATGAGCCCACAAGGTGTTGTCGCGTGCATGGTAATAGTCGTGCCCGCCGATCGCGTATGCGAACACGGCGTTGTCGGCGACGTTGGACAGGCGACGATGGCCGTCCGACGTTGCGGCGTCCGGTAACGCGACGAGTCGCACCTCGTCGGCGGCGACGCCGTGGGCGAAAGTGGCGGTGCGTAGCTCATGGATCGCGATGTCGAGTTCGTCAAGCGCAGCCTGGAGGGTTTCAGCTACCTCGGAGTCGACTTGCTCGAGTTTCGAGATACCCGCCAGCGTTAATCCTGCTGAGAGGATGTGATTGATCACGCGATCGCGCCACTCGGCTTGAACGTCCATAGCTTCGAGAACTCCTCGCAGCAGTGTGCTGTCGAACGTGTCTCGGTCGCCAGGGTCTGGGACGCCGATCTG
>JBKQIY010000027.1:0-13471 GCA_052148155.1 Acidimicrobiia bacterium | reverse complement strand
CCAGGTTCGACAGTGTGATCTGTTCGTCGAACCTGGTGTACGGCGGGGTTCTCGAGCGGTTTCCCGAACTCAAAGTCGCGATCCTCGAGTGTGGCGGCGGCTGGATCGCACATTGGATGGATCGCCTCGACGAGTTTCTCGAGAGCTACGGCTGGGCCACCGGCAGCCTGTCGCTCACACCGCGCGAGTACTTCCAGCGGCAGTGTTGGATCAGCTTCGATCCGGGCGAGATCACGTCGAAGGTGCTCGCGCCGATCGTCGGCGCGGATCGTTTCGTATGGGCGAGCGACTTTCCGCACAGCGACGCGAAGTATCCGGGCGTCGTCGACGAACTGCGCGAGTCATCGGACGGGATGGAACCCGCAGCGCGCGCGGCGCTGTTCGGCACGAACGCCTTGACGATGTACGGGATGCGTTCCGCCGGCCGTGGCTGACCTCGAACTCCTCGTCCGTGGCGGCACGGTCGTCGACGGAAGCGGCGCGCCCGCACGGACCGCCGACGTCGCGGTGCGAGACGGGAAGATCGTGGGAATCGGTCGAATCGACGCGGACGCCACCGAAATCATCGACGCGGACGGCCTGCTCGTCACGCCAGGATTCGTCGATGTGCACACGCACTACGACGCCCAACTGCATTGGGATCCGACGGCGTCGCCGGCCAGTTGGCACGGAGTAACGACACTGTTCACCGGCAACTGTGGATTTACCATCGCCCCGGCGCGTGCCGACGACGTCGAGTGGCTGCTGCTGATGCTCAGTCGAGTCGAGGGCATGAGCGCCGAGGCGCTACACGCCGGCGTCGACTGGCGCGGCGGCAGCTTCGGCGAGTTCCTCGGCAACCTCCGCGGCCGGCTCGGCGTCAACGTCGCCGCCAACGTCGGTCACTGTGCCGTGCGGCGGATGGTCATGGGCGACGCCGCGTCGGAACGACCGTCAACAGCCGACGAGATCGCGCAGATGGTCGCGTTGACCGAAGCGGCACTCGAGGACGGCGCGTACGGCTTTACGTCCAGTCAGCTGGAGTTGCACGTCGCGCACGACGGGCGCGGCGTACCCAGCAACCACGCGCAGGCCGACGAACTGATCGCGCTGGCCGAAACCATCGGCCGCCACCGAAAGGGAGCGATCGAGTTCATTCCCCGCTCGTTCCTCACCGGCTACGACGACGACGATCGGGCACTGATCCGGGCGATGGCCGTCGCGGCACGCGGCCGACCGGTGCATCTCAACACGCTCGCGCCGCTTCACCCGAGCGCCCCGAACGGCTGGCAGCGAAGTGTCGAGTTTGCGCACGAGCTTGCGGCCGACGGCCTGACAGTGCATCCGATGTTCGCGGCCAATCGCCAGGGCGCGCACTTCGCGCTCGGCAACACGTTTCTCTTCGACGATGTTCCGAGCTTCCGGCAGGTCCTCGTCCTTTCCGGCAAGGAACGAGAACACGCGCTCCGAGATCCGACGGCACGCGATGCCATGCGGGCCGACATCGCCCGCGGCGGCTCCGCCTTCGTGTTCTTCTGGCCGCTCATTCGGTGCGAACGGGTGACCCGACCGGAGGCGGATCGCTTCGTCGGCCGCACGGTCTGCGAGCTCGCCGCGATGCTCGGCGAAGGGCGCGACGAGCTCGACGCCTTCATCGACGTGTCGCTCGCCGACGGTCTCGAAGCTCAGTTCTCGCTCGCGGCGCCTGAGAACCCGCGTCATCGGGCCGCGACCGCCACGCTCATCGACGACCCGCTCATGATGCCGGGCAGCAGTGACGGAGGTGCGCACCTCCTCAGCTTCTGCGGGGCCGACTACACGACCCGACTGCTCACGGAGTGGACCGACCGGCTCTCGATCGAGGCTGCGGTCGCGCGGCTGTCGGGCCGGCCCGCGCGCGCACAGGGCCTCACCGACCGCGGCCTGCTCCGAGAGGGAATGGCCGCCGACGTGCTCGTCATCGACCGAGACGTGCTCGCCACCGAACCGACCCCTCGGTACGTGAGCGACCTGCCTGCGGGAGCCGGTCGCTACGTGGTCGACGCCTCCGGCTACCGGCTGGTGATCGTCAACGGCCAGCCGTTGCTGCGCGACGGCGCATCGACCGGCGCGACCCCAGGTCAGCTTCTGAGGTAACCGGTCAGATGTCGGCGCCGGCGGCGGCAGAACGCGGCATACGCGACGGACCGGCGACGCGAATCGATGACCGGTCCCGCCGCGGTGTTGATCGTCACTGATCACGGCGACGACGACATCCGGGGCGTGGACTCGGCGTTGCGATCAGCGCGCTGGACAACGACGACGACGTCGGGTCCGGCGACAACGAATCGGCTTGGCGTGCCGGGCCGATTGCACCACCGCAGCTGACAGCTGGGTAGCTTGCCGCAATGCGCCTTTCTTTCAAGACCGTGCCACAAGACACCACCTGGGAGCCGATGCGTGACGTGTGGCTCGCCGCGGACGACATCGACGTCTTCAGCGCGGGCTGGAACTTCGACCATTTCTATCCGATCCTCCAACACGACCGGACCGGCCCGTGCTTCGAGGGTTGGACGATGCTGGCCGCCCTCGCCGGCGTCACGAACCGGCTTCGGCTCGGCGTGATGGTGACCGGCAACCCGTACCGCCATCCCGCGGTACTCGCCAACATGGCCGCCAGCCTCGACGTGATCGCCGGCGGACGGCTCGAGCTTGGAATCGGTGCCGGCTGGAACGAAGAGGAGAGCGCGGCCTACGGCATCGACCTGCCACCGTTGCGCGAGCGGTTCGACCGTCTGGAGGAGGCCTGCGCTGTTCTCGACCTGTTGCTCACCGCCGAGACGTCTTCGTTCGACGGCACCTACTACCGGCTCACCGACGCGCGTTGTGAGCCGAAGCCGGTGCAGCGTCCGCGTCCTCCGTTCGTCATCGGCGGGGGAGGTGAGAAACGGACGCTGCGTATCGCGGCGCGTTTCGCCGACCAGTGGAACCTTCCCGGCGGAACGCCAGAAGTACTCGCCCGCAAGATCGAGGTGCTGCGCTCGCATTGCGCGGATGTCGGTCGCGATCCGGCACACGTCGAGATATCGGTGCAGGTGCGAGCCGGTTCCGAAGTGAACGCGATCGCCGACGAAGCTGCCGCGCTGGTGCAGGCCGGCGCGCAGCACATTATCGTCGGGTTTCGAGCGCCGTTCGAGGCGTCTCGTCTCGAGCCGATCGCGCAGGCGATGGCAGCCACACTCGATCTGGGTGGCGGCGCGACTCCGTGAAGCAGGATCCGACGCCGGAGGCGTGGTGGAGGTCCGGCGTCCTATACCAGATCTATCCGCGCTCATTTGCAGATTCGAACCGCGACGGCGTCGGTGATCTGCAAGGCCTTGTCGAGCATCTCGACTATCTCGCGTGGCTTGGTGTCGACGGGATCTGGCTCAGTCCGATCACCGTGTCACCGAACGAGGATTGGGGTTATGACGTCGCCGACTACTGCGCCGTGCAACCCGACCTGGGATCGCTGAGCGACGTCGACCGCCTGATCGGCGCGGCCGAAACGCTGGGCATCCGCGTGTTACTCGACCTGGTTCCCAACCACACGAGTGAACAACATCCGTGGTTCGTCGAGTCGCGGTCATCTCGCACCGCGGATCGGCGCGACTGGTACGTATGGGCCGATCCCAAGCCCGACGGCTCGCCGCCCAACAACTGGCTCAGCAGCTTCGGCGGTCCGGCATGGAAGCTCGACCCGGCCACTCAACAGTTCTACATGTACAACCACTTGCCCCAACAACCAGATCTGAACTGGTGGAACGACGACGTGCGCGCCGAATTCGACGACATCCTGCGGTTTTGGTTCGACCGCGGGGTTGCCGGGTTTCGGATCGACGTGTGCAACCTGATCGTGAAGGACGCCGAACTCCGCGACAATCCACCCGCGACCGCCGACGATGATCCGGGCGCGCAGGCGCTGGGCCAACGCGTCGTCTTCAACGGGAACCGGCCCGAGGTCCATGACGTGATCCGTCATTGGCGTTCGCTCGCCGATTCCTATGACATGCCTCGAGTGCTGATCGGCGAGACCCCCGTCGAAAAGAGCGACGAGCTGGCGCGCTTTTACGGCGTCGACGGCGACGAGTTGCACCTCGCGTTCAACTTCCCGTTCATCACCGCACCGATGGAGGCCGAAACCCTGCGACGCCTCGTCGAGGCAACCGAGGCGCTCCTGCCGCCGAGCGCGTGGCCGGTGTGGACCGGCTCGAATCACGACATGTCGCGACTCGCGACGCGATGGGCAGCCGGAGATCAGCGAAGGATCCGGGTCGCTTTGGTGATGCTGCTCATGTTGCGTGGCACACCAGTGCTGTACCAAGGCGACGAGATCGGTCTCGGAGATGTCGGCGTGGCACGCGAACAGCTGCGCGACCCGCTCGGAATCAAATATTGGCCCGCGTACGCAGGACGCGACGCAATGCGTACGCCGATGCCGTGGCGCGACGCTCCCGGAGGCGGCTTCACGCACGCCGACGTCACTCCGTGGCTTCCACTCGGCGACACTCGCGTCTGCAACGTCGAACGCCAACGAGCCGAACCTGGCTCGGTGCTCACACTCAGCCGCGACCTCATTGCGTTGCGCAAGCAGCACCGAGATCTTCGCGCCGGTTCATACTCGACCCTCGACGCACCGGACGAAGTGTGGGCATGGCGGCGCGGGTCCCGGTTTGTCGTCGTGGCCAACATGTCGGAAACCGCAGCCGACGTTTCGAGCATGACCGGCCGGATCCGCATCGCGACGGACCGAAGCCGAGACGGCGAGCCGATGGCGGGCTCTTTGCGGATTCGGGCCTGGGAGGCAGTCGTCATCGAGGAGACGTGACCGGCGCCCCCCGACAGGCCGTCGAGATCCGGGACAACAACGTCGGCCGCGGCTGTCGTCGACGCCCGCCGCGGGTTGCCACGGCCCGTGCGCCGTATTTCGCTAGACCGTAGGCTTCGGTCGGTGAATCGCCATCGACTGCGCGCGCCGCACCGAGACGCAGCCGACATGCAGCGCACCCGCGTCGCGGCCCATCATGGCTGAGCACGAACGCGTCGCGATCGGCACGGTCGATGTCGGGCGGGGAGGAGATCGCGACCTCCAGGCCGATCTCTTTCGGCCGCCGACACCGAACGGCGCCGGAGTGCTGCTGATACATGGCGGCAGCTTCACGCACGGCGACCGCACCCAGCTACGCGGGTACGGCATCCTGCTCGGCCGGCTCGGCTATACGTGCCTGGCGTGCGAGTACCGGCTTGCCCCGGCGTCGAAGTGGCCGGCCCAGATCGATGACGTGCACACGGCACTTCGGTATCTTCACGAGCAGGCACCGGCGCTGGGCGTGGACACGCACAAGATTGCCGTGTCGGGAAACTCGGCCGGCGGACAGCTGTCGCTCATGGCCGCCGCTCAGCGCCACTCGCCCGTCGCGGCTTCGATTGCGTTCTATCCGCCGACCGACTTCCTGGGCCCGGGTGCGCGGGCCTTGGGCGCTCCTGACGCGATGCAGTATCTCGTCGGCGACGACGCCTCGGAAGCGAACGTCGCGGCGATCAGTCCGGTCAACTACGTCTCCGCGGACTTTCCGCCCACGATGCTGCTCACCGGTAACCGCGACGACGTCGTGGACTGGCGCGACAGCCAAATCATGTATCAGCGCCTGATCGACGCGGGCTCGCGCGCCGAACTCCACGTGTTCGAAGGCGCGCCCCACGCGTTCGACGCGCTCCCCGCGTTCGGCCGTCAGTGTGCCGGACTCATGGCACTCTTTTTGGATCGCAACGTGCTCGATCCGAGACCGGTCGCCGTGCCGAACGCCGTCGAATAGAAACCGCGGTCTACGTTCTCCGGAGTTGGGCGCAGGCAGGTGCGCGCCGGCCACGCCGACGATGCTCACGATCGTGGCGCGCGACGCCACCCATCGGTTGTCGCAGGCAGGGCCGTCCGTCTGGAAGCTTTTGGCGCCGTCGATCACGAGGCACACGACGATCGACGGTGTGGCGATCGAGCAGCCGCACTCGTTGCCCGCGCGCGCCAGGCCGGTCAGTGAACCGCTCGAACAGACCTGTCAGACGACGTTCCGCCGTCCGACCAATGCTCCTGCGCCTACGCGGCCGAACCCGCGAGACGTCGTTCGCGCCGGCGAACCATCGCTTGTCCGACACGGTCCACTCGCGCGATGTACTCGACCAAGCGCGTCCGTGCCTGGTCAGCGTCGGCGTCCAAGCCTTCGATCGACTCGACGTTCCAGTGGCGGAGCACGACCGGTACGAGTACCTGGTCGTGGTGGAGGGAGAAGTCGTAGATGCCGGCGTCGGCGATGGCTGCAGCCAGCGCGGTGAAGTCGGGGATGCCGGTCCCTGGCATTTCGAAGGTGCGCACCTGACGTTCGATTGCGAGCATCGTGCCCGACGGATCGATCTCGAGCGCTGCCGAGACGAGGTCTCGGTAGAAGAGGTAGTGCAAGTTCTCGTCGGCGGCGACGCGCGCCATCACCTTGTAGCCGGCTTCGTCGTCGAGCATCGTGCCGGTATTTCGGTGTGCGATCCGCGTCGCGAGCTCCTGCAGCGCGACGTACGCCAACGTGTCGGCCGGTGATACGGGGTCGGGAACGGCTCCGCCGCACACCTGCTGCATGCGTCCGGCTTCGAGAGCGGCCAGATCGACCGAGTGCGTCACAGTGACGTAGTCGCGGATCACGATCGCGTGGCGCATCTCTTCAGCGACCCATCGGCGCGCCCAAACCCGCCATATGTCGTTCGCGAACACACGGTGGATCGTCTCGTAGTAGTAGGGGAGGTTGTCCTCGGTGAGCAGGTTGACGACCAGTGCGCTCCGGACCCCGAACGTCAGTGGCGAGTTGTCGGCGATCCACGGTTGGCGCGGTGTCGAGTCGACCGCCCGCTCCCAGGGGATCAGTTCGTGCGGGAGCCACGGCTTGGCTGCTCCGAGGTGGCGTTCATACAGGCGCTCCACGGTGGGAGTCAGCTCTTCGACCAGGTCGTGTCTCATCGTCGCGAGAGTCATATCCGAATCCTACCTACGTGTCGGTAGGACCGGGACGCGGGCGGTCGGCGGCGCCGCGGCGCGGCATCGACCCGGCCAGGGGAGCCGCCTGTCCGTCGGACCGGTCGAAGCCGTGCCAGGAACGACGGACGCCGGCCACCCCGCAGCGATGCCGTCTGCCCGACGCTCGCCGCTTCGCTCGAGCGTCGATGCCCAGTCCCAGCCGGACAGGCGCGTATGTGGGTGGATCGTCGACGACGGATATCTGCCGTGCCGACGGTGCGCGTCGTGCGGTCACCGGCCTGCATCTCAATGATCGTCGGGGACCACGACGCCGACTGGGGCGTTGCGGCAACGGAAACCACCGCGTCGAGGCCTGGAGTGTGGGCAACGGAACTGTTATGGACCGGAGGTGACCGCGCCGGAGTGGACGGCGCGGACCGACGACACGAGCGGAGATGTGCGGGCGCCGCTTCGCGCGCGACGAACAGGACGGTCCCGACCCGTCGCAGACCCGTCCGGCCGGGTCATTTGGACAGCACGACCTCTGTTACGCGGCCCGACGCGATCGTGACGTCGCGCGGGGAATGTTCGGCGACGTCGAGCAAGGTGTACTCGCCTTCGTCGAGCGCGACGAAGACACCGGCGTACACCGAGCCTTCGGGCAGCACGCGTTCACGCACCTCGGTGTGCACGAACGCGGTCGATTCGCCGCGCCGGGCGATCTCGATCTCGACTCCGCAAAGCGCGCGTGAGGTATGCACCACGAGCGCGCCGACACCGTCGCCGATGTCCAGCACGACCGTGGCCTGGCCGCTGGGTGGGAGCGTCCCTTCGTTGCCCAGCGGCCTTCCGAGATCACGATCGATATCGTGACGTCGATCGTGGACGTGATCCTGCTCGTGGACGTGGACGTGACTCATGCGGCGGGGACGTCGTAACCGCTGTGCGGCGTGCCAAGGTACGGGAACGATGAGAGGTAGCTCTCGGTGCCCTTGGCGGTCTGGTCGGTTCCGTTCGCGGTGAGGCCCTGATCGACGAGCCCGACCGCCATGTCAGGTATGTACGTCTTGTCGATGAGCGGATACGTCGCGCCCGCGATCGCCTTGAGCTCGATCGTCACGACGTCGTCGGCCAACCGGCGTCCATTCGGGAATCCAGCGAGGTCATTGCCGACCACACCCAGGTTGTTGGGCGTGCCCGACGGCGCTATCGCCATGTTCAATCGGAGCAGGTCGGCCTGAGTCGTGCCCGTGAAGTTCTGGAAGGTCGGACTGACGACACCGAGCGGAATTCCGGTGAGCAGGATTGCTGCCAGGTCGGCGCGCGGTTTGCCCGAGGCGACGAGCGCAGCCAGGTTCGGGAACGCGGTCGGATAAAGCTCGGTCAGCAACTTCGCGAGCTCCGGGTTCAGCACGCCGGCGGCGAAGGTGCTGTCGTTCTGCGGAGGGGACTGATTCCAGTCGTCTTTGTTCTCCATCGGAACGAGCACTTCGTTGAACAGCGGGTTGCCGAGGCGCGATACCTGCGTCCATGGCCCGACGTCCGCCGGGTCGTTTTCGCCGCGTCCCTGATAGTTGAAGTGCACCCGCTGGCGGGACGCCGTCGTCCACACGCCGATGACCGAGAACGGCTGTGTCGGATCTGAAGGTGGGTTGCCGTTGGCCGTGAGCCGCGTCATCGGGATCTGCAACGCGATCGAATGGACGTTGAGTTCCTTGGTCGCATTGACGGCCATCGCGCTGGGCGGGACGGGGATGAGGTGATCGCTTTGAATCGGCCGTAGCGCAGCGAGGTCGAAGATCGACCCGAGATCGACGTAGAAACCTTCGGCGCGTTGGCCGGCGAACACGACGGTCCCGTCGGACAAGGTCTGGACCGCTTGGCCGGCCAGTGTCGGATAGTTGGGCGTCGATCGCGGCCCGATATTGCACGGCGGGCACGGAAGGTTCGAACCCAGCTGCGTGATGCCCGGACCGTCATAGTTGTGCCAGTTGCGATGACGGTGCTGGTTGGACTGTTCCCAGTCGATTCGGGTCACTGAGTAGAACTGGCGACGGTTCCAGGTCGATGAATCGAGCGACGTGATCGGCCCGATGTTGTATAAGAAGGTGCCGCCGATCTCGATCACGTTCGTGAACTGGAACTGGAAGGTGATATCGACTTCGCCGTCGTTGTCGTTGTCGATGTTGATCTCGTACAGCACGTCGTCGCCGAACTCGTAGAAGTTCGGGCCGCCCGCGGGGCCCTGAAGGGGCACGTAGTTCGCGATGAGGGTCACGGTGTTCGGCGCGTCGGGACTCACGAACGCGTAGAGGTCGGTGCTGTCGGCAACCGGATCCTTCGAGATCTCGGGTGCCTCGCGGTGGCTTGACATGTCAGATTCCCCCTGGGCTCAGTGCGTGGCGCGGTAAAGCGCGGCTGCGAGACGACGGTCTTTGACGTTGATCTCGCGATCGCCGGAGTACAGCGAGACGAGACCTTTTCGTACGTCGGTCACGTGCGCGACGACCGGCGCGTCGACGGACGGGTCGTCGGGGAGCTTCGGCTCCGGGTTGGCGGCCGTATGTGACGTCAATGCTTTCGCAGCGGTGGCCGGTACTGCCGCCGCGACGCCCGCCGCCGCGGCGACCGCCGAGCTGCGCTTCAGAAACTGCCTTCGACTTGTCGGTTCCATGCTCTTCCTCCTCGGACTGGCGCGGCACACCTCTGATCCTTCGGAACACAGGTGTGGTTCGGATGAACGAGGCCGCGCGTCTGTACGCATTCAAGAGCAACGAGTTTCTTAAATCCAGACTTCGGGCCAGATGCGAACATCTCGCAGTTGCACGACCGATGCGCCTAGGAAGGGGACTGGGAGGCGTGAGCGGACAAGAAGCCCGAACCCTCGACGCGTTGCGCGCAGCGGGACGGCGGATCACAACGGCGCGCCGACTCGTGATCGAACTCCTCGCGCGCACGAATGAACACCTCACTGCCGATGATCTCGCGACGCGCGTTCACGCCGCCCATCCAGAAATTCATCTGTCGACCGTGTACCGGACCCTTGACTCGCTGCACGATTGGGGACTCGTCGAACACGTGCACCAGCCGCACGGTCCGTCGTTCTTTCATCTCGCGGGGGCACACCGACATCTCGTGTGCGAGCAATGTGGCCGCATCCACGACGTCCCGGCCGCCGAGTTCGACGCACTCGTCGCGCGGATACGCGATCTATACGCGTTCGAATTGCATGTCGGCCACGTCGCACTGGTGGGCCAGTGCCGGGATCATGTCCCGACCTGAGTGAACGGGCCGCGCGTCGCACGTTCCGGACGTGCTCTGAGCGTCGAGACGTGCGCCGGTTCGGCACGGTGATGATCTCATCTGGACCGTCGCGGCGCGTCGCGGTCGAACGTCGCGATCGGCTGTCGTGTGTCGAACTTCGCGTTCGGCGCCCCGTTCGTTCCTCGTCCCCGTGATGATGCTGATGTTCAAGGAGCCGATAGTCCGAGGGGATCGCGTTCGGTTCGAGCAACCTCGGCGTGCCTGCCGGATGACATCGCCGAGCCGTCGAGGGCTCGGCCGTCTTACTCGACGGCTGCGCGGTCGTCGATTGGGTGTCCGCTCAGGTCTCGGGTGAACCTGGGAAGCGGTCGCGATTGCGTCGGTACTCGTGATGAACTCCGAGACGCCGCTCTTCGACGAGGCGATCGCTGTCCTCGACCCCGCCTTCAGGAATGGCTGATGGAGTCGATCTCGAACCGCATCTGGTGCGAGAAACCGTCGTGGTCGCCACGACGTCCGGTATCTCGGCCTATTCGCAGATCGCAGCGCAGCATTTTCAGAGAACTATCAGGTCGTCGAGGGCGACAACCGGGCGAGTTCCTCACCAGTGACGCGTTGCTCCGCTCGGTGAGCCTCGTGCACACGCAAAGACGTCCATGACGCACGCTCCCCCGACGAGCACGGCGTCGATCACCGTTTCAGTCCAGCAGAATGAACGGCTCCGGGCGGCTCGAGCGCGTCACGTAGCGCGTTGATGCGAGGATGAGATCGTCGACGGTCAAGTCGGCCGGAGTCCGTCGCATCGCGATGTCGCGTTGATCGAGTTCGCGGGCGAAGACGTCCTGATGATCGTCTCCGATCTCTCCGGCGGCGGCACGGCGGGGGATGAGCACCGGAAACCGTCCGGCCCCAAGTGCGGTCAGCGACGACCCAGTTCCCGCGTGGCTGACCACGAGATCGGCGGCGGAGATCGCGGCTTCCAGCTCCGCGCCCGGAACGAACGGGCTCGCGTCGATGCCGAGGTCGCTCACCGGCGTGCAGCCTGTCTGCCAGAGGGTTTCGACCGCGGAGCCCTGAGCGCGCTCGACGGCGCCACCGGCACGCAGAAGGGGTGCGAGCGCAACGAAGAGGCTACGGAAGGCGAAGTCGGGCATCGTTCCTACTGTGACGACTGCCTTGCGGATCGCGTCGGGCGCCGTCTTCGTTGCGCCGGTGAAGCCGTCGAGGACCGAACCTCCGTAATGCCATCGACCGTGCGCCTGGTGTTTCCACTGCGTATACCGGTGAATGCCCGGTACCGCACCCAGGAGGTTGCCGGTGACTGATGGGCTTTCGACGCGCGTCACGCACTCCACATAGTGCGCGGATACGCCCCGCGCCGCGAGATAGGGGAGAAAGCCGAGCGCAGTTCCCGACCCGGTCGATACGACACGAGTGAATCGCCATTCGCGATGGAGGCGATGAGCGACGGGCAGGTTACGCGCCACGCCCGGAATGTCTCGTTCGCCGACGTCAGGCACGTAGATCACGTGCTTGCCGGCGAGGAGCGAGCGGCTCTGCGGGTGGTCCTGCGTCGCCCACACGCGTACGTCGTCGACGTCGTCCGGGAGCCGACTGGCGATCTGGACGAGCTCGACCAGGTGTCCGCCGATCGTTGCGACAAACAGGGTGGGCATCAGCGGGCTCCGTTCGGCGCCGCGCGTGTCGACACCGATACAGCGGGAGATCGAGAATCGTAGTCACTCAGTGGCGAGCAGGTTCCGGCATCGAGCGCTTCCGCTGGGCTTCGCGCAGGTTCGGACGCGCGGCATGCGCCGGTGTCGCGCAACGACGTCTGGCGCGCGATCTGGGCGCGTCGTCCCCGCCGGGTCCACGCCGGCCGCGTCCCGCTGAACGGAGACGGGATACGACATGAGCCGAACCCGTGTTCCGTCGCTCGTTGCCTCGCATTTCGCTATACCAGTAGACAAATACTCGAAAGTAAAGCCTAACGTCGGGAACCGCGGGGCGCGAGCGTCGTCCACAACCACGGCCAGTCGTTCCTGTGGGTTGCGCGTGAGCCTGGTGTCTGACTGGGTCAATATCGCAGCATCGCTCGCGGACCGCCGACGCTACGGCTGGCGACGTCGTCAAGGACCGAACGACACCGTCAGGGGTCCATCGTCCGAAGGCACCTTCGCCTTCGGCGCGAGCGCGTATGCCCGGACGGACGACCGCGACCTCCGAACGTGTTTCTCACTCCGAAACCGTGTCGTCGACGGTCCATCATCCCGTCTCGTAACATGCGACCGTGAAAGCAGCCGTGTACTACGAGACGGGCCCGCCCGAGGTGCTCCGTTACGAGGATATCGCCGATCCCGTCTGCTACGAAGGTGGCGTCGTCGTCGCGGTTGAGGCGATCAGCATCGAAGGGGGCGACACCCTCAACCGCGCGGGCGGCGATATGCCGGCGGTGCCCCACGTTGTGGGATACCAGTGTGCCGGCACGATCCGCGAGGTCGGCGCCGGTGTGGCCGATCGTCACGTCGGCCAGCGTGTCGTCGCGACGAATCTCTGGGGTTCGCACGCCGAACTCAACGCGGTCCCGGCGATCCTGACCTGGCCGATTCCCGACGGTGCCGACATCATCGCCGCGGCGTGCGTGCCGGTCGCGTTCGGCACCGCCGACGACTGCCTGTTCGAGTTCGGTCATTTGCGTGCGGGCGAAACCGTGTTGATCCAAGCCGGAGCCGGCGGAGTCGGCATCGCGGCGATCCAGCTCGCCAAACGTGCGGGTGCGACCGTCATCGCGACGGCGTCAAGTGACGGTCGGCTCGAGCGCGTGAAGGAGTTCGGGCTCGACTACGGCATCAACTACTCGCACGACGACTGGGTCGACCAGGTTCGCGCGCTCACCTCGGGACGCGGCGTCGAACTCGTGGTCGACTCCGTCGGCGGCCGGATCCTGAGCGGCAGCGTGCAATGTCTTGCGTACCGTGGACGCTGCATCAGTGTCGGCAGTGCGGGCCGAGATCCCCAACCGTTCGATGCGGGGGCGCTCTCGATGGGCAACCAGTCGCTGACCGGCGTGTTCCTCGGCGCCGAGATCGCGACCGATCGCGCGCACAACATGATCCAGCGCCTCGTCGATGAAGCCGCGAGGGGCGAATACAAGGTGGTGATCGATCGCACATTTCCGCTGTCGGAAGCCGCCGCCGCGCACGCCTACATCGA
>JBKQIY010000026.1:0-29188 GCA_052148155.1 Acidimicrobiia bacterium | reverse complement strand
CTACTCAACAGCAACTCATCGGTGGATCAAGGCTAAGGCGCCGAGGAGGGCGGCCACGGACTGCTCGCGGGCACCGTGACCCATCAGGCCGATGCGCCAGCCTTTGCCGGCGAATTCTCCCAGGCCGCCGCCGATTTCGATGTCGAAGCGGTGGAGCAGCTCGCCGCGCACCTTGGCATCGTCGACCCCGGACGGGAGCCACACCGACGTCAGCTGTGGGAGACGGCGCTCCTGGGCGAACAGCCGGAAGCCGAGTTCGGGAAGTGCGGCCTGGAGTTGCGCGCCGACGTGGGCGTGCCGAGCCCACGATGCCTCGAGGCCCTCCTCGAGCAGCACTCCCAGGCCTGCGTGCAATGCGTACAACATCGAAATCGGCGCGGTGTGGTGGTAGCGGCGGGCACTGCCGACATAGTCGGCGATGAGGCCGAGGTCGAAATACCACGACTGTGGCGGGTTGGCCCGGCCGCGGATGCGCGCCACGGCACGTTCGGAGAAGCTCACGGGTGCGAGACCGGGCGGGACACCGAGGCATTTCTGGGTGCCCGAATAGACCGCGTCGATCCCCCAGGCGTCGACTTCCACCGGCACGCCGCCCAGGGAAGTGACCGTGTCGACCAGTAACAGCGTGTCGGTGTCGCGCAGCGCGGCGAGCGGCGCGACATCGTTGTGAACGCCGGTGGAGGTCTCCGCGTGGACGATCGCGACCACACGCGCGCCCGGATGGTCGCGGTGCGCGTCGAGCATCTGTTGCGGGTCGATCGCCCGTCCCCACGGCGACTCGACGCGGACGACTTCGCCACCACAACGGCGGGCGACGTCGCACATACGTTCGCCGAACACGCCGTTCACTCCGATGATCACGGTGTCACCCGGCTCGACGAGATTGACGAAGCAGGTTTCCATTCCGGCCGAGCCGGTGCCGCTCATCGGCAACGTCAACGTGTTCGCGGTGCGGAACACGGCACGTAAACGATCCGCGATCGTGTCGAGCACCGTGAGGAAGTCGGGATCGAGGTGGCCGAGGACGGGGCGTCCGAGCGCCTCCATCACCTCCGGGAACGGGTTCGACGGACCCGGTCCGAGCAGCAGTCGCGCAGGATGTTTCACGGACGCGGAGGTTACGCGATCGAGCAGGCGAGACCGTCGAGGATGTCGGCCTCCGATATCAGAAGTTCGTCGAAGGCCCAATGGCGCATCACTGACACGACGACGATCACCCCACCGACGATCACGTCGACGCGGCCCGGTTCGAGGCCAGGGTTGTGGCGGCGACGCGCGACGGGCTCGGTTGCGAGGGTTCGGAAGATCTCCTCGGCCGCGGCGCGCGACAGGCGAGAGTGATCGATACGTGCGCTGTCGCGGGCGTCGACTCCCAACTCGATGGCTCCCATCGTCCACACCGTGCCGGCCGTGCCGATCAACGTCTTGGCCTGACCTGCTCCCGGGACCGCACGGTCGACGTCGGCAAGATGGTCACGCACCACCGACACTGCGACGCTGAGCTCCTCGGGGCTCGGAGGATCCGAATGCAAGAACTGCTCGGTCAGGCGAACGCATCCGACGTCGATGGAGATCAGCCCATCAGGCTCGCTCGCTCCGACTATGAACTCCGTCGATCCGCCACCGACATCGACGACGAGGTACGGCTCCGGTTCTCCCAGGCCGGCTGTCGCTCCGGAGAACTCGAGCCGGGCTTCTTCCTCGCCGCTGAGGAGCTCGGGTCGAACTCCGAGCAGCGTCTCGACCGGATCGAAGAAGTCCGCACGGTTCGTCGCGTCGCGTGATGCGCTGGTCGCCGCGACGCGCACACGGGTTGCATCGACCGCGGCGATCGCCTTTTGGTATTCGCACAGCACGTCGACCGTGCGGGCGATCGCGTCGGGATCGAGCCGACGTGTCTGGTCGACACCCTGACCGAGACGGGTGATCTGTGTACGCCGGTCGATGGTGGTGAGGTTCGATGCTTCGACGTCGGCGATGAGAAGCCGAACCGAGTTGGTCCCGATGTCGATGGCGGCGACGCGGGTCACTGCCCCGCTGCTCCTGCGAGCGCGGCGGCGACCCAGCGGCCGACCGGATCGTCGCCCCCCGCGAGGTACCACGCGTAGTGTGCATGCAAGCACTTGACCCCGCGCGCGGTGCCGGCGACTCCGCCGTGAGGGCGGGGGCCTTCGTGGTGGCGGGGAAGGTCGGCATCTCGTTCGGACGCGTAGCGCGCGTGGGCGCGGACCAGTTCTGCGCCGTCGACCGCGGCCTCGGCCGCGCGTACGCCGCCGCCCGACTCGAGGCGAGCGACGCGGATGACGAGCTCCCGATCGACGAGCCAGTACCGCGTCGGCATCGGCGTACCGTCGTCGAGCAGGGGCGAGTTGCGGATCACGACCGGAGCTCCGGCGTCGTCGCGGACGGCGACCTCGAACGCGCCGCGTGGCGTTCGACCGAGCAGGACCGTCAGCGCCACGACGTCGGGATCGGCAGCCGCCACGCCGCCGAGTCTACGAAATCGTGCTCAGGGAAGCGTCGTGTTGGTCGCCGGGGACGGTTTGGCGGGCGGGACAACGTTGTAGGCCTGCTCGCCTGGAAACACCATGTCGAACTGGAACCGTGCCAGCCGCTCGATTTCGCTCGTCGTTCCGAGCAGGCGTGCTTCGTTGCCGAGTTCGGCGTTCTGTGCCTTCAACTCCGCGACCGCGCGACGCACGCCACGTACCTGTCGTTGCTGGGCGAGGTAGGAGCGGGTCGGAAACACGAACAGGAACATGATCGCGATCACGGCCAGGGACGCGACCGCGATGCGAGTCGGCTGCTCCCAGCTCGCACGACGCGACTGGTGGGGGCCCTTCGCGCCGCCGGAACCGACGTCGGCGTTCACGCGGTCCCTCCGCTCCGGGCTGTGAACGCGCGGCCACCCGGGTAGGCGGCGGCTTCGCCCAGATCCTCTTCGATGCGCAAGAGCTGGTTGTACTTCGCGACGCGATCGCTTCGTGCCGGGGCGCCGGTTTTGATCTGCCCGCATCCGGTCGCGACGGCCAGATCAGCGATCGTCGCGTCTTCGGTTTCGCCGCTGCGGTGTGACATCACCGCGGTGTAGCCGCTCGTCATCGCCAACGTGACGGTGTCGAGCGTCTCGGTGAGCGTGCCGATCTGGTTCACCTTCACCAAGATGGAGTTGGCGACCCCGGCGGCGATTCCACGGGCAAGCCGTTCGGCATTGGTCACGAACACGTCGTCGCCGACGATCTGCACCCGTTCGGCGAGCGCCTCGGTGAGCGCGACCCAGCCGTCCCAGTCGTCTTCGGCCATGCCGTCTTCGATCGAGACGATCGGATAACGATCGCACAGGGTCGCCAGGTAGCCCACCATGTCGGCTGCGGACAGGCTGCGTCCCTCTCCGCGCAGCTCGTACGCGCCGTCCACGTAGAACTCTGTCGCGGCCGAGTCGAGCGCGAGCGCGATCTCTTCGCCGGGGGTGTAACCGGCGCGCTCGATCGCTTCGACCAGCAACCGCAGCGCGTCCTCGTTCGAGGAGAGGTTCGGCGCAAAACCGCCTTCGTCGCCGAGGCCGGTCCCGAGCCCACGTTCCTTCAACAGCCGCTTCAACGCGTGGTAGGTCTCCGAACCCCAGCGCAGTCCTTCGCTGAAGCTCACCGCGCCGACAGGCACGATCATGAATTCCTGCAGGTCGACATTGCTGTCGGCGTGGGCGCCGCCGTTGAGTACGTTCATCATCGGGACCGGCAGCACATGGGCGTTGGCCCCGCCGACGTATCGGTACAGCGCCAGACCGCACTCGTCGGCGACTGCTTTGGCCGCCGCGAGCGACACACCGAGGATCGCGTTGGCGCCGAGGCGGCCCTTGGCGTCGGTGCCGTCGAGCGCGCACAGTTCGGCGTCGAGGACCCGCTGGTCGCCTGCGTCGAGGCCCACCACGGCATCGTGGATTTCGCCGTTCACGTGGGCGACCGCGTCTTGGACACCCAGACCGCCGTAGCGTTGCTCGCCGTCTCGCAGCTCGACCGCTTCGTGCGCACCGGTGCTCGCTCCGCTCGGCACCGCGGCTCGGGCCCGGGCGCCGGACACCAGCTCGACCTCGACCTCGACCGTCGGATTCCCGCGGGAGTCCAGGATTTCCCGAGCCGCGACGTCATCGATGATGCTCAAGTCAACTCCTGTGATGAGTGGTGCGAGGGTAGTGGGTCAAACCCGGGCAATGGGAGCGAACGCGCGTTCGCCGGACTGCGACCCGCCGCTCGTGCCGGGCTCTGAACACTCCGGTCAGGCGAGGCGCGCACCCATCCACGCGGACTGGGCGGCGGCCCAAGCACGCGTGATTCCGCAGTCGAACATCTGGAACGCGTGCGACATCTCAGGCAGCACAAACAGGTCGATGTCGACTCCTGCGGCTGCGGCCCGGGCTGCGAACAGCAAAGAATCGTCGAGGAGATGGTCGCATGTCCCGACGCTCACGAAGCACGGTGGCAGGCCTCGGAGGTCGGCGTAGGCGGGTGAGATCTCGGGCGCTTGGCGCTCATCGTTGGTCCGGCCGGGCAGGTAGCAGTCGGTCACGAGACGCACGAACTCGGGGCTGAGAAGGTCGAAGTCGTCGCTGGGACGGATACCTCGCTGGCTGGGTGTGCCGCCAAAGTCGTAGACGCCGTAGGTCAGGTTGAGACCGTCGACGCGATCGATCGCGTGCAACTCGTCGCGCACTCGTAACGCGACCGCGGCGGTCATGTACGCGCCGGCCGACTCGCCCCCGATCAGCAGGCGCGCCGCACCGAAGTCGGAACTCGCACCCGCGAGCAGCTCGCGTGCGACCGCGATGCCGTCGTCGGGTCCGGCCGGCCAGGGGAACTCGGGGGCCTTGCGATACTCGACTGACACGACGACGACGTCCAACTGTCGTGCCAGCATCTGATTCGGGATGTCCATCATCGACGCGGACCCGGAGATCATCCCTCCGCCGTGGAAATGGAGATAGACCGCGCGGGCGGCGCCGTCGGGGCGGATCACACGGCATGCGACACCGCCGATCTCGACCTCTTGCACTTCGGCCACCGGGAACGTGACGCGTGCCATCGACTCCCGTGCTGCTGCGACCTGTTCGTCGCGCGAACCTCCGGCCGGAGGCTTCGTGTCGAGCATCATCGACGCACGACCGGCTTCGACCGTCGCGCGCGCGTCTGCGCGCATGGCTTCGATGTCGTCTGACCACAACCGAAACGTTCCCACTCGTCGCCTCTCCCCGTTTGCGTCGTGCTCCGAAGTCCTGCCGAGGCTACGAACTCGGACCGGCGGGACGAAAGTCGATCGGATCAGCCGACGAGGGTGGTCTTGGGGTGCACCGGAAGGATCACCGGAGGTCGCGGCGCCATGTTGAAGTCGAAGTCGCTTGCGAGGTTCCCGAGGATCGGGACGTCCTCTCGCACAGTGGGGCGCGGGTCGGGACGTCCGTCGGTGCGCGGATCCAGCCGCGACCCGCCGAGGAAGTCGTCCTCGATGAACTTCAGGTAGGCGTCGAAACTCAAGGTTTGGTGGTCGATGTAGCCCTTTTTGGCGTACGGGCTGATCACGAGGGCGGGGACGCGCAGCCCGTAGCCGTTGATGTCGACATGCGGGGGTACCACGTTGTCGTAGAACCCGCCCCAGTCGTCCCAAGCGAGGAAGATCGCCGTCGAGTTCCAGTCGGGACCTCGCATCAACGCGTTGACCAAGCTCGTGACGTACGCGACGCCGGCGCTGATCGGCGAGGGCGGATGCTCGCTCACGCTGCCCGATGGGACGACCCACGACACCTGTGGCAGGTGGCCGTGCTTGACGACGTCGTAAAAATTTTGGATCGAGCGGATGTTGCCGGTCTGATGATCGTTGTGGACGGTGTCGAAATATGGCAGCGGGTTCCAGATCCCGGGCGTTCTCGCGTTCTGTGTGATGGGCGCGCAGCTGATCGCTTCAGGATTCTCGCAGTCGGGCTCGATGCCGGGAACGACGTAGTAGCCCCACGACACGTGGTGGGCGTGCAGAAGATATGTGAGGTCGGTCCACGCGTAGATCGGCGCACGAAAGGTGCTCGGATGCAACGGGTTCCCGGTGCGTGGCTTTACTCCGGGGGTCTGAATCGCGTTGGTGCACGAGCTCGGGTCGTTGTGGGTCGTGCAGTCGGCCGACCATGCCGAAACCATGAACAGATGGACGGGCAGGCTCCATGAACTGTCCGGCTCGAACATGTGGTCTTGGAGCACAAAGTCATCCGCGTAGGTCCAGTAGTTCGGGATGTCGCTGCGCGTGTGGTAGCCCATCACGTCGACTGCCGCTCGAGCCGGGACACAGTTCGGATCGTCCGGATCGGTGCACGGACCGGTGACCCGACGTCGTGTACGTACGAAGCCGTCCATGCTGCCGCCGTCGATGTCGTCGACCGCGGCGGCATGTCCGTGCGGGCCGCCAACATTCACATTGTTGTGGTCCGGATACGGCTTCATGCATGGTCGGTCGCCCAGGTCGCGCAGGCACACCGTCGGAACACCATGCGACATCGGGATGCCGTCGGCGCCGGGATATGTTCCGAAGTAGCTGTCGAAGGAGCGGTTCTCCTGCATGATCACGACGATGTGCTGGATCTTGTGGATCCCGACCAGCGGGACGTGAGGGCCGGACGTCGTGCACGACGCAGCCAACGCCGACACCAGCATTGCGCTGAGAACCGAAGCTGCGAGACGCCTCAAGCGCGCACCGCCGGTCATCCTTTCGGTACGCCCGCTTTGACCTCGCGGGAATCTGTCAGCGTACGCGACACGCGCAGGCCGGCAACGCAAACTATTACACCCGTGTCGATGAGCTTTGGGACGGACCGCGGACAGCTGCCCACGCGCCGCGTGTCACGATCCGGTGGGACCGAACCGTTCTGCGAGCCCTCGAAAGATGCTCAGGACCTCGACCGGGATCGGAAAGATGATCGTCGAGTTCCGTTCTGTCGCGATCTCGGCCATGGTCTGCAGCGTGCGGAGCTGCATCGCGCCTGGGTTGTCAGTCATCGCTTGCGCTGCCTGCGCTAACTTTTCCGACGCCTGAAATTCGCCGTCGGCCGCGATGACCTTGGCGCGTCGTTCGCGTTCGGCTTCGGCTTGACGGGCCATCGCGCGTTGCATCTGCTCGGGAAGTCCGACGTCTCGGACCTCGACGAGATCGACTTGCACACCCCAGGCTTCGGTCTGCTCGTCGAGCGCGGTTTTGAGCTCTGTGTTGATGCGATCGCGCTCGCCGAGCAGCTGGTCGAGCTCGTGACGGCCGATGATCGCCCGCAACGACGTCTGCGCGACAAGCTGCGCGGCATTGAACCAGTTCTGAATCTTCAGTACCGATGCGACGGGATCCTTGACGCGGAAGTACGCGACCGCGTCGACCGCGACGGTGACGTTGTCTTTGGTGATGACCTGCTGCGACGCGACAGGTACCGCCTGGGTCTGGAGGTTGACTTTTCGCATCTTGTCGAGGCCCGGGATGATGAAGAACAAGCCGGGGCCCTTGGCGCCGACACATCGGCCCAGTCGGAAGATCACACCGCGCTCGTACTCCTGCACGATACGTAGGCCCTGAACTCCGACGATCACGAGGACGACGATGACGATCCCGAGCGCGATGCCAAGTGCCACGAGAAGACCTCCGTCGCCGAGTGCTGTCGAATGTGTCGTCATTGTGGCAGGCGGCGCCCACCGTTCCGTGCCGCGGCGCGCGCGGCAGCGGATTTAGACGCCCGAACCCGCGCGACGGAGCTCGTTTGCGTCGCCGCGCACCCGCCGGCGTGTGATTGGGGTCGAGACGTCCGTCGACGAGCCGGATGAAGGCTTCGGCGAGGAGCGCACGGTCCGGGACGGCGCGGTTGGGAACGACGTCAAGGCGGTCGACGAGTACGCCGGGTCGAGTTTCGACGTGGGCGCGCAACGAGTTGGTCGATCACGCTCCTCGTCGCGCGCGTACCCAGAGTTCTCGTACCTGCGCCTCCGACGCGGTCGCGAGGTCGACGTCGGCGCCGATCGCGAACTGTTCCATCTGGCGGAATTGATCTTTGTAGCGGCGCGCCCAGCTCGCCAGCGCCGATTCGGCGTCGATGTCGTGTTCCCGGCCGCTCGCGACGACCGCCGCGAGCGCGGCGCCGAGCGCCGGTTCGAGATCCGCGCCGTCGGCGTCGGTCAGTTGTCGGACCGCGTCGACCAGATCGAGATCGGGTTCAAGACCGATGGATGCGCCTTTGCGGAACAACTTCTGCGCGGCAATCAGTGCCGGCAGGCCGGCGGTCACACCGGCGACGAGTGACTGGTCGTCGTGCTCGGTCTTTTTGATCTGCTCCCAGTTGGTCACGACCTCGTCGGCGTCGCTGACCCGAACATCACCGAACACGTGCGGGTGCCGCCGCACGAGCTTGGCGTGCACTGCCCGGGCGACGTCGGCGACGGTGAACGCACCGGCCTCCGAAGCGAGCGCCGACTGGATCATCACCTGGAACAGGAGGTCGCCGAGTTCGTCTTCGAGTGCGTCGTACGCACCGATCGGTATCTCTCCCGACGGTGCCTGCGCGGGGAGCAGCTCGATCGCTTCGACGACTTCGTACGCCTCTTCGAGCACATGGCGGCGCAGGCTGTGGTGCGTCTGCGCCGCGTCCCATGGGCACCCACCCGGACCGCGTAATCGTTCGGTGAGCGCAACCAGACGCGCGAGTTCGGGCCCGACTGCGATGTCGCCGGTGTCGACGAACAGCGACGTGAGATGATCGGGCTCCACGTCTCGATCGAGGTCGGCCAGCGCGACGGTGAAGATGCGCTCGTCGGGCAGACCGAGGCGTTGCAGCACCGTAATTTCGTGTTCGGGCGCCAAGGAATCCAGGAGCGCCAGCTTCACGTCCGAGCAGACGAGCTTCGAGTCGGCCTGCGCGATCAGCATCGGTCCGATCGATCCGGCGGCGTCGATCGCAAACGCACGCGCGTCGACGACTCGGGCGCCGCGCATCGGGTCGATGCCGAGCCTCCACCATGCCAGGTCGATGAACGAAATCCCCGGGATCAGCTCGACGTCGATGCCCGCGGCGCGTACGAGCTCGACGCTACGTTCGGCGATCGTGGGGCTGCCCGGGACGGCGTAGACGATCTCGCCGTGCTCGCGTGCGGTTTCGACGACGCGGTCGGCGATCGCGGCGTACACGGTGTCGAGGTCGTCGGCCTGGTCGTAGAGGAGATCGAGCGGCTCGAGGTCGATACCGTCGGCGGCAAGGTCGACGACCGCCGGATGACGCGCCGTGCGGACGAAGCGGATAGGAACGCGCTCGAGCGCCGCACGCGCGGCGGGCAGGAGCAGGTCGGCGCCCGCCGGACCGAGTCCGACGACGACGACACGCGGCTTGTTTGCCATTTACGGGGTCCCGGGGGAAGCACCCGGACTTGTGGGCACCGTCGTCGTGGTGGTTGTCGTGGTGCCGTTCCGTTGGGTGCTCGGCGACGGCGGTTTCGGTGGGCTCACCTCGTACACGCTCTGACCTTGACCGTTCGGGGTGAGACCCCACGTGCCGAATCGTGGATCGAGGTGCACGTGGAACAGCTTCAGCAGCGCATCGATCGCGTTTTGCGCGACGGTCTGACCCTGCTGGGCGATCGCTTGGTCGACCTGGGTTCGAACCGCGGCGAAGCTCGACGTCGCTGGTGTCACCAAGATGATGTGGTATCCGAACTGCGAATGCACAGGCCCGATCGGCGTGCCGACGGGTGCCTTCTCGGCGGCGGTCTCGAACGCGGGGACGAACTCGCCTGGGGCGAGACAGCCGAGCGCGCCGCCCTGGGCGCCACTTGCCGTGTCGGTGGAGTCCTGTTCGGCGAGGGTCGCGAACGACGCGCCCGCTTTGATTTGATCGAGGATCAGTTGCGCTTTCGCATCCGTCGCGACGAGGATGTGCGCGACGTCCTTGCCTGACGCGCACGCAAATTCTGACTTGTGTGCGTTGTAGAACGCTTGCCCGGCGGCAGGCGACGTGTTGGTGTAGGACGCCAGGAGCGCCTCGGTGCGGGCTTGACGAGCGGTGAGGGTCGCCCGGAACGTGGCATCGAACGCCGGGTAGATGTCTGCGGTCGGGAAGATATTCACGACGTCTTTGGCGGCCGACGCCGCCAACGCGGGCGTCACCTTGAGATGCCGCGACGCAAACAGCGAGTCGATGGCCTGCTGGTGGATCAGCTGCGAAAGCCAGATCGCACTCACCGAGGTGTCGACCGAGACATTCGGGTTCACGGTGAACTTGTTCTGCTCGAGCCACGTCGCGAACGGTTTGTTGGCGACGATGTCGGCGACTTCGCTCATGAGGCCGTCGCGGGTGACGTGCAGCTCCTCGGTCGTTCCTTTCGCTGGGAAGGTGATGGTCGCCGCGTCGGACAGCGTGCTGGAACAGCCCGATCCGACCAGCGCGATGACACCAACCGCGACGAAGAGCGCGAAGGAACGTTTCATTGGGTGGAGCGTACCGGGGACGACTCGCCACCAGCGATCTCCCCGAACAGCCTGAGCAACGCCTGGGGAAGCGATATTTCCGCGGTCGCGTTGACCGGCACGATCACCGCGTCGGGAAGCACCTGACTGCGTTGCGACATTCGGTGCAGGCGCGCCTCTTGCGATTTTCGCAACTGCCATCCGTCGAGACGGGCGCGGCCCTTGTGCACCGAAACCGCCCGGATGCCGAGCCGAAGGCTTTCCGCGCGCACACGCGCGACGTCGAGCAGCACCGCCGCCGGCGGGGGCGGCGGTCCGTAGCGGTCGGTCCATTCTGCGAGCACGTCGTCGACGTCGTCGGTGCTTGTCACTGCCGCGAGCCGGCGGTATGCCTCCATGCGCACGTCATCGCGGGTGATGTACTCGCGGGGCAGATGTGCGGTGACCGGCAGATCGATCTGCACCGTGTCAGCGTCGGGACGCGGCGCGTCGGTGAGCTCGCCGACAGCTTCGGTGACCATTTCGACGTACAGGTCGAAGCCGACGGCGGCGATGTGGCCGGACTGTTCCGCTCCGAGCAGGCTGCCGGCGCCACGGATCTCGAGGTCGCGCATGGCGATCTTGAAGCCCGAGCCGAGGTCGGTGAACTCGCCGATCGTTTTCAGCCGCTCGTACGCTTCTTCGGAGAGCTTGTGGTCGCTCGGGTAGAGCAGGTAGGCGTACGCGCGTTGTCCTCGTCGGCCGACACGTCCGCGCAGCTGGTACAACTGCGCGAGCCCGAGCCGGTCGGCGCGGTCGACGACCAACGTGTTGACTGTCGGCATGTCGAGGCCGCTCTCGACGATGGTGGTGCACACGAGGACGTCGAACTCGCGTTCCCAGAACTTCTGGACGACGCGTTCGAGTCGACCCTCGTCCATCTGTCCGTGAGCGACCGCGACGCGCGCTTCGGGCACGAGCTCCCGCACGTCGGCCGCGACGTGTTCGATGTCCTTCACCCGGTTGTGGACATACAGCGCTTGGCCCTCGCGCAGCAGTTCGCGTCGAATGGCCTCCGACACGGCTCGCTGGTCGTGTTCGCCCACGTAGGTGAGGATCGGTTGGCGATCTTCGGGCGGGGTGTTGACGAGCGAAAGGTCGCGGATGCCTGTGAGCGACATCTCCAGCGTGCGGGGGATCGGGGTCGCGGTGAGGGTGAGAATGTCGACGCTGGTGCGCATCCCTTTGATCCGTTCTTTGTGCTGGACGCCGAACCGCTGTTCTTCGTCGACGACGAGTAGCCCAAGGTCTTTGAATTGCAGGTCGTCGGAGAGAAGTCGGTGGGTTCCGACGACGATGTCGACGGTGCCTTCTTTCACGCCGCGCACAACTTCGGTCTGCTCCTTCGCCGATAAGAACCGTGACAGCACCTCGACTCGCACTGGATAGTTGGCGAACCGTTCCCGGAAGGTCTGCCCGTGCTGGCTTGCGAGCAGCGTCGTCGGCACGAGGATCGCGACCTGTTTGCCGTCGAAGACGGCCTTGGCGGCGGCGCGCAGCGCAACCTCTGTCTTGCCGTAACCGACGTCGCCGCAGACGAGACGGTCCATCGGGATCGGCCGTTCCATGTCAGCTTTTGTGTCGACGATCGCCTGCGCCTGATCGGGCGTCTCCTCGTACGGAAACGACTCCTCGATTTGCGTCTGGAATGGCCCGTCGGGCGCGAACGCGTGGCCCGGCGTCGCGAGCCGGCGACGGTAGAGCACCACCAGCTCGCCCGCGATGTCGCGTACTGCGCGCCGCACACCGGCGCGCGTCTTCTCCCAGTCGGCGCCGCCCATCTTCGAAAGCTTCGGTGTCTCGCCGCCCGTGTACTTGCGGATGAGCCCGATGTCTTCGGAGTCCACGTAGACGCGGTCGCTGCCCCGGAACTCGATCACGAGACGGTCGCGGGTCACGCCGAACATCTCTTTGGTCTCCATGCCGAAGTAGCGTCCGATGCCGTGCACGCGGTGCACGACGTAGTCACCTTTCGTGAGACCTTCGTAGTAGTCGGCTCCCCGGCGCGCCCCGCGCGGCCGGCGGTGGACGCGTCGCCGGCCGGTGAGGTCGGCTTCGGCGACGATCGCGAGCTGCACGCCGGGCAGGAGCACACCGCGATCGAGCGGCGCGACGACGACGTGCACGCCCGGTGCGCGTAATGCTGGGCTGGCACCGTCGATCGCGTCGACGCGGTCGACGGTGACACCTTCACCGACGAGCAACTGTTCGATACGGTCGGCGGAACCGCTGCCCTCGGCGGCAATGAAGACGCGATAACCCGCGGTCCGTAGCCGCGTCAGGCTGCGGCCGAGCGCGTCGGTGTCGCCGACGACCGGATCGAACGCGGTGGCGGCCAACGACGGCGTGTCGGGACCGTCGGGCGAGTTCAGCACCGGGACGGTCTGTGCCTTCGTGTGTGCGAGAAGCCGATCGAACGGCAGTGACAGACGAGGGGTGGTTTCGGGATCGAGCGTTGCGCCCCACGTCTTGGCGAGCGACTGTCCGAGCGCGGCCTCCTCGTCGAGCAGCTCCTGCGCACGGTCGCGCAGTCGCCGCGGTTCGAACAGCGCAACGATCGCGCTCGAGGGGAGAAGATCGGGGAGCAGATGCTCTTCGGCGCTGACCCACGGCAGCCACGACTCCATGCCGTCGAAGGTCTGTCCCGCTGCGAGTCGCTCCCACTGCTCCGAGCCCCACGGTTGCGTTTTCGACAGTTCGGCGGCGCGGGCTTGGACTTCTTCGGTTGCGAGCAGCTCGCGCACCGGGAAGATCCATGCGTCATCGAGATCGGTCGTCGAGCGCTGGTCGGCGACCGAGAACTGCGAAAGCCGATCGACCTCGTCGCCCCACAAGTCGATGCGCACGGGATGGTCGGCCGTTGAGGGGTAGACGTCGACGATCGCGCCGCGCACCGCGAGCTCGCCGCGCGCTTCCACCTGATATTCGCGTCGGTAGCCCAGGGTCACGAGCCGGTCGACGAGCGCGTCGTGGTCGAGCTGCATGCCGGCACGAACGACGACCGGTTCGACCGCCTCCACGTGGGGACCGAGTCGCTGTACGAGAGCTCGAACCGGTGCGACCACGACCGCGGGAAGTTGGTCTCCGCCGACCCGCAGCCGCCAAATCACGCGCAGGCGACGGCCCATCGTCTCGACCGCGGGTGAGACCCGTTCGAACGGCAGCGTCTCCCAGGCCGGAAACAGTTCCACCGATTCTGCACCGAGAAATTCGCGCAGATCGGCGGCGAGCCGTTCGGATTCGGCACCGGTCGGCACCGCGACGACCACGGGCCGGCGTGCGGTTGCGGACGCGAGGGTCGCCGCGAACATCGCACGGGCCGGAACCGGCACCGCGACGGGCCGCACCGTGCCGCCCGTCGCGGCCGCGATAACGGGATCGTTCCCGAGCAGTGTCGTGAGCCCGGCCAGGGCAGGAGTGTCAGTCATGTGGGCTCGCGCGTCGACACCCGGGACGCGGTCGCGACCCGGGGTTGGTGCCCGTTCAGGCTATCGGGCCGGGTGGGTTATCGTCCGTTGTAGCGGTTCATTGCCGCGTCGACACCGTCGGTGAGGATCGCTTCGACCGCGTCGGCGGCCTCTTCGATGGTGACGGCCATCTGTTCCCGATCGCGTTTGGTGAACCGGCTGAGGACGTGGTCGGCGCCCTGTTCCTTCGATGCGGGCTTGCCGACGCCGAGTCGGACGCGCACGAACGCGTCGTCGTGGAGATGCTGTTTGATCGAGCGCAGTCCGTTGTGGCCGGCGAGCCCTCCACCGACCTTGACGCGCAGCACTGCCGGTTCGAGGTCGAGTTCGTCGTGCACGATCACGAGCTGGCCGGACCCAACTCCGAAGCGTCGCACGAGCGGCGCGACCGCCTGTCCCGAGTCGTTCATGTAGGTGGTGGGCACCGCGAGCGCGAGACGTTTGTCGCCGACACGGACCTCGTCGACGAAGGCGTGCTCCTTGGTCTTGCGTAGCCGGCCACCGTGGCGGCGGGCGAGCAGCTCGACCACCTCGGCTCCGACGTTGTGTTTGGTTCCGGCGTACTCGGAGCCTGGATTGCCGAGCCCGACGACGAGCAGATCGGCTGGGGTGCCGGTGCGCGCCGAGGCTCGCGACCCGCGCCGCAGCACCGACGTCTACTCGGAATCGGAGGCGTCCTCGGACGCGCCCGCGGCGGGCGCTTCCTCGCCCTCGGCGCCTTCGACCGGCTCCGCGGCGACTTCGCCTTCGCCGGCCTCGAGCCCGCGGGGCACCGAGATCATCGCGATGAGCTCGTCGGGATCGTTGGTCACGAGCACGCCGGCCGGCAACGTGAGGTCGCCGACGCGGAGTTGGTCACCGAGCACCAGTGCGGTCACATCGTGTTCGATCTCGGTCGGGAGCTGACCGGGCTTGCCTTCGACGGTGAGTGAGTGCATGAGCTGTTCGAGCATGCCGCCCTGCGAGACACCTTCGGGCGCACCCAACAGGTTCAACCGCACTTCGGCCTGGATCGTCTGGTCGGCACGGACCCGTACGAAGTCGACGTGGATCAGGGTGCCTTTCACGGCGTCGCGCTGGACCTGACGTGCGAGCGCAAGTTCGTCTTTCCCGCCGATCTGGAGCGTGATGAGGGTATTGACGCCGGTACGCGAGGAAAGGATGTTGCCGAGCTGATGGGCGGAAACGGTGACTGACACGCTCTCCCCGCCGAGGCCGTACACGACGCCGGGGAGCAGCCCTTCGCGGCGGAGCCGGCCCGCGGGACGCGAACCCGAGTCGGAGCGGAGCTCGGCGGCAAGTTTGGTATCGGGCATCGCGACAGACCTCGTGCAGACAACGGAACGTCAGATCCTACCGAATTAGACGTTGTCGCCGCCGAAGAGCTCACTGACGGAGCGGTCCTCGAACACCGCCTTGATGGCGTTGGCGAGGAGCGGCGCGATCGACAGGACCGACAGATTGTCGAAGCGCTTGTCGTCGGCGACGGGCACGGTGTTGGTGACCACGACCTCCCGGACGCGTGCGTTCTTCAGCCGGTCGACAGCCGGGCCCGACAACAAGCCGTGGGTCGCCGCGATGAGCACTTCACTGGCGCCGCGATCGAGGAGCAGATCAGCCGCGCTCACCACCGTCCCCGCGGTGTCGATGATGTCGTCGACGATCAGGCAGGTGCGACCCTCGATCTCACCGACGACTTCGGTCGCGACCGCGACGTTGTGGGTGCCTTTCGGGCGGCGCTTGTCGATAAACGCGATTTCGGCGTTGAGCCGATCGGCGAACCGGCGCGCGAGCTTGCCGCCACCTGCGTCGGGCGCCACGACGGTCAGCGCCTCGACTGGGAGTGCGTGCACGAGATATTCGACGAGCACGGGCACCGCGGTGAGATGATCGACCGGGAAGTCGAAAAAGCCTTGGATTTGGCCGGTGTGCAGGTCGACGGTCACGACGCGGTCCGCGCCGGCGACGGTGAGCATGTCGGCGACGAGACGCGCGGTGATCGGCTCACGGCCCTCGGCCTTGCGGTCCTGACGCGAGTAACCGTAGAACGGCGACACTGCCGTGATGCGCTTCGCCGACGCGCGTTTCGCGGCGTCGATCATGATCAGCTGTTCCATCAGCCGGTCGTTGATCTGGTCGGCATGCGATTGGAACACGAACACGTCTGCGCCGCGGATGTTCTCGCCGTAGCGGCAATAGATTTCGCCGTTCGCGAACGTCGAGAGCGCAACATCGCCGAGCGGGAGGTGCAGATGCTGCGCGACCTCCGACGACAGTTCGGGGTGGCCACGCCCGGCCACCAGGATGAGGTTCTTCTTGGTGACGAGCTCCATCGGCCTCCGCCTCAATCCTCGCCGTCGTCATCCTCGCTGTGCGCATCCTCGCGCGACTTCGGACCAGCGGCTCGGGAATCCCGCGCCGGCACACCTTTGACCAGCCGGCCGGGCGGCACGTCGTGCGTCACGACCGACCCGGCGCCGGTCTCGGATCCTGCGCCCAGCTCGACCGGGGCGACCAACGACGTGTGGATGCTGGTGTGTACGCCGTCGCCGAGACGGGTCTTGTGCTTGTCGACACCGTCATAATTGGCTGTGATGGTGCTGGCACCGAGGTTCGCTCCGGCGCCGATCACGGCGTCTCCGACGTAGGACAGGTGCGGAACTTTCGTCCCTTCGCCGATGTCGGCGTTTTTCAGTTCCACGAACGTTCCCGCTTTGGCGCCGGCGGCCAGGCGGGTACCGGGCCGGAGATACGCGAACGGACCGACCTGGCAGTCGTCGCCGATCTCGGCTTCCCGGGCCACCGAGTTGGCGATCACGGTTCGGGCGCCGACCACGACGTCGACGAGGTGCGTGTCCGGGCCGACGACGGCGCCGGCCGCCAAAGACGTACGACCTTCGAGGATGGTGCCTGGCAGCAACCGGACGTCGGGTTCGAGGACGACCGTCGCGTCGATGTAGGTGCGTGACGGGTCGACCATCGTGACCCCGTCGATCATCCAGCGCCGGTTGATACGACGCCGCAGTACCGCCTCTGCGTCGGCGAGCTGCAGCCGATCGTTCACACCGAGCGCTTCGGCGGGATCGGCGGCCGAGACCGCGATCACCTTGTGACCGGCCGCGCGTAACACCTCGATCGCGTCGGTCAGGTAGTACTCGCCCTGCGCGTTCTCGGGACTCAACCGCCGCAACGCCGGCGCGAGCAGGTTGCGCCGAAAACAGTAGATCGACGTGTTGATCTCGTTGACTTCGCGTTCTTCGATGTCGGCGTCGGCGTGCTCGACGATACGAGCGACACGGTCGTCCTTGTCGCGGATGACCCGGCCGTAGCCGGTCGGGTCGGCGACGTGCGCGGTGAGGATGGTCGCGGCCGCTTCCTGGTTGCGGTGTTCGGTCGCGAGCAGCGCGATCGTCTCCGCTTGTAGGAGCGGATGGTCGCCGGGCAGCACGAGGATGTCGTCTTCGGCGTCGAGGTCCTCGAACGCGCTCGACGTGAGGGCGACGCTCACCGCATCGCCGGTGCCGCGCTGGACGCGCTGTTCGACGAACTCGACCGGCACTTCGGTGACGAGCTGATCTTGGAGCGTCTCGACCACCCGCTCAGCGCCGTGCCCGACGACGATCACGACGCGTTCCAGCACTTTGAGCTCGGCCAGCGCGTCGACCACGTGCAGCACCATGGGACGGCCGCACAACTCGTGCAGGACCTTCGGTGTCCCCGAACGGATGCGCGAGCCCTCCCCGGCGGCCAGCACAACAGCGGCGAGAGGGCGGTATTGGCTCACGGCGACTCCATCATGTTCGGCCAGCGCAGACTCCACCTCGTATGCATCGGCGCTCGGCGACGTCTTTCAAGTGGGTGCCTGCGGGGGCGAGGGTTGAAACCTCGACATAGGACTCCAAAGGACCTCGGGGACCACCGCATTCGTGGGTGATATCAGGAGCGATCAGGCGAGTCCGGTGGCGTTCCATGGGCTGCGATTCCGTGTGTATCGTCCGCGGACCCCGCCTTCGGGCCGGTATATCACCCCCGAGTCGGGCGGTTGTCCCGAGTGTTGGCAGCGCACGGCGAGCTCCGGGTCCGGGTGACGCCGACAGTGACCGACGGGACTGACAGCCACGTCGGCGAGGCTGCGTCCTCGGACGCAGGCGTGTCGGCTGACCACCTGTTCATCCGTCTGTTCATCCGTCGTGGAGACAACCCTTCGTGGCGACACCTCGTGACGTCATCGGTTGACGCCTCGCCGGCATATCGCCTTGGCTGCGTGGGGACGACGAATGGGACGGACGTCGGAGTTCACCTCGAGCGTGGTCGATCCCCAAGTTTGGATACCTGCCTGGATGTCCCGGTCGAACGGTCGGCCACGAAGCGTGGTTTGAAGGATCGGATTTGACGACCACGCAGGGCGGGTCGGGCAGCTCCGGGGCCAGGTCTCGAACCTGGAATTCCTGCTCCAAAGGCAGGCGTGATGCCATTCCACTACCCCGGATTGGCGGCGATCTTACGAGCCGTGGCCGCCTCGCCCGCGAGTCCCGCTCCTGCCGTGACACCAGCACCGACTTGAGGGACATTACCGACAGGACGGGACATCTCCGCGACGACTTGATCGACTGGCGTGCGGTCAGAGCTCTCCGACGCACCGGGCATCCCGTTCGCGTCTGCGCGTCTGTCGCAACCGTTGGAGCTTCCTGCTGCGCAGCGTGGAGCACGACGTCGGAGCTGTGTCGTCACGCCGACACCGTCGCCGACCCGGCTGGGCGGGAGCGATGCTCGACCGGCCGCCCATGCGGACGTCCAGGGGATTTCGCCTGCTGCGCGCGCCTTGCCAGGCGTCTACGAGTCCGCTCGGGCACATGGTTGGGGGTGGCGACGTCGCCAAGGCGTCGCCTGGGAGGAATGTCGCGCCACCGATCGTCGTCTCCTGAGCCGACATGGCCGCGCCGTTCAGATGTGTGCGACCCCGGGAGGCGTGTACCGAGTCCGGCGACTTCGGGCGTCCGAGAAGGCTCGCGCCCGGTGCCTGCTATCGTTCGCAGCCGCCATGGGCTCACTCATTAAGAAGCGCCGCAAGCGCATGCGCAAGAAGAAGCACAAGAAGCTTCTGAAGAAGACCCGCTGGCAGCGTCGTCAGCAGGGCAAGTAGCGCGCGTTCACGGCCGCTGGCGTACGCCGGCGTCAACGGTGTGCCCCACCACGACGTGGCCTTCTACCGCGTCGGCGATGCGTGCCCGCGCCGTGTCAGCCTCCGCTTCGGTTCGCGTGATCACGGCGTACGACGAGCCGCTGCCGGCGAGGATCGCAGGCATGCCGGCGGCGCGCTCGACCGCAGACTTGAACGCGACGAGTCGTGGCTCCACATGGTGCGCGGCCGGCTCGAGATCATTGCGCAGCGGGGGAAGGCCATCGATGTCGACGGTTTCGCCCACCGGTCCGCCCAGGTCGTCCCAGGCGCGGTACACGTCGGCGGTCGCGCAACCGAACGGCGGCGTCGCGATCACGACCGAGAGCTCGGGCAGGATCACCCGCGCGAGTTCCTCGCCGACGCCGCGGACGCGCATCGCTCCTGCGCTGCGGAGACTGAACGGCACGTCAGCTCCGAGCGTGGCCGCGATGGCTTCGACATCGAAGAGACGGGGATCGATGCCCGCGACGGCCGGCGCTGCGGTGAGGACCGCGGCGGCGTCGGCCGAACCGCCACCGAGCCCCGCGCCGGGCAGGATGCCTTTGTGCAACTCGATGGCGACGTCGGCGCGCAGCGCACGCGCGGCGCGCAGCGCGAGGTTGGTGTCGTCGGTCGGTACGCCGGCTGCATACGGTCCCGAAACCGCGATCGATGCCGTTAGCGCCGGCCGGATCACCAGCTCGTCGCACGGTTCGCTGACCGGCACGACCAGCATTTCGAGAATGTGGTAGCCGTCGGCGCGTGTCCCGGTGACGTGCAATGAGAGCGTCAGTTTGGCGTGGGCGACGACGCGGGTTTCGGGGACCGTTGCGGTCGACTCCGCGTGCGCGAGCGCGGCCCACTGCGCCAACGTGAGCGTCTCGGCCCGGGCGCTCGGATCGATCCCGGCGCGCTGAAACACCCATTCGGCGCGGTCGCCGGGCACAAGGTGGAGCGCGGCGCCGACCGTACGTCTGAGCATCTTTCGCCGGGTCGCGAAACCGGCACGGACGAGCTCGAACATGCGCTCGGGATCCGCGGTCGAGACTGCGGGTGCGGAACGGCGTTCCAGCCGAACGAGCGCGCTGTCGACCTTGGGTTTGGGCACGAAGACGTCGGGCGGCACGGTTCCGACGATGTCCGCCTGCGCGTAGTACGCGACCTTCACCGACACTGCACCGTACGCTTTGGTGCCGGGCACTGCGGCGAGCCGCTCCCCAACCTCGCGTTGCACCATCACGAGGAAATGTTCGATCATCGGCGCGGTTTCGAGCGCACGGATCACGACTGATGTCGCAACGTTGTACGGCAGGTTCGAGACCATCGTCCACCGGTCGTGGTCTGCGAGCAAGGTCGGCCAGTCGACCTCGAGTGCGTCGGCGACGACGACGTCGACCGTCCGGTCGTTGACAACTTCCGTCAGCACTGCCGCCAGCCGCCGGTCGAGCTCGACGGCACGGACGTGCCCGCCCGCGTCGCATAACGCGAGCGTCAGTGAGCCGAGCCCGGGCCCGACCTCGACAACGTGGTCGTCGGGCTGCACTCGGGCGAGCCGCACGATGTGCGCGGCCATATTGTTGTCGGCGAGAAAGTGCTGACCGAGAGCTTTGCTCGGCCGGACCCGATGTGCGTCGAGCAGGGCGCGAATCTGGCTTGGCGTCACCGTCGGACTTCGAACACCTGCGCGGCGTTGGCGCGGGTCAGCTCGGCGATCTCGCCGGCGTCGACGCCGCGAGCTGCGGCCAGCGCGGCGCCGACCAGCGGCACGTATGCCGGCTCGTTCGGCTTTCCCCGGTGAGGGACCGGCGCGAGGTACGGACTGTCGGTTTCCACCAACACGCGTGTGTCGGGCGCGAACGCGGCTGCCGCGCGTATGTCGTCGGCCGTCTTGAACGAGATGATGCCGCTGAACGACAGGTAGCAGTCCCGGTCGAGCGCGGCGCGCGCCTCGTCGACGCCGCCGGTGAAGCAGTGAAAGATCGTCCGGGCCGGGACGCCCTCAGCGTCGAGGACACGAAACGTCTCGTCCCATGCGCTGCGGGAGTGGATCATCAGCGGACGGTCGACGGCCTTGGCCAGCTCGATGTGGCGGCGGAACGCGACCTCTTGTGCATCTCGGGCGGAGTGTTCGTAGTGGAAATCGAATCCGGCTTCGCCGATCGCGACACAGCGCTCCGCGTGCGCCAACTCGGCGAGCACGTCCCACTCGGCGTCGAGTTTCGACGCGTCGTGGGGATGGAGTCCGACCGTCGCGTACACGTCGTCGTATCGCGACGACAGCTCGAGCGCCTGACGCGAGGTTTCGAGCCCGGTGCCGACGCAGACCATCCATGCGACACCCGCGCCGTGGGCGCGCTCCACCTGCGCGTCGGCGTCCGCGACTTCGAATCGCGTTTCGCCGAGCTCGAGTTGGAGGTGGCAATGCGCGTCGACCCAGGCGGTCATTCGGTTTCTTTCCGCGGGAACAGCGGCGCGCCTTTTTCCAGTTGTGAGCCTGCCGGTAGCCCTCCCCAGGCGGCGGCGGCGGGCAGCCGTTGATCTTCGGGACAACCCGAGAGTCCGAGTCGGCGCCACAACTCGCCGGACGCGTTGGGGATCACCGGCGATGCGAGCAGCGCGACGATCCGCAGCGTCTCGAGGCAATCGCCGAGAACCTCCGCGACTGATTCGGTGTCGCCGGCCTTGTGCAACGCCCACGGCGCCCGATCTTCGATGAACGCGTTCGCGGCGCGGATCAGGTCCCACACAAACGCAAACGCCGACGCGAAGTCGAGCCGGTTCATCGCCGCTGACATACCGTCGTAGGTTGTCGCCGCGGCGACTTGCAGCGGGCCGTCCTCCCGGCTGTCGGGTACGACGCCGCCGCAATAATTCACCGCCATGTTCAACACGCGGTTCGCGAGGTTGCCGAAGTTATTGGCGAGATCCGCGTTGTACCGCTGCACCATCGCTTCGTACGAAAAGTCACCGTCGGGGCCGAAGCGCTGATCGGCCATGAAGTGGTAGCGGAACCCGTCGACACCGAACTCGGCGACAAGGTCAGCCGGCGCGATGTTGTTGAGCTTGGTCTTCGACATCTTCTCGCCGCCGACCAGCAGCCAGCCGTGCGCGAACACACACCGGGGCGGCTCGAGCCCCGCCGACATGAGCATCGCCGGCCAGTACACCGCGTGGAACCGCAAGATGTCCTTGCCGATCAGGTGGTAGTCGACCGGCCACCACTTCGCGAACCGTTCGGGGTCCGCTGCGTAACCCACCGCTGTGCAGTAGTTGAACAGCGCGTCAGCCCAAACGTAAGCGACGTGTTTCGGATCCCAGGGCAGCGGCACCCCCCAGGAGATCGACGTGCGACTCATCGAGAAATCCTGCAGGCCACCGCGAATGAATCCGAGCACCTCGTTGCGACGCGTGTCGGGCTGCACCGCCTCGGGATGTGCGGCGTAGTGCTCGAGGAGGCGGTCCTCGTAGCGCGAGAGCTTGAAGAAGTAATTCTCTTCGGTGACGTGCTCGACGGGCCGGTCGTGGATCGGACAGTTGCCCGCCACCAACTCGTCTTCGGAGTAGTACGCCTCACACGACACGCAGTACAGGCCTTCGTAGGTGCCGAGCTCGATGTCACCGGCGTCGTAGATGTGCTGCAAGAATTCCTGCACCGCGGCGTAGTGGCGGGGCTCGGTCGTGCGGATGAAGTCGTCGTAGGCGATGTCGAGCGCGTCCCACTCGTTGCGAAACACTCCCGCCACCGATCGCACGAGATCGGCCGGCTCGAGCCCCTTCGCTTCGGCGGCCCGCTGCACCTTCAGGCCGTGCTCGTCGGTGCCGGTCAGATAGAAGACCTCCTCACCGAGCAGACGATGCCAGCGGGTGAGCACATCTCCCGCGACGGTCGTGTACGCATGCCCGATATGGGGCACGTCGTTCACGTAGTAGATCGGTGTCGTGACGTAGAAACGACTCACGGGATCTCGCTCTGGTCTGGGGCCGGGCACCATTGTGCCGCCCGGCCGCACGCGGCTGGTGCGGCCGTACATTTCGCCTCGCTCGACGGGCTTCGAGGTCGGCCTCCGATCAGCTCCCAGGCGGAACCGACAACGACGCGATCGAGGCCGTCGTCACCAGCTGTTCACGGTCGACGCGACTTCCGGGAACAGACCCGCACGCCCGATCTTGGCGACGACGAATTCCTCTAGCCGCGGACCTCGACGATGTCGCCGAGGCCGATCTGCCAACGGTCGAACGCTCCCTCGGTCGCCTCGATCGCGAAGTAGGCGTGGAGCACATAGCGCGAGACGCGACTGGGGCGCATCCGGCTGACATGTAACACGAATCCGTAGCGGTCGCAGAACGCGACGTCGATCGGGAACTGCATACCGAACGTGTGCACTTGCCGGCAGGGGCGCAGCACGAGCACACCGTCGACGTGGTCGCGGCCGATGAGACCTCGGCGGCGCATTTTGCGCGTCACCGCGACCTCGGCGGACGCCATCACGTCATCACCGCGCACGAGCCAGGGCATCAGTTCTTCCTCGCCTGCTACACGTTGAACCGGATCTCGAGCACGTCGCCGTCTTGGACTTCGTAGTCTTTACCCTCGACTCGCAGCTTTCCTTCCGATCGCGCCTTCGACCACGATCCGATCTCGAGCAGCTCCCGCCAGTCGATCACCTCGGCGCGGATGAATCCGCGTTGCAGATCGCTGTGGATCACACCGGCGCATTCGGGCGCTTTGGCGCCGGACCGAAAGGTCCACGCGCGCGACTCGTCGTCGCCGGTGGTGAGGAACGTACGCCGGCCCAGCAGGTGGTATGCCGCCTGCGCGACGGTGTCGAGCGCCGACGCGGTCAGGCCGTACATCTCGCGCATCTCGGCCCGGTCCGCCGGCGCGCACGCGGCGATCTCTGCTTCGATGTCGATCGGTACGGCGATCGCGCCACCGATCGCGGTCGTTGCGCCAGCATCGGCCTTCTCGCCCGTGTTCAGCACGATCAGCGTCGGTTTGGTCGTCAGCGCGAACACCGGCGCCAGACGCGCGACGTCGCCGGGTTCGAGCGTCGCTCGCGAAAGCGGGGTGCCGTCACCCAGCGCGGCGTGCGCTCGTTCCAGCGCGTCGACCTCGGCGCCGATCTCTTTGTCGCCGCTCTTGGCGGCGCGACGCTGGCGGTCGAGCCGTTGTTGGACACTGTCGAGATCGGCCATGACGAACTCGAGTTCGAGGGCGTCGAGATCGCCGGCCGGGTCGGCGACGACACCGCCCTCGTCGAACGCGCGCAGCACGACCAGGATGGCGTCGCAGTTCCGAACCGCGCCGAGCACCTTGGCGCCGAGTCCCTCACCGGGTTTCAGTCCCGGCGGCAACGCGAGGTGGACCAGCTCGAAGCCGGCATGGACGACCTTCTTCGACGCCGACATCGTCGCGAGCTGCTCGAGACGACTGTCGGGCACGGTCGCGATGCCGACCGCAGCTTCGTACTCGCTCGGCGCGGGTTGGCCGGTGAGGGCGCTGAAGAGCCGGTTCGCGCCCACACCGGTGAAGCCGACGAGGCCGAGGTTCTCCATCGGGCGCAGGCTACCGATGAGCTAGCGTGTCCAGCCCATGAGCAAGAAGACAAAGAAACGCAAGCTGAAGGCCCGCCGCAACAAGGCCAACCATGGCAAGCGGCCCCGCGCGGGCCGCTAGCCTGTTCAGCGGACTGCGTCGCTGAGCCAACGGGCGGCCTTGTCGAGGGCGGTTCGTGGCGCTTCTTGTACGACTCCGACCGCGAGGTCGGCGATCGTCGTCGCGCCGAGCACTGCCCGCCACGCGTCGTCGGCTTCGTCGAACACGCGGTGGATGCCGCACGCCGTGCGGTACTCGCGGGCCGGAGCCGCGCTCGGCCCTCGCCGGCGGATCTCCGTGCATCGGAACGCCGGTTCGTGGCCGTCGACAGCTTCGACGACATTGAGGACGGTGATCTCGGCCGCAGGCCGCGACAGCCGGTAGCCGCCGCGTGGGCCTTTCACCGTTTCGAGCACCCCAGCTCGCGCGAGTGCCTGCAGGTGCTTGGCGAGGTAGGCCGACGGCACCCCGTGATATTCGGCGAGGCGCGCCGCGGGAAGTGTTGCGTCGGCGGGCAACACTGCCAGCAACACGCAGGCGTGCACACCCCATTCGACCCCGTCCGACAGTTTCATAACACGGATAGTACCTATCCGAGATTAAGCGACCGACGTTGCGGCGAGGGTCGCTACCATCCGGCGCCGATGGCCACTGTCGACGAGGTCGAGCTCCTGCCCGATGCCGAGCAGCACAAACTGCTCGCGGCGACACTCGAGCGGGTCAACCGGGTGAGCAACGCGGCCCGCGCCGCCGCGCTCCAGTCCAACACGTTCGCGGGCGCACCGCTGCGTGAGATCGTGAAAGACGAGATCGAGCGGGCAAAACTTCCGGACGGGTTCGTCCGGCCGGTCACCGAGCGGGTGGAGCACTCGTTGCAGCGCCGCGCCGGCAAGCAGCCCAAATTTTCGACGTATCAGTCGCTCACGCTGGCACCGTCTGCGTTGAAGTGGAACACCTCCGATCGGGTCACGATGCTGACGGCCGCCGGCCGGCGCACGATCGCGGTACGGGTCGACAAGAGCCGCGGCGATCTGCGGCCGCCGCTCGCCGGCCGTCCCGTGATGCTCGTGTTCCGCAACGGCGAGTTCGAGCTGCTCGCGGCGGATGTGATCCGAGATCCCGACGACGACTAGCTGCTCGGACGGTATGGCGGTCCTCACCGAAGACATGAAGCGGGTCGTGCGGGACCAGGGCTTGGCGTTCGTGGCCACCGTCTGTCCCGACGGGACTCCCAACTTGTCCCCGAAGGGCCTGACGTTCGTGTGGGACGACGAACATCTGATCTTCGCCGACCTGGCCTCTCCGACGACGATGGCCAACCTCGCGCTCAACCCGGTCGTCGCCGTGAACGTTGTCGATCCCGTCGTACGCAAGGGGTACCGGTTCAAGGGACGTGCTTCGCTGCACACCGAAGGACCGGTCTTCGACCAGGCGGTGCGCTTCGTCGAGCGGGCCCGCACCCGCGGCCCGCGGGCGGTCCCCATCCGCGGGGTGGCGATCGTCGCGGTCGACGACGCGGCTCCGCTTATCTCGCCGGCCTATGCCGGCGGCGCGAGTGAGCAAGAAGTGATCGAACGGTCGGCGCTGCGTTTGGAACAGATCCACGGATGGAACATCGCACGGCACGATCGGCGTGACCGTCAGGACTGACACCAGTCCTCAACCGTCGCGGTCTGCAACCGTCGCGCTCGTCAACCGTCGGGGTCTTTCGCTCTTCGCCTCGTCGCCATCGGGCTCGCCCGTTTGCTGATCGGCTCGACCAACAACGTCTGCAAGGCCCGACCGATCGGGCCTCGTTCGTCGTGTAAGCGGGTCTCGGCGAGACCGACGCCGTGGGGATGCACGAACGAGCCCGATTCGAGACATACCCATTCTCCGATCGGATGCCGGTGCAGTGCAACGGTGAGATCGGCGTTGATGGCCGTCGCCTGCGTGTACCGCAACGGGTTGCCGACGCCGCTGCCGAAGTCGGCGGACGCGACCGCGCGACCGCACGCGGACAGAGCTTCGCCGGCGACAACCGGGCAACGCAGCCGGAACCACGCGGTGCCCGGCCCGGGCTCGGACCAGTTGCCGTGCACGATCCGCACGTCGTGCGCGTTCCAGTAGCCCACATCGTCGGGACCGAACGGTATCTGGGGCGGATTGCCCGAGCCGGGCGGCGGCGGCGGCTCCGAGACGAGGCAGACCGAACCGCTGGTGTCGACGTCGTCGCTGCGGAGGCGCAGCACCGTGGCGCGCGCCATTTCGTGGTCGTCTTGGTCGACCAATTCGGCTTGGAGCCATTGCACTTTGCGTCCGGGCCTGATGGTTCGGACGTGCATCGTCAACGGTTCGAGCGGAACCGGCCGGAGCAACTCGACGGTGACGCGGGCCACGAACCCGGCCGGTCCGGGATCATGTGACTCGCAGACGTGCGCGAACAGGGCGCTCGGCGCACCGCCGTGCATGGCGTTGGGATTCCACGGTCCTCGCGTGAGCGGCGTGGGTGTGTAGCGGTCGCCGTCGCGTTCGAACAGCGCGCCGTACGTCTCGATCGGATCTTCGCTCACGGGCCGGGATCGTAGGTGGTGGAGTACCTTCGCCGGTTATGGCCGCTGGATCGGAGCCGAGCGACGCCCGCGGCCGGCGACTCGCGGGGAAAGTTGCGCTGATCACTGGCGCCGCGTCGGGTCAGGGCCGGGCCGCGTCGCAGCTCTTCTCGCAGCACGGCGCCGCGATCGTGGTGGTCGACGTAAACGACGACGGCGCGCGCGAGACGGTCGAACGCATCGCTCGGGACGGGGGACGCGCCACGGCGGTGCATGCGGATGTTTCGATCCGGGGTGAGTGCGACGCGATGGTCGCCGCCGCGATCGAAACGTACGGCCGGCTCGACGTGCTGTACAACAACGCGGCGATCCAAATGTCGGGCCGGCTGGTCGACACCACCGAAGAGATGTGGGACATCACCATTGCGACGAACCTCTCCGCGATCTTTTGGGCCTGCCGGGCCGCGATTCCTGTGATGCTCGCAGGCGACGGCGGAACGATCGTGAACACGTCGTCGACGCTCGGCCAGCAAGGCTCCGAGGGATATGCCGCGTACGGCGCAGCCAAGGCCGGCCTGATCGCGCTGACTCGCCAGATCGCGGTCGAGTACGGACCGCGGGTACGCGCCAACGTGATCGCGCCGGGATCGATCGACACGCCCCGCTTCCGGAAGGTCACCAACGACAGGGACGACGCAGAACGTTTCCTCGCCATGCTCGAACGTACGATCCCGATGCATCGCCTCGGGGTCGCCGACGATGTCGCCCGGGTTGCGCTGTTCCTCGCCAGCGACGCCTCGGCGTACACCTCCGGTGCGGTCATCCCGTGCGATGGCGGGCTGGCAGCGTTCCGATGAGTATCGGGGCCGTTCGATGAGAGTCGTCGTGGTGACCGGCGGCGCGTCGGGGCTCGGCGAAGCGATCGTGAACCGGTTCGCGTCCGACGGCGACTGCGTCGTCGTCGCCGACGTCGACGAGCTGCGCGCCCGCCAAGTCGCCGACAATCTCACCGCGGCCGGACTCCAGGCCGAATCGGAGACGGTCGACGTCACCAGCGAGGGCGAAGTCGCAGCAATGTTCGACTCGATCGCCGAACGTCACGGCCGTCTCGACGCGTTGGTCTGCTCGGCGGCGATCGAGACGCGGTCGTCGGTCGTCGACTGCACTGACGAAGACTGGCAACAGGTCCTCGACGTGAACCTCAAGGGCCCATTCCTGTGCTGCAAGCATGGCCTCCCCGCCATCGCGAGGACCGGAGGAGGCGCCGTCGTGCTGCTCGGCTCGGTCCTGGGCGCGATCGGATCTCCCGGCTACGCCGCGTACTGCGCGTCGAAGGGCGCGCTCGCCAACCTCGCCAAGCAGGCCGCGATCGAACACGCCGCCGAGCACGTACGGGTGAATGTCGTCTCGCCGTCGGCGACCGACACCGGACTGTTCGCGCGCGTCGCGGCCCGTTCCGACGATCCACTGCGCATGATTGAAATGGTTTCGGCCAACACGCCGATGCAGCGTCTCGGCACCGGCGGCGAAGTCGCGGCGACCGTCGCGTTCCTCTGCTCGAACGGCGCTGCGTTCATCAGCGGCGCGATCATTCCCGTCGACGGCGCCATGGCCGCCCGCCGCATCGTCTGACCGGAACGAACCTTCGGGTTCACCAGCGGTCGAGACGGCGCAGGTATGCGAGCATCGCCGCGGTTGTTTCGGCCGGACGTTCCTGTTGGGTCCAATGCCCGCAGTGCTCGATCACGACCTTGTCGAGGTTGGGGACACGGGCTTGCATGCCGTCCGCCATCGCGGGGGTGAGGACGCGATCGTCGGACGCGCAGATCATCAGACACGGCACGTCGATGGTGCGGTCCGCAATGTTGGCCGTGAGTTCCCAGTTGCGATCCATGTTGCGGTAGTACTCGAGCGGCGGCGTGAGCGC
>JBKQIY010000025.1:0-127980 GCA_052148155.1 Acidimicrobiia bacterium | reverse complement strand
GTCGAAGCAACAACGACGAGTGGCGCCAACGCCGGCAGTCTCGATTCTGAACCTCAGCTCAGCCTCCTCACTCGGTCTCCGAATCGTGGACTTTGATGCGGACTCGGGCGCCTCCAGCGCGACGTCGGCGTGACTGCGCTCGAGCGGTTGAGTACGACAGGCGGATCGCTCGGCGAAGACTTCGTGGCTGCCCTGTTGGATGACCTGGCGCTTTTGTCCGACACCGTGATCGTGTTCGACACCTTCGAGTCGATTCGCAACGGGGCACTGCTCGCAGACATCTCGCAGATCATCGAGCACGCCCCGAAAGACGTCCACTTTGTCGTTGCCACGAGAAGCGACGCTGCGATTGGTATGCACCGTTTCCTCGTTCGTGGCCAGCTCGGCGAGCTACGCCAGAGTGACCTCGCAATGAACGACAAAGATGCCGCCGAGCTGATTCGCCGAGTGGCCCGCATCGAGCTCGATGGTGATGCAGTTCGGGTGCTCGTGGATCGCACGGAGGGCTGGCCTGCGGGCCTTCACTTAGCCGCATTGTCTCTGCGTGGACACGACGACCCGGCCGAATTCGTCCGCACATTCTCGGGTGACGACCGGCACGTCGCTGACTTCCTCGCTGACGAGGTGTTGAACCGGCAGTCAGAAGACGTGCGCGACTTCCTGCTCGAGACGTCGGTGCTCAAGCGGATGAGCGGACCGCTCTGCGACGCGATGACCGGACGGTCCGACAGTCAGAGCACGCTTGTCAGCATCGAGCGTGCCGGCCTTCCAGTGATACGCCTCGACGACACAAGATTCTGGTTCCGGTACCACGCGTTACTTCGTGATCTCCTGCACCGCCAGCAACGCTCGAGTGACTGGACACGAACGCGAGAGCTGCTGCATCGCGCGGCGCGCTGGCATGCGCAGCGCGGCGAGCTCGAGGACGCGAGCGAGTACCTGATTGAAACGCAGGACTGGGATGCGGTGATCGACTTTGTCCGCAACGCCGGCCGCCCAATGTTCGAAGGTACCCAGCCCAGCTTGCTCATCGACTGGCTCGCTGCAATTCCTGACGAAGTGCGGCGCGCGCGAATCGATGTGTCGTTGTCTTGGATCGCCGCCCTCGGACTGACCGGGCGCTCACTGGCCGCCGACGACGAAGCGACATATTTACAGGAGACAAGGACGCTGACGCCCTGGCAGGAGGCAGTGGTCGAGACGATACGTGCGTCATGGGTCGTGTTTCACACTGAGCCGAGACGTGCGTTGGCAGCCGCCAGAAGAGCGCTGGAGTGTCTCGACAGCGTCGGATCGAACGACGAGCCCGTCGACATTCTCGGCCTTACGTCGGTTTCCCTTCTTCGTGTGCTCGCCCAGCTTGCGATAGGGCACGCATGGGTATTCCTCGGCGAGACGAAAAAGGGCCGGGAGTATCTGACCGCGAGTGCGGCGGACGCAGAAGGCACCTATCTCGTGTGGATGCTGAACGCGCTCAGCGCGCTCGCCTGCCTAGATGCTCGAGACGGCGAGCTCACGCGTGCCCTCGGACGTGCTTCGCGAGTGCTTGAGCTCGCATCCGACAATGGGCTCAGTCCCCATCCGGCCACAGCCGAGGCCTATCTGGCGATCGCGGCCGTTTCCCGTGACCGCAATCAACTCGACGCGGCATCCGTCGCCCTCGACGAGGCGTTAATTCGAATCCGTCGGAACCGCCGCCTCGCCACGATGAGCTTTCACACCGCGGAGGCGGCCCAGCTTTCGCTGGCGCAGGGTCGACCCCAAGATGGGTTTGACGAGCTCAGCCACAGCCGGACCGACGGCCGCCCGCCGCCGCAGCCACTTCCCGCAGCGTGTCTCGCCGCCTTCGAGGCGCAGCTGCTCCTCGCGGTTGGCAACTCGGAGCGCGCGCAGAACCTGCTCGACGACTTCGACGGACTGAACACGAGCGATGTCGCGGCCGCGGAGATAGCAGTCGCGGTCGCTCGGCGCGACGTGCCCGCGGCCCGGAAGGCACTTGAGGCCTTTCCGGAACAGACCTGCCGTCGGGCGCGGGTACAGCACGCGATATGGACCGCGGTCATAGCAGATCTCGGGGGCGACAAGTGGACTGCTCGCGACTCAATCGCTGCCGCCGTCGCCGAAGCCGAACTCGAAGGCATGGTCAGGGTCTTCCTCGACTCCGGCACAGACGTGCTGCGCCTTCTGCGATCGTTGTATCGACAAGACCCGACACCATTCCTTCGCGAGATCGTCGATCGGAAGATCGCAGTGCCCCCGGCACAATCGCGGGTGAGCGGCATCGTCGAGCAACTCAGCGATCGAGAGATCATCGTCTTGCGCTACCTCCCCAGCCGCCTCTCGAACTCGGAGATAGCACGGAACCTGTACGTGTCGGTCAATACCTTGAAAACCCACTTGAAGCACATCTACCGCAAGTTGGACGTCGCGAACCGCTCCGAGGCGATCGAGAAGGCGGAATCACTGCGACTCCTGTAGGACAGCGTGTGTCGCGTGGGCCGCAAGGAATCCTCCGGGATGGGTGACGACGAACACGGCACGGTCGGGCAATCTCGGATCACCTCCAACGCCGTCACCGGGCAGGTTCTGTGCCGCTCACCGATCAACTCGTCGTGCTCGACGGCAGGGCCGACGATGGCGCGCTTGCGACGCTCGCGCGAATTCGCGGGTCGAGCGGGCTGGTCCTTCGCGATGCCGCCGTGCTCCGCTCGAAAGACGGGACCATGGTTGTGACCGTGCCGACCGACGACTGGCAGTGTCGGCGTCCGCTGGGACCTCGTTGGTGGACAGCCTTGGCGCGGACTGTGACCCGTTCCCCGGATCGGGATTCGAGAGCGCTCATCGATGCGGGCGTCAGTCGGAGCTTCCTCGAAGAGCTCGCAGAAGCGCTCCAAAGCGGGTACACAGCGGTAGTACTGCTTGCCGAGCAAGTCGAGATCGGCTTGCTCAGACGTGACGCCGGTGGCGCCGAAAAGTGCGTCCGGGTGATCTACGGATCGTTTCCCGAATCGGCGATCAATGACGTGACTGATCAGACGAGGCGCGGGTCACCAGTGAGCCGCGACGATCGCCGTTCGATCGGCGACGCCTCCGACGAGACCAGCGCCTAAAGCCGCTCACCCGGCAGGGGTGATGATCGGCGAGTGGTGGTCGTGGACACTGAAAGCATGCTCCTTCGCTATCGATCAAGACGCTGCAGTACAGTCGTTTGTGAAGCATGCGGCCGTGACGAATAGCACCGGCGTCCAGTTCACCCAGCTCGCATCCTTGGGCGACCCCGGCGCGTTCACGCGTACCTGACGGCGCAGGTTCGCGGCCGTTTCGTATGGACACTGATCGGCCGCTTCGTGTCAACAGACAAATGCGGCGTGAGGTAGTCGCTTCCGTCGCGTGGGCTGTAGGTATGATCGTCGCCTTCTTCGTTCTGCCGTTTGGCAAGAACTGGTTTCTTGTGAGCCTCCTCCTGGCGGTCATCCTGGTGGGGTTGTTTCCCTTCGCGATACGACGGTTCCGTCGGGTCCTTCGGTCAGAGCGGCCGGTCCTCGAAGCGGTCACCGCCTTGATCATCACCCTTGTGACACTCATCGTGGCGTTCGCCGCGGTCTATTACGTGCTCGCTACCCGCGATTCGGCGTCGGTGCGGGGGTTGAAGACAAAAGTCGACGCGCTGTACTTCGAGACAACGATGATTTCGACGGTTGGTTTCGGCGATGTCACAGCGACGAGTCAAGGGGCGAGGATCATAGCGACGGTGAATATGGTCGCGAACATGCTGTACCTCGGCACGACGTTGCGGCTCTTGACGTGGGCTGTCCAGCAACGCCAATCCGCGTGAAGCGTCATCGGCCATTCGAAGGAGAACGGTCGCGGCCACTTGCGACGGGGCGGCGGCCGACCGCGCTCAGCCGGTGAAGGTCTCGCTTGCTTGAGTTGTCAGGCGTTCCTTCGGTTCGATCGCCGGTTCACACCGTGTGCGACGACCGCCACGGTGGCAACGGTGGCTGCGGTGCGCGCGACCGGAGCCGGGCCGATCACCGCAGCGCGGCGCACCCGTCGTCTCGCAATACCCATGTCAATCTCCCTCTTCGTCGTCGGCTTCGAGCGCGGCGGCGAGCGCCTGGATCGGGATCCGGCCGCCGGCAACGAGTTGCCCGCCAGAGTGGCGCACCGCGGCCGCGAACGGTACGGCCCAGGTGTTCTCCCAGATCAACACCGCGGCGGTGGTACCGGGATCGATCGCCTCGGCGACGGCCACAACGTCGTCCTCACTCAACAGCATCGCGAGCTCAGTCTCGTACGCGCGTAGCGAGCCCGCTTCGCTGGAGTCGAGATCCGACAACTCGATCACCTCGAGCGAGCCGTCATCGTCCTTTTGCAGGAAAAGAAGGTCGAGCACACGAACGATGCCGCGCTCGACAAGCTCATCGAGAGCCGGTGCGATGTCGCCGTTGAACTTGTTTCCCGGAAACTCAACGACGACGTAATCGACCGGTCCGAGGTCATCCACGTTGTTCGGATCGGTGATGGTCATACATCCTCCTCGGTACTGCTGGGGCCCGGACCTGACGTCGCAGTTGACAAGGACGACTCGGGTTCGAGTCGTCAGCGTCCTTTGTCGCGGTCACGCGAACGCCCGCGAAGCTAGAATTGCAGTCTCATCGAGGCGACGCGGTTCGACGTCACCCCAGCCGGGTGAATCGACAATGCGGGTGCGCTGCCCGCACCTCGTCACGGGCGCACCGCGAGCCACGCTGCATGTCGAGCCGATCGTTCACCCTCGGGGGGTGATGACGAGGGTTCGAGGGTCGTAGAGCCTTGCGGGCATGACCCTTGCTTACAGCTTTCCTTTGTTGAGCGTCTTCGTCTCGATGTTTTGGTTCTTCCTGATGGTCGTGTGGATCATGACGTTGTTTTACGTGTTCGCGGATATCTTTCGCAGTCATGACATGAATGGTGGTGCGAAGGCGTTGTGGATGCTCTTCGTGATCGTTTTGCCGATACTCGGCGTGTTCGTCTACTTGTTGGCACGTGGCGACAAGATGAGCAAACACTCGGCCGAGGCGGCGGAGGCGCAGGACGCCGCGTTCCAGGCCTACACGAACCGGGTCGCCGGGACGAGCGGACCGGGCGACCAGCTCGCCCAGCTCGCTTCCCTTCGCGACTCCGGCGCCATCACCACGACTGAGTACGACGCCGGCAAGGCCAAGGTCCTCGCCTAGAGCCCGAGCCTGAACAGTCGACCGAAGAGGGCGCCCGAATGGTTGCTGCACGGCCCGAGGGGGCTCCGCCCTCGTTTCACCTCCTGGCCAAGCCGACCGGTGCGGTGTGCAATCTCGATTGTAAGTACTGCTTCTTCCTCTCGAAAGATGCGCTGTATCCGGGAGCGTCGACGCGGATGTCGGATGTCACACTCGAGGCGTACATCCGCCAGTTAATCGAGGCGCACTCGACGCCGGAAGTGACCGTTGCCTGGCAGGGAGGCGAGCCCACGCTCATGGGCCTCGACTTCTTCCGCCGAGCGGTTGAACTCGCCGAGGAATGTGCGCGGCCGGGTCAGCGGATCGAGCACAGCATCCAGACCAACGGCACCCTGCTCGACGCAGAGTGGGCCAACTTCTTTGCCGAGCACGCCTTTCTCGTCGGTCTCAGCATCGACGGTCCGAAGCCAATGCACGACGCGTACCGCGTCTGGAAAAACGGGCGGGGCAGCTACGACGAAGTGATCCGGGCCTGGGATCTGCTACGACGAGCCGGAGCCGACGTCAACATCCTGTGCAGCCTCCACGCCGCGAACGTCCGTCATCCCGTCGAGGTGTACCAGTTCTTCCGCGACCAGCTCGAGGCCCGCTATCTGCAGTTCATTCCCGTCATCGAGCGCGCGACCGAAGAGACGCTCGAGATCGCGAACGCCGGTTGGAGCGACAAGCCTGGACGCAAGCGCCTCCTGTACACGCAGTCAGGCACGCTGGTCACCGAACGGTCCGTTCTTCCGGAGCAATACGGTGAGTTCCTTGTTTCTGTGTTCGACGAATGGGTGGTCCGAGACGTCGGTACCGTGTACGTGCAGATGTTCGACGTCACACTCGGCGCGTACCTCGACCTGCACAGTCTGTGCATTCATGCGCCGACCTGCGGGACCGCCCTTGCGCTGGAGCACAACGGCGACGTCTACTCGTGCGATCATTTCGTCGAGCCTGACTTCTTGCTCGGCAACATCCACTCCGAGACCCTCGTCGAGCTCGTGTCAAAGCCAAAGCAACAAGCGTTCGGCCAACACAAGTTGGACAGCCTTCCCCGATTCTGTCGCGAGTGCGACGTACGCTTCGCGTGTCACGGCGGGTGCCCCAAGGACCGCTTCCGTACAACGCCAGAGGGCGAGGCAGGGCTCAACTACCTCTGTCCGAGCTACAAGCTCTTCTTCAGTCACACGCGACCTGCCCTCTCCCGCATGGCCGAGTTGCTACGCTCCGGTCGCTATGCAGACGAAGCGATGGCCGAGTTCGCGCTGTCGGGTGGCGTAGTAGACGCCGGGGCCTGACGAGACGACCCGGCACGTCATGCGCAACGACGCCATCGATTCTCGCCGACAACGCGACGCCTTCCCTCCCTGCGCCGCGACGCGCTCCGACCGTGTCGGACGCGATCGGTAGAGGAGCTCGCGACGAAGAAATCACGATCAAAGTTCCGTAACTCGGGTGCACAGCTTCCATTTGTGTAGGAGCGCCCGACCCAAAGGAGGCGCACAAATGAGTATGACGACACATTCGACGGTCGATGAACGACGAGCTCGGGGTAAGGCTTCGCGAGACCGGACTCCGTTGTCGGAGCACACCGGCTGGAAGCCGGCGACGACGCGACCCGACCCGATTGCACTCCTCGACGAACAAAACGCCACCCGTGAGCCGGACCTCATTCCTGTGCGCTACGGGCGCATGCTGGCCTCTCCGTTCACGTTCTACCGCGGTGGGGCAAAGATCATGGCCACTGATCTGAAAGACACGCCAACGGCCGGGCTGAACGTCCAGCTCTGCGGCGACGCGCATCTCTCGAACTTCGGTCTGTTCGGATCGCCGGAACGGACGTTGCTGTTCGACCTGAACGACTTCGACGAGACGCTGCCGGGGCCGTTCGAATACGACGTGAAGCGGATGGCCGCGAGCTTCACGATCGCCGCCCGCAATAATTCCTTTGCCAAGGCCGACGCCCGCGCGGTGACGCTCGCGTCGGTGCAGGCGTATCGAGAAGCGGTGGTCGAGTTCGCGCAGATGGGCACGATGGACGTCTGGTATGCGCGGCTGTCGGAGGAAGATCTACAGAACGCGGTCTCGGTCGCAGTCCGGTCTTCCAAGTCGGCAGGAAAGAAGAAGTTCGAGAAGGGGGCGGAGAAGACGGTCGGGAAGACAACTCAGAAGGCGCATTCTCGCGACAGCTTGCAGGCCCTGTCGAAGCTTGCCGAATACGTTGACGGCAGCTACCGAATCGTCAGCCAGCCTCCGATCGTCGTGCCGGCGCGAGATCTGGGCCCACAACTCGGCATGTCGGCCGATGAGATCGCCAGCGCGATCCACGACCAGTTCCGCGCGTACCGGGCCACCCTGCGGGGCGATCAACGCCAGCTCCTCGAGCGATTCGAGGTCGTTGACGTCGCCCGCAAGGTCGTCGGCGTCGGAAGTGTCGGTACGCGGGCATTCATCGTCTTGCTCCAAGGCCGCGACGAGAACGATCCGCTGTTCCTCCAGGTCAAGGAGGCAACGACATCGGTGCTCGAGGGCCACCTGCCCAAGAGCCGCTACGCCCAGCCCGGCGAGCGGGTTGTTCAGGGACAGCGGATGATGCAAGCCGCGAGCGACATCTACCTCGGCTGGACGAAGGGGACTGAGGCGAACCGCCACCTGTACTGGCGTCAGCTCCACGACATGAAGGGATCGGCCGTCGTCGAGACGATGGCACCGATCGGCCTCGCGTTCTACGCGCGCCTCTGCGGCCAGACGCTCGCCCGGGCACACGCCCGATCGGGAGATCCGATCGCGCTCGCGGCGTACCTCGGTAAAAAGGACCGGTTCGACCAGTCCATGGTCGACTTCTCCGAGCGGTATGCCGACCAAAACGAGCAGGACTACTTGGCGCTTCAGGCTGCGGTGCGGTCGGGCCGAGTCGAAGCTGTCGAAGGCGTCTGATCGTCGCAGTACAACATGAGGGCGTGACGTGTTCGTCCGATGTCCGCCGCGGAGCGTGTGACGCAAGGTATTTGACGCCCTTATTAGGGCCACCCCAGTCCCAAAATCACCCTCGGCGGGCGATGTTCACGGTTGGGGACAACACTTACGCTTTGAAAATGTTAATGCGAAACAACACAAAATGGCGGTCGTTTCCTCTCTTTCTTGGACTCGTTGCTTTCCTCCTCGTCGCCGCGGAGCCGCTCGCCGGCGCAGCGACACCCGTGCCGACCCTCACCAGTGCGACGGCCGACGCGGGGGGCGGCGAGAATGTCTCCGGCGGTGGATGCGTCGCGCACGTCGCGGTACAGGTGGAATTCGATCGAGTGCTTTTGGTCACGACCACCAGCTCGAGCACCGGCGCATACTCGGCCCATCTGGTGGTACCCGTGAGCGCCACGGCAGGCCCGCACCAGATCACCATCCTGTGCGCAGGTCCGCGCGGCCAGATCACGACCGCCGCCGACGTCAGCGTTGCGCTCCCGTTTACAGGCATTCCCGCCGAGCGCGAGGCGGGCATCGCGCTCGCAGTCGTCGCGCTCGGATCGGCGCTCGCGCTGTTTGGACGCCGACGCACGCAGGGATTGGGAGCGGGGAACGATCCGGATGACGTCGCTCTGGACACCGTCGGCGCCTAGCAACGATCCAACGACGACCACCGTGGTCCGGCGGAGCGAACGGATGTCACTCACCGAGGACTATGACGGAGGGCGGTTCGCGGCAGCGTACGAGCCGTCGATTGCCGCTCAAAGCACGTTTCGCAATGGCATGCTCAACAAGAGCGGGCTCGCGGAACGCGATGTCGGGCTCGGCACGGCAGATCCGTCGAATACCGACGATCGGGCTGCACACGACCGGCCGATCCACGCGCACCCCGACCGCTACAACGCCGTACCGCGTGACACCCGCGCCGAAGAGGCGAGCCCGCGAGTCCGTTTCCACTATTTCTCTGACGACTCAGAACGCGTCGCCGTTCAGGCACGAAAACTGGAATCTCAGTTTCGTAGTACACCACGTGGCCGCAACGCCCGACGTCTGGGCCGAGATCGCTGAGCTACTCCGCGCCTCGACGACGGCCGGCAAGTGGTTCACGCCGGTCGAGTCGATCCCGACGATTTCGATATCCGGTGCGCGGGTTGGCTCTCGGCGTCGTGTAAGGCGTTCGGCCGCCCGGCAGCCATCCGAGCCAAGTAAACGGACGCCTGTCGCTCCCGGCCGGTTACGAGCGCACCGCGTCGGCGGCGATGGCGCGAGCGAGCCGGCGGAAGGCTGCAGAATGCCGGGGGTTGGTCACGTAGTTTTGTTGGGTGCGGTCGGTATCCGTCCGAGGTCCGGTTCGCGGCCGTGCCGGACTAGCGATAGTCGACGCGATCGCGGGCCGGTGTCAGGTAGGCGAGGATCAGCGCGAGCGGGAAGAAAAACAGACTGAGAATGAAATACCCGACGAAGCTATGCCCTCGTCTGCTCGCCACCCTGGCCGGCCAAAAGGCGATGATGACCTAAGCGATGAAACCAATACATCCTGCGCCGTACCACATCTTGTTCTTCCGTGATCGACGAGCATGCGATGTTCTGAGGTGAGCCCGTCAGATCGCCTCGCGGCCGCCGTATCGGACGAGGGAGTGAAAGACGAGGACTGCGATGAGCACGTACATCAGCGACCAGACCGGGTAGTACGGCATCCACACCATCGCGCTGACGGCTCCAACCGTTGCCGCTGCGAAACCAACCCACCGGCCGAACTGCGAGTGCACGAGAATGAGAAAACTGGACACGATCAGAAGTATCCCCACCGCGAGCCAGAGCCACGCATAGTTTCCGAGGTGCGAGCCCAGTACGCCGTTCGCCAGACCTTGCGGCAGTGCTCCCTTGTAGTAGAACGCCCAAAACGCGTCTACTAACCGCATGATCCCGGCAAGTCCGAGCATGGTTCCTGCGAAAAAGAGTGAGCCAAATCCCGCATCTTCGTCCTGGTACACCCCGTACTGGCCGTACGGGTCGCCTTGGGTTTCGACTGACATGGCGTTCAAGTTGATCGAGGTCATCTTCGTTCTCCTCCGCTTAGCACGTGTCGTCATTGTTTTCTCCGATGACTGGCGGGGCGTCATCCCTCACGGGTGATCCGCGTCGGCCGGTAGATCGCAATGTCGAATCGGGAGTGCTCGATCGGAAACGCAACCACTGGGCGCAGAAGGACGCATCACCCCAACTGGGTGAGGTTGAAGCGACGAGTCGGCACGAAGATGGACCGACGAGTTGCAGTGCGATCGGAGACTCTCATGATCTGGATAGCTTTGGCGGCGCTCGGGGTACCTCTTTGGCTCTGCGCAGTTGGCATCCTCGTACTCGTCGTGCGCAACCGAACCTTGCGCGAGCGAGGAGGCGACATTCCGCTTCGCCGACGGAGGATGGGAAAGACCCGTTGGACGCGTGGGCACGGCATGTGGGTGCATGACGTCTTTTCGTATCGCGGCAGCCCGGCAGGGTGGTCGGAGAGTCTGACCTGGGTGACCAGCGCGGCGACGCGAGGTGTAGCCGATGCAACCGAGGCCAAGAAGCTCCACCGCCTGGGCGCGGGCGCAGTCATCGCGGTCTTGACGGATTATGACGGCACCACGACCGAATTCGCGACTCGTGTCGAGCACGGCGTTGACCTCCTTGGGCCGCTTGTCGCGGAAGCGGCCGCGACGTCGGGTGCTGCCCCGATGTAGACGCTCGCGGCGCGCCGTCGCCAAGGCGAGTTCTTTCGCCGCGCCATCGGCCCCTGTCGGCTTGATGCGTCTGTCGACGGTCATAGCGCTCGGCGATGTCCCATCACGTTTCGAGTGCACGGATAACGCTCCGGCGGCGCGCGATCGCAGCCTCGAGCGCGTAAAGCAAGGCGATCACGCCGAGAAAGCGTCCGAAAGCGATTGGGATCGCTTCGGGCCACCACTCCCAGTGTTTGGGGAAGCCCGCGGCTCGTGGACTCATACTCTGTTCGCGATCGCGCCCAGCGAGCACTGCCACGTCAGCCGACGAGATGAACGGCGCACGACCCCGTCCGCTCGCGGCGTCGTCGGAGTTGCAGGTCGACGCCCGGGCGGTCTCACCCGGTCCGGGTGATGCAGACAGCGGTCAGGGGCGTACGTTGGCTTGGTGACCGCCGTCGACTTAGCTTCGGACGCGCCCGCAGCGAACTCGGGCCATCGCGTGCGCCGGATAATCGCTGCAGTCCTCGCGGTGTTAGCCGGCTTGTTCGTGACGATCGGAGTTACGAGCGTCTGGGTGCACAAGACCACGTATCAGACGAACGCGTGGCTGGCGACCGTGGGCCCTCTTGCGAAGGACGTTCGCATCCAGGCTGCCCTTGCTACCTGGACCACAAGCGAAGTGAACCAAGCGGTCGATACTGAGGCGTTCTTCGACAAATTTCTACCCCCAATAGCGCAGCCGCTCGCCGCGCCTCTTTCGACTGCGGTTGACTCGTTCGTCGCGGAGGCTGCGCAGAGGTTCTTCGCGAGCCCGGCCTTTGTGAAGATCTGGCTCGTCGCGAACCGTGATGCGCATGCGGACATCGTGCGTGTGCTGAACGGCAAGGGAGCGGTGAACGTCACGGACGGCAAGGTGCGCCTCAACCTTCTACCCGTGATCGACCAAGTCCTGCAGTCCGTCAATGAGCGCACGCACGGACGGTTCGCGAGCAAGATCTCCTCGATCACGAGCCTCACCCCGGACGCAGCGCGTGCGAAGCTCTCACAGGCGCTCGGCCATCCGCTCCCGCCCGATTTCGGGACGTTCACGGTATTCGAGAAGCAGCAGTTGTCGGCCGTGCAGCGAGGCGCGCAACTGCTCGATGAGCTGATGTACGCCATCGTGATTGCGGCGTTGGTGCTGCTGGTATCGGCGTTCGTGGTCGCGCCAGACCGGCGGCGCATCGCGATCTGGGTCGGGCTCTCGACGGTCGGATTTCTTATTGCGTTCCGAGCGACCACCCGCGCTTCGGGCAAACATGTCGTGTCCATCGTGTTGCCCGAGTACCGCGATGCCACTCAGGCGGTCGTGAGCCGGGTGCTCACGAGCTACCTTGATGTCACCCTCGTCGCGCTCTTGATCTTCTTGGTCGTCGCGGTCGTTGCGTTCCTCGCAGGACCGGCCCGCGCCGCCGTCGCGATTCGCCAGAGGGTTGCTGACATGCCGTGGCTCACTTCTCACGCCCCTGGCGTCCAGATCGCACTGCTGGCCGTCGCGATGGCGTGGATCCTGTTCGCGAGCCTGACCTTCGGCAAGCTGCTGCTCGCGGCCCTGATCGTTGGCGCTCTGGAACTCGCGCTCTGGCGCCTCCGGAGTGGCGCAGCCGCGTCGATCTAGATCGATTGGCGGTCGCGTCGGGCGCGAGCGCCGCGGCGCCGTCCAACAGTCCGAGCGGGACGCCATGAGAAGGTCACCCGGTGCGGGTGATGCGATTGTCGGGCGCTCGCCGTAGCGTCGGCTTGGCGAAAATCACCCGTGAGACGGAGGGATAGACCACCATGAAAGCAGATACACCGATCGCTCTGGCTGCCGCAAAGTACGGCAGCCGTGGTGACGCTCTGGCCGACTTCGACGCAGTCAAGGCCGCGAAGTCGTTGGGCGAGTTCGATCACATGGCCGTTGCGGTTCTGACCAAGGACTCGGACGGAAACCTTCAGATCGAACGCCACGATACGACTGCCAAGCATCTGGCCTGGGTCGGCGCGGCCCTCGTCGTCCTCGCTCCTCCAGTCGGCGTAGCCGCAATCGCGGGCGGCGCCGGAGCCGGCGCGTTGGTCGGTCATTTCTGGAACAACATCCCGAAGGCGAAGATCGAAGAGGCCGCAACGCTCCTTTCCTCGGGAGAGTCAGGCCTCATCGTCGTGGCCGTGAATCGCAAGGGCGCCGACATCACTTCGTTGCTCAGTCACGCAGAGAAGAAAGTCGTGATCGATACGGTCGCCGGCAACCTCGATGCGGAAATGGAAAAGGAACTCCAAAAGGCGAAGGCCAGCGTCTGAAGCGCTTCTTCCGGCACGACGAAAACCAGAGGTCACGGTTGCCGTAGCGCGAGATGTCGAGCGGCCCGTGCAGTTCAGGTGTATTGACCGGAGCCATATTGAGGTCGTTGTTGGGATGATGGTGCGCGAATGGTTCGCTGAATCACGGGTCAAGACGTTCGTGGGCATCATCGCGGGGCGACACGCTCGACGGGAACTACAGGGACTCTGTCGGGGTGATTCCGGCGCGATTACTTCGGTGTCCGCTTAGCTGCGTGGGAGCAACGCGGCCCTGGCATCGGACCAGGGTCGCGCATCGCTCCTGTTGAACTGGAGAAATCGTCATGCGATACGCGGGCACGCGGTCCCGCGGCAGGAGCAGCGTGACCGCGGTCTTGTTGATCATGTGCTGTGTTGCGATTGCCGTGACGGTCCGACATGAGGCGCGCTCGCATGAATCCGGAAACGGCACGGCGACGGAACTCCGAGCGGAGTTGGCGGCATCGGTGAGCTTCGCGCCGACGCCCGGGGCTACGTCGGTCGCACCTGACTCGCCAATCGTCGTAACGGCCCGTATGGGGCGGCTCGTCTCCGTGCGCGTCGCATCCGCGTCTGGCACCAACGTTCGGGGCTCGTTCGCACGTTCGGGGGTTGAATGGCGGTCGAGTGGCATCCTCGGCTACGGGACCGTTTACCACGTGATCGCGACGTTATCTGGAGCCGCCCGTCAGCAGGCTGACTCGACAATGCAGTTCCGAACTCTGACACCACCGTCACCGGTGTCGGCGATCGTATTTCCGTGGCAAGGCCAGATCGTGGGTGTCGGCCAGCCGGTGCTGTTCACCTTCAACCAGCCGATCAGCTACACGGCGCGGGCGAGCCTGCTCACGCACTTATCGGTCAAGGAGTCGCCGGCGATTGCGGGCGGCTGGCACTGGTTCAGCGACCACGAGTTGCACTTCCGGCCGCAGACGTTCTGGCCGGCCGGCGCGCACGTCACCGTCACCTGGAACTTAGCGGGATGGAACGCCGGCGCTGACGGTTGGGGTACAAGCGAGGGAACGGTTCATTTCACAGTGGGAAACTCACACGTGTCGTACGCGAACCTGTGGACCGACGAGATGACCGTCATCGACAACGGTCAAACGATCGCGACCTACCCGATCAGTGGCGGCACGCTCGCTGACCCGACCATGGACGGTGTACACATCGTCCTCGATCGATCGAGTGTCGTGCGCATGGTGTCGTCAACCAACGGGATACCAGTGAACTCGGCTGACGGCTACGACGAACTCGTTTACGACGACGTTCGCATATCTGACAGCGGCGAGTACGTGCACTCGGCCCCCTGGTCGGTCTCCAGCCAGGGCAACGCCAATGTCTCCCACGGCTGCATCAATCTGAGTCCTGCGAACGCAGCAGCCTTCTTCGCATTCAGTCAGTTCGGTGACGTCATTGTCGTCACTGGTAGCCCGCGTCCACCTGCCGTCGGAGATCACGGTGTCATGGACTGGGATACCCGATGGTCCGCATTCACGGCATCTCCGTGATGCGACTCGCAACTGTTATCGGTGAGACGAGGTAGTGGTTCCGGTGTTCGCGCCGACATCTCGGATCGACGAGACGAATGTCGCGGCGTTCGCCAAAGCAGTCGACCAACTTGTCGCCCAGCGCCGAGGCGTTGTCGTTGATTGCTCCGAAGTGGTATGGATTGCCGCCGCGGGGATGCGTGTCCTTGCAGCGGCATCGCACAGTGTCCCGGTCACGTTGACGAACCCAAACCCGGCGGTGCATCTTGTCGCCGTTGTATTCGGCGGCGACGTTCGGTGTCACTTCGACCGCGTGACCCGACGGGCGGTCGACCACGTCGTGCATCGCCCGCGTCTGGCAGCCGTGCCGACAGCGAAGATCTCCGCGTCATCGTGGTGAGCTCCATCTGTCGTGTCATGGCCCGCCCGCGTCGTTGCAGGCGGGCCATGACGGAAGGCCCCACCGCCCGCCCGCGGCGGGACCTTCCGTCAGCGCCGGCATGAGGACGACGATCCAGAATCTGGGGCGGCCGGCGAGACCACCGCACGACGTCATGGTCGTCCAGGTATAGGACCTTCTGGACCCGATCCCTGAGTGTCGAAGAGCGGACCCTGGGCGAAGTCGTACTCGTGTGCGAGCGCGAGCGCGAGCTCGGGCAACGTCTCGATCCCTGATGCGACTGTGGAGATCTGCAGCGACCTCCCCGCAGCGGAGATGGACAGCAGGTCCCAGATCCTGGGATCGGCGTCTTCGACAAGCGTTCGGTTGATGCTCACGAACTGCACCGGCAACAATGCCAGCACGCTCAGCACCGAAGTTGCGGCGTCGAACCCGCCGACACCAATCCGCCATCCGTCGTCGCGTAGCCGCGTGAGGATGCGCTGAACGCGTGGCGTGTCTTCTAACGCCTGACCGGCGTCGATCTCGAATACGAACCGGTCGTGCTCGAGCGAGTAGCGATCCGCGATCGTGGCGACGCGTTGAGGGAAGCGACCGTCGAGAAAATGCGACGTCGATACCTTGCACGAAGCGTCGAGGTCGATGGGCCAGGTCGCCATCCTGCGCGCCAGGTCGTCGAGGAGCAGATCGAACGTCGAGGTGTCGGCGTCGCCGAATCCAGGCAATGTGCCTGCCTGCACCGTGGCCTCGTACGTGGAGACGCTGCCGTCAGCCAGCGAGACCACGGGCTCGAAGTGGATGCCGATATCCGGACGCACATCGGGACGGCGTCGGTCGAGCTCGGGACTCAATACCACGACCTTGCCCCGGCCCCGCTGTTTGGCTTCCTCGAGCGCGACGTGAGCGTCGTTCAGTAGTTCACGACCTGAGCGGATGCCGTCCGGCGAGAGTGCGACGCCCATGCTCGCCGCGAGCGAGACTTCGAAGGCGCCAACGACGGTGCCGCGCGAGATTGTGCTGACCACGTGGTCGGCCAGCCTGAACGCATCGAAGACCGAGCGGGGGACTCTTGATACCAAGACAAACGTCTCGCTCGTTCGTACGCACGCGACGCCGTCCAGCCCCGCAAGGCGGTCACCAACGACACTGAGGAGCTCGGCGAGACCAGCACCGCTGAGGTTCCCTCGCAGAGTCCCGACGTCGTCAAGCTCTATCGATACCACGGTGACAGATCGGCCGCGTACACGCCGCGCCCACGCGATGCCTTCGTCGACAAGTTGGCCGATCTCATCGCGATAGTCGGCTGGAGAGTTCGAAGCTTTGTCCATCGGGTCGATTGTCCCGAAGGCAACGCAAGACCGGAATGGTCACTACATCGGCAATCCTTAGACGGTCTGACCTTCGCCAGCGCGAAGCAGCGACAGGAGCTCGGCTTGGGAATGCACGCCGACCTTCTGGTAGATCAGCCCCAGTTGATTGCGCACCGTGCTCTGGCTGACGAACGTCGCACGCGCGATGTCAGGTACTCGTTCGCCACGCAGCAAGCGCGTGAGGATGTCCCATTGACGCGACGACAGGTCGCCCAGTCCCGGGATCTGTGAAGGGTCTGGAAGCCGTTGGAGTCCGTCGACGACGCCGGCCGCCTGTACCTCGAGGGCGATACGGAAGAGATGGCGTTCGAGTTCGCTGACTCGCGCGTCTTTCGGTGAGTCGGAGCTCTCTGCGGTCATCACGATGCCGAGGCGCGTGCCCGGCGCGCCGCGGGTCGGAGTCACGACCAGCCGAAGGCGGACATAGTCGCCGTTGGCATGACGGACGCGAACGTGCATTGCCGTTCCTTGGTCATCGGCCATCGCCCGACCAAGGCCGAGAAGGAACGCGCCGACGTCATCTCGGTGAAGTCGCTCGACGAGCGGATGTCCGAGCAACGCCTCGGGCTCCTCGCCGAGCAATTCCACTACATCCTTGCCGACCCGTCGGATACGCATATCGAGATCGAGAGAGCCCACAACGACAGGTCCGGAGAGACGCAATCGGGTTCCTGGCAGTTCGCCAGTAAACGAGTCCGGACCGTCGGCGTCACGGAGCGCAAAGACGACCAACGCTGTGTGCGAGCGAAGCGACTCCAGGGATCGGACCCACGAATGCACAGAGATCGTCGAGCCATCGGCGCGGCGCAGGTGACGCCGAGCTTCGAACGCGAGGATCGTGCCGTCACCGAGCAAGCGCAGCGGCGCCATGAGTTCGTCTTCCTCCACCCCCACGACGATGTCGGAGACCCGCTCGGGCAGTTCGACATCGTCGCCGAGCCCAACCAGTGCCCGAGCGGCCTCATTCGCATCGATGAAACGCATGTCATCGAGATCGAATGTCGCGATCGGAAGTGCACTTTGGTGCAATACGTCGCGAAGGTCGGCGTCTCGGGAACCATTGGCGGTGTTTGTGGCGGCAGTGCTCAAGCGGCCACCTACTTCGAGGTCGAATACGCCGGCGGCGCTCGTGCCACTCAGGCTACAGCTGAGACTCGAGGTGTCGAGAGGCTGGCTAAAGCCGAGGACGTCGACCGCGGCGTTGTTACGTGGAGCCCGATTGGCCCTCGATTCTGCAAGCTTGTCGACCCGTTACATGGTTCCCGGGACGAGCTTGCGACGCTGACGCAACATGCGCTGACGCTCGTGCCGACCCACCTTCCGGTCGAGAGAACGAACGGCTGGACGCTTCTGCGATCACCCGATGCGGGGGATGCGCCCCGACCGGTTGGAGTTCAACGTCGGAGACGGAATCGGCGGCCCGCTCCGGCATGCCGTTCGCCCGAGATCCGGAGGAGAAGCGATGCCCGACTTGCTTCCGAGCTGGCGAGACACGCATGCCAAGAGGTCGATCTTGGACTTCCTCGGCGCGGTGACGGATCCCAAGTCCGCCGAATTCGTGCCACAGGTTGATCGTGTCGCGGTGTTCGACAACGACGGCACCCTTTCAACCGAAAACCCGTACGCACAATTGGCATTCGCGTTGGATCGTGCCGCTCAACTCGGAAAACCCACGACGCCCGAGGAGTTGAAAGCGGGTGGTATCGGCGCGGTGCTGGCGCTGATCCAACTCACGCACGGGTCGATTACCACCGACGAATTCGACGCCGTGGTGCGCGCTTGGATAGCAACGGCTCGCCATCCGCGCTTCGGCCGTTCGTACGCGGCGATGGTGTACCAGCCGATGGTCGAGCTGATCGGCCTGTTGGAGCGGAACGGGTTCGCGTGCTGGATCTTCTCCGGCGGCGGCGCAGACTTCATGCGGGCTTGGGCTCCGGACGTGTTCGGCCTACGGCCGCACCGCGTGATCGGCAGTACCGGCACAGTCACATTCCAGACTGGCGACGCCGGACCAGAACTGCTCAAGGGTACGGACCTCGCGGTGCTCGACGACAAAGCGCAAAAGCCCATCTCGATCCACCAAGTGGTCGGACAGCGTCCGATCTTGGCCGCCGGGAACACCGACGGGGACCTCGCGATGCTGCAGTGGACTGCGGCCAATCCGCGCCGGACCTTAGAACTCGCCGTGCATCACACCGACGCTGACCGCGAGTACGCCTACGACACAGATCCTGTCTTGGGGTCCGGCAACGAAGGCCTGCTCAAGGCTGCAGTCGACGGCGATTGGACCGTGATCGACGTAGCCGCTGACTGGGCGACGGTCCACCCTCAAACTTGACGCGACCATTCGTCGAGGTGTCAGACCCGACGTGGTGAATGTCGCGGCGAAAACTCTTCGGGCGGATCACCCGAGTGTGTTGTTCGGATGACGGATCGCCTATCCCTCTCACGCGGCTGAACCGCTCGAGACGAATCGGGCGGAGGCGTGGTGGCTGGCGTCGCAGTTCGAACGTGCTTGTCTCTCGACAAGGACGCTCCGTCCGCTCAACGAAGTGGTTCCGTCCAGAGCGCGATATCCGCTGAGACACTTTGGGTGACGTCGTCAGCTACGCCGGTAGCGCCCGCATGGCTATGCCACTCGTCGACTGCGGCGAGAACCTGATCGACGATCCGAGCCGCGCCGGGTACCGCGAATCGATCGGCGACGGTGTCGATGCCGTCTCGATCGATGGCCGTCCGCCTGCCGTTGACGGCCATCAAGTGCTCGTGCGTCCACTCGCTGCGCGCTGCGTAGGCATGGGTCACGTCGTACGCAGGAGCCAGTTTCCACTCGCCGCCCTCCGGGAGGAGGAACGAGAAGTTCTTCGAGTGATCGTCACAGTTGGCCGCGGCCACGTTGAAGACCATCCTGCGGAACGCTTCGGCGCGCGCGTCGGCGCCGAGTCCGAGTTGGTCGATCTGCAAGAAAAGCTGCGCGTAGTCGTGGACACCGACCTGTTTGAAGTCGAGGTGAGCGAGAGCGCACAGTGACTGAACGTGGATCTTCTCGCCCGTAGTTGTGCGATCGAATCGCCGCGTCATGAAGTGTGCGCGTCCCCCTTCCTCCAAGACGCGACACTCGGTCATCTCGATGCCAGCGGCCGCTGCCATCTTCGAGTAGGCGTATTCGATGCGACCGAAATGACCGGACACGCCAAGGTCGAAGTCAGCGCTGACACCGTCGAGCTTCAAGAGCCACTGCTCAAAGCCTGGGTCGGCGGGAACCTGACCGGATCGCAATTCGTTGGTGATCGGGTTGAGCGCGACAACCGCTTTTGCGCGGACGCCGCCCGCGGAGGTGCCGACGGCGATGAGGTGCTTGATGGCGTTCGTCGTACGCGTCTCGTCGGTGACCGCTCCGGCGAGCGCACTGCGTGCAGCGACGACAAGTTCGGACAGGTTGATCGCAGTCGACTTGCGCGTGCGCGGTCCACGTCCGGGACGGAACTCCAGCGCTCCCATGCCCCGGCTACCGAGGTAGGCAAGCCGGTCGAGCGGCGTGATGTCCTCGGGCCGCACCCCCTCGTTGGCGAGATACGCGGTGGTGAGCGCGTTGCCGAAGTCGTCGGGGAGTGAATCCGCGATCATCGATGGAAGGCGGTGGTACGTGACTGGCGGGAGGTTCGGAAAGACGAACCGTTGCTGGCGACCACCAACGGGCATCGTCGTCGGCGCGAGCTGCACGCCGGTCGTCGACCACTTGGGGTCGTATTCGAACACGTAGAAGCCGGAGCTTGGATCGAGTGCGATGGCGCCAACTCGTGTGCCCCAGCATCTGACCTCGATCAGATTGACCGGTTCATATGGCATCGTTCAGGCGAGTTGGTTTCGTCGCGATCGTACCCGCACAGCAGTGCGTGAGTCCCGTCGCTTCGCTCGCAGCATCTGCATGGGAGAGACGCTGACTTCGGGCGCAAGATTCTCCAACCAGTCTGTTTGCCCAAGCGCTCGCACCACGGCGATGACCGTCTTCAGCGTTGACCCCTTGCCCCGCTCGAGGTTCGAGAGCGTCGCGAGAGACACGTTCGCCAAGGAGGCGAGCTGTGCCTGGTCCACGCCGTTGGCCACGCGAGCCGCGCGGATCTGCCGCCCGACCCGGAGCTCCCACTCCTCAACAGTTAAGTTCTTCCGCTCTATCACTAGAATCCTCCGTGTTACCCTGGTTAGGGTCAGAACACATAGATTACTACGAGTTATGCGGTGAGCAAGCCTAGGCGTCTAACCGAGAGAAATCTACGGATTAGCGTCCTATCAGCTCTAACACATAGAAATCTAGGTGTACAACGCAGTATATCTCAGCCCTCTGAGACGAGGCGCGCGGACCAGGGCAGCAGCGCGGAGGCGTCCGGCACTTCGCCAGCTTGGGCCCTGAAGGTCGTACCGGGGGTGGCGAGCGAGGTCGACGTGGGGGCGGCCTGGTGCTCGGATCGCAGTTGATCACCTGGGTCGCCTTCGAAGGCGCGAGACGACCAAACAGTCGGCAACGTTCTGTTCGTCCGCTGCGGTTCGTTCGACCGGGAGATGCGGTTCCGAAGATGACCTGCCCGGCAGGTCCTCGGGTCGCATGGGCCGCGCCGTTGACGCGAAGGATGTGGAGACGTGGTTCGCCAGACGTTCGAAGCAGCGATGAACGGCGGGGTGCTCGCCGCGGACACGCGGTCCGTTGCGGCAAAGCTAAGGTCCCCCGACACCGACTACCTCCTCGGCGCGGTTCACGAGGCTCTGTCACAAGCACATCAGTCGATGTTGTCGTCGACACGCCGACGGGCCGGCGACGCCCGCCAGCGGCGGCTTCTGTGTCGTCTCGACCGACAGATGCAGTCGTCACGACACGTTTCGATGCAGCAGCGCACTGCGGTGAGGACTCAGCAAGCGGAGCGACCATGACGACGTCTGCGAACGATCGACCCGGCGGCACGGGAACCCTGGCCGGCCGTCCGGTGGCCCGCATCGGTTTCGGCGCCATGCAGTTGCCGGGGCCCGGAGTGTGGGGTCCACCACGCGACCGGGACAGGGCTGTCGCGGTGCTCCGAAAAGCTGTCGAGCTCGGCGTCAATCACATTGACACTGCGCAGTACTACGGGCCCGACGTCGCCAACGAGCTGATTCGCGCCGCGCTGCACCCGTACCCCGATGACCTCGTGCTCGTCAGCAAGGTCGGCGCCGAGCGCGACGCGCAGGGAGGGTGGAATCCGGCCCAACGACCCGAACAGCTTCGTGCCGGCGTAGAAGCCAACCTGCGCAGTCTCGCCATCGAGCGGCTCGGCGCCGTGAACCTGCGTCTCCTTGACGACGCGAGCGAAGCCGACGTTGACCTCGACGGCCAACTCGCCGAGATGGTCGCGCTCCGCGACGAAGGCAAGATCGGAGGTATCGGGATCAGCAACGTCACCGCGGCGCGGCTACGCCAAGCGCTGCCCGTTGGTCTCGTCTGCGTGCAAAACCCCTACAGCGTTCTCGACCGATCTGGAGAGCCGCTGCTGCAACTGTGCCGGGCACATGACCTTGCGTGGGTTCCCTTCTTCCCGCTCGGTTCAGCCTTTCCTGGCTTGCCCAAAGTCAGCGAACATCCCGTCGTCGTCGCAGCCGCCGCCGCGCTCGACGCCACGCCCGCGCAAATCGGACTGGCGTGGCTCCTTGCCCACGACTCGTGCGTGTTGTTGATCGCCGGCACGTCGAACGTCAACCATCTGACCGAAAACATCGCGACAAGCGATGTGCAGCTCGACGCGGACACGATGGCCGCCCTCGATCGCCTGGGAAACGCGACGCGGTAATTCCCGCCGAGCGCATCGCAGGCTCCTCGCTCCGCTGCGCCAGCCTTCGCGGTACATCGTTTGGCATTCGCGTGTGGCGCCGTGAATGCTGCCGGACGCTTCGGTCATCAAGGTGAGACGGGACCCGACGTACGAACGCCGCGAGGCGGCCTGGTCAGCGCGACACCACTTCGGTGGTCATGACATGCCCCAGGGAGAGGGGAGCGCGCGGGGCGTCATGCGTTCAGGGTCTTGGCCCAAGCAGCCACGGTGTCGACGTAGAGCTGCGGGTTTTCGGCGTGCATCGCGTGGCCCACGGTGGGAAACGACCGGTACTCGACGCTGACGTTTGCGGCGGTGAGGATGTCTTGCACGCGTCGGGCCTGTTGGTCGGTCATCGCTCCGATGAGGTCGCCGGTGACGTCGTCGACCATGCGGAAGTGGTGGGTGAGCAGGACCGGCACCTTCACGCTGCGCAGCATCCGTTCGTGATCACACGACGCCCCGACCGTTCCGGTCCAGAACGCGCGTCCCCACTCGGGGTCGTATTCCTTGAGGTTCTGGGCCGGTTCGTCAGCGAACGGCGCCATCTTCAGCCACCCCGGGAGCCACTCCGGCGCCGCTTCGCGCATCGCGTCCCAGGCGCCGATCGACCACTGGTCACCGAGGTAGGTGCTCCACAGGGCAAACATCGAGCCGATCCCCTGATTGATCCCGGGTGCAGTCGCGGGTCGCACTTCGGAAGCGAACAGCGGCGGGTCCTCGTAGACCGCAGCGACGACCTGACCCGGCTTGGCGTACGCCGAAAGCCATGCCGAGAGGACGCCGCCGGACGACAGACCACTGACGAAGGTCGGCCTTCCAATGACCAGATCGATGAAGCGGACCAAGTCGTTACCGAAGTTGTCGAGGGTGTAACGACCAGGCGTCCGTGAGCTTCGGCCCTGGCCCCGAAGGTCCACCGCGAACACCTCGAAATGCTCGGCGAGCATCGGTAGCGCCTTGTCGTAGCCCCACCACGATTCGGTCTGCCCGGGGATCAGCAACAGCGCCGGCGACGACGTGCCGCCAAGCGTCGCGTAGTTCATCTCCACCTCGCCGAGATCGACGAGCCGTTCGGGCACGCCGTGGTCGACGTAGGTGGCGTCCGGGTTGTGCGGGCCGTACCGCGCCCGATGGTTCGTCAATCTGGGCCCCCTGCATCGTCGGAGCTCCGGAACGTGGCAGCACCGCTATTGACATCATCCTGATCAACTGATCAGGATGATGTCAACGGTTCAACTGGCGAGGCCGAAGAAAATGGCGAAGGCGCCGGCAACGACGAAGGTGAGGGAGCGGGTCCGCCGGTCGTCGGCCGACCCGACCCGTGATCGGATCCTCGCGGCGGCGATCGATCTGTTCTCCGAGCGGTCGTTCGACGGAGCCGCGACCCGCGAGATCGCGGCGCGCGCCGGCGTGACGCAGCCGTTGCTCAACTACCACTACCGGTCGAAGGACGAGTTGTGGCGGGCGGCAGTCGACTCGCTGTTCGATCAGCTCGACCGGTCGATGAACGATCGCGTCGCGCCGATCAGCGACGCGGACGAACTGACCGGCGCCAAGCTGCGCGTGCGGGAGTTCATCACGTTCTCCGCCCGTAACCCGCAACTCCACCGTCTCATCACGCAGGAATGCAAGGCCGACAGTGCCCGCATGGACTACCTCGTGGAGCGTCACGTCCGTCCGCTCTACGACCGAACGGTCGCGCTGTTCGAGCGTCTCGCCCGCGACGGTGCCGTGCCCGCCATCGCGCCGCCGCACCTCTATTACATCCTCACCGGCGCCGGGCCGACGATGTTCGTCCTCGCTCCGGAGTGTCGTCGGCTCAGCGGCCTGGACCCCGAATCTGACGAGGTGATCGACGCCCACGCTGACGCGGTGTGCCTCTTGCTCTTCGGCCGATGATCGAACAACGCAAGATCGACATCCATGCCCACTACCTGCCGGACTTCTACCGAGAAGCACTTCGCAACGGTGGCCACGCCGAACCCGACGGCTTCCCCGAAATCCCGGCCTGGTCTGCCCCAGAGCACGTGGCCGCGATGGACCGGCTGGAGATCGCGACATCGCTCCTATCCATCTCGTCGCCGGGCGTTCACCTCGCCGAAGAAACGAAGGCACGCGACCTGGCTCGCGAAGTGAACGAGGCCGGGCGCCGCGCGGTCGTCGACCATCCCGGACGCTTCGGGCTGCTTGCCTCGCTCCCGCTGCCCGACGTCGACGGCGCGATCGCCGAGATCGCGCATTGCCACGACCACCTGCATGTCGACGGTTACGTGCTGCTCACCAACGTCGGTGGCACCTACCTCGGGGATCCGTCGTGGGAGCCGGTCTTCGAAGAACTCAACCGGCGGCGGGCCCGGGTCCTTGTCCACCCGACTTCGCCGGCGTGTTGGGAACACACCTCGCTCGGGCGGCCGCGACCGATGCTCGAGTTCCTGTTCGACACCACCCGCGCCGTCGTGAACCTCGTCCTCAACGGCACCGTCGCCCGTTATCCCGACATCGAGCTCATCGTTCCCCACGCCGGCGCGACGCTGGCGATGATCGCCGACCGGGTCTCGGCGTTCTCTGTCCTCCTACGCGTCGACCCGTCCGTCGATGTGCTCCGCGACCTGGGCCGACTCCACTTCGATCTGGCCGGCTTCCCGATTCCGCGCCAGCTCGATGCGTTGCTCACCATCACGACCCTCGAACATCTGCACTACGGCAGCGACTATCCCTTCACTCCGGAGTTCGTCGCCGGGATGGCCGCCGAGCGCCTCGACGCGGCCGGTCACGCGAGTGGCTTGCTGCTCGCGGCGCTCCGACCGAACACAGAACGACTGTTCCCCGAGCTCGGCGCCGTCGGGCGCTGATCGGATCTCCGAGAGGATTCGCATGGACCACCAGATCGAACTCGGCTACCTCGTCATCGAGGTGCCGGAGCCCGAGATCCTCACGCCCGTATTCGCCGACGTCGTCGGCCTCGTCCCCGGTGAGCCAAGGACCGACACGAGCCTCACATGGCGCAATGACCAGCGTGTCCAGCGCATCATCGTGCAGCCCGGCCCCGCGAACGATGCCGTCGTCGTCGGCTTCGAAGCAGTCGAAGCGTTCGGGTTCGACGCCACCGTCGAACGGCTGCGCGCCAGTGGCGCCGACGTCGTCGAAGCCAGCGCCGACCAGGCCCGCGAACGCTGTGTGACACGGCTGGTCCGCACCGCGACGCCATGGGGCGTCGATCTCGAGATCGCGCTCGGACTGGCCGACGCCGAACGTGCCTTCTCGTCGCCGCTGGTCCCGAGCGGCTTCCTCACCAACGGTGTGGGCTTCGGGCACGCGGTGTTTGCCACGACCGCGTTCGACGAGTCCGACCGGTTCCTCACCGACGGCCTCGGCCTCGTGCAGTCAGACTGGCTCGAGACGGAGTTGGCCCCGGGCCTGTCACTCGAGGTGCGCTTCTACCACTGCAACGAACGCCACCACACCCTCGCTCTGGCTCGCGCACCGTTCGATCTGCCGCAGTGCCTTCACCACGTGATGTTCGAGGCGAACACACGAGACGATGTCGGGACCGCATTCGACCGAGCCTGGGCTACCGACATGCCCATCCCGAACGGGCTCGGCCGCCACGACAACGACGGCATGTTCAGCTTCTACATGCAGACCCCGGCCGGCTTCCAGATCGAGTTCGGCCATGGCGCACGCGTCATCACGAAGGAATGGGACGACAACCGCCGCTACGACCGCATCAGCGCCTGGGGCCACCAGCCACTGCGCCAGTCATGACCGCCGCGCTGGACGCGTCAGTGTGCGCGAGCGAGCAACTCGACGCGGACGTGACGATCGTCGGTGCCGGACCCGTCGGCCTCGTGCTGGGAGTGCAGCTCGCACAGCGCGGACGTTCGGTCGTGATCCTCGAGCAGTGGCCCCGCGCCTACTCCTTGCCCCGTGCCGTGCACTTCGACCACGAGGTCGGCCGCATCTTTCAGTCCTGCGGCGTCGGCGACAAAGTCCGGGCCGTCTCAGAACCCGCTGAGGTATACGAGTGGCGCAACGCCGAGGGCACGACACTGTTGCGGTTCGGGCGCATCGGGACGGCGCGCTCGGGCTGGCCGTTCTCGTCGATGTTCTGTCAGCCCGAAGTGGAGGCGCTGCTCGAGTCCCGCGCTCGTGCGCTGCCCTCGCTCGACATACGCCGCGCAGTGCGCGTCGACGCGCTCGACCAGCACGACGACCACGTCGTCGTCCACCACGCGTCGGTCGAGATCGACGCGGACGGGCAGTTGTTGCAACGATCCGCCGGCACCGTTCGGACGTCGTACGTCGTCGGGTGTGACGGAGCGAACTCGACGGTGCGGGACCTGCTCGGCGTGACGATGGACGATCGCGGGTTCTTTTACGACTGGCTCATCGTTGACGTGATCCTCGACGAACCGAGAGTCTTCGATCCGATCAATCTCCAGGTCTGCGATCCGGCCCGCCCGACGACCGCCGTGTCCGGCGGGCCCGGTCGCCGACGCTGGGAGTTCATGCGCTTACCCGACGAACCGCTCGAGGAGCTGGGCGAGGAGCCCACCGCCTGGACGTTGCTCGCGCCGTGGGACGTGCACCCGGCCAACGCGCGGCTCGAACGTCATGCGGTCTACACGTTCGCAGCCCGCGTCGCCGACACTTGGCAGGTCGGGCGCACCTTCCTCGCCGGCGACGCCGCCCACCAGATGCCGCCGTTCGCCGGTCAGGGAATGTGTGCCGGTATTCGCGACGCGGCCAACCTTGCCTGGAAGCTCGACCTCGTCCTCACCGGGCGGGCCGGAACCGGGTTGCTCGCCACATACGACGAAGAGCGTCGCCCGAGCGCGGTCGCCGCCGTTGAATTCTCGAGCGAGCTCGGCAAGGTCATCTGCGTCCCGGACCCGACGCAGGCAAAGGCACGTGACGACGCGATGGCGGCCGCGGTCACCGACGAGGTCTCCGACGTGGCCGATCTGCCGGGAATCGCTTCTGGGCTGGTCCAAGCCGAGTCGAAGCGTGCAGGCGAGCTGTTCCCGCAGGCAGATCTCGGCGGGCAGTGGTTTGACGACGTCCATGGTGCCGGTTGGCGTTTCGTCACGGTCGATTCCGACGCGGCCGATCTCGATTCGTCACTCGTCGACTGGCTCGACTCGATCGGCTGCACCGTCGTCGATGTCCGCGGCACCGCACCGGACCTTGCGGCGTGGTTCGTTGCCAACGATGTGCAGTGGGCCCTGCAACGACCCGACTTCCACCTCTACGGCACTGCTGTCGACGTCGTCGGCGCCGCGGAGCTCGTCGAAGACCTCCGCCGGCGTCTCGCTCCGCCTCGGCCGGAAACAGCTCGCAGATAAATCCCGGATCATGTAGAGGCATCGGTCGAGGTGCGCACCTGGTGTACAGGAGAGGTGTGCCGGCACCAACCTCGACAGGCGACGAATGGTCTCCGAACGCAACTCGGCGACACCGCACCGGTGTGGGAGCTACAAACGCACACACCGCCGCCACACCCGCGGAGACGCCGGAATCGTCGCCATTTCGATGTCGTGTTCGACGATCTTCAACACGGCAGCGGACGGCTCTGCGCGTGCGAACACCGCTCGATTGTCAACCCGTACTATGAGATCTGACATGAAAGATCAGGCGGACGAGATCGACCTTGTCGCCGACCTCAACGCACAAGACGACGACGGGCTTGGGTGGTCAACGCTTGGTGACGCCCGCGAGTCCGCGCGGGTCGTTCCAGGTGCGATGCTCTTGGCCGGCAACCAGGCTGCGCGTGCCGTTGTTCGCGTCGTGGTGGTCGACGACGACGGTCAGGTTCACTTCGTGATCCTTGCGGGATCTGTGGCGAAGAACCGTCATCTCGTTGGCAAGATTGTCGCCTAACTCCGCAGCGCGGTTTGTCATTTGCATCGAGGGTGGTGCGCGCCAGCAAAGGCGGCGACAACCTCGTAGTCTGTGGCGATGAGCGCAGCAGATCTGTGGGTCGAGTCCTACCAAGGCGAGGTGCTCGGCGAGGCCGTGTTCGGGGCGATGGCCAAACGCGAGGACGACTCCGACCGTCGCCACCAACTCGAAGTACTCACGCTCCTCGAGCGGACGACGAAAGAACTCGCGGAACCCGTGTTTGCGCAGCGGGCGCTCGACCGGGGCGACACCGCCGCAACGTTGGCAACCGCCGCCGAGCTCGTCGAGGCGCTCGCGGGCACCTCATGGGAAGAGTTCCTCGCCGGACTCGGTCCGATCACGACTGAGTTCCTCGCGAAGTATCACCAACTCGTCGAACAAGCGACCGACGACACCGAACGCAAGATCGCGCAGGCCTACGTCGCCCACGAAGAAGCCCTCGCCGCGTTCGGCCGGCGCGGACTCGGCGAAGAGTCCGGTGAACCACTCGAACTCATCATTGCTCTCCCCCACATGGTCGGAGCACCCGTCGGGTAACTCGCCTCTTGGCTCGACAACACGCGCGATCAGTCGGCGCGAGGCTCGTCGAAGCCACAGATCACGCCGGCCGGCGCGACCACGGCCGAACCCGCGCCCGCGTACGCGGCATCTCATCGCCAACCGGTGACAGAGGCGGCCTCGTTGACCACGGTGGTCGCTGGCAGCCGATGTCCGTTCGGCCGACGCGAACGTGGTGGCGCTCTGCTCGAACTGGCGTGGCGGTGGTACCGTCCGGCGGTCTGACCGCGACGAGCGGTCGTGAGCCCGGGAGTGTCGCCATGATCGTCCGTGATTCGCTGTACATCGACGGGGCATGGGTCGCGCCGTCCGGTTCCGAGACCCTCTCTGTCATCGACTCGGCCACCGAAGAAGTGTTCGCGACCGTTCCGGCGGGCACCACCGCCGACATCGATCGTGCGGTAGAAGCGGCACATCGCGCGTTCTCGGGCTGGGCCGCCACACCGGCCAAAGACCGCGGAGCGTTCCTCCAGAAGATGGCTGAAGGGCTCCAAGCCCGCGCCGCGGAGATCGCTGACGTCATCAGCCACGAGGTGGGGATGCCCCGCAGCCTCACTGAGTCAATACAGGTGGGCCTGCCGATCGGCGAGTTCGCGGACAACGCCGCACGCGCCGCGTCGTACGTCTGGCAAGAAGAGATCGGCAACTCGCTCGTCATCAAAGAGCCCGTCGGTGTCGTCGGCGCGATCACGCCGTGGAACTTTCCTCTGTACCAGATCGTCCTCAAGGTCGCGCCGGCGTTGGCCGCGGGATGCACCGTTGTGCTCAAGCCAAGTGAAGTCGCTCCGATCAACGCGTTCATCCTCGCCGAGATCATCGACGAGGTCGGGCTGCCGGACGGTGTCTTCAACCTCGTGACCGGTCTCGGGCCAGTCGTCGGAGAAGAGATCGCCCGCCATCCGCTCGTTGACAAAGTTTCGTTCACCGGTTCAACCCGGGCGGGCAAGCGTGTCATGGAGATCTGCGCGCAGTCGGTCAAGCGGGTCTCATTGGAAATGGGCGGAAAGTCGGCGAACATCATCTTGGAAGACGCCGACCTCGCCGCCGCGGTCCCGGCCGGCGTCCTCGGCTGCTATCTGAACTCGGGCCAGACCTGCTCGGCGCTCACACGGATGCTGGTCCCGCGTTCGAAGCTGGCCGAAGTCGAACAGCTCGCCGCAGCAACCGCCGCAGGTTTCGCTCCCGGCGACCCGTTCGCCGAGACGACCGGGCTCGGTCCGCTCGTTTCGGCGGTTCAGCGCGACAAGGTCCGCGGCTACATCAACAAAGGCATCGAAGAAGGCGCGACCCTCCTCACCGGTGGCCCGGACGCCCCCGACGGACTCGACAAAGGCTTCTTCGTCCAGCCGACCGTCTTCTCGAACGTGTCCAACACGATGACCATCGCGCGGGAAGAGATCTTTGGGCCGGTGCTGTCGATCATCCCTTTCGACACCGAACAGGAAGCGATCGAGATCGCCAACGACACCGACTACGGCCTCGCCGGAAGTGTCTGGGCCGGCACTCAGGAACACGCGATCGAGATCGCCCAGAAACTCCGCACCGGCCAAGTCGACGTCAACGGCGGCACGTTCAACCCGCAGGCACCGTTCGGTGGTTACAAGAACTCAGGGATCGGCCGCGAGCGAGGTGCATTCGGCTTCGAAGAGTTCCTCGAGGTGAAGTCGATACAACGCTGATCCGACCGCCCCTGAGGCGCCGCGTTCGTGGGTATGTGGGCCGGTGCTCGTCGGATGCCGTCTGCGTTCGTGTCGATATCCGACCCGATGCCCGTTGTTCGACGGAACTCGGGTCTTCTGTCGGGCAGGACACGCGACGGTTGGTTTGCTCGCCGGCCACGATGTCCAAGACCGCGCGTGCGGGCGAAGGCTTCAGCCGAGGTGGATCGGGACGGACGTAAAGCCGCGCACCGTGCTGGTGTGCACAGGGACGAGTTCAGCGTCGTCGATCTCCCACGTCGGAAACCGTGCCAGGGTGCGTGCGAGCGCGATGCGGCCTTCGAGGCGGGCGAGCGCGGCACCCAGGCAGAAGTGGGCTCCATAGCCGAACGTGATGTGGCGCTTGATCACCCGCCGGACGTCGAACCGCTCGGGATCGTTGAACTCGCGCGGGTCGCGGTTCGCGCTGCCGTTGAGCAACAGGATCTTGGATTCGGCGGGCACGACGGTTCCGTGCACCTCGAACGGGCGCGTCACCCAGCGGCCGTTCACCGGGGAAGGCGCCTCGTAGCGTAGGAGTTCCTCGATCCCGTTCGCGATCAGCGTCGGATCCTGCGCGAGCAATGCCCGCTGGTCGGGATGGCGGGCCAGCACGACCGCGGCCCAGCCGAGCAGACGCGCCACCGTCTCCACCCCGGCGCCCGCGAGCAGCACCACGAACGACACGACCTCGAGCTCATCGAGCTTGCGTACGGTGCCGTCGTCGTCGAGCTCGGCTTCGAGCAACGCCGCGATCAAGTCGTCGCGTGGCGCGGAGCGTCGTTCGGCGATCATTGCGGTGACGTACTCGAAGAGCGCGACCGCGGCCGTCATCACCCGTTCGCTCGGGCCGGCGGAGTGTTCGTCGCGGTGAAGGATGTCGTCGAACCATTGGCGCAGCCGGTCGCGGTCCGCGGTGGGGACGCCGAGCAGCTCGCCGATAACCATCGGCGGTACCAGCGCACCGAATTGTTCGACGTAGTCGAACTGGCTCGCGCCGACGAACTGTTCGAGGTAGCCGTCGACGAACGCGGTGACGGACACTTCGAGGTCGCGCACGCGCCGGGGCGTGAACGCACGGCTGACGAGCTGGCGCAGCCGGTCGTGATCGGGCGGGTCCATGAAGATCATCGACGGATGCTCGACGGGATCGTCGAGCGTCTCGAGCTGCACGCCGTGTGAGGAGCTGAACGTCGTCGTGTCGTGGTAGGCCGCCCACACGTCGCCGAAGCGGCTCAAAGCCCAGAACCCGTAACGCTCGTTCCAATACAGCGGCTGCTCTTCACGCATCCGCCGCCAGACCGGGTGCGGGTCGGTGTCGATCTCGTAGTCGTAGGGGTCGTAATAGATCGGCGCGTCCGGATTCATGGTTCCTCGAACTGCTCGGCGTCCCGGTCCTGGGACGTTACGTCCGCGTGAGGATCGCGCCGGTTCGGCTCGCCGAAACGAGCGCGACGTCGACGGCCGGCAACTGGTTCGCGGCGGTGCCGCGGATCTGGCGGACGGCTTCGGTGACCATGTTGAGCCCGTGGATGTAGCCCTCACCGATCAAGCCACCGTTGGTGTTGCATGGCAGCGCGCCGTCGGCGGCCAGGTTGCCGTCGCGCACGAAGTCGTTCGCTTCGCCGAAGCCGCAAAAGCCCAGCGCCTCGAGCTGCATGAGCAGGATCGGCGAGAACGCGTCGTAGATCATCGCGAGATCGATCTCGTCGCGCCGGAACCCGGCGTCGTCGAACAGGTGCCGTGCGAGCACGACCGACGACTCCATGACCGACAGGTCGGGGCGGTAGTGGTCGGACGCGATCTCCTGTTCGAAGAGCGCGGCGCCCGCCACTGCGGCGATCGCGACGGCGGGATTCGCCATCGCAGCCGCGCGCTCGCGGCTCGTGATGACCAGCGCGATCGCTCCGTCGGTTTCTTGGCAGCAGTCGAACATGCGGATGCACGGCTCTGCGATCCAGCGTGAGGCCTGGTGGTCGGCGAGTGTGATCGGCCGCTGGTAGCCCCAGGCGTGCGGGTTCGTCGCCGCGTACGCGCGCAGCTGCACGACCGCGCGGCCGAAGTCCTCGTTGGTCGTGCCGTACTGGTGCATGTAACGCGTCGCGTTGAGAGCAATCCACGACGCCGGTGTGAGCGCACCGTGCGGCGTGCACCATTGGCTCGCCGTCGTCCCGGCGTGGGAGTTGCCGACGTTCACGGCAACCGTGGCGTCACCGAAGCGGGTCGCGCCCGAACGCGCTCGCACCGCCCGGTAGGCGACGACGAGGTCTGCGACGCCGGCGGCGACGGCCGCGGCCGCATGCAACAGCACGCCCATCGAGCCGCCCCCACCGTAGGGGACCCGAGCGGAGTAGCCGATCTCTTGGAGTCCGACCGAGCGGACCAGCTCGGTCTCTTCGACCGGGTCGATCGTGTAGCTGACGAGCCCGTCGACGTCTGCGACGTCTACCTGCGCGTCGGCGCAGGCCGCGACGATCGCCTCGCTTGCGAGTTGCAGCTCGGTGCGGCCGGCGTGGCGTGAGAACTCTGTCTGGCCGATGCCCGCGATCGCGGCCGCGTCACGCGCCAGCACGCGCGAGCGTGTCATACCGGTTCTGCGGCGTGCGCGTCCGGCCGGAAGACCGGCACCGTGCCGCCGTCGCTCGTCGGCTCGAATTCGACGCTGAGCCGCATCCCGATGCGGACGTCTTCTGGTTCGATACCAACCAGGTTCGTCACGATGCGCACCCCTTCGTCGAGGTCGACGAGCGCGACGAGCACCGGGTAGTCGAAGCGCGGACTGCGCGGATGGTGCAGCACCGCGTAGCTGTACAGCGACGCGGTCCCCGCCAGGCGTTGCTCGTGCCAGTCGAGGCTCCGACAGTGCGGGCACATCGGCCGCGGAGGGTGGCGCAGGTTCCCGCAGACGGTGCAGCACTGCGCGACGAGCTCGTGGCGGGATGCCGCGTCCCAGTAGAACGCGCCGTCGTCGGTCGGACGCGGCGCTGGACGCGTCGTCACAGGTTCCACACGCGCGCCGCGTTGCCGCTCACGATCAGTTCGCGCTCGTGCGGGTCGGCGTCCGCGAACATCGCGTCGACGATCGCTTTCGAGTTCGGGAAACTCGTCACGGGGTGCGGATAGTCGGACGACCACATCACGTTCTCGACGCCGAGACGGCCGTGCGCCTGGTCCAGCGTGTCGGGTTCGTCGACGAACGTGAGGAACACGTTCTGGCGGAAGTAACGGCTCGGAAGGTCGGTGATCGCAGGGAATTCGTAGCCTTGGCGCGTCGCGAGGTCGTCAGCCGTGTACAGCCACCACGACACCCAGCCGAGGCCGGGCTCCACGAACACGACCTTGAGCCTCGGGAACCGTTCGAACACGCCGCCCATGATCCACATGCCGAGCGACTCGGCCGCCGACAGCGGCACCATCGGGACAAAAATACCTTTCTGTGGTGTCGGGTCGCGCTGCGCGAGATCGTCGAGCATCGTGTTCATCCCGATGTGGCAGCAGATCGGCAGGTCCGTCTCCTGGATCGCCGAGAACAGCGGCTCGTAACGAGCGTCCCAGTAGTCGGCGAGGCCGAGCTCGGCTGGGAACACCGGGAGCTGCAGAGACTTGCAGCCGCTCGCGGCCGCCCATTGCACCTCGGTGATCGCATCGTCGATGTCGTGGATTGGTATCTGGTACGAGACGATCAGACGGTTCGGGTCAACGGACGCGAATTCGGCGAGCGCGGTATTGAACGCGCGGGTCGATTCCTTGCGGCCGTCGCGGACGAGGTGCAGGTAACGGAAGGCCGAGACCTCGCAGTAGGTCACGGACGCATCGACGCCGTCGCGGTCCATGTCGGCGAGTCGCGCCTTGGCGTCTCGGTGACCGGCGGCGTCGAAGACGATGTGACCGCGGCCGGTGCCCATCCCAACAGGTGACGTCGGCGCGCCGAGGTGCTGTTGTTCGCGCCAGCGTTGGTTCGCCTCGACGGAGCGCAGGTTCGTCATCGACGCCGCGAATTCTCGCAGCGCCGCGTCGTAGGCGTCGTGGTACTTCGACGCCAGGTGGGCCTTGACCGAAACGTGGGCGAGGTCGACGTGGTCGTCGGCGGAGATCAGACGTTCGTGGGTTGCCGTGGCCATGCATGCTCCAGTCTCGCCGGGATCCCGACATAGTAGATACTATGTCGACATGACCGACCCAAGTGACCCGGCCGGCGCACCACCCACGATGGGCGGCCAGACCGCGAGGGCGACATCCGGACCTGGGATCCTCGGCGGCGTCGAGGTCCTCGACCTGTCATGGGGCGTCGCTGGACCCATGACCGCCATGTTGCTCGCCGATCACGGCGCCCGCGTCACCCGGATCGAGCCGCCCGCGGGCGATCCTTTCGCTGAGCTGTCCGGCACGCGCGTGTGGTTGCGTGGCAAGCGGCGCGCGACGCTCGACCTTCGCGACGGAGCCGACCTGGAGGTGTTCCTTGCGCTGGCACGCCATGCGGACGTCGTCATCGAGAGCTTCGGGCCGGGTGTCGCCGCGAAACTCGGGATCGACCACGCAACATTGCTCGCCGCGAATCCGCGCCTGATCCACTGCTCGATCACCGGATACGGCGAGACCGGCAAACACGCGCAACGCCCCGCGTACGACGCGCTCGTCGCGGCACGCACGGGCCAGCAGTTCGAGAGCCGAGGCGCCGTCGGCACGACGATCGGGCGCCTCGCACACGCGGGGATCCTCCCGGGTTGCGTTGCGCCGCCGGGATGCGCGATCGGCGCGTCGCGACCCGGACCGTTGTTCAGCGGCGTCCCGTGGATCAGCCTCGCGACGTTCTACAACGCAGCCGTCGCGATCAATGCCGCGCTCGTCGCGCGGGAAATCACCGGTTTCGGACAGCACGTGCACACCTCGATGCTGCAAGGTGCGCTCGCGACCACCGTCGGCACCTGGCAACGCGTCGAGCGCGCCGACCGAGACGGGTTCAACTCCTGGGTTTTCGACCCGCGCGCGCCGAAAGGTTTCTTCAAAGGCTCGGACGGCCGTTGGACCCACCACTGGGTCGCGGCGCCGCGCTTCATCCTCAATGCCGCCGAGATGGATGAGCTCGAACCGGGACCCGAGCTGAGCGCGCCGCGTGACGCGCCGCCGCGCGTGTCGCCCGCGCCAGACGGCATGACCGTCCTTCACGCGTTCCACGACGCGATGCGCGACGCCGTCGCGAAGTTCCCGGCCGACGACTGGGTTCGCCTCGCGGCGCAGGTCGGCGTACCGGTCCAGCGAGTCCGATCGCCGGAGGAAGCGCTGCGCGATCCCGAGTTCGAGCGCGACGGCAGCGTCGTCGACGTCGACGGCATACGCATGGTGGGCCATGCCTACGGATTCGAGAAGGTCGCGGCGCCGCCGATCCGCGGCGCCGCGCGCCCCGACGAGCACACCGCCGACGTGCGGGCGGAGGCCGCACGCGAACATTCGACGCCACCCACCGCCGACGGTACACGCCGGCCGATCGGATCGCCCCTCGAAGGCGTCGTCGTACTCGACCTCGGCCTCGCGGTGGCGGGGCCGTTCGGCACGCAGCTGCTCGCCGATCTCGGCGCGACGGTCATCGCCGTCAACAGCATGGTCTTCGACACCTTCTTTTTGCAGACATGCTTCGGGACGTCCTGCAACCGGGGCAAGCAGAGCATCGCGATCGACCTCAAGCATCCCGACGGCCTCGCCGTCCTGCACGAACTGGTCCGCACCGCCGACGTGCTCCAACACAACATGCGTTACGACGCCGCCGAACGTCTGCGCGTCGATTACGAGTCGCTCAAGCACCTGAACCCGGCACTGGTCTACTGCCACACCCGCGGGCACGACTCGAGCCGCATGCTGCTGCCCGGCAATGACCAGACCGCGGCGGCACTCGCAGGCACGTCGTGGATGGAAGGCGGCGTCGAGTCGGGCAACCAGCCGATCTGGGCGAATACCTCGCTCGGCGATACCGGCAACGGCTACCTCTCCGCGATCGCCATCCTCCAGGCGCTCTATCACCGCGAGCGCACCGGTGAGGGTCAGTTCGTGCACACGTCGATCGTCAACGCGCACCTGCTGAACGCGTCGATGGCATGGCTCTGCCCAGACGGCACGCCGGCGAACCGCCCGAGACTTGACGCGATGCAGACCGGCTGGGGCGACCGGTACCGACTGCACGAAACCGCCGACGGATGGCTGTGCATCGCGCTCGTCACTGACCAGCACGTGTCGGACTTCGCGCGCCTCACCGGCGACGACATGAAGGCGCGTACCGCCCGCGAATGGTTCGACGTCCTCGACCGGGCCGGCATCCCGTGCGAGGTCGCCGACCCCGACTTCGTCCTGTCAGTCTTCGACGATCCTGAGCTCGTCGACAAAGGCTGGGTTACGAGCTACGAGCAGGCACTCGTGGGCCGCATGGACGTCGCCGGTCTGCTCTTCGACCTCGAAGCGACACCCGGCCGGATACAGGGCCCTCCGATCGCGGTCGGCCAGGACACGCGCGCGGTGCTCCTGAACATCGGCTACGACGACCACCGCATCGACGAGCTCATCGCAGCGGGCGCCGTCAGCGTCCGCGAGCCGTGAACGATCTCGGTCGACCGTCAGATCAGACGTCGGCCACGCAATGACCGCCCCCACGACCGCCGCGACGGCAACACCCGCGCGCCTGATCGACGCCACGATCGACTGCATCCTCGAGGAGGGCTTGTACCGCGCGAGTTCGAACCGGATCGCGAAACGGGCGGGCGTCACCTGGGGTGTCATCCAACACCACTTCGGCACGCGGGAGGCCCTGCTCCTCGCGACGTTCCAAGCAGGCATGCGGGAGCTGATCGACACACTCGAGTCGGCGGTGATCGCGGGCGACACCTTCGAGGAGCGCGTCGAGTCGCTCGCGGACGTCATCTGGCGCTTCTACCGCCAGCCGAGGTTCGTCGCCTACGAACAGCTGACGTTGAACCTCTTGCGCGATCCGACCATGGACGCCGCGACGGTCCGTCTGGTGCGCCGCCAACAGGCGAAGATCGGCGCACTGCTCACAGAACTCGCGGCCCGGGTCGTCGACGGCGAGATCGCCGAAGTGCTTCCGCCTGCGGCGCTGCTGCAGATCCTGCGCGGCCTCGCGATCGGGCTGGTACTCGCCGACGCCGTGCCCGGCCGTCAACGGAGCGCTTCGCCCGACCCCGACATGACCGAGCGCCAGGTCCTGCTCGACGCCCTGGCTGCGCTCGTCCGCGGCACACGAAATCCGCTGCACGGACACCAGATGTGATCGGCGGTCAGAAAGCCACACGGGGAACTCCGTTCCTCGTGTATTGACTGACTGACTCGCTCAGTATACGGTGGGTGTATGCCCCGCCTGTCGCCCGGTGAGCGTCTCGTGGCAGTCGCGGAAGCTGCCACAGAGGTCTTCGGGCGTGTCGGCTACCGCGGGACCAAGACGGCCGACGTCGCGTCAAAAGCGGGGATGTCGAGCGGCTCGCTCTTCACGTATGTCGCGTCGAAAGAGGCTCTGTTCCATCTGGTCTTCCTGCACGGCTTCGGGTTGTTCTCGGAGACGATGCCTGAACTACCGGTCGCCACCCCTGGTCCCGGGGAAACCATCGCGCTGATACAGCAGGGCCTCGGCCGGGTCCGGGTGACGCGTATCCGTGCAGCACTGGTCACGGACGCGCCGGCTGACGTCGCGGCCGAGCTTCACGAGATCGTCGAGGAGCGTTATGACCTGATCGAGCACTACCGGCCGCTTCTCGCGGTCATTGAACGCTGCGCGGTGGAGATGCCAGACCTCGAGGCCGCCTGGTTCGGCACCACCCGTGCCGGTTCCTTCGCTGAGCTCACCACCTATCTCGAGCGACGAACCGCGGCGGGATTGCTGCGGCCGATGCCCGATTCAGCGGTGGCGGCCAGGGTGGTCACCGAGTCGTTGTCGTGGTTTGCCTGGCACCGGCATCAGGGACGCGATGCCGACCTCTACACGGACGACACAGTGCGGCGCACCGTCGTCGAATTCATCTGTGCCGCCCTCGTCCCCGAGCCCACGCGCTGATCAATAGGCGAGGACGCGGCCCGCACGACCGGTGCGATCCGGCGACTGTACGAGACCTTCTGACGAGTACTTCGAGGTGAGGAACCATGACGTTGACCGCTGCGCCATCGACGAACGACTCCATCGGCTGGCCCGCGGCTCGCGCGGTCGATCTAGTCAAGACGTACGGCAGGGCAGACGCCGTCGTCCGGGCGCTCGACGGGATCAACGTCGAGTTCGCCCGCGGTCAGCTCGTCGCCGTGATGGGTCCGTCGGGGTCGGGCATGTCGACGCACATGCACTGCTTGGCCGGACTTGATGTCCCGACGTCGGGACACGCCTACGTGGGCGACCGGGACACCGCCAGTTTTGACGACGCCAGCTTGACGGAGCTGCGACGCGACCGCATCGGCTTCATCTTCCAGTCGTTCAATCTGGTGCCGACGCTGACGGCGCGGGAGAACGTCGTCCTGCCGGCGGCGCTTGCCGGCACCAAAGTGGATGCGACCTGGTTCGACTTCTTGGTGGACGAGCTCGGGATCGGTGATCGCTTGTCGCACCGGCCGAGCGAGATGTCTGGCGGCCAACAGCAGCGTGTCGCGTGCGCACGCGCGTTGGTTGGCCGGCCGGACCTCATCTTTGCTGACGAGCCGACGGGCAACCAGACTCGAACGCTTCCGCGGAGCTGCTCGGCTTTCTGCGTCGATCGGTGAATGAACTCGGGCAGTCGATCGTCATGGTCACCCATGATCCGCACGGCGCCGCGTACGCGGATCGGGTCGTGTTCCTCGCCGACGGGAGGATGGTGGGGGATCTTGGCGCCCCGACGGCCGACCGCGTGTTGGAGCAGATGAAGCAGCTGGGCGGCTGACATGTGGAAGGTCACACGCAAGGGACTACTCGCCCACAAGCTCCGCCTCGTACTGACGGCGGTGGCGATCGTTCTCGGGGTGACGTTTATTTCTGGGAGCTTGGTCCTCACTGACACGCTGCACGACACGTTCGCGACGCTGGTCGGCAACGTCTTTCAGCACATCGATTTCGAGGTCCGAGGCGAGGCAGTCCTCAAAAGTGGTGCCAGCGCGGTCCGTAACCCGATCCCCGAGTCGGTTCTGGCCGCGGTGCGCCGGGTGGGCGGTGTCGCCTACGCGAATGGGTCGGTCGATGGATACGCCCAGTTCGTGGCTGACGGCAACGCGGTCGGCAACAGCGGAGCGACGGCCGGCATCTCTTTCGATCCTGACACGCAGCTTTCCGCGTTCCATCTCGTCGCCGGCACAGCACCGACGTCGGCGAACGATGTCGTGATGGATCTGGGGACGGCGCAGAAATATCACTTCAAAGTCGGGGACCGCGTGCGCATCCTGTTGCCGAGCTCGCCGCAGACCTTCACTGTCACGGGGTTCTTGAAGTTCGGGACGGCTGACAACTTGGCCGGATTGACGATCGCCGCGTTCGACCTGCCGACCGCACAACACCTCTTCGGTCTGACCGGCAAGTTGAACACGATCAACGTCTTGACCGCACCAGGTGCGGACAAGGGTGCGGTTCAACGCGCGATCGCGCGGACGCTCCCCGGCGGCGTCGAGGTCGTGACCGGCCAGACAGTGGCCAACGAGGAGACCAACGTCATCAACCAGGGTCTGTCGGCCTTCTCGACCGCCCTGGTGGTCTTCGCGCTCATCGCCCTGTTCGTCGGCGGCTTCACCATTTTCAACACGTTCTCGATCACCGTCGGCCAACGCACACGAGAGTTGGCGCTTCTGCGCATGCTCGGCGCGAGCCGCCGCCAAGTCTTCCGCTCCGTTTTGGTCGAGGCGAGCATCATGGGCCTGGTCGCCTCATTGATAGGACTTGGTCTCGGCGTCCTGGCCGCCAAGGCGCTCGAAGCACTCCTGCGTGGGTTCGGCGTTTCGCTGCCCTCGGCTTCCCTCGTGTTCAGGCTCCGCACTGTGGTGGTCGGCCTGGCTGTGGGCGTCGGCGTGACGGTGGCCTCGGCGATCAGCCCGGCACGACGAGCGGTCCGCATCCCTCCGGTGGCAGCCATCACCGCCCAGAACAGCGACGACGAGGTGTCCTCCGCCCGACGTGCCGCCGTCGGAAGCGCCGCTGCCGTCGGCGGGGTCGCCATCGTTGCGATCGGCCTCGCCCAGGCTGGCGTCGTGTTTGTGGGCCTGGGTGCAGTGGGGATCTTCGTCGGGGTCGCCATGTTGGCGCCGATCGTGGCGCGACCGATGGCCGGCGTCATCGGACGGCCCGTCGCGCGGCTGTTCGGCATTTCAGGCCGCCTCGGCCGTGAGAACTCGATGCGCAGCCCGCGCCGGACCGCGCAGACCGCAGCGGCCCTGATGGTCGGGTTGGCGCTCGTGTCGGCCATGTCGGTGTTCGGTGCGTCGCTGTCGAAGTCGGCGACCAGCAGCATCGACGACGCGATCAGCGCCGACCTCATCGTCACTGGCCCGAGCAGCGGATTCCCCAACTCGGTGGTGTCGGCCGTCTCGCGCGTGGCGGGGATCACCGCCTCCTCGACCGTCTACCAAGGACAGTTCGAGTTCAAGAACTCGTTGTCGACCGTCGTCGGGCTCTCAACCGATCATCTGGCCGACACCGTCATGTTGCACATGCACGCCGGAACATCCCAAGCCGCCCTTGCAGCCGGCCAAATCCTCATCGATACGACAACCGCGAAGAACGACCACCTCTCGGTCGGCTCAGCCGCGCCCGTGAAATTCGCGTTGAGCGGGACCTCGACGATGCGCATCGGAGGCATCTTCCAACCCAACGCGCTGATCGGCCACTACCTGGTCGGCAGCGAGTTCTTCCTCGCCCACTTCACCAACCCGCTGCCGATCGGCGTCCTGTTGAAAACCGACGGCAGAGCAGGCATCTTCAACGCCGTCAACGACGCGACGACTCCCTATCCGAACGTCGGGGTCCAGACGAGGTCACAGTACGAAGCGTCCCAAGTCGCGAAGGTCAACCAGCTTCTCGGCATCGTCTACGCCCTCCTCGCCCTCGCGGTACTCATCGCCCTCATCGGCATCGTCAATACGCTCCTGCTGTCCGTCTTCGAGCGAACCCACGAGATCGGACTGCTTCGGGCCGTCGGCATGAAACGACGACAGATCCGCGCCATGATCCGCTCCGAGGCCGTGATCCTCGCCCTCTTCGGAGCAATCATCGGGATCGTGGTCGGCACCGGTCTGGGCGCCGCGCTGGCATCCTCACTGAAACGGTCGCAAGAGATCACCGTCGTCGCCATCCCCTTCACCAGCCTGGTGGTATTCCTGCTCATCGCGGCGCTGCTCGGCCTCGGCGCGGCGACCTGGCCGGCGCGCCGAGCCGCCAAGCTCGACGTGCTGGCCGCCATCGCCGCCGACTGAACCTGAAACGGTCTCCCGCGTCCAACCTGACGGTCCGCGGTCCAGCGCCGCGGTCCACCAACCAGGGCCGGTCTGTGCGCACGAGTCGCGAAGCCGGACCGGTCGATGACGCTCGAAGCGAAGGACGACACCCCGGCCATCCGCGACGCATGCCGCATCGGTGGCAAGCGGAGATCGGTCACCGAATCGTCATGAAGGAGCCGGTCGCTGTCGTCGGTGCGATGACGCCGTGAACTGTTACGCGGTACCAGATCGTCCTCAGGTCACGCCCGTTTGGCGGCCTGACGGACCGGCACGCTCGCGCCGACGGGTAGCGACGACATCGACCTGGTTGCGAGGACGTCGCGCCGAAGCGCGGTCGGTTGTGTACGTGACGGACCACGATTGCGCGCGATGGAAAGGCGAGCGGCAGTCGTGTCATGATGCCGAACATGAGCGAACGTTTCGAAGTCCAGCGGACCATCCCCGCCGACGCTGCGACCATTTTCAAGGTCGTGTGCGATCCGCAGGGCCATGTCGCGATCGACGCGTCGGGCATGTTGCAGAGCGCGACGGGCGAGCCCGCCGGAGCCGTCGGCGACACGTTCGTGATCCACATGGACCGCGAGTCGTTGGGTGACCTTCCGATGGGCAAATACGACGTGACCGTCACGATCACCGGTTACGAGCAGGACCGGTTCATCACGTGGGAGGTGTCGGGCGAAGGGTTCCCTTCCATCGGGCATTACTACGGGTACCGGCTCGAACCTGTTGGCGACGGTACGGTCGTCACGTCGATCTATGACTGGTCCAACGTCGGTGAGAACTGGAAGGTGACCGGCGCGTGGCCGATCATCCCCGAGTCCGCGCTGAAAGCAACGCTCGGCATCCTCGAGCGGACCGTGCGAGCCGCACCGTAAGCGGGCGACAAATCCATCACGAAGATTCATAGTCCCGCGCGCGCCGCCCGGCTGGCTCATGTGCCGGTGAGCACGTAGAACCGGGAGAGGCGACGACGGACACGGTGCAAACCCGAGGCGTGAGAACAGGGGCGGGGCGATGATCTTCACGAGTCCACTGCCGTCGGTCAGTCTTCCCACCGCGGCGTTGACGCCGTACACGTTGGAACACGTCGGCCAGCGGGCCGACAAGGTCGCCTTCATCGACAGCGCCACCGGCACGACGATGACGTACGGCGAGCTCGACGACGCGGTGCGCCGGTTGGCCGGTGGCTGGTTGGAGCATGGGCTCGCAAAAGGCGAGGTCGTCGCCGTCATGGCGCCGAACTGCCCCGAGTACGGAGTGTTGTTCCATGCCGTCGCGCTGGCGGGCGGTGTCATCACAACGATCAACCCGACGTACACGCCGGGTGAAGTCCACCATCAGCTCGTCGACTCGGGGGCGACGCGTCTGGTGACCGTTCCGATGTTCCTCGACACGGCCACGGCGGCAATCGCGGACACCGGCGCAACGGAGGTGTACGTCATCGGCGAGGCCGAAGGCTACGCGTCGATCGCGTCGCTCGCCGGCGCGCCGCTCGCCGAACAGGTCCCGGTCGATCTCGACGACGTCGTCGTGCTGCCGTACTCCTCGGGCACGACGGGTCTGTCGAAGGGCGTCATGCTCACCCACCGCAACCTCGTCTCGAACATCGAGCAGACGCTGGGTACCGTCCCGATCCGCGAGGATGAAGCATTCGTTGCGGTGCTGCCGTTCTTCCACATCTACGGCATGCAGGTGATCATGAACGTCGGTCTGCGCAGCGGCGCCACGATCGTGACGATGCCGCGTTTCGATCTCGAACAGTTCCTCTCGCTGCATCAGGAACATCACCTCACGCGGGCGTTCGTCGCGCCGCCGATGGTCGTCGCGCTGGCCAAGCATCCGGTCGTCGACAACTACGACCTTTCGTCGCTGCGGCAGATGCTTTCGGGCGCGGCGCCGTTGTCGGCCGAGTTGGCGGTCGAGTGCGGCGACCGGATCGGCTGCGAGATCGTCCAGGGCTACGGCATGACCGAGCTGTCACCCGTGAGTCATGCGACCCCGCCCGGCATGTTCAAGCCGGGGTCGGTGGGCGTCACGGTCCCGAACACAGAGGTCAGCATCGTCGATCCCGCGACGGAGGTATCGCTCGGAGTCGATCAGGACGGCGAGGTGCGGGTGCGCGGTCCGCAGGTGATGAAGGGCTACCTCAACAACGAGACGGCGACGAAGAACACGATCGACGACGACGGCTGGCTGCACACCGGAGACATCGGCCACATCGACGGTGACGGGCATCTCTACATCGTCGACCGGTTGAAGGAGCTCATCAAATACAAGGGCTTCCAGGTCGCGCCCGCGGAGCTCGAGGCCCTGCTGCTCACGCACCCCCAGATTGCGGACGCAGCCGTGATCGGACTGCCGGACGACGACGCGGGTGAGATCCCCGCGGCGTACGTCGTTCTCAAAGCGGGTCAAGACGCCACGGCCGCGGATATTCAAGCGTTCGTCGCGGAGAACGTCGCGAGCTTCAAGCAAGTCCGCAAGCTCACGTTCGTCGACACGATTCCGAAGTCCGCGTCGGGCAAGATCCTGCGCCGCGTCCTGCGCGAACAAGCCAAGTCATAGGGCGCGCGTGGCGGGATGGATCGACGTGTCGTTGCGGATCGGACGACCCGCGGTGGTGACCGGGTCGCGGACCGCACCGCTTGGTCGTTCCGTCGGTCGCCCGCACAGATGGCAGGTGTCGTTCAGGTTGTTGGTTCGCTGAGGGCGTAGAGGTAGCCGGTATCGGCGCCGAAGATGACGGCACCGTCGGCGATCGCGGCGGTGGCGTAGATGGAACCGCCGGTCTTGAGTTGGAACATCTGGGCGCCGTCGCGTAGGCGGTAGGCATGTTCGATGCCGTCGGCGTCGCCGATGAAGATGACCTGGTTGCTGGACGCTCCTGAAATGGCAGGCGACGCGTAGTAGATGCTCGGTGCCGGTTGTGACCGCCAGATCTGGCGTCCGGTGTCGGCGTCGAGTTTGAAGACGTAGTGGGCGTAGGGGACCACGATCCGGTTTCCGATCAACGCGGTGGCCGACTGGCAGTTCGCGTTTTCCCCTCCTGTGGCCTTATTGAGGTTGAACGACCAGATTTTGGTTCCGGTCCCCAGGTCAAGGGCATATTCGATCATGTCCTTGCCGTCGACGTACACGACGCCGTCACGGAAGTCATTGACGCCTGGTGCGCTGATCGTGGGCGCCGCGCCGACGTCTTGATCGGCGCCCGTCACCGTGCTCTGGAACCGCCATACCAGGGTTCCGTCCTGGGCGTTGAGCGCGTACACGGCATCGTCAGGATTGGCGCTTCCGAAGACCAACAACGGCTGACCGGTCGAATCGGTCGTCAGGGCGGGCGAAGACCACGAGCCCGTGGCGAGCGTGCCAGAACCTTTCATGGTCCAGTTGTTAAAGACCCACTTTCGTGTGCACGCGCCGTCGGCGTTCCCGACCCCGTTGACCGCCCATTCATGTCCCGCGCTGTCTTGGCTCGTGCCGGTGTCACCGAAGAACACGACTGGACCGGTGTCGTCGACGAATCCGACGACCGGCGAACTGAAGATCGCACCATCCAACGGAAAGGAACACTGACGCGCGCCGGTCGCCGCGTCGAGCGCGAGGAGCTGATGTCCTTCCGAACCGACATAGACGGTATTGCCGGACACGGCCGGTGACGCAACGATCGCACCGTTGCCCGAGTCGCTCCATACCACCGTGCCCGTGTTCAGATCACGGGCCGCGATCGTGCCTGCCGACGTCGCTGTGTACACCAACGGCTCGTCCAACTGCGCGTTGAACGCGACGGCCGACGAAGACCAGACGTCGTCGAACGCTGTCGCATGCGACTTCCACTTCACTTGGAGCTGCGCCGCGCTCGACGCGCCGATCGTCGGATCATCCGGCTGTATCCCAGTATGCAACGGGTTATTCTCGAACATCGGCCAATCACCAGCCGACGACACCACCGCTGGCGAGGGACGGTTCGCGTTCCGGACCGAGACACCACGCGACACCGCCACCGCCGCGGTTCCCGCCGACATTGTCGCGACCACCGCGCTCACCACGACAACCAGCGCGAGCACCGCCCGAACCGGCGGCAACCGTCGATGACCGCGTGCAGGCCCGCCGCCACGCGACGACACCAAACTTGCACTCCCCCCACCGACCATGATCAACCCGCCAACCGAGGACCCGCCGAAGGCTAGTACCTCGTCAGCCAACGTTTGCCAGGTTGCCAAGGTTGTCTCGGACCCAACGTTCGCGGACGGAGTCTGGAAGCAACAAGCTCACATCCCGAAGTGCGTCTCGTGAACTGTCGCGACGGCCTCCGCTGGTCCCGTCACCTCGACCTGCGCGGCTGCCTGGCGTCCGAAGACGTAGAGGAGGAGTTCGCCAGGCGAACCGCTGAGGCGAACAACGGGTTCTCCTGTCCGAACCGCGATCCGCTCGTCCCTTCCCGCCCACCGGATCTCCAGCCCGACTCGGCGCAGCCTGCGACTCAGGTAGCGGCTACCTCGGCGGAGGTTGCGCCATAAGGCAGCCTCCAACTCGGGCGTGAGGGTGCGAGGGTCTCGGCCGTTCGCCCGGCGCACATCTTCGTGATGGACGAAGAACTCGTTCAGGTTCGGGACAGAGCGGACCCAGCCGATGCGGAAGAACCCAGGAGGGGGGCCTGACCGGATCCGCGCGACGAGCCACCCGAACTCCCTCTTCGCCGCCAACCTCACCCTGCGTCGCTCGGCGAATCGTTGAAAGGGACCAGGAAGGACAATGCACGGGGCAGCGATGAGATCACGCTCACGTAGCACGATGTGGGCCGCGAGGTCGTGCGCGGTCCAGCCCGCGATCATCGTCGGTACGCCAGCCCCGAGTTCGTCGAAGAGATCGCAAAGGGCGAGGCGCTCCTGCGCGTCAAACCGAAGATCACCCATCGCAGCCAGGACAGTATCTGTGGGAACGGTGGTAGTCGGTCAGCCAACCTGACCCGCAACCCGATCGGCTGCGAGACATCGCGAACGTTTGCTGACGCGGCACTGGAACGAGCCAGACCGAGGAGCAAACGGCCAACTGGGCCCTGCCCGCGACGCGAGTCATCACGCGTCAGGCCGGCCCGTGACGACCAAACGACGCGGACCGACGACGATCCGCCCCTCGTCACCAGTCAGTGAAGTGCATGACTTCAAGACGTTCGATGTCAACACGGTCAGGGACGTCGTCCGGGCGCGACTGGCGTTCCCGTTGATGTTGTGACGGGGGCCGTCATTTCAGGCGCTTCGGATTTGGGACGTGGCGAAGCGACGGTCGAGGCCTGCGAGGTGGTTCCGCCGACGTCGAGATGTGACGGTCGAGGACAATAGGAGTGCGGGGTCGAACGATGTTCCCGATATGACGGACGCGAAACTCGAAGAAGATCTCGGCAACCTCGAGGGGCGACGCCTTCGATCGCTGGTCGAGGTGCGGGTCGACGAAGCAGATGTCCTGCACGCTCCCGACTTCCAGCTGGTCAATCCCAGCGGCGGGGTCTGGTCCAAAGAGCAATATCTCGGCGGCATCGCGTCAGGCCGCATCGACTACCGCCGTTTCGAGGCGATGTCCGACATCGAAGTAATGGTCGATGGCGCCCTGGCGGTTCTGCGCTACCGATCAGCAATCGACATCGCGGTGCAGGGGCAGGAAGCGGGCCCGCTCGAATGCTGGCACCTCGACTGTTATCGACGAGACGATGACGGCGAAAGGTGGCGGGTGCGATGGTCGCAAGCGACCTCTATCAGCCACATCTAGCCCCGAAGACACATTCGCAACGATTGTTGTCGCGGCGAGATTGCGACGCACGCGAAGGCAGTCGCACAACCGAGACTCCTCGTCAACCAAGACACGGAGCGTGAGGCCGTGAGGCTCTCCCGCGCATGTCTGGCCGTCGTTCTCGCGGTGGCTGGCGTCTTCTTCGCATTGGTGGTCTTTGCGGCGGCCGTGTGGACGTTCGCGGCTGGCGATCGTTGGCAGCCACCGAGCCGCAGTGTCCTGTTCCTGCTCGTAATGATCAGCTCGTTTCGGCTGGCGCGGATGGTCTGGCCCTCTCGCCGTCACGCTGAGCCGACAATCCGACGAGAAACATCGACCGCTGGCCATCGAGGCGTGTCCTGCTCGACGCGGCGAGCCTTTGGAGGCAGCCATGTCCGTACGAACAGCCGCCAAGACTGCGCTCGCCGCACTGGGTGCCGTTGCCGTCGCGGTCGGTCTGTCTGCTACGGCTGGCGCGGTCGGAGTCCCTGCCCCCGTCGCGACGAGACACAGTCCCACGAACGTCGAACGAGCCTTCAGAGTCGCGCATTGCATCGTTCACTACGAGTTCGGCAACTTCGGCGGCATTGCATACGCGAAGGCGCGGGCAGCCCACGAGGACCGCGGCTATATCTGCACTGTTCAGAGCAGTGTCATCGTCGCACGTGGTTGGAAAGTCTTTGGCGGACCGAAGTCAGTGTTCACGTGCGGAGCGCGCAAGAAGGGATGTCTTCCGACCGTCTACCTGAAATGGGCACAATCGACGGTTCGCAATGCCATCGCGATCGGCGCCGACGTGCAGGTGAACGAGATTCGGGCGTGGCCGCCGCCGCATACGGCCCATAAGGATTCGGTTCTCGTGTTTGTGCCTCCATTCTAGAAACGGTGCTTCCCGCTCGAACATTGAGCGTCGGAGGAACGGACTGCCAACGCGTCGACCCGGGCCAATCGCAGCGAGGTCATAGCAATACAAACGCGTGGCGCCACCTCGCAACTCGACTGGATCGACGTCATCCGACCCGCGACTGACCCGAGACTCAACATCGTGCTTGACAGCGGGACTCGACCGGCTCCGCACCCTCGATGGTGTCGTTCGCACCGAAATCGTCGGCGCGCCTCTGACAAGACGCCTACCGTTCCCAACTAAACATCTGAGCGACTCCGGCTGTCTCGAGCTGTGTGCGCATCGGTCTCGGGGCCCGAACCAACGCCACGCGCGTCCCCTGTCGTTGGGCGGCGCGGGCGAGTGTGACCAGCATGCCGATGACCGGGTCGTCGACGGCCTCGAAGGAGTCGACAGCCGAGCAGTCCAGCTCAACGTCCTGATCTGTGGAGTTCATCGCGAGGCGCGCCGCGGCGATGAACTCACGACGAGCTTCGAAGCTGAGATTGCGCCGTACCACGAGGCGTTCGGTGTCCATCCTGAGGTCCGATCCTCCGGTTGCTTCGCGGTTGTGTCCGTCTGCGTGATGCATTATTTATCGCACCTGCGGTCGCCGGTTCCAACCGTCGGGATTTCGCCTGGTTGGAGATCGTGAGCGCCGAGACCGTGCATCTCGCGCCGCGTGGTCGCGGGAGACCAACATTGAGGGGCCGCCAGAGGGTACGACGCAGGTCCCACATGAGCGTGGCGGCGCACGTGTTGGTTCTCGGAGATCTGGCTCAGTAGGGTCGGGCGATGGGGCGCGAGGTGGTGACCGGGTACTGCTGGCCGCAATCAGCCGGCCCAGGCGAACAGGTCGGACTGCACATGTCGTCGTCCGGTCGGAGGCCGGTGCGCGTCGAGGTGGCACGGGTCGGCGCCCGACGGGAGGTCGTGTTCAGTTCTGACGCGGTCGCGGCCGACGAGCACGCGACGCCGCAGGACGCTTCCTCGAAGGGATGCGGCTGGCCGGTCACGCTCACGCTGGACGTCGACCCGACGTGGCGGTCGGGGTATTACGAGGTCGTCATGGAGATCGACGTTGGCGACAAGACACGGCGCGACTACGCGTTCTTCGTCGTACGTCCGTCTCCTGGTGCGCGCATCGTGGTCGCGCTCGCGACCAATACGTGGTACGCGTACAACGACTTCGGCGGACCGAACCTGTACACCGGTGGCACCCACGTCGCCATGCAGCGGCCGATGTCGGCGGGCTACCTCTACAAGCCGCCAGGCAAGGGCCGTCGCGTGACCGGGACAGGCGCGCCCGATCCACAGAACGCCGCGCACGTCGGCTACGTCCAGCTCAACCATCTGTCGGAGTATGCCGGGTCGGCGGGTTGGCCCGACTGGGAGTTGCCGTTCATCGAGTGGGCCGAACGCGAAGGGTTCGAGATCGGTGTGTGCACGAACGCCGATCTCGAAGAACACCCTGAAGTCTTGGACGACGCGAGTTTGTATCTGTCGGTCGGCCACGACGAGTACTGGTCGTGCGGAATGCGCGACACGGTCGAAGCATTCATCGCGCGGGGCGGCAACGCGGCGTTCTTGTCGGGCAACACGTCGCTGTGGCAGGTGCGCATCGAGGGCGACGATCACGACGTGATGGTCGGGTACAAGGGCTTCTTCAAGAACGACCCCCTGATGGAAACCGACCGTGAGCCGGAGGTGACGACGTTCTGGTCCGACGTGGTTGTCGGTCGTCCCGAGAACCACATGACCGGCGTCACGTTCACCCGCGGGGGCTATCACCGCATCGGTCGCAATGTGACCGCCGGCCTCGGCGGCTACACCGTGCACCGCGCCGGTCACTGGATCTTCGAAGGCACCGGGCTCGGCTACGGCGACGTGCTCGGTGCCGGCGCGACCGTCGTCGGCTACGAGTGCGACGGCTGCGTGTTCACGTACCGCGACGGGCTGCCGTACCCGACCGGCGAAGACGGCACGCCGTCGACCTTCGAGATCCTCGGCACGTGCCCGACGCAGCACTTCACGCGTGAGACCGCGCCCCGTCCGCCCAAGCCGGGCGAGCCCAGCGAGTTGGAGTACATCGCGTCACGCGTGTTCGGGACGCGTGATCCCGAGGCGATGCAACGCATCCGTCACGGCCATGCGGTGCTGGGTGCCTACACGAACGAGGCGGGCGCGACAGTGTTGACGTCGGGGTCGACCGACTGGGCTCACGGACTGGCAGGCCGAGATCCGCAGATTGAACAGATCACCCGGAACGTGCTGACGCGCTTGGGCTAACGCGACGACAGGAACTCGTGTGGCGTGGGTCGTGGCGGTCCCTGTCACGAAGTGCGGTACATCGCTTGCCTGGCGGGCGGCGCCATTCTTTCTGTCGGTCCGTACTGCACGTCCGCAGACGGGACTCGACGTCACGAACCCCGCGCGGTTCGCCGTCAGTGGTACGGCACGAGTCGCGTCGTCCGTCCACTCGTGCGGGCCGTCGCCGCCGCGCCGGACGGTCGGCCGCGTCATGCGACTCGACTTCTCCGGCGGAGCGGCGCTCGCGGCCGAGCGCCCGCGCGCCTTTCGGTCGGGGTTCTGGACCGACCGTCACGATCGTGTGGTGATGTTCGACGCTCGACGCGTAGCGTCGAGGCGTGGCGTGGTGGCTGCTCAAATCGGAACCCGACGTGTTCTCGTACGACGACCTCGTGCGTGTCGGACGCGAAGGCTGGGATGGGATCCGCAGCTATCAGGCGCGCAACTTCATGCGGGAGATGCGGCGGGGCGAGCAGGCGATCTTCTACCACTCGAACGCAAAACCGCCCGGCGTCGCCGGCATATGCAAGATCGTCAAGACCGCCGAGCCGGACCCGACACAATTTGATCCGGACAGCCATTACTACGACCCGGCGAGCAAACCCGATGATCCCCGTTGGGACTGGGTGACGGTCGCACCCGTGCGCGCGCTGCCGTTCGTCTCACTCGACGAGTTGCATTCGCTTCCCGAGCTCGCGGACTGCCGGCTGCTGGCGAAAGGGAACCGCCTGTCGGTCCTGCCGCTGCGAGACACCGAGTTCCACGCCATCATCGATTTCGCCAAGCGCCGCCGGCGTTAGGCGCCGGATCGGTGCGTCGCGAGAGTCGAGCGCCATGCCCGGCCGGACGCAGCCGCGCGTGGTTGTGCCGGCGCGCCGATCGCGTCCGCTCTACCGACTCGCGGCGTCGCATGCCGGTGTGCGCAGTCGTGCCGCTCCCGTCGTGGTCGCGACCATGAAAGATCGAGCGCGTCCGCGCAACGTCAACGCGGTCATCGACGCGATCCGCGCGACGACGCTGATTCCGGCCATGTCGACACCTGGTCAGGTCCGGCGACCGCGGCTCGAGGCGCGCGGTTCAGTTGCGCGCCAGCTCCATGAGCAGTTCGCGGGTCCGAGCTCTCGACGCCGACTTGTCGTCGCCGACGGCGAACGGCGCGGCCCATACGTCGGTGGCGCCGGCCTCAAACATTGCTTCGATCTGGGTTTTGACACTGGCCTCGCCACCCACAATGGCCGCATCGGCCGGCCCGCTCACGCCCCCTCGCTCGAGGATGCGCTGGTAGTTCGGAAGCGTGCCGTATCCGGCGAACTGTTCGGCCGCAACTGACCGTGCCACGCCGACGTCATCATGCACGGCGACTGGAAGCCCGGCCACGATCCGCGGCTCGGACCGGCCTGCCTCGGCAGCGGCTTTGCGAATTCGGGGAGCGACGTGCTGCTTGATCGCGGCAGCGTTGGCCATCCATGGAATCGAGCCGGCCGCATACTGTCCGGCCACACGAAGCAACCGCGGACCGAGCGCCGCGACAAGGACGGGCACGTCGCCACCGTCGACGAGTGCGATCGGGCCGGCCCTCACCCGAAACTCTTCGCCGGTGAAGCTCACCGCCTCCCCGCGCAGGAGCGACGCGAGGATCTGGACATACTCATCGGTGTGGCGTCCGGCCTTGTCGTAGGACAACCCGAGGCCGCCTTCGACGACAGGCCGATGCGAAGGGCCGACCCCGAGCGTGAACCGACCCGGAACGCCCACAGCCGCCGCCACCGCCGCGGCTCTGCTCGCCTGCAAAGCCGGGTGGCACGCATAGGTCTGCAACACCGCGGTGCCCAGCTCAATCCTCGACGTCGCGCGACCGGCAAACGCCATCGCCACGAGTGGATCACCGACGACTGCACTGGTGTACCAGAGGCTGGTGAATCCGTCCGCCTCGGCGCGCTCCGCTTGGCGAACAATCTGATCGACGCTTGCGCCGAGTCCGGGTAAACCAATGCGCATCTCAGGAACCTTTCGATCTCGCGTGAACCGACGCCGCCGAGCACGGTCGGGACCTGTTTCCGCGGGAAGTCAAATGCGGAACGTAACAACGGTCCGTTGCTGTGTCGACCGCAAAGACGCCACCATTCGAGGCAGGGCCACCGAGGTGGCGGGTCGGGGATGCGCACGGCCCGCCAGATCTTGCACCGATTCTGGGGGCTGACGTTGGCGGCGACGTTCGACGGGGGTTGACCCGTCGGCCACTTCAGAGTACTTTGATTTTCAAAGTAGTTCGAGAATTGGAGTAGGCGATGGCGCCGCAGATGCTGGACGATGACGAAGCGGCGGGTCGGCTCGCCGAGGTGCGCGTGCTCCGCCGTCAGACCCTGAGACGGTTGCAGACATATTGGTTTGCGCTGTTGGTCTTCGGGACATTGCTGGCCGCGAGCGCGCCGTTCTTCGGCCTGTTCGACGGTGCCGGGACGGCGCTCTATTGGCTGGTCGCGGCCCCGGTGGGGACGGTGCTGGTCGTCCGCCGATCCCGTGACCAGGGCGTGGTGCAGGGGGTGTCGCGGTCTCGCCGGGGCTACTTCTTGCTCGGCGCCGGTCTGGTCGTCGCGTGTTTCGGGTTGGGGTTCGGTGGCGGCGTCGCGGGCTCCGTCGCCATTTCCGAGGTCGGTCCGCCGGTTGCGATCGCCATCGGCTACCTCGTGCTGGCGTGGATTGAACGCAGCGCGCGGTTGGCGACGCTGGCCGCGGCACTCGGCGCGTGCTGTCTCGTGGTCTTGGGACGCGACGTGTCGAGTCCGGGAGCGGTCCTCGCGGTCGTATACGGCGCCAGCTTCATTGCGGTCGGGCTCGTCGCGCGTCCGCGGGTCGACGCACGATGACCGATCCCGCGGTTCCGACCCCCCACCCGACTGCTGAACTGGACAACACTGTGCATCAGCGTGCCCGGCTCGGGATCCTCACCGTGCTGAACGAGGCCGACCGCGCCGACTTCGTCTATCTGCGCGACGCGCTGGGTATCACCGACGGGAACCTGTCCAGCAACCTGCAGGTGTTGCAGGACGCCGGTTACGTGAAAATCGACAAGACATTTGACGGCAAACGCCCGCGCACCTGGGTGACCGCGACGAAGGCCGGACGCAAGGCCCTCGCGTCGGAGGTCGCGATCCTGAAGGCCATCATCGCCCGCGCCGACGGCACACGATGAGGGCCGTCGACGCCGCGGTCGATGCCGTGCCCGGCTGACCGCTTGACCGCGCGAACTGCAGCGCGACATGACCGCGCGAACTGCAGCGCGACATGACCGCGCGATCGGAGTCGTCGGTCTGCGCACCTCCTACCACGCTCATGCGGTGCGCCGGGGATCGATCGGTCTGTCGCGCCAGGTGAGGTCTTCGCGCTGCTCGGCCCCAATGGTGCAGGGCGTACACGACAGTTCGACAGCCGCAGTGCTTCGGCGCCGATTCCAGACGCGCTACGAGAGGTCGACGCGCAGGCCGTACCGACGGCTCGGTTACGGAACTTCCTTCGGGATGTTGAGCAGCGCGCGGTTGAGGTCGGCCACGGCACCGACGCCGAGCAGGCTCATCGTCCGGATCATGTCGGCGCGGAACCATTCGAGGACGCGGTCGACGCCGCGTTCGCCGGCCGCGCCGAGCGCGTACAAGTACGCGCGGCCCGCCATCGCGGCGGTCGCACCGGCGGCGACTGCCTTGACGATGTCGCTGCCGCGGCGGACGCCGCCGTCGCAGATGATCTCGGTTCGTCCGCCGATCGCATCGGCAACCGGGGCGACGAGCGAGAACGTCGAAGGCGCGCCGTCGAGTTGACGGCCACCATGGTTCGAGAGGGCGATGGCGTCCACCCCGGCGTCGGCTGCGAGGACGGCGTCCTCGACGGTTTGCACGCCCTTGAGGACGATCGCGCCGTTCCACACCGAGCGCAGCCAGTCGACGTCACCCCACGACAGGCCAGGGTCGAACTGGGTGTTGATGTAGTCAGACAACGTCACCGGGGAGGCGCCGTCGCCGACGTCACGCCCGATGACGTTCGCGAACCGGATCGGTTCGCTGCGCACGAACGACCACGTCCAGCGCGGATGTAACGCGCCGTCGATAATCGTGCCGGGCCCGATGGTCGGCGGAAGGGAGAACCCGCGGCGGACGTCGCGTTCGCGCCGGCCGAACACTGCGGTGTCGATGGTGAGGACGAGCGCCTCATATTCGGCCGCCGCGGCACGGTCGATCATCTCTTTGACGAGCGCGCGGTCGCGCCAGGCGTACACCTGGAACCAGAGGCGACCACCGGTGACCGTACGCACCTCTTCGATCGAGCGCGTACTGAGCGTCGACAACGTGTACGGGAGCCCGGCGCGTGCGGCGGCCCGGGCGACCGCGAGCTCGCCATCGGGATCCGCGATCCGGGTGAAACCGGTCGGTGCGAGCACGAGCGGATAGGCCACGGGCCGGCCGAGGATCGCGCTCGCGGTTCCGACTGTCTGGAGTCCCCGCAGGACACGCGGCCGGAACGTCGTCGCCGCGTACGCAGCTTGGTTCGCGGCAAGGGTGCGTTCGTCTTCGGCACCGCCGTCGATGTAGTCGAACACGCCACCGGGCAGGTGCCGCTTGGCGATGCGCCGCAGGTCCTCGACCGATGCGGCGCGCGCCAGACGCCGTTCGATGCGATCGGTCTCGATGCGGCCGAACCTCACGACCGACCGCAACGTCCTGTACGGGTTCACGGGCCGTCCGTCTGCGTTGGCCCGCGCGGTGTCGATGATCCGCCGCGAGTTCGTCTCGGCTTCGTCGCTCGGGCCGCCCCATGCGGTGATGAGCTGAGTCCGCGCCCGGAGCCGGGCGAGGCGACGCGGCCTAGCTTGAAGGTGTGCTGCACATCAAGGTCGCCACGATGCGGCTGTTCTTACACCTCTCGGCACAACAGTGTGGGTCGGCGGGATCGAAACCGCGCGGGCCGCGGCCCGTCGTTTCCAGCTCATCGCGTGGCCTGCATTCGCGTCGCTCGTCGGGACCGGCATCTGGAACCTCTACGCGGTCAACGTCGGTGACCAGTCGAGCGCGTACCTCATGACTCTCGTGATCAAGTTAGTCGCGGTCGCGGGCTCGGGCCTGGGCGCACTCGGACACGTCCTCGTCGTGCGGTGACGACCGACGCTCGGCGGCATGCTCGCGGGGATCTCGTTGCTTGGCGAGCTCGGCGCGCCCTACTTTGGCATGCGCCTCGCGAACGGGTGATCGATCGCGACGTCGAAGGAGCCGGGGCGATCGATCAGGAAGGGTGCGCCGCGAGGTACCCACGCTCATCCCGCCCGAGCCGGCGGGCCACGTCTCGAGCGGCACCCCGGAATGCGGGCGGGTGGATCGTGGAGCTCACCGGTCCTTTGCCCAGACCCTCGGAGCAACCCCTACGGGGGCTGTCGACGGCCCGGTCGGGCCGACGCTTCACCCGGGCGGTTCCGCCGGTTGAAGCCATCGTGTCCGAGGGCTCGGTTGGGTGTTAATCCCGGTTCGGGATGGGTCGATGTTCCGCGCGTGATGGACGCAAGCGCCCCGTGTCGGTTCGCGGGCGATCTGGGGGAGCTCGCGGCCGCGCTGGCGGACCCGGTCATCTTGATGAACGTGCGCGGCGAGTTGCGTTGGGGCAACGCCGCTGCCGAGCGGTTGTTCGGCATCGCGCTCGCCGATGGGGTTGGCCGGAACATGTTGGAGTTCTTGCATCCCGACGACGCCGAACTGGCCTTGGTTTCTGTCATGGCGATGGAGCGCAAGGAAGTCGGGACCCTGTTGGAAGTTCGGATCCGTGGTGTGGACGGCTGGCGACTCGTCGAAGCGCGGGGTACATCGTTCGGCGACGACATTCTGCTGACTGTCCGTGACATCACGGATCGGCGTCGTTGGGAGGTCGCCAACGATGGGCTCGCTGGGTTCCGGGCGCTGATCCAGTACGGGGCGTCGATCACCATGGTGCTCGATCGCGCCGGCGAGATCCGATCATCGTCAGCGGTGGTCACACGACTGCTCGGTCATGATCAGGAACGGCTGGAAGGCGAGCCGTTCGCGAGCCTTGTCGAGCGTGACGATCAGGCGGCGCTCGCGACCGCGTGGCGTGCAGCAAATGCGCCCGGGGCACGTCCCGTGACCGTCGATCTGCGATTGTTGCGTCGAGGCGGGGGTGTCGTTCCCTTCGCGTTGACCTTCACGAATCTGCTCGATGACCCGACCCTTTTCGGGATCGTGGCGACCGGCCATGACATTTCCGATCGTGTCGTCGCCGAAGAAGAACTTCGCGAGTCGAATTCGCTTCTGGCAACGACGCTGGAATCCACCGCGGATGCGATCCTCGTCGTCGACCAGACGGGCCAGATCTCGAGTTACAACCGCAGATTCGCGGAGATGTGGCGGATACCGGACCGAGTGCTGGTATCACGAGACGACAACCAGACCTGGGCCTGGGTCCTCGAACAGCTTGTCGATCCCGACGCGTTCGTGACCACAGACCGAGAACTGTACGCCGCTCCCGACGTCCAAAGCCGTGACGTCCTCAAGTTCAAAGATGGACGAGTGTTCGAACGTGACTCTCGGCCTCGGCGACTCGCCGACGTGGTCGTCGGACGGGTCTGGAGCTTCCGCGACATCACCGAACCCGAACGGCTCAAGCAACAGCTCGTCTATCAGGCCCAACATGACTCGCTGACCGGTCTGGCAAACCAAACCTTGTTCCGGGATCGGATCGACCATGCGGTCGCGCGGCTGGACCGGACCGAACATCAGGTCGCGGTGTTGTTCGTCGATCTCGACGACTTCAAATACGTCAACGACACACTCGGCCATTGGGCAGGAGACGCGCTCCTCGCTCAGTTCAGCGAACGTCTCGCCAGCCAACTTCGTGTCGCCGATACCGCAGCCCGTGTCGGTGGCGACGAGTTCGCAGTACTGCTCGATGACCTCACCGACCGCAACGACGCGCTCGTCATCGCGCAACGCATCATCGATGCGCTGCGCGAGCCGGTCACCATCGGCACTCGACACCTCACGCTCACCGCCAGCATCGGCATCGCGTACGGTGACAAGGCATCCGACACTGACGAACTGCTGCGCAACGCCGACCTCGCCATGTACGACGCGAAAGCACAAGGAAAGAACTGCCGCCGCGTGTTCACGCCGGAACTGCACGCCTCGGCGCTCGAGCAGCTCGAGGTGCTCTCGACCGATTGAGCCCCAGAGATCGGGGACGTTCTCCTCGACCGTCAACGTGTCGGAGCGAACCTTCGCTTCGTCCCGCAGCGTTCATATCGGCCAGGTCCGTGCGCAGCGAGCACACGCGTCACTGCAGGCCGAGCGCCCCGCACAACGCCGCGCGCACCGCGTTCCCCAAGTTCGCAAATTGCCGCGTCCGCTGCCTGCGGGCTGGTCAGACGCCGCGGTCGCGCGCTCGTTTCGTCGCGCTGTCTACGATCTGGTCGCCGCCCGTCGGTCCCATGGTCGGAGTCTGCGTCACGGGACCGCCGCGTGCTCTGTGCTTCGAGAACGTAAAGGTGAACCCGTGGATGACCAGAACTCTGTCCGGCCGACCGAGGTGCGTGCTCCGACCGGTCTCGGCGAGGTCGTGATCATCGGTGCGGGACCAGCTGGACTGACCGCCGCGTACGAACTCACCAAGAGAGGGATCGCCAGCGTCGTCCTCGAGGGGGACGACGTCGTCGGTGGTATCAGTCGCACGGTCGTGCGCGACGGTTGGCGTTTTGATATTGGCGGGCACCGCTTCTTCACAAAGGTCGGTGCCGTGCAGGACCTGTGGAGAGAAATCCTGCCCGCAGAGAACTTCCTGCAGCGGCCCCGACTCAGCCGCATCTACTATCGAGGCAAGTTCATCGATTACCCGCTCAAGCCGTTCAACGCGCTGCGGAGCCTCGGGTTCGTCGAGGCTGTCAGATGTGTCCTGTCTTTTTTGTGGGTCCGCATCCGGCCGCCGAAGAACCAGAACACACTCGAGGGCTATGTCGTCGCCAACTACGGCTGGCGTCTTTACCAGCACTTCTTCAAGACCTACAGCGAGAAGCTGTGGGCTCTTCCGCCGTCGCGGATCTCGGCCGACTGGGGGGCGCAGCGCATCAAGGGTATGACGCTGTGGACCGCGGTGTGGGAGCCGATCCGTGGGCGCATCGCCGGCGGACGCAAGGACAAGACCAAGCAGGTGACCAGCCTCATCGAGACCTTCGAGTACCCGAAGTATGGGCCCGGGATGATGTGGGAGCGTTGCCGGGACCTCGTCGAGAACGCCGGCACCAAGGTCGTCATGAACTCGCCTGTCGTGAGGATCCGCTACGAGGACGGCCGAGCGGTCAGCGTCACCACGCGCGATGTCAACGGCGCCACCACCGAATACGCCGCCGACCACGTCATCTCGTCGATGCCGTTCACCGATCTGGTCAAAGCGATGGAGCCGCCGGCACCCGAACCCGTCCGCAAGGCGGCAGACGGGCTTGAGTTCAGAGATTTCCTGTCAATCGCGCTAGTTGTCCCGGCCGACAAGGTTGCCTGGACCGACAACTGGATTTACATCCACGCGCCCGAGGTCAAGACGATGCGGGTCCAGAACTTCGGCTCATGGTCGCCGTACCTCGTCAAGGACGGCCGCAACGTGCTCGGACTCGAGTACACCGTCGTCGAAGGCGACGAATGGTGGAGCGCCCCCGACGAGGACCTAATCCGCCGCGGTGCCGAAGAACTTGAACTCCTGGGACTGATGAACGCGGCCGATGTTGAAGCGGGCTACGTCGTGCGGATGCCGAAGGCTTACCCGATCTACGACGATGACTACCAGCGGAACCTCAACACGCTGCGGGCCTGGGTCGAAGAGGTGGCCCCCAACATTCATCCTGTGGGACGCAACGGGATGCATCGGTACAACAATCAGGATCACTCGATGTACACGGCGATGCTCACGGTCGACAACATTTCGAACAGCGAGGACCACGACATCTGGTCGGTCAACGTCGAGGCCGACTACCACGAAAAGGTCAGAGCCGATGAAAAGACCGGCGCCCCGACCGGAACCGGTCGCTCGGCGCCAGTCCTACCCAAGACTCCGTCATCGACGCACTGATCAGCGGGCTACGCGGGCCGCGTCCGGCCTCCGCGTTTCGCGCAGTTCAGCATCCTGGGCCGGCTCGACGCCGGGCCGCCCAACTGGGACCTACCCCGCGCGCAGAGTCGAAGAGCCGCGCCGCGAGAGTTGCACGGCGCGTCGTACGAGATCGCGCGGGGTGCCGTTGCACGGCGCCCGTCTCTTCGGAGGGACAGGAGCGACCCGAGTAGAGGTCACGACTTTTTCGCGACACGTCTGATGATCGGCACTGCACGGAAGCAGAGAAGAACAGCTTGCGTACGTTGGACCGAACCTGGGCGGACTTTGCGTGATCGCGGTGTGGTTGCTTTGCGATGGTCCACAGCGCCGCGACGTGATCGCGAGCTTCAGCGCTCGATTTCGATGGTTATTCGCTTCGGGCCCGTCTCGAAAAAGGCGGGGACGTTCTCGTAGGCGAAACCGTCAGTGAGGCGGACCGTCCCGGCAGGAAAGTGGCTGAGGAACGCGCTCACGCCGATCCGGGCGACCGCCCGCGCGAGCGGCGCGCCGGGACAGAAATGCGCGCCGTACCCGAACGTCAGGTGGTCGGAGAGATTGGCACGGTCGATGTCGAAGTCGTCACCGTTTTCGAAGACGGCCTCGTCGCGATTGGCGCACGCAGTGCCGATCACGACCCGCTGCCCATGATGGACAACGGTGCCGCCGACCTCGGTGTCATGGGTGCAACCTCGAGGTATCAACATGACCGGCGGCGCGGTTCTGAGGCTCTCCTCGATCGCTTTCGTCAGCGACTGTCGCTCGGAACGAAGGCGATCCTCGAGTCCGGGGACAGTGAAGAGTTGGAACAGGAGGTTCCCGAGGAGCTGGCTCGTCGTCGTGAGGCCCCCAGTGATCAGGTTGCGGACCATCGCCCGGAGTTGTCGGGGCGTGAGCGGTTCGCCGTCGACTTCGAGCTCTAACAGCTTCGTCGTGACGTCGTCGCGCGGGTCCTTGCGGCGATCCTCGATGCGGTCGTCGATATAGCGAGCGAACTCTGGGAACCCGTCCGAGAATCCCTCGACGCCTTCGCGGTTGCGGTGCGTCCCAGGAAAGCCGCTCTCGATGAGATCTTTCGCCCAGGCCATGATCTGCGGAGCGTCGTTTTCTGGGAAGCCCAGCAGGTGCACGGTCGAGGCGTTGGGCAACGGCGCCGTGAAGGTCGGGACGAGGTCCGCTTCACCGACGGTCGGGAGGGCCTCAAGCAGTGATGCCGCGGCCGACGAGATGTAAGGCTCCGTTGCCTTCACGGACTTCGGCGTCAGCGCGGTGACCATGACGCGGCGAACGATCGTGTGGTTCGGCGGGTCCATCTCGCCGAGGGTCCGGTCTTCCATCGGCACAACCACACCGGGTGCTTTGAAACCCTGCGAGCTGGAGAAGCCGTCGGTGTCGCGCAGCAGCTCCCGGCAGACGGCATGGCGAGTGACGTACGCCATATCGTCGCCGATATCGACGACCGCCGCCTCGTTGCGCAACTCCGCCAGCAAGGGCCACGCCTGGTGCGCCTGCTCGGCGTCGAATGGATTGAACCTTCTGGTCACCGGTGGACCCCCTCAGCTCGTCATGATGTTCGATTGGCCCGGTCGCGTTCGGCCTCGTCGAGCCAGGCGTCGACGAACGTCATCATCTCGCGGTGGCCCTCAGTCACGCCGAGGGCAGCCTCGAGGGTCATCACCTGCGTGATGCCGGTCATTGCCAGCAGCACGACGACCGGCGGGAACGACTCCGGGGAGACGCCGAGATCGCCGAGGATGGCCGCGATCGCGTCGAGCTGCATCTCGCGAAACTGTTTGGCGTACCGCGCGATCTCGTCCCGAATCGCCTTGCGGTGGTTCGCCAACGCAACGAACTCGATGTTGAAGGCCGCGCCGCGTAAGTCGGCGGCGAAACGCCAGACGGTTCGCAGCGTGCGCTCCTCGTCCATCGCTGTGGCGAAGCGGGCGATGCCAGCCTCGGCCCGGCGGCGGTAGACCTCGAGGAAGAGGTCGTCCATCGTGCGGAAGTAGTAGTGGATCAGCTGAGGCTTGATGCCGGCTTCCGAAGCGGCGCGCCGCGAGGTCACCGCGGCGTACCCCTCCCGGAGCAGCAGCTGCTCGGCGGCGTCGAGGACCAGCGCTCGGGTCTTCGAGTCCGCTGCCCCAAGCCGTTTGGGCGCTGTCACGCCGCCAGCTTGTCAGCCCTCGGGGAGCCGTACTAAGCATCTGTCTCGAAATGCTGAGCGATCGCTCAGCGGTGACGAGCAGGGGAGTGGGACCTCGACCGTGAACCGATCGGTGGTCGTGACCGGCAGCGTCGCCCAACGTTTCGTGCCCGAGACCGGGTGGCGATCCTCGATCGCCACGACACCGCCGAGCAGGCCGGCGCCGAACGGCGCGATCGGGGGGTTCCTGGCGGTGGCTCTTGAGCTGGACATCTGGGATTGTCGGCGTCGACGGAGCGATGGACATCGAAGTGCGCGGCAACACATTCGCCGGGAGGCTGCATGACGGCTGACTTCGAACAGGTCGACTTCTTTTCCGACGCGTCGTTGCTGGAAGACCCGTACCCGTACTTCGAGTACCTGCGCTCGAAGTGTCCGGTGACGCCGCTCCCACATCACGGCGTCGTGGCAGTCTCCGGGTGGGTCGAGGCGACGGACGTCTACCGTGATCCCGACACGTTCTCGTCGTGCAATTCGGTGGTCGGGCCCTTCGCGAGCTTCCCGGTTCCGCTCGAGGGCGACGACGTCGGTGGGATCATCGAGCGCTACCGGGATCAGCTCCCGATGAACGAGCACATGGTCACCATGGACGCACCGGAACACACCCGCGAGCGGGCGCTGCTCATGCGCCTGATCACGCCGAAGCGCCTCAAGGAGAACGAAGCGTTCATGGGGCGCCTCGCCGATCGACAGGTCGACGAGTTGATCGCCCGAGGGCCTTGCGAGTTCATCGGCGCGTACGCCCAACCTTTCGCGATGCTCGTCGTCGCCGACCTCCTCGGTGTCCCCGAGGCGGAGCACCAACGCTTCCGTGACGGCTTCGGCCTCAGCGCCAATCCCGGCGAGCTCGGCCACGATCAGAGCGAGATGGCGACGAACGCCCTCGGATGGCTCGACGACTATTTCGCCACGTACATACAAGAACGCCGCGTCGAGCCGCGCGGCGACGTACTCACCGACTTGGCGCTCGCGAAATACCCCGACGGATCGACGCCCGACGTGACCGCGGTCGTGCGGACGGCGACCTTCCTGTTCGCCGCCGGTCAGGAGACGACGGCGCGCCTGCTCGCCACCTCGCTGAAGTACCTCTCGGAATATCCGGAACTCCAAGACGAGCTCCGCGCGCACCACGAGCGCATCCCGGAGTTCGTTGAGGAGGCGCTGCGCATCGAGAGCCCGGTGAAAGCCGACTTCCGTCTTGCCCGCCGGGCAACGACGATCGGCGGCGTCGAGATCGCGCCCGGGACGCCGGTCATGCTCTTGAACGGCGCCGCCAACCGCGATCCCATGCGCTTCGAGTGCCCGGCGGATTTCCGCCTTGACCGCCCGAACGCCCGGGAGCACATCGCGTTCGGCCGCGGCGCCCATTCCTGTCCCGGTGGGTCGCTGGCGCGCGCCGAGGCCCGCGTCAGCATCGAGCGCATCCTCGACCGCACTCGGGACATTCGGCTGTCGGACGAGCACCACGGCCCGGTGGGCGCCCGCCGGTTCGACTACGAGCCGACGTGGGTCCTTCGTGGCCTCCACGCGCTCCACATCGAGTTCACGCCAGCCGGCACCGGCGCGTAGGTCGGCGTCGTTGCTCGTTCTCCGTCAGGAGTGCGGGCGGCGACCGTCGCGGATAGCGTCCTCGACGAGACCGATGACCCAGGTGGCGCCCCGAATCGCATTGTCGGGGTCGAGGTGCCAGTCAGCCACCAGACGTTCGTACGACGTGACGCTCCACAGCACGTCGAGCATGGCCGCGGCGGTCTCTCGCTCAAGGTCCGTCCAGCCGTCGGTTGATGCGACGACCGCGGCGCGTAGCGCCTCCTGCTGACGCTGATGTGCCGCGAGGAGCGTCGCGTCATGCGGTGCGCGCGGCTCCAGCGGGAACGACGACGCATACCCGAGGATCTGCGCGGTCAGGTCTCGGACTCCTGCAAGCGTGAGGCCGTTGAGGTCGACACCGGCTTCGTCTTCGAGCCGGGTCATGACCGCGTCGTGTAGCTCGCGTTCGGTCGCGAAATATCGGTAGACGGTCCGCTCGTTCACGCCGGCCCCTTGCGCGACGCCTCGCACGGTCAGCGCGTCGAAGTTCCAGACCGCGTGGTCGTGCAGGATCGCGGTGCCGGCGGCGATGATGCGCTCGCGGGTCTCCGCCGCGCGTTGGCGACGCACAGGGCTGTCGTAGTGGCGTCGTGGTCCGGTGGGCTCAGCCGCAGTCACAGCCTTACGAGGTCACGACGGGGAGCGTCTCCCAGCCTCGTACCGTCGAGGTCGGGGCGAGTTTGGCCCGGTCGAAGTCGACCTGCCACTCCGGGAAACGCGTGAGGACCTCGTCGAGCGCGATGCGACCTTCGAGACGTGCAAGTGCCGCGCCGAGGCAGAAGTGGATGCCGTAGCCGAAGGTGAGGTGCTTGTCGATCTCGCGGTGAATGTCGAAGCGATCCGGATCTTGGTAACGACGGTCGTCGCGGTTCGCGGCGCCGACGAGGAACAGCATCGTGCTGCCGGCGGGAACGGTGCGGCCGTACACGTCGACGTCCTCGGGTACGTACCGGCCGACGTGCGGGGCGGGCGGCTCGTAACGAAGGAGCTCCTCGATCGCATCGGGGATGAGGGAACGGTCTTCGACGAGCTCGCGCCGCTGATCGGGATGCTCGGCTAGCACTTTGCCGGCCCAGCCGATCAGGCGGGTCGTCGTCTCGTTGCCGGCGCCGGCGACGACTGTCGTATACAAAAGGGCCTCGTCGCGTGAGAGGCACCGGATCGTGCCGGTCTCGTCCTCGAACTCGGCGGCCAGCAGCTCGGTCATGAGGTCGTCCGACGGGTGCTCGACGCGCCAGTCGATGTACTCGGTGAACATCTCGCTGCCGAACGTGACTTCCGCCGAGACCTGCATCGGCTGGCCCGCCTGGGTGCGAAGGTTCGCGTCGGTCGCCTGACGGATTGCGGTCTGGTCCTCCTCGGGGATGCCGAACAGCATGCCGATCACACGCATCGGCATCTGGGCGCCGAGGTCGGCGACGAAGTCGAATGCGCCGGCGCCGACGAGCGGATCGAGGCTCTGCGCGCAGAACTCGCGGATCTTCGGTTCGAGCGCCGCGACCCGTCTCGGTGTGAACACGCGTGAAAGCAAACTCCGGTGGATGGTGTGTACCGGCGGGTCTTCGAAGATCAGCGTTCCCGGCGGCATGTCGATGTTCGCCTTGATGATCTCGAGGACACCGCCCCGCCCCGAGATGTAGCGCTTCGCGTCGACGAGTCCGCGTTCGACGTCCTCGAATCGACTGACCGCGTAGAAGTCGTACCGGTCGTTGTAGTAAAGCGGTGCCTCGTCGCGCAGACGGCGGAAGACCGGATACGGGTCCGCATCGATGTCGACGTCGTACGGGTCGTAATAGATGTCAGTCACGGGGTCCTTCGTTCAGAAGCGCAACGATTCGGGAGGGTGTCAGCGGCAGACGGGTGACCGTCACACCGAACGGCGCGAGCGCGTCGGCGACCGCGTTGACGACGGCTGGCGGTGCGCCGATCGCGCCGCCCTCGCCGACGCCTTTGTGGCCACCAGGTCCGGGGCTCGGTGTTTCGATGTGCCCGTACTCGATCGCGGGTATCTCCGCGGCGCTCGGCACGAGATAGTCCATCAACGTGGTCGCAAGCGGGTTGCCGAGGTCGTCGTACGCGAGATGCTCGTACAGCACGCCGCCGATGCCCTGCGCGACGCCGCCGGCGATCTGACCTTCCACCACGCTCGGGTTGATCATCGGGCCGCAGTCTTCACTCACGATGTAGCGCAAGAGCGTCACGCCACCGGTTTCGATGTCGACGTCGCAGGTGCAGACGTGTGAAGCGTTCACCCAGATCGACGGCGCGGCCGCGGTGTACCGCGCGCTCGCTTCGAGACCGGCTGGGACGCCGGGGGGTAGCGACTGCGGTTCGAAGTAGGCGAGCGCGGCGAGTTCGGCGAATGAGATCCCGATCGTCGGGGTGCCGCGCACGTGTGCATGACTGTCGGCGAGTTCGATGTCAGCGGCCGCGGCCTCGAGCCGGTGCGCGGCGATCTCGCGGATGCGGTCGCACAGGATCGTGGCCGCCTCGCGTATCGCACCCGCGGTCATCGACGCGCTGCGGCTGCCGGCGGTACCCGCGCCGAAGGCCGTCACTGCGGTGTCGCCCTGGATTGTGTGGACGTCATCGATCCGCACGCCCAGCGCGTCGGCGGCGAGCTGGACGACGGTCGTCTCGATGCTGTTGCCCGTCGAGCCACCGGCGATATACACGTTCACCATCCCGGACGGCTCGACGCGGATTGTCGCCGCTTCGGTTCCGTACGAGCCGTAGCCGGGCGTCGACGGCTCGACGTAGTTCGACATTCCCACGCCGAGGTAGCGGCCGACGTCGCGAGCCTCGGTCTGTTCAACGCGGAACGCCTTGTAGTCGAGGATCTCCAGTGCTTGTTCGAACGTCTCGAGCGGGGAGATGTTGTCGTAGGTCATGCCGTTGGAATTGCGGTACGGGAGATCGTCGGGTCGAAGGAGGTTGCGCCGTCTCAGCTCGGCGGGATCGATCGCCATGCGGCGTGCGGCGATGTCGAGCAGTACCTCGCGCGCCAGGGTCTCGAATTGCCAAGGCCCGCGGTACGCGGCACGCCCGACCGTATTCGTATAGATCGTCTTCGCGGTGAAGCCGGCGCGGGGGACGCGATACGGCCCGGGGAACAGCATGCCGACCGCCGCCGCGGTACTGACCGGCCACGGCGTCGGGTACGCGCCGCAGTCCTGGACGAAATCGATGAACGCACCTTGGATCGCGCCGTCTGCCGCGAACGCCAGGCGCGCGTCGCCGTGCTCCTGGCGTGATTTGCCCGCGGCGAGCAGGTTCTCTCGGCGGTCCTCGACCCATTTCAACGGCGCGCCAACCTTCGGCGCGGCGAGCATCAGGCACATCTCGTCGCGCTGCACCATCACTTTTTGCCCGAACCCGCCGCCGGTGTCGCGCGCCACGACGCGGATCCGGTGCTCCGGTACGCCGAGCAGTCGCGCACAGAACAGCCGCACCTCGTGCGGTGCCTGGGTCGAGGCGTAGATGGTCAGTTCGCCGGTCGCGCGTGTGTAGTCGACGATCAAAGCGCGGCATTCCATCGGCGCCGGCGCGCACGCGTGCTGGTGGATCGTCTCACCGACGACGTGAGCGGCCGCCGAGAACACCGCATCGAGCGCCGACGCCGGCCGACCCGCGATCTCGCCGATCACGTTGGAGCCGTGGCTGGCGTGGACGAGCATGTCGGCGTGCTCTGCGGTGGTGTAGTCCACGACGGCGGCCAGTGCCTCATACTCGACGTCGACGACTTCCGCCGCGTCGATTGCGAGCGCGCGACTTTCGGCCACCACGAGCGCGATGGGGTCTCCGACGAAGCGCACTTCGCGCTCAGCGAGTGGCGGTCGCGGCGTCTCGGGGCTCGCCGGGCCCATCGACGTGTGCCACTGCTCCTTCACGTCGGGGTTGAGATCCGCGGCGGTGAACACGAATCGCACGCCGAGCGCCGCGAGCGCGGCCGACGTGTCGATCCCACGTATCGCCGCGCGCGCGTGTTGGCTACGGACGAAGTATGCGTGCAGCATCCCCGGCAACACGATGTCGTCCACGAACGTGCCGTGACCGGTGAGCAGTCGAGCGTCCTCGACGCGAGAGACGCGCGCGCCGACGTAGCGAGCCGCGCTCACGCGAGCAGTACGGAACGACCGCCGTCGACCGGGATGATGGCGCCCGTCACGAACGACGCGCGGTCCGAGGCCAGGAACGCCGCGACTTCGGCAACCTCGTGCGGCTGGCCGAGACGCCGCAGCGGCGTGTTCTTTACGGCGCCGGGGAACTGCTCGAGCGCCGCGCCCATGATCTCGGTCTTGATGTAGCCGGGGCAGACGGCATTGACCCGGATGCCGCCGCGTGCGTACTCGACCGCCGCCGACTTCGTGAGGGAGATGACGCCCGCCTTGGCCGCTGAGTACACGCTGGTCGCGATCGCTGCGTTGAGCCCGCCGATCGATGACCAGTTGACGACGGAGCCGCCATTGCCGGCCGCGAGCATCACGCCGATCCCGTGCTTCATTCCGAAGAGCACGCCGCGCAGGTCGATGTTCATCGTGCGGTCGTAGTGCTCCATCGTCACGTCGGTCAGCATCGCAGCCTCGGCGATGCCGGCGACGTTGAGCACGGCGTCGAGCCGACCGAAATGCTCGACGGCGGCACGCATCATCGCTTCGACATCTGCCTCGTTGGTGACGTCGCAGTGGACGGGCAGCACACCGGCGCCCATCTCGGCTGCGGTGTCGTTCTCCGCGCCGCTGATGTCACCGGCGACGACGCTGGCGCCTTCGCGGACGAACACCTTCACCGACGCCTTGGCCATCCCCGAACCGGCGCCTGAGATCACCGCGACCTTGCCGTCCAAAAGCCCCATGACCAGGTCCTTGCTCTGCGCATGTCATGCGCCGAATTTGGCGCCAGCTAGTATGACACCAATTGTGTTCGGATGGCAACGGCGGGACTAGTCGGGACGCCGATGAGCTGGCGCGACCGGGCGCGTTGACCGTTCAATCAGCGTCAGCGAGCGGATCGTGCTGGCGCCCGGAATCGAAGCCGCCGTGCTTGCGCATGAATGTCGTAGCGCGTCGTCGGATGCGCCAACCTTCGGACGTACGCACGTACTCGTCTCGGTACCAACCGAGACGCATGGCATGCGTCTGCTGATCGATGAACACGAAGTGCTGTGTGCCGGTGGCCTGATCGCCGTCGAAGTCGACAACCGGCATGTTGCCGATGAACTGGCCGCGCGGCGCGGCGTCGAGCAAGGCCGGGAAGCGCTCGAGCGTGTACGGCGTGCCGAACGCGCGGTACTCGACGTCAGGTGTGAACACCTCGAGCCACTTGTCCTGGACGAACTGGCTCGTGTACGCCATGTAGCGGGCACACAGCTCGTGGATCTCCACGAGGTCGGAGGTGCGGCGCGTGTCGTCAGTCATCCCGCAGACTCCTGTGCTCGTTCGCGCGGATCACACCTTGCGATCCGTGCGCCCGCCCCGCCGGTGCCGCCAAGCTGGTGTTGTGCCTTCGCAGCACCGAGAACCCGATCAAACCGATGACGCCTCATCATGGTCTCGCGTAACGGCTGGCCTTCGGCGCGGCGGGCGGCTGTGAACAACGGGGCGCACCCTAACGGTAATGGCACTCCCGTTCAAGGAAAAGCTAACGTTTGTAGAATGAAAACAATGATTTCGCTGGCCTGTCCTTGCGTCGCGCTGAGGCGCCAGCCGGTCGCCCGATGAACCTTCCGCTCGCGGACATCAAGGTCGTCGACTTCTCCGAGCACGGTTTCGTTCCGTCGGGCGCGGCGGCGCTCGGCGATTGGGGCGCCGACGTCGTCAAGATCGAACGACTCGAAGGCGACCCGATGCGCTCTGTCATCCGCAACGGCTTGTCGCCGCCAGCCGACGGCGTCGACTACCTCTTCGAGATGGCCAATCGAAACAAGCGCGCCATCGCGCTTGACGTCACCACCCCAGCGGGCCGAGACGTGTTCGAACGACTCATTCGTTGGGCCGACGTCTATATCACGAATCAACTCCCGCGGGTGCGGCGCAAGCTCCGTACCGAGCCGGACGACCTTTTCGCCCTGAACGCGACACTCGTGTTCGCCAAAGGTCACGGCCAGGGCCAACGAGGCGCAGATGCCGAAGTAGGTGGCTTCGACTCGGTGTCGTTCTGGTCGCGGGGCGGGATGGGTCACATGCTCACGGATCCCGACGCGCACAAACTTGTCGGCCAACGACCGGCACTCGGTGATGTTCCGTCCGGCATGTTCCTCGCCGGAGGCGTCTGCGCCGCGCTCGTGCAGACGTTGCGCACCGGGAAGGGATGCGTGGTCGACACGTCGTTGCTGAACTCCGCGATGTGGACCCTCGGACCCGACATGGCCTACAGCTCGATCACCGGTCATGAGATGCCGCGAGCCAATCTCGCCGCGGGAACGATGTCGCCCCTCGTCGGCATCCACCGCACGAAGGACTCGCGTTGGCTCATGCTGAGCATGCTCGACGAACAGCGTTACTGGGCGCCGACGTGTCGCGCGTTGGAACTGCCGGAGTTGATCGACCGTTTTCCCACACCAGACGACCGCAGACCGCACTGGGCCGAGTTCGTTCCCAAGTTCGCCGCACAGATCGCCAGCGTGACCCGTGCAGTGCTCGAACCGCGGCTTGGGGCCGAGGGCTGCATCTTCTCGTTCTTCGCGTCGCCGCCTGAGGTGCTCGCCGATCGCGCCGTCATCGACAACGGCTACGCGATGGCGGATCCCGCGCACCCGAACCTGCGGCTTGTCGCCGCGCCGGTTCAGTTCGACGACCAGCTTCCTTCGGTCCGGCGCGCGGCTCCAACCCACGGCGAGCACACCGTCGAGGTGCTGACCGAGCTCGGCTACCCGGACAACGAGATCAGCGCCCTGTTCGCCGAAGGAGTGATCGACGGGCCAGCCCAAGATCGATAGCCCTCGATCGCGGCCGGTTCCATAAGAGAACGACGTGTGCACCTGGCGGGAAGCTGCATTCGTTGGTATGAATCGTGTGCTGTATCCGACCAGTCGCCGACGTCGAAACCTCGGAGGACACATGGACTGGCACGAGGACCGGCTGCTCATCGACGGGGAGCTCACACCCGCCGACGGTGGCGCGACCTACGAGACCATCAACCCCGCGACGGAGGAGACGCTCGGCACCGCGGCGGATGCGACCGTCGGCGACGCCGTCCGCGCGGTCGCAGCTGCACGACGCGCGTTTGAGAGCACCGGATGGTCACGCGACCACGCATTCCGCCAACGGTGCCTGCGCCAACTGCATCAGGCGCTGCAGGACAACTTCGACCATCTGCGCGACATCCTCGTGTCCGAGGTCGGAGCGCCCGTGTCAAGCACCGGAGGTCCCCAGCTCGCCGGTCCGATCGACGTCGTGCAGTGGTACGCCGATCTGCTCGACGGCTACGACTTCACAGAGGACCTCGGCGAACGCGACACGTTCGCGGGCCGCCACCACCGTTGGGTCGAAAAAGAAGCCGCCGGTGTCGTTGGCGCGATCGCCGCGTACAACTACCCGATCCAGCTTGCGCTCGCGAAGCTCGCGCCTGCGCTCGCGGCAGGCTGCACGGTTGTGCTCAAGGGCGCGCCCGACACGCCGTGGGCGACCCTCGCACTCGGCAAGCTCATCGCCGAAGCGACGGACATCCCGCCGGGCGTCGTGAACGTCCTGTCGTCGTCCGACAGCGCGGTCGGCGCCGAGCTCACGACACATCCCGACGTCGACGTTGTCTCGTTCACCGGCTCGACGCCGGTCGGCCGTCAGATCATGGCGGCGGCGAGCGCGACCGTGAAACGGGTGTTCCTCGAGCTGGGCGGGAAATCAGCGCTCGTGCTGCTCGACGACGGCGACCCGGCGATCGCCGCGCTGATGGGGTGCTACGCGACGACGTCGCATTCAGGTCAGGGCTGCGCGATCACCTCACGCCTCGTGGTGCCGCGCGACCGCTTCGACGACGTCGTCGACCAGGCACGGGTGACCTTCGCCGGCATCCCGTACGGTGACCCGACCGACCCCGCGACGATGATGGGGCCGCTGATCAACGCGCGTCAGCGCGAGAAGGTTGCCGGCTACGTGAACCGCGCGGTGGGCGACGGCGCCAAGGCGGTCGTGGGCGGCCGGATACCCGAGCATCTCCCGCGCGGCTATTTCTACGAGCCGACGTTGCTCGTCGGCGCCGACGAGAACTCGGCCGTCGCCCAAGACGAGCTCTTCGGCCCGGTACTGGTCGTGTTGGCGCACGACGGCGACGACGACGCAGTCCGTCTCGCCAACAACTCGATCTTCGGACTTTCGGGCGCCGTGATGAGCGGCGACCGCGAGCGCGCACTCGCGGTCGCTCGCCGGATCCGCACAGGGACGATGAGCGTCAACGGAGGCGTCTACTACGGGCCCGACGCGCCGTTCGGCGGGTACAAGCAGTCGGGCATCGGACGCGAGATGGGCGTCGCCGGCCTCGACGAGTTCCTGGAACGCAAGACATTCGCGGAACCGGCCGGTTGAAGACGCCGCACCGATGAACGCGCGCTACCGGGTCGTCCAGTGGGCGACCGGCAACATCGGCCTTCGTGCCCTGCGCGAAGTGATCCGGCATCCGGCGCTCGACCTCGTCGGGGTGCTGGTCTACGACCCGGCCAAGAACGGTGTCGACGCCGGGCTCTTGTGCGGCGAGGAACCAGTCGGCGTCGCGGCGACCACCGACGCGGCGGCCATCCACGCCCTGGGCGCGGACTGCGCGCTCTACATGCCGCGCACGCTCGACACCGTCGACGTCGTGACGCTGCTCGGATCCGGCAAGAACATCGTCACCACGCGCGGAGAGTTCTTCGCGGGCGGGCACGCGCTGGGCGACGAGCGGCGCATGAGCGTCCTCGATGCGTGCGCCCGTGGCGGTTCCTCGATCTACTCGACCGGGAGCAGCCCCGGATTCATCACCGACGCGCTGCCGTTCGCGCTGTTGTCGATGCAGCGCTCCGTCGAGTCGCTGCAGATCGAGGAGTTCGCGAACTTGTCGCGCCGCGACTCGCCGCATCTGCTGTTCATGCAGATGGGGTTCGGCCAGCCCCTCAATTCGTTCGATACGAGGCGATCGTCGTACCTCCTCGGCGAATTCGCGCCGGCGCTGGGCGCCCTCGCCGCAGCCGCGGCTCGTCCCGTCGACGAATGGACGTGCTCGGCAGAGGTCGCGGCAGTTCGCCGAGACACGTCGATTGCCGCCGGCGAGCTCGCAGCCGGATCGATCGGCGCGCAACGGACCACCATTGTCGGGCGGAGCAACGGTGCCGAAGTTTTGCGCTTCACCGCGAACTGGTACTGCACCGCCGATCTCGAGCCTGCCTGGGACCTGCTCGCCACCGGGTGGCGGGTCCGAGTGCGTGGCGACGCACCACTCGATGTCGAGCTGTCGTTCCCGATCGCGCTCGACGACCTCGGGTCGTACACGCCCGCGTACACCGCGAACCGGCCCGTCAACGCGATCCCGTACGTGTGCGCCGCGCCACCCGGGATCCTGGCAACCGCCGACCTTCCTGCGATCACACCGGCCGGACCTCAAGCGCCGCACACGCGTGATGCCCGATGACTGATCGTCAAAACGTCTAGGTCCCGTCGCCGCGCAAGAGCAGCACTCCCGACGGCGTGCCGCCGCCCGACGTGACCACCGCGGTGCGCGCACCGGCGACTTGGCGATCGCCGGCCTCGCCTCGGAGTTGTGTCATCGCCTCGTAGATGAACCCGAATCCATGTGTGCGACCTTCCGACAGCTGGCCGCCGTGAGGGTTGACGGGGAGGTCGCCGTCGAGCGCGATGCGGCGCCCGCCGTCGAGCCAGTCTTTCGCCTCGCCGATGCCGCAGAACCCGAGCGCTTCGATCCACGAGATCGCGTTGAAGGTGAACCCGTCGTAGACGAGCGCGAGGTCGATGTCGTCTGGTCGCAGGGTCGTTCTCGTCCACAGGTGCGCGGACTGGCCGAGAACCTGCGGCTCGTGGGTGATGGTGTCTTGGTCCCAGGAGACCCGCTCGGTGATCTGGGTTCCAACTGCTTCGATTCTGATCGCCCGCTTCGGGAGGTCGGCCGCGACGGATGCGTCCGACACGACGACAGCAATCGACGCGTCGCAGGGAACGTCGCAGTCGTACAGACCGAAGGGGCTGGTGATCCGACGCGCCGACATGTAGTCGTCCATCGTCATCGGGTCGCGGTAGATCGCGGCCGGGTTACGTGCCGCGTTGGCGCGACCGTTGAGCGCGATCGAACCCAGCAGCTCGCGTGTCGCGCCGTACCGGTGCAGGTACTGGTTCGCGTTCATGGCGATCCAGTTGGCTGCCGACATTGCACCGAACGGCGCGCGCCATTCGAGCAGCGGACCCGACACGCGCGGGCCGCCCATCCCGCCGAGGCCGAGCGTCGCGAACGTCGACTCCCAAACGGTGCGGAAACACAGGACGTGCCGGCACAAGCCGCCGGCTACCGCGAGCATCGCCGCGATCACCGAGCCCCCGGGCCCGGGAAGATCGCCGCCGCCGTTGATCCACGTCGGTCGGAGCCGCAATGCTTCTTCGACCGCGGTGACGCCGCCCTCGCTCATGCCCATCCCGGCGGCGCCCGGATAGGTCGACAGGCCGTCGATGTCGTCGACGGTGAGTCCCGCGTCGGCAATCGCGGCGAGGCTTGCGTCGACTGCGAGCGAGAGCGGATCGACCATGAGGCGCCGCCCGAGCGCCGAACGACCGATACCGGTCAGTACGGCGCGGTGTTCGAAGCGGTCGGAGCGAACGGGCGGTCGCGGGGCCACACGTCGCGGTTCGCCGACAAGATCTTCGGTCGTCGTCGTGCCGGTCGGCTCGAAGAGGGGGAGCCAGACGTCTTCGTGCTGTTCGAAACGAACCACGACCTGTTGACCGATGTGAACTTCTTCCGGGTCGCAGCCGACGACGTTGGTGGTGAGATGCACCGTCGGATCCTCTTCGAGCGCGACGTTCGCAATTGCGTATGGCGGCGCGAACCCGGCCAGCCACTGGTGGTAGTTGACCGTGAACGCGACGACGGTGCCCCGACCGCACAGCGCGGTCGGCGACCATGACCGGCTGCGACAGTTCGGGCACACCGGGACGGGTGGATGGACGAGCTTTCCGCAGTCGTCGCATCCCTGGATCCTGATGCGGCCGTCCGCGCCGGACGTCCAGAACCAGTCGTTCGTCGGCGTGAGCTGGGGAAGCGGTCGCACCATTTCTCCGTCAACTGCTCACAGGACGGCACGCACGGGAACGTTCGCATAGCCGGCGACGTTCGACATCTGCACGCGTCGCAGCCCGGATGTGTCGACCTCAAGGCGCTTCCAGCGCGCCGCCAGCTCTTCGATCGCGACGCGGCTTTCCATGCGGGCCAGCGCGGCGCCCAGACAGCTGTGCACGCCGTGGCCGAAGCCGATCGCGACGTTCGCGGGGCGTGCGATGTCGAACGCGTCCGGGCGTTCGAACGCGCGAGGGTCGCGTGTCGCGGCGCCCGTGATGAGCAGCACCGGGTGGCCGGCCGGGATGGTCCCGCCTTCGAAGTCGCGTTCCTCGACCGAGAAACGGCCCTGGTACTGCGACGGCGGCAGGAAGCGGAGAATCTCCTCGACCGCCTGAGGGATGGCCTCGCGGTCGTCGGCGACCTTGTGCCACTGGTCGGGGTGCTCCGAGAACAGAACCACCGCGTTGGCGACGAGCTTGGTCACGGTTTCGGCTCCGGCGCCGCCGAGCAGGGTCGCGAAGCCGGCGATCTCCGCGTCGTCGAGGCCGCTCTCGGTGCCGTCGCCGCGGTCGACGGTGACTTGTGTGAGCCGCGACAACATGTCGTCGCCGGGATGCTCGCGCTTGTCGGTGACGAGCTCGTAGAAGTACGCGCCGGTCTGCATGATCGCCTGTTGGTTTTCGTCACTCGGCTCCAGCTGGCCCGGTTCGCGACGCAGACTGATATCGATCCAGTGGCGGATCTGTTGGCGCTCTCCTTCCGGGACGCCGAGCATGCGCGAGATGACCTCCATGGGAAACGGGCCGGCGAGGTCGGCGACGGCATCGAAGTCACCCGCGTGGTCGAGCGGGTCGAGGAAACTGCGAACCACGTCGCGGATCATCGGCTCCAGCGCAGCGATCGCTCGTGGCGTGAACACGCGGCTGACGAGCGCGCGGAGGCGGTCGTGTTCAGGTGGGTCCATCATGATGATGCTGCGGTAGCTGGCGACAAGCTCGGGGTCATGTTTGGACAGCGTGAACAGTTCGATGCCGTACGCGCTGGAGAACGCCTGCCAGTCGCGATGGGCGGCCACGACGTCGGCGAAGCGTGACAGCGCGTAGAACCCGTACTTCTCGCTGTAGGAGACGGACGCCTCGTCACGCAGGCGCCGATACACCTCGCTCGGGTCGTTGAAGTACTCGTCCGAGAATGGGTCGAACTCGACGTTCGTCGTGGTCATCTACGCTGCTCCTCAACGGGATCGGGGCCGGGGCGCCACCGTGACGGACGGCATCGACAGGGTTGCGCCGCCGTGCAGCACCGCGTCGACGACGTCGACGAGGTGCTCGACCGCGATCAGCGAACCGCTGATGTAACGACGTTCCACCCAGATCGGTGCGAGTTCCGCCGCCAGCTCGGGGTCCCACCCCGTCGTGAACCCGGTCTGGGCGTCGCCTTCGCCGCCGGCGCAGTCGCCGACGACGAGCCGCGTGAACGCGACGTCCGGGTGTTCGGCCCGCCACGCGTCCACGAGCTTGTCGAGCGCGGCTTTGCTGACGATGTAGGCGCCCAAGCCAGGCCACGGCGGCGTGAGGGACGCACTGACCGACGAGAGGTACACGGCGACGCCGGCGGTTTCGGTGAGAAAAGGGATCGCGGCTGCCGTCACGACCGCCGCGCCGGTGACGTTGGTGTCGAACACCCGCCGCCACGTCTGAGCGTCGGTGTCGACGAGTCGAGCCAGGGGACCAACCGCGGGTGTGTACACGAGCGCGTCGATGCCGCCGAGCGCAGTCGCTGCCTCGACGATGCCTGATCGGCACGACGTTTCGTCAGTGACGTCGCACGCGATCGCCAGGGCCCCGGAGCCGGCCTCACGTGCCGCCGCTTCGAGTCGTTCGCGGCGACGAGCGAGTAACGCCACCCGCGCGCCGCGCTGCGCGAGGCCGATCCCGATGCACCGCCCGAGGCCGCTCGAGGCGCCGACGACGACAGTTCGCACGTGTGTTCTCCTTCGATTCGAATGTGACGCGTTCGTGAGATGGATGCCCGCAGCGTCAGTCTGTGCCGTCCAACCGCAGCCCGCGCCGGAGCGCGACCTGCGCTTCTTTGTCGGCGCGCTGCGAGATCGCGGCTGCAGCCACGAAACTGGAACCATGGAAAGTGCCGGGAAACACGTGCAGCTCGGTCGGCACCCCGGCTTGGAGCAGTCGGCTCGCGTAGTCGATCGCTTCGTCCCGCAGCGGATCGAACTCCATCGCGCTGACGTACGCGGGCGCCAGCCCAGCGAGGTCGTGCGCGCGGGCGGGCGCGGCGTCGTACGGCACGTCGCCGTCGAGCCCGGCGAGGTAGTGGCGCCAGCTCGCCACCGCGCTCGGCCGGTTCCACATCGGCGTATCGACGAACGCCCGCATGCTGGCCGTGTCGAGACGGTCGTCGAGCTCCGGCATGCCGAGGAACTGGAAGCAGATCGCAGGGCCGCCGCGATCGCGGGCTCGCAGCGCGAGCGCCGCCGCGAGGCCGCCACCGGCCGACTGGCCGTAGACCCCGACCCGTGCCGCGTCAACGGCGAGGTCGTCGGCTCGGTCGTGCAGCCACGTCAGCGCGGCACTGCAGTCGTCGAGTCCGGCCGGGTAGGGGTGTTCGGGCGCGAGGCGGTAATCGACCGAGACGACGACGATCCCGAGGTTTCGTGCGAGCGCCGCCGCGTTTGCCTCCTCGGTGTCGATCGTGCCGATGACGAAGCCGCCGCCGTGGATGTACAGCAAACCCGCGCGCCGCTCGCCGTGCCCGAGCGGGCGGTACACGCGTACGCGGACGTCGGGACCATCGGGACGTCCGAGCATGCGGTCGTCGATGGTCAGGCCCGACCGGTCGACGTCGAAGCCTCCGGCTTCGGCGAACGAGGCGATCGTCGCGCGCGCGACGGCCGGATCGGTGATGTCGATCTCCGGGAGCAGCGGGACCAACGAAGCGAGCTCCGGGTCGAAGGCGTACGACATCAGCCCGCCTGTTCCGTCGTCGGGTGGCGTACCGCAGCGACGACGCCGCCGTCGACGAGCAGGTCCGTCCCGGTGATGAAAGACGCGGCGGGGCTGACGAGGAACTCGACCGCGGCCGCGATGTCGTCGGGCGTACCGAGCCGGCGACACGCGGACATTTCGATCATGGCGCGCATGGCACCGCCGAACGGACCGGCGAGCTCTTGTTGACCCATCGGCGTCGCGATGATGCCGGGACTGATCGACACGACCCGTCCGCCGCGCCGGCCCCATGCGATCGAAGCGGATTCGACGCGCACGTGGTTGGCGCGTTTGGCGACGCCGTAGGCAACGCCGGGTTCCATCGTGTTCGGGTCGAGCACGGCGAGCGCATGCAGCTCGTCTGGCGGGGTCGTCGCGAGCAGCTCCAACGTCTGTGGGTCGAGCTGGGTCATCGTGCCGGCCATGCTGGCGATGCAGACGGCCACGGTCCCGGGTCGGACGTACGCCTCGAACGCGTCGAGCACACGCGCGGTGCCGATCACATCGACGTCGATGATCTGGCGCGATGTTGCTTGCACGGGCGAGACGCCCGCGGTGTGCACGACGCATCGGATCGGACCGAGGTCCGCCGCGGTGCGGGCGAGCGCCATGACCTCGGCTGCCGCCGCGATGTCGGTCCGAACGGCGTGAATCGTGTAACCGTCGCGAGTCAACTCGTCCGCGACGCGTGTGAGTTGTGCCTCGCCGACGTCAGCGAGCACGATCGAGCAGCCGCTGCCGAGACGGCGGGCGACGGCTTCGCCCATGCCGCCCGCGCCGGTGACGACAACGACGTCGTTGTGTGCGGAGGTGGCCGTCACGGCTTCCCCTGGCCGTGCTTCGCCGGTTTCGTCGTCGAAGCGGACCGCGGCCGCGACCTCACCGCCGCGAGGCAGAACTCGGCGAAGTGGTCGATCGTCGCCCGCGTCGGCCGGACGCGCTCCCACAACAAGTCCGACAACGTGGCGATCGCGGCGTGTGCGACGAGCACGGCGTCGGCGTCCGGGCTGGTGCTGCCGAGCTGCGCGAACGGTTCGCGCAGCAACGGCGCCAGCGACACCGCCGGCGACGTTCGCCGCGACCCGAGACGAACGCTGAGGGTTCCGCCGTTCCACAGCACCGCCCGTGTCGTCGCGGCGATGTCTTCGTCGGCCGCCTGCGACATCACGCCCTCGACGAAACGCCGGACCTTGTCCGCGGGCGTCGACCCTTTCGCCATCTGGTGGTCCAGGTAGCTCGACAGGCGGGCCGAGCCGTCTTCGAGGATTGCGGCGACGAGTGCTTCTTTGGAAGCGAAGTGGCGGTAGAACGCGTCGTTGGAAAGGCCCGCGGCGGCAACGATGTCGGCAACTCGCGGGCTCGCCGCGGTACCGCACGTGCGCATGACCTCGAGTCCCGCGTCGACGAGCCGTCGCACTTCGCTCGCGTCCTGCGCTTCGCGTCGGGCGAGGGTGTGCTGCGCGATCGCGCCGGCGACGTCACTTGCGTTCGTCAGAATTGCATTCTTCAACATTAGAACCATATTCTGCCGTCTCGAGAACCATATTCTGCCATCCTGCGGGAAGGGGGCGCAATGGCGTGGGATTTCGAAACCGAGCCTGAGTTCCAAGAGAAGCTGGACTGGGTCGACACGTTCGTGCGTGACGAGGTCGAGCCGCTCGATCTCGTGTGGCCGGGGTTGGCGTTCACGCCGCTCGACGACACGCGCCGCCGGGCCGTTGATCCGTTGAAGCAGGAGGTGCGCCGACAAGGGTTGTGGGCGACCCACCTCGGCGCCGACCTCGGTGGCCAGGGCTACGGCCAGTTGAAGCTCGCGTTGCTCAACGAGATCCTCGGTCGGTCGTCGTGGGCGCCGATCGTGTTCGGCTGCCAAGCGCCCGATACCGGCAACGCCGAAATCATCGCTCATTACGGAACGCCAGCACAGAAGGAGCGCTACCTGCGCCCGCTGCTCGACGGTGAGCTCTTCTCGTGCTATTCGATGACCGAACCGCACGCCGGCGCTGACCCGACCATGTTCACAACCCGTGCCGACCGCGACGGTGACGAGTGGGTCATCAACGGGTGGAAATTTTTCTCCTCGAATGCCAAGACGGCGTCGTTCCTGATCGTCATGGCGGTGACGAACCCAGAGATCAGCGCGTACCAGGGCATGTCGATGTTCTTGGTGCCGACCGATACGCCGGGCATCAACATCGTCCGCAACGTCGGCCTCGCCGGCGAGTCACGTGACGAGGGCGCGCACGCGCTCATCCACTACGACAACGTCCGGGTGCCGGCCGACGGGCTCCTCGGTGGGGAAGGCCAAGCGTTCGCCATCGCGCAGACCCGCTTGGGTGGCGGCCGCATCCATCACGGGATGCGCACCATCGGTATGGCCAAGAAGGCGCTCGACATGATGTGCGAACGCGCGCTCAGCCGCGAGACGCAGGGCAGCCTCCTGGCCGACAAACAGTTCGTGCAGGGCTACATCGCCGACTCCTACGCGCAGCTCATTCAGTTCCGGCTGTTCGTGCTGTACACCGCCTGGGAGATCGACAAGTACAACGACTACCGCAAGGTGCGCAAGGACATCGCTACCGCGAAGGTGGTCATGCCGACGGTGCTGCACGACATCGCCTGGCGCGCGATGCAGGTTCACGGCGCGCTCGGCGTCAGCAACGAGATGCCGTTCTTCGGCATGATCATGGCTGCCGGCGTGATGGGTCTCGCCGACGGGCCGACCGAGGTGCACAAGGTCACCGTGGCCCGCCAGGTGCTGCGCGACTACCGGCCGAGCGACGACATCTGGCCGACCCAGCACCTTCCGAAGCTGCGGGATGCAGCACGAGCCAAGCTCGCCGAGTACCTCGAGCACGAAGTGGGGAACCTGTGATCGACTTCGAGCGGCTCGCGACCTGGATGGACGACAACGGTCTGTCCGGTCAGGGCGAACCAATCGAGCACCAGTTCCTTTCGGGTGGGACGCAGAACGAGATCTACGAGATCCGCCGCGGCGAGTTCCACGGCGCGATTCGCATCCCGCCGCCGACCGCGCCCGCCTCGCGCGATGAAGGCATCGTGCGGGAGTGGCGGATCATCGAGGCGCTTGACGGCAGCGACGTTCCCCACACGCCAGCCGTCGCGGTATGCACCGATCCTACGGTGCTGGGCCGCACGTTCTACCTCATGGGATTTGTCGACGGCTGGTCGCCGATGGGACTGTCCGACGGTTGGCCGACCCCGTTCGACACTGATCTCGACGCACGCCAGGGCCTCGCCTACCAACTCGTCGAAGGCATCGCGCTGCTCTCGAAGGTCGACTGGCGCGCGCGGGGCTTGCACGACCTCGGCCGCCCCGACGGTTTCCATGAACGCCAGGTCGACCGGTGGACGGCGTTCCTCGAGCGCATCAAGGGCCGCGAGCTTCCTGGTTTCGATGTCGCCTCCGCGTGGCTGGGCGCGCACCGGCCACTCGACTTCATCCCCGGCATCATGCACGGCGACTATCAGTTCGCCAACGTGATGTACCGCCACGGCGCGCCGGCGCAGCTCGCCGCGATCGTCGACTGGGAGATGGGCACGGTCGGCGATCCGAAGATCGATCTCGCCTGGACGGTGCAGAGCTGGCCCGAGGACACGAACGCGCCGGAGGCGGCAGGTTCGAGCTACGTCAACATGGTCGGGATGCCCTCACGGTCCGATGTGCTCGCGCGCTACGCCGACGTGTCGGGTCGTCAGGTCGACGACATCGACTACTACATCGTGCTCGCGAAATGGAAGCTGGCGATCGTCCTCGAGCAGGGTTTCCAGCGTGCGGGCGACGACGAGAAGCTGGCGGCATTCGGTCCGATCGTGCTCGACCTCATGCGCGGGGCCGCGGAGCTCGCCGAGACGACCGACTACGGCTCGTGAACGACAGCACGTCAGCTGCCGAGCTCGTGCGAGACCAGCGCGGACCGGTGTTGATCGCGCGCCTCAACCGTCCCGATGCGAGGAACGCGTTGACCCCGCAGCTGATCCGGGCCATCGGGGCTGCGATCGTCGACGCCGAAGCTTCTCCCGACATTCGTGCCGTCGTGCTGACCGGTACGGGCGACCGGGCGTTCTGCGCCGGCATGGACCTGCGCGCGTTCGCGACTGGCGACGAGATGGCCGTCGGCGACGACGAGGCGACCCGGGCGTTCTTCGCCCTGATCGAGGGACGAACACGCATTCCGCTCGTCGGCGCCGCCAACGGCACCGCGGTCGCCGGAGGTTTCGAACTGTTGCTCGCCTGCGATGTCATCGTCGCGTCCGCGCACGCGGAGTTCGGGCTGCCCGAAGTAAAGCGGGGCCTGTTCCCGGCCGGCGGGGGCACGTTCCTCGGCACGCGTGTCCCATTGGGTATCGCGTTGGAAGTGACCCTCACGGGAGACTCGATCAGCGCCGAGCGCGCCTACCAGCTGGGGCTCGTCAACGCGGTGGTACCTCCCGAGGAGGTGTTGGGCACCGCGGTCGCGCTCGCGCAGCGCATCGCTGCGAACGGGCCGCTCGCGGTCGCCGCGGTGAAAGAGCTCGTGCGGACCGGCGTCTCCGATACGGCACGGGCATGGGAACGGTTGCGGGAACTGCAGACTGTCGTGTTCGCAAGCGAGGACGCCAAAGAAGGCGCGGTGGCGTTCATCGAGAAGCGCACACCGGTCTGGCACAGTCGGTGAGCTGAGTGCGCGCGGCCGTCTGCTGTGAGCACGGCGAGCCCGGCGTCGTACGCGTCGAGGACATCCCGCCCCCGTCGCTCGCACCAGGACAGGTGCGGGTACGGATACACGCGGCGGCGGTCAACTACGCCGACGTCCTCCTCGTCGCGAACCAATACCAACAAAAGGTGCCGACGCCGTTCGTCCCCGGCAGCGAGTTCGCCGGTGTCGTCGTCGACGTCGCCGACGACGTCACCGAACCCGTCGTGGGCGACCGCGTCTTCGGCCCGGTGCTCGTGGGTGCATTCGCGGAGGAAGTAGTTGTCGCGGCCGACGTCCTCGGTCGCACACCGGACGGCGTCGACGACCGGCACGCGTCCGCATTCGGTGCCGCGCATCGCACCGCCTACCACGTGCTGAGATCAGTTGCGCACGTCGGCGCCGGCGACGAAGTGATCGTGCTCGGCGCGGCGGGCGGTGTCGGACTGGCCGCCGTGCAGCTCGGCGCGGTCCTGGGCGCGTCGGTCACGGCGGTCGCGTCGTCCCCGCAGCGGCTTGAGGTCGCGTCGGTGTGCGGCGCCCGCAACCTGATCGATTATCGGTCGCGTGAGCTGCGTCAGGCGCTGCGCGAGACGCTCCCCGACGGCGGCGATGCGGTGGTCGACCCGGTCGGCGGTGACCTCTCCGAGCCGGCGCTTCGCGCGCTGCGCTACGGCGGCCGTTTCGTGACCGTGGGGTATGCGTCGGGCGTCATCCCGAAGATCCCGCTCAACCTCCTCATGCTGAAGGGAGCGGAGATGCTCGGTTTTCAGCTGTCCACCTTCGCTGCCCACACACCCGAGGAGTTCGAACGCAACGAGCATGAGCTGTTCGATCTGTTCGCCTCGCAGCAGGTCGCCCCTCACATCGGTGCCACGTTCTCGCTCGACGACGCTGCGGCCGCGCTGGCCTACGTCGCCGATCGAAAGGCGGTCGGTAAAGTCGTCATCGACATCGCACGGCAGGCGCGAACCCGATGAGTCAACCGATCGAGCGGTTCCGCATCGCGGTCGACGATTCGGTCCTCGACGATCTAGGCAGCCGTCTCGGCCGTGCGCGCCTGCCCGATCAGATCGCGGGCACCGGCTGGGAGTACGGGATTCCGACCGACTATCTGCGAACGTTGGTGCAGTACTGGCGCGACGAGTACGACTGGCGCGCGCAAGAAGCCCGACTCAACGAGCTTGCGCACTTCCGCACCCGCATCGACGGCCAGTCGATCCATTTCGTCCACGCGCGCTCTTCTCACGCGGATGCCTTTCCGCTCCTGCTCGTCCATGGTTGGCCAGGCTCGGTGGTCGAGTTTCTCGACGTGATCCCGAGGTTGACCGAGCCCGACGCCTACGGAGGCGACGCCCGCGACGCCTTCCACGTCGTCGCCCCGTCGCTGCCGGGCTACGGCTTCTCGGAACCGACACACACGCGCGGCTGGGACGTGGCCCGCATCGCGCGTGCGTTCATGGAACTCATGACACACCTCGAGTACACGCGTTACGGCGCGCAGGGCGGCGACTGGGGCGCACAGGTCGCGACCAGAATTGGCGGGCTCGATCCGGCGCACTGCGCGGCGATCCATCTCAACATGCCGATTGCCAATCGTCCGAAGGACGACGTCGCACTCACCGATGCGGACAAGGCCGACCTTTCGGCCATGCAGCAGTTCTCGCGCCAGGAATCGGGCTACGCGCTCGTGCAGGGCACCAAGCCGCAGTCGTTGGGCGTCGCACTCGGCGACTCACCGGCCGGGCTGCTCGCGTGGATCGTGGAAAAGTTCCGCGCCTGGAGCGACTGCGACGGCGACCCGGAGAACATCTTCACGCGGGATCAGATGATCACCAACGTGATGATGTACTGGGTGACCCAGACGATCACGTCTTCGGTGCGCCTGTACTGGGAGCATGCGAACAGCGCGGAAGTGTCGCAGTACGTGGAAGTGCCGACCGGTGTTGCGCGCTACCCCAAAGAGGTTGTGCGCGTCCCGCGCACGTGGGTCGAACGTTCGTACAACGTGACGTACTGGTCCGACATGCCGCGCGGCGGCCATTTCGCCGCGATGGAACAGCCCGCGCTGTTCGTCGACGACGTGCAGCGCTTCTTCCGAACGGTGCGCTGAACCGCGCGACGCTCAGAACACGTTCAGGTGATGTCGCGCTCACCCGATGACGGGTTGCGTTCCGGGCCGCCGCTCGGGTGCGTCGAGCTGCGTTCCGTCGACACGGATCGGCGTGCCGTTGACGAGCACGTGCCGCACACCGGTCGGTTCCTCGGCCGTCAGACGTTCGGCGTCCGCGGGGAAATCACGTACGCGTGTCGTGCGGCCGGGGCCCACCGTCTGCGCGTCGAACACGCAGACATCCGCCCAATAGCCCTCGCGCAGGTAGCCGCGACGCTCGAAACCGAAGAGGTCGGCCGGCTCGCCGGTCAGCTTGCGTACCGCGGCCGTGAGCGGCATGACCCCACGGTCTCGCACCCACGTGCCCAAAAGGTCGGTCGCCAGCGGCGCGTCGCACAGCTGATCGATGTGCGCGCCCGCGTCGGAGAGGCCGAGCACGACGCTGTCGTGGGTGAGCAGACGCCCGACGGCTTCGACGTCGTCGTTGGCGATGTAGGCACGGAAACGGGTTGTGAGCTCCTCCTCGAGCGCGATTTCGCACATGACGTCGAGGGGGCTGCACTCGCGCTCGTGCGCGAGGTCGATCACCCGGCGGCCTTGCAGAGCGGGGAAGCGCGCGGATTCTGACACCTCGAACGTCTCCCAGCGCGGCTTCATGGGCGACTCCTCGAGGTCGGCTGCCGCCAGTGTCCGCCACTCGCGATCGCGGTACGCCGCGATGCGCACCTCCCGGCTCACCTTCAGCAGCTCCCCGAAGACTTTGCCCGTGTTGAGGCTGTACGCATCGTCCATCGTGAACTGCATCGTGAGCGGCCGCGGCGTGACCTGCGGCCAGACTTGCGCGCCGCGCGCCAGGCCCGCTTCGTGCAATGCGACGGGCACGAGGTGCTTGCCGCCGGGGCTCGCGAACAGCGGGTAGGTGAACGGCCGGCCCACGCGCGGCTGCCACTCGTAGACGTCGGCGTAGCTGCACTGCTCGCCCGGAGTGATGAGCACGACGCCCTTGCCGGTCTGACCGACCGCGAGGAACAACGCTTCGACCTCGTCGGCCGCGGCGAAACGGCTCGGGACCGGCTTGCCGTCGACGCCGCGGTGGGCGAACGAGAAGCTGGTCGAAAATCCGGCCGCGCCCGCCCCGATCGCCTCGCGCACCAGCTCGCACATCTGGCCGATCTCTTCGGCCGTCGCGGCGCGTTCGTAGGCCGAGTCGCCCATCACGTAGAGCCGCAGTGCCGAGTGCCCGATGTAGGCCGTGAAGTTGATCGATGTCCCGCGCCGGCGGACCGCGTCGAGATATTGGGGGAAGGTCTCGAACTCCCAGACGATGCCCGCCATCAGGGTCGCCGGGTCCATATCTTCGACGTTCTCGAGCGTGCGCACGATCGCGTCGCGATGTTCAGGGCGAGTCGGCGCGATCGAGAATCCGCAATTTCCGGCGACGACCGTCGTCACACCATGGTACGACGACGGCCGCAGCGCAGGATCCCAGAAGACCTGCGCGTCGTAATGCGTGTGGATGTCGATGAAGCCGGCAGTGACCGCGCATCCCGACGCGTCGAGTTCGCGCTCGCCGTGCAGGTTCGGCCCGATCTCGGCGATCACGCCGCGGGCGATCGCGACGTCGGCGACCCGACCCGGCGCGCCGCTGCCGTCGAAAACGGTTCCCCCCCGAAGCGCGATGTCAGCCGGCATCTGCACTTCCTTTCATGCAGACGACTCGTGCGCGAATCCATATAGCCGGGCACAATTGGTCGCGGTGATCTTGCGGCGGTCGGCATCAGACAGCGGGCGAAGCGTTTCGCCGACCGCGGCCTGCGAATTCGGGAACGTGCTGTCGGTGTGTGGATAGTCCGAAGCCCACATGCACGAGTCGGCACCGAGGAGCGGGATGAGCTCGGCGGCGAGCGGCTCCTCCTCGAACGTGGCCACCACCTGGCGGCGGAACAAGTCGCTCGGCGGCGTGCTCGGCGCGTAGTCGAGCTTGTCGCGCAAGCTCTCCCACTCGAGGTCCATCCGCGCCAGGAAGTACGGCAGCCAACCGATGCCCGATTCGGCCAGCACCAGCGTGAGGTCAGGGTGACGCTCCAGCGCACCGCTAAACATCATGATGGCGAGCGGCTCGTCGAGCTGCAACGGCAAGACGCTGGCGTACGCCGCCGACTGCCACTTTCCGATCTGATAGCTCAGATTCGACGAGGTGCCGCCCCGAATGTGAAAACTGATTGGCAGGCCGGTCTGCGCGGCGGCGTCCCACAGCCGGTCCCAGTCGCGGTCGCCGACGTCGATGTCGAAGACGCCGATGATCGCGCCGCGGTGGCCGAGCGCCGCGCAGCGTTCGAGCTCGGCGGCGGCGGCTTCCGGTGAGCGACCGGGCAAGAACGCGAGCACGCACAGACGGTCGGGCGCAGTCGCGTTGAACTCTTCGACCGCCCAGTCGTTCCACGCCGCGTAGGACGCGTGCTCCAACGCGGGGTCATCGATCCGGAAGCCGAGCGAGAGCGGCCCGTAGATCACCGACGCGCGTAAGCCATCGCGGTCCATGTCTTGCAGCCGCAGCTCCGGCGTCCCGGCTCGGAAGCCGTCGTCCTCGATTCCCGCGCGCCCGATCGCGCTGAGACTCTTCGCCACCGCGCTCTTCCCCGTGCCGCTGCGACCGAGCACGCGGTCTTCGCACACCCAAAACGGTCTGCCGTCGCGTACGACGACATGCGGGCCGTGCTCGGCCTGTGCGCGTGTGAGCCGCGAGACCCACAGCTCCGGCGGCACCGCGTGGAGGTCCAAGTGGTCGTCGCAGGAGTAGAGGTCCGTCACGGTATCCACTACGGCACGGTCGGGGCCGCGGCCATCAGACCTTTGATCGAGCGGGGCGGCGACCCAGCAGTTGTGCCTCCGTCCACGGGGAACACGATGCCGGTGATCTGCGCGGCCCGGTCGCTTGCCAGAAACAGGACCGCCTCCGCAACGTCGCGTGGGGAGCCGACGCGCTGCAGTGGCTGCATCGCACGCACGATCGCCGCCTGGTCCAACGCGGCGTTGATCGCGGTGGGGATGTGCGCGGGCGCGACGCAGTTGACGCGGATGCCGTTGGCGGCCAGCTCGACGGCGATGGACCGGGTGACGTGGATGACCGCCGCCTTCGTGGCGCGATAGGCCATCACCCCAGCCCCCGCGTTGATCCCGCCGATCGATGTGGTGTTGACGATGACTCCGCCGCCGTGTTCCGCCATGTGCCGCGCCGCGCGCTGGCTCCCCACCATCACGCCGAAGATGTTCACGGCGATCAGGCGATCGAAGTCGGCGAAGTCGTCGTCGAGGAACCGTTTGAACGTGCCACCGATGCCGGCGTTGTTGCACATGACGTGGAGCCCGCCGAACCGTTCGACGGCGAAGTCGACGACGGCCTGAATCTGATCCGGTTGTGCGACGTCGGTCTGCTTGAACGCGCTTGCGGGTCCAAGCTGCGACGCGAGGGCTTGTCCAGCCTCTTGGTCCACGTCGGCGATGACGACCGCGGCGCCCTCCTCGACGAACCGGTCGACGATGCCGCGTCCCAAGCCGCTCGCGCCACCGGTGACGACGGCGACCTTCCCCGCGAACTCGGGACCTGCGCTCATGCGCGGTGGCGGCGAAACCGTGACGGCTTCCGGCCATGCGTGTCGGCGCCGGCCGGTCGCCGGCGACTGCCGGTGGCGCCGACCGAGGCGGCCTCCAGCCCGTCACCGCTCGCCATCGTTGTTCTCGCTCCGACGTTCGCCCCTGCGTTCATGCGTCGTCTTCGATCCAGTAGCTGGGAGTGGTGTCGATGCCGTAGCGGGCGAAGATCGCGTCGATTTCGGTGAGATCGGCGTCGCTGATCGTCCAGCCGACCGCGCCGACATTGTCCTCCACTTCGCCAACCGTGCGGCAGCCAACGAGCGCGGTGCTCACCGCCGGGTGCGACATCGCCCAGCGGAGCGCAAGCTGGGGGAGGCTGCGGTCGTAGCGAGCCGCGATATCCCGCAGCTCATTGACCGCCCGAACATTGTCCTTGAACTTTTCTGGGCCGAACAGCGTCGCGAACATCTTGATCGAGCCCATGTTGCCTTGCCGGGCGCGCCAGTCGGCGCCGCCGAAGTCCATGTCTTCGGTGAACGTGCCGGTCAACAAACCGAAGGCGAGCGACCCGTAGGCCATGAAACCGATGCCTTGCTCAACACAGTACGGCAGGATGTCGCGTTGCATCCGGCGGTCGAACATGTTCCAGCCGTACTGGACGACGTCAACGCGTCGTACGGCCATGCACGCTTCGATCTCGTCCAGTTTGAAGTTCGACAGACCGACGAATCGGACCTTGCCGTCACGGACGATGTCGTCGAGTGCTTGCATCGTCTCTTCGAACGGTGTCAGCCGGTCGGGCCAGTGGACCAGATACACGTCGACATAGTCGGTCCCGAGGTTCTTCAGGCTCTTGTCGATCGACGCGACGACGCGCTCGCGGCTGCTGTCGCGCAGATTCGGCTTGTCCCGGTAGTTCATCCCGAACTTGGTGACGACGATCGCCTCGTCGCGACGCCGGCCGAGTGCGCTTCCGAGCGCGCGCTCGGACGCGCCCATGCCGTAGCCCTCGGCGGTATCGAAGCAGTTGACGCCGAGGTCGAGCGACCGTCCGACGGCCCGCACAAATTCTGCCTCCTCGATGTCGCCGTAGCCGCCGCCGATCTCCCAGCAGCCGTAGCCGACGGCCGAGACGTCGAGGCCGGTCTGCCCGAACGGTCGATGTTCCATCTTCGTTCCCCCGTGTCGAGGCTCGGACGCATGTAAACTAACATACTGTCATCGAAGTTCACCCGGAACGGCTTCAAAGAGCCGGACAGTGGCGTCGACTGACGGGCATATACCTAACGATAGGTCACGCAACGATGGCTGCTCCTCCGACGACGACCGAGCTCGAGTCCGCGCTTCGCCCCGGTGCCGCCGTCCGCCGGTCCCCGTTTTCGGAGAATCCGACGGTCGGGGCGCGTGGGCAGCTCACGCGCCAACGAATCCTCGACGCGGCGCTGGCGGTGTTCGCCGACGTCGGATACCACCGCGCCAGCATCGACCAGATCGCGAAGCGTTGCGGTTGCTCGCGAGTGGCGTTCTACCAGTACTTCGCGAGCAAAAACGACCTGTTCCGCCAGCTCGCGTTAGGAGTGGCGCGCCAGGTGAGCGCCTCGACCGAAGCGCTCGACCCGCTGTTGGCAGATCTCGAAGGCTGGTCCGCCATGCGCGCCTGGGTCGCTCGCTACGACGAGATCCACGCGCGGCACGAGCCGGTGTTCGTCGCGTACGAGACCGACCAAGACTTGGCCGGCGTCGCCGCCAACCTCGGCGACGAGGCGATCACGCGGATCCACTCCCGGTTGGTGGCCGCGACGCTTCCTCCCCGACAGCTCGACCCGGTCATCAGACTGCTCTTGGAGTGCCTGAACCACTCTTTCGGTGTTGCCGGCGTGCTCAGGTCCGCAGCACCGACGGCCTACCCGCGCGAGCGCGTCCGGGAAGCCATCACCGATGTCGTGCACCGCACATTGTTCGGAGCGCGCCCCGACGTGAATCAGCGTACGACGGGCGGTGCGTCGCCTCCCGCGCTCGAGTTCAGTCCCGCGATGCGCCAAATGCTCCGCCAGGACGACGATGCGCTCGAACCGAGCGCATCCCAAAAGCCTGCACTGTTCGCGCTGCTGTCGTCGGGACGGGACGTGTTCGTGACCCGCGGTTACCACGACACCCGCGTCGATGATCTCGTCGCCGCGGCCGGCGTTTCCCGGGGCGTCTTCTACCGATATTTCCGGAACAAGGGTGACCTCGCGCGCGCCCTCGCGGCGCGCGCGATGCGAGCGGTCGGGAGGCCGCTCCTGGAGATCCCCGATGTCTTCGCTCTCGACCCGTCAACAGCCAGTGCTGGGTTGCGGAAGTGGCTCCGGCGTTACAACGCCGAACACGCCAAAGAAGCGGCGATGCTCCACGTTTGGGTCGATGCCGCGCTCGCAGATCCGGAAATCAGGGCCGAGTACGCGGCGCCGCTCGATTGGGGTCGCCGACGCATGTCGCACTACCTGCGACCGCGCGGCTTCGGCGACGTCGACATGGACGCGGTCGTCATGGTGGCGCTGTTCGGCGTCTTCGGCGCCCGGCCCCGTTCGGCAATCGAGGTCGAGGCCGCCGCTCACATCATCGAGCGAGGTTTTCTCGGCGCCGATCCGACATTGGAGCACGTGTGACCAGCTTCGACTTCGACGAGATCGACTTTTTCCGCGCCCCATCGCTGTACCAGGATCCGTACCCCTATTACGAGTACGTCCGCGCGCACGGTCCGGTGTGGCGTGAGCCGCGTCGAGGCGTCGTCATGGTCACCGGGTTCGACGAGGCGATGGAGGTGTACAACGATCCGGCGGTGTTCTCGTCGTGCAACACGGTCAGTGGGCCGTATACGAAGTTCCCGGTACCGCTCGAAGGTGACGACGTGAGCGCCATCATCGAGGAGTATCGCGACGTGTTGCCGTTCAGCGATCAGCTGCCGTCGTTCGACCCGCCGAAGCACACCGCGCACCGAGGGCTCCTGCTGCGCCTCATCACACCGAAGCGTCTCAAGGAGAACGAGGAGTTCATGTGGCGGCTCGCCGATCGTCAGATCGACGAGTTCCATGCCCGGGGTGCGTGCGAGTTCATCTCTGAGTACGCGAATCCGTTCACGCTGGTCGTCGTCGCCGATCTGCTCGGTGTTCCAGAAGTCGATCACGACGCGTTCCGCACCGAGCTTGCGGGCAACCGGCGCACCAACCGAAAGCCCGGCAGCGACGGGACCGGCGTCGTCGCGCACAAGCCGTTGGAGTTCCTCTACGACCGGTTCACGACGTACATCGAGGAGTGCCGCCGCGAGCCGCGCACCGACGTCATGACCGGACTGGCGACGGCAACGTTTCCCGACGGGTCAATGCCCGCCGTTCGGGACGTGGCGCTGATCGCCGCCAATCTCTTCTCGGCCGGTGGAGAGACGACCGCTCGCCTCCTCGGCTCCGCGCTGGCCCTGATCGCCGAGCACCCCGAGGTCCAACAGCTGCTGCGAGACGAGCGCGAGCGCATCCCGAGCTTCATCGAGGAAATGTTGCGGCTCGAAAGTCCCATCCAGGGTGAGTTCCGACTGTCACGCGTCGCCACGAAAGTCGGTGGCGTCGACATTCCCGCGGGCACGACCGTGATGGTGCACAACGGCGCCGCGAACCGTGACCCGCGCCAATTCGACACGCCGGGCGAGTTCCGCCTCGACCGCGCCGAGGGTCGACTTCACCTCGGGTTCGGGTTCGGTATCCACACCTGCGTCGGCGCACCGCTCGCCCGCGCCGAAGCACGCGTCAGCCTCGAGCGTCTCCTCGACCGGATGTCCGACATCACGATCGCGGCGGGCGAGCACGGCCCAGTCGGAGCTCGGCGCTACGCGTACTCACCCACATACATGCTCCGTGGTCTCGAGAGCCTGCACCTGGATTTCACCCCGCGTGTCTGAACATGTTGGTCGCCTGACCATTCGGAGCCAAGACATGACCGCGGAGCTCACACACCACCAGCGCTATCTCGGCGGCGAATCGGTCGACGCGACCGACGACGAGGAAGTCGCTGTCATCAACCCCGCCACCCAACAGGTCACGCAAGAGGAGACGGTCGGGCTTGCCGCGCCGGTGGGGCATCCCGATGCAACACGCGGGTACGAACTCGTCCGACGCATACACGCCGCGACGGTGAGCCTGAACGGCGGAGGTGGCGGGCCGCACCTTGGGGGTCCGTTCGGCGGCGACAAACAGTCGGGCATCGGCGCCGAGTTCGGCGATGACGGGCTGGCCGAGTACACGCAGCTCAAGACCGTTTCCCGGTCGGCGGGACGACCCTGACCGTCTCCGACGTCACGACGTCACCTGACGGCGAGCTCCGCGACGAGTTGCGCGCGTGGCTTTCCGAGCACCCGCGTCCGGATGTCGAGGTCGCGACAACGGCCGCGCAGGCCGAGACGCTCCGAGCGTGGCAGCGAACGCTGCACGCCGGACGTTGGGTCGGGATCCACTGGCCAGTCGAGTACGGCGGGCGCGCGGCGTCGGTGACCCAGGTCGCGATGTACAACCAGGAGCTCGCGCGCGTCGGTGCACCGCCGGTCTTGGGGCGGGTTGGGGTCACGCTCGTCGGGCCGACCTTGATGGTGCACGGCACCGAGGAGCAGCGCGCGCGGTGGATGCCGCGGATCCTGGCCGGCGACGACGTCTGGTGTCAGCTGTTCAGCGAGCCCGGTGCCGGCAGCGACCTCGCGAGCCTTACGACGCGGGCCGACAAGACCGGCGGGGTCTATCGGGTGACCGGTCAGAAGGTCTGGTCGTCGTACGCGACGTTCGCCGACATGGGCATCGCGCTCGTGCGCACCGATTCCGACGCGCGGCCGCACAAGGGAATCTCGATGCTTGCGATCCCGATGGACGCCGAAGGTGTCGACGTTCGTCCACTGCGTCAGATGACCGGCGAACACGAGTTCAACGAGGTGTTCTTCGACGATGTCGTCGTGCCCGTCGAGAACCTCATCGGGCCCGAGCATTCGGGCTGGCGAGTGGCCAACACGACACTCGCCAACGAGCGGGGTGCTTCGTTCATCTGGCGGGAGCAGGTCCTCCAAGAGCTCGCAATCGGGTTGCTCTCGAAGGCCTCGGCGCGGCGGGGTGGTACGCGTGATCCGCGCGTGCGCCAGCAGCTCGCGCGGTCGTGGATCGATGTCGAGATCTTCCGCCTGCACAACGCGCGCACACTCAGCCGCGTCGCGCGCGGCGAGGAAATCGGCGCGGAGTCGAGCCTGGTGAAATTGTTTTGGGCGGCCACGAGCCAGCGTCTCTCCGAGACGGCCGTCGCAGTGCTCGGTCCGGGCGCCCTGCTCATGCCCGGCGACGACGACGCGGTCGACTGCGGAACGTGGGCCCGCGCGTTGCTGTCGGCGCGCGCCAACTCGATCATGGGTGGCACGAGTGAGATCCAACGCAACATCGTCGCCGAGCAGATCCTCGGCCTGCCGCGGGAGCCGCGATAGATGAGCGAGCAACGTGATGCGCTCGATCTTGTCGACCCGGCCCGTTACGCACGCGACGGATATCCCCACGAGATGTGGACACGGCTGCGCGCGCAGGCACCCGTCGCCCGATTCGCGCCGGACGGTTACGAGCCGTTCTGGGCGATCACCAAGCACGCCGACATCCTCGAGATCGCGAAGGAGCCGCTTCGTTTCTCGAGTGCGCAGGGCATCACGTTGCGTCGCGCCGGAGCGCGAATCCCGCCGTCGGAGCTCGTCGTGATGCTCGATCCGCCGCGCCACGGCCCCGTACGGCGCGTCGCGAACCCAGGCTTCACACCCCGTGCGGTGCGCGCGCGTCGCGCCGAGATCGAGCGGATCGCCGCCGAGATCGTCGACGCAGCCGCGCCCGCGGGCGCCTCGGGCGACTTCGATTTCGTCGAGCGGATCGCCGCGCCGTTCCCGCTCGCGGTTGTCGCTTCGGTACTCGGCGTACCCCACGACGACTGGCCGCGGTTGTTGCGATGGACCAACGAGGTCATCGGCAAAGAGGATCCGGAGTACCGACAGCCCGGGGAGACACCCGGCCAGACCGCAAAGCGTGCGCGCGGCGAGGTGCATGCCTACTTCCGACACCTGATCGACCAGCGCCGGCGCGAGCCCCGAGACGATCTGGTAACCGAGTTGACCCGCGGCGAGATCGAAGGAGCACCGCTCACCGACGAGCAGCTCGTCCTGTACTGCGAGTTGCTCGTCGAAGCGGGAAACGAGACCACCCGCAACGCGATCACTGGAGGTCTGTTGGCGTTCTGCGAGCACCGCGGCGAGTGGGAGAAGCTCCGTGAGCGTCCGGAACGCCTGTCCGACGGGGTGGAGGAGATTCTTCGCTGGGTCAGTCCCATCAGCCATTTCACTCGCACCGCCACCGAAGACTGCAGGGTGCGCGGCGAGAAGGTCCGGGCCGGGGAACAGGTGGCGTTGTACTTCGCGTCGGCGAACCGCGACGAGGACGTGTTCGAGCAACCGTTCGAGTTCCGCGTTGATCGCCGACCGAACCCGCATCTCGCGTTCGGCTTTGGAGAGCACTTTTGCATGGGCGCGCAGATCGCGCGCGTCGAAATCGAGGTGATCTTCCGACTGCTTCTCGAGCGTCTCGAGTCGTTCGAAGTGTCAGGTCCGGTGGAGCGACTGAGCTCCATCGTCAACGGGAGCATCAAGCACCTCCCGCTCCGCTCTCGCATGGCGTAGCGATCGCGGGTGACCGAACGGTGCGACGGGACTACGGTCAGCTCGGCACGAATGAAGGTTTACGTTTGGTTGGTCATGACATCGTGATGGTTTAGGACGGAGAGATCACAGATGAACACTGCCAGGGCAACGACCACACCGCTGCGTCACGCGGACCGGTTCTTCATCGGTGGAGACTGGGTCGAACCCTCGTCCGACGCGACCGTCGACGTGATCGACTCAGGTACCGAAGACGTGTACTACACGATCGCGACCGCCGCGCCCGACGACATGTCTCGGGCGGTCGCCGCGGCGCGCCATGCGTTCGACGACGGCCCATGGGCACGACTGACACACATTGAGCGCGCCGAGTACATCCGCGCGCTCGGCGCCGCGCTCGCGGAACGCAACGACGTGCTCTCCCAGCTGTGGCCGCGCGAGTCGGGGGTGCTCTACAAGACATCGCAGTACGCCGGGCGGATCGGCTCGGGTGCGCTCGCGTCCTATGCCGCGCTGGCCGACACGTTCCCGTTCGAGGAGGAATGCCCGCCGACCGGCGGCGGTGCGTTCGGCCTGCTCGTGCGCGAACCGGTCGGCGTGGTCGGGGCGATCATCCCGTGGAACGCGCCGGTGGCGCTCATCTGTCACAAGATCGGTCCCGCGCTCCTCGCCGGATGCACCGTCGTACTCAAGTCGGCGCCCGAGGCGCCTGGTGAGGGCTACGTGTTCGCCGAGGCGGCCGAACAGATCGGCCTGCCGCGCGGCGTGCTCAACGTCGTCACCGCCGACCGCGAGGTCTCGGAGCTGCTCGTGCGCGACCGCGGGGTGGACAAAATCACGTTCACGGGATCGACCGCGGCCGGCCGGCGCATCGCGTCGCTGTGCGGCGAACGGATCGCGCGGTGCACGCTCGAGCTCGGCGGGAAGTCGGCGGCCGTCGTCCTCGACGACATGGACCTCGGGACCGCCGCCGCGACGCTCGCGCGCGCCGAGTGCGGACTCAACGGCCAGGTGTGCTCGTCCCTCACACGCGTCATCGTGACGAAGGCTCGTCACGATGAGCTCGTCGAGGCGCTGGCGGCCAGCTTCGGCCAGACTCGCGTTGGCGACCCATTCGACGAGGCGTCCCAGCTCGGCCCGCTCGTCTCGCAACGCCAGCGCGACCGGGTGCTGGGCTATATCGCCAAAGGTGTCGACGAGGGTGCGACCCTTGCGACCGGCGGTGGCCGCCCCGAGGGTCTCGACCGCGGCTACTACGTGGAGCCGACGGTCTTCGGGAACGTCGACAACGGATCTGCGATCGGAAGTGAGGAGATCTTCGGGCCGGTCCTCGCCGTGATCGCGGCGGCCGACGAGCAGGACGCGGTCAGGATCGCGAACGACTCCATCTATGGGCTCAACGCTTCGGTGTTCACGAACGATGTCGAGCGGGCTCGTGCCGTGTCGCGCGAGCTTCGGTCGGGCACCGTCGGCCACAACGCGTTCCGCACCGACTTCGGCATGGCGTTCGGTGGGTTCAAGCAGTCGGGCATCGGACGTGAGGGCGGAAAGGAAGGCCTCCTTCCCTTCCTCGAGACCAAGACCGTGATCCTCGAAGGCCGGCCCGACGCGTACGCGCCGACCGACTGACCGGATCGCACTTGATTGGTCGCGGGGGCACGATTTCCCCGTTGGCTGCGACCGAAACTGTGACGGTGCTGATCGACGCCGTGCTGTCGCTGCCCGCTGGAGATGGGACCGCTTGGAGACCGCGCTGGCCGTTGTGCCTCAGGTGAGCGTGTCGGCGAACAGGGCCACCAGTTCATCCCAGTGGCGTTCGGCTGCAGGCTCGTTGTAGACCGGGAAGTCCGCCATCGTCCAGCCGTGCAGCGCTTCGGGATAGATCTCGCAGCGGTGATCGACGCCCGCGTCGCTCAGCGCCAGCTCGAGTCGTGTGGCCATCTCGGGCGGGTACGAGTTGTCGTGGTCCGCCCCCGCGACATAGACGCGGGCGGCGATGGCAGACGCAAGCCTGTGGGGGCTGAGTTCAGCGTCGGTGGCCAGGTTGCCGCCGTGGAAGCTGGCCGCCGCGGCGATACGGTCAGGATAGGTTCCCGCCGCGGTCAGCGATATCGCTCCGCCCATGCAGTAGCCGGTCGTGCCGACCTTGGTCCCGGCGATGTCGTCGCGGCTGTCGAGGTAGGCGAGGAACGCCGCGGTGTCGTCGGCTGCCCGACGATTATCGGTCGAAGCGAACAGGTGACCGATCGCCGCTCTCGCGTCGCCGGAGGCGAAGACTTCCTTCGGATCTAACGGCTCGTAGGGGTCGGCTCGGTAGAACAGATCGGGCACCAGCACGACATAGCCGTGACCGGCCAGCCGCTGGCCCATCTCGAAGATCGTCGGCCGGATCCCGAGCCCGTCCATGTAGAAGATCACGGCCGGATGCCGGCCCGACTCCGACGGCGTGAACGCGTATGCCGGGCAATTGCCATCTTGGGTGCGGAGAGAAACCTGCTCGTAGCTCATGACCTGTCGCCTCCCTACGGTGTCGTTGCGATCATGCCGGGAGGCCGAACGGTTGCGCCACCTCGTCCGTCCTCCTGCTGCAACTCTGGCATCCATCACGGGGATCGAGGCAACGTTCCATCTATACCGTTGGTGACCACAGGTGTGCACGATGCAGCGCCAATCGGGGTCTCCGGCATCCGGCCGGAGACCACCGCATACCGGTTCTGCGAGCGGATTCGCGCGCTGAGCCGGGAGTCGCATCGGCGCCTCCATTCAGACGGGCGTGGAGTCTGGTGCGGCGGCGTCGTGCGCGGCGCCGCTTCGGGCGATGGCTCGTTCATCGGCGCCAAGGTAGGAGGCGACGACCGCTGGGTCGTTGCGTACCTCGTGCGGTGTGCCTTCGGCGATGATCCGGCCGAGTTCGAGGCAGTAGACGCGGTCGCTGATACCCAAGATGAGCGGCATGTCGTGCTCGATCACGATCACCGAAGCGTTCAACTCTCGGCGAATGTCGATGATGACGGGCCCGAACGCCTCGGTCTCGCGTTGGGCGAGGCCGGCAGTGGGTTCGTCGAGGCACAGCACCCGCGCGTCGAGCGCGAGCAGACCGGCGAGCTCCACGACTCGGCGCGTCCCCGTCGACAGATCAGAGATGTACGTGTCCGCGTAGTGGCCGAGGCCCAAGAACGCGACAAGGTCGTCCGCCTCCGCGCGCCGTGACCGTTCCATCCGGACCGACCGCGGCAGGCAGAGCGCGGTCGCGAGCAGCCCGGTTCGGTGTCGGGCCTCGAGCGCAAGCTCGATCGTCTCGCGGACGGTCAGCTCGGGGAAGAGCGTCGCGGCTTGGAACGTCCGGCCCAGGCCGCGCCGGGCGCGCCGAGACGGCGACAGCGACGAGACACGCTCACCGAAGATGTCGACGTCGCCCGTGCTCTTGACATAGCCGCCGATGGCGTTCATCAGCGTGGTCTTGCCGGCGCCGTTGGTGCCGATCAACCCGACGATCTCGTCCGCGCCGACGTCGAAGGAGACCTCCTGGACGGCGGTGTTGCCGCCGAACCGTACGGTGATGTTCCGCACCGCGAGCGCGGCGACACCAGCCGGTGTCGGCGCACGCTCGGTTGCTCTGATCGAGTGCGTCAGCGTTTTCTTCTCGAGCGCCGGTGCCGGTCCCATGCGGCGCTCGACGATGCCGAGGAGCGAGTCGCGGGCCGAGTACGCGATCTGCACGAGGCCGCCCGGGAAGTACAGGAGGAGCACGAGCAGGCCGATGCTCGACGTGAGGAGCGGCACCAGCGTGCTCGTCGGGAAGAACGCGGGGAGTCCGACGACCCACAGCGCGCCGAGGATCGGTCCGACGATGGAGCCCAGGCCGCCGATCACCACGACCGCCACAAGCTGCAGCGAGTCGTTGACTCCGAAGAATTGCTGTAGCGGTACGAACTGCAACGCTCCGGCGAGGAGCGCGCCGGCGAGGCCGGCGATCCCGCCCGCGAGCGCGAACGTCCGCAGCTTCACCCACGTCGGGTCGACGGTGTATCCCGACGCGCCGTCGGGATTGTCCCGCACGCCGATCGTCGTCCGGCCGATGCCGGTCCGCCGGAACCGCGCCGCGATCATGACCGCGACGACGAGGGCGACCAACGCGACGTAATAGAAGACGCGTTGCGAGGCCACGCCCATACCGAAGAAGCTCGTCCGCAGGAACGGCACGGACTCGACCTGGCCGGCACTGAGGATCGGCCGGTAGTAGAAGTACTGGCTCGCCGCGACCCCGAACGCAAAGGTGCTCACCGCGAGGAGCAGCCCCCGCACGCGGAGGGCACCGACGCCGATGAGGGCCGCGAGGGCCGCGGTGAGGACTGCGGCGACCAAGATCGACGGCCCGAAGCCGAGGCTTTCGATCCCACCCCGGATGAGGCGCGTGTGATGCCAGCCGATGTCGACGGTGATGCCGCGATCGAACGCGGCGGCGAGGAGCGCGCCGATTCCGGCGAACGCCATCTGTCCCAGTGAGAGTTGCCCGGCCCAGCCGGTGAGGATGGTGAGCGACAAGCCGCACAGGGCGTAGACGAGGATGATTGTGTACAGCAGGTGCCGCGACGGCTGCGTGACGATCAGCGGCAGCACGATCCCGACCGCACCGAGCGCGAGCAGCGCACCGCGGTCGAGGTTGCGGACCCACCAGATGCTGCGGAGCCGTTCCGGGACCGGCCGCCGCTTCGACGTGAACGAGAACGCTTGTGTCTCTTCGGCGCCCCGGCGGCTCTGGAAGTACACCGCGACGAGGACGGCGACAAAGATGAGGAACTCGGTCAGCCCGACTTGGGTGAGCCAGTTGAACCCGACGACGGCTTCGACGACGCCGATCACGATGCCCGCGAGGAAGGCTCGGCGGAACGACACCATCCCGCCGATGACCGCAGCCGCAAGGGCACGCACAAGCGTGCTCGGCCCAAGGGTCACGAGGTCGGTCGCCGACCCCGTTTGGCCTGCGATCAGCGCGATCGACAGCGTCGCAAGGGCTCCGGCGACGGCCCACACGCACATCGACACCCGCGTCGGGCTGATGCCGTTGAGGCGCGCGAGGTCACGGTTCTCGGCCGATGCCTTCACAGTCTTTCCGAACGTGGTGCGCGTGAGGAACCACGAGAGGAACACGGCCACCAGCGGCACGACGATCAGAATCGAGAGTTGCGCGCCAGTAACCCGGATCGCCTCGATCGTGTGCGCGGAGCCGATCGCCAGCGGGAACCGCGCGACGGACGCATCGATGCTCGGGTAGGCGATGAGGATGGCCTGGGAGAGTTCGGCAATGCCGATCGTCGCGACCAGCACGATGACGCGCGGTGCGTCGAAGAGCCGACGGATGATCGTGAGTTCGAGCAGCGCGCCGTAGATCGTTCCGACAACGAGCGCGGCGGGCACCGCCACCCAGTACGGCACTCCGTACTGGAGGGTCAGCACGACGAGGAGGCCGGCGCCAACCAATCCCATTCCGCCCACCGCGAAGTTGATGACCCGGGTGGCGCGGTAGACGAGCACGATACCGAGAGCCAGCATCCCGTACACCAGACCGGTGATGAATCCGTCTGAGATGAGCTGGCGGGTCACGAACGTTGCGAGCATCGCTCAGCTGCCCTCAGGGCCCAAGAAGACGGCCCGCGCCAGATCGTCCCGTTCTGCGAGCTCTCGGGCGGATCCTTCGAAGCGCACGCGTCCCTTCTCGAGGAACACGGCGCGATCCGCGATCGAGAGTGCGACGTTCAGCGACTGTTCGACGATCACGATGGTCAGGCCGTCGCGTTTCAACTGTTCCACGACGGTCAGGAGCTGTTCCACGACGATCGGCGCCAAGCCCAGCGACAGCTCGTCGATGAGCAACACGTCGGGGTCGTGCAGCAGCGTGATCGCCAGCGCCAGCATTTGCTGCTGCCCGCCAGAAAGCGCGACGGCCATCTCGTGCTGGCGGTCGGCGAGCACGTCGAACATGTCGAGGACGCGCGCGATCCGCCGGTCGCGGTCGCCTCGGTTGCCACGGTAGATGTACGCGCCCATCTCGAGGTTCTCGCGGATCGTCATGTACGGGAATACGCCCTTGCCGCCGGGCAGGAGGCGAATGCCGTGTTTGACGCGCTCCTCGGGCGCGACGTAGGTGATCGGCGTGCCGTGCAACCGCACCACCCCGCGAGACGGTGTGCCGAGCCCTGCGATCAACCGCAGGATCGTCGACTTGCCGGCGCCGTTCGTTCCCAACAGCGCGAGCACCTCACCGCGACGGACCTCGAAGCTGACGTCGAACAGGACCTGCACGTGGCCGTAGGCGAAGTCGATGGAGCTGACCTGAATCGCCGGCACCATCTCCGGCTCCACGTCGTGGCGACGTTGCTCGTCGAGCTCGCTGCGGAGCTCCGACACGACCATCGACAAATCGTGCTTGATGCTCGACGAGCCGCGCAGGATCAGCAGCCCGCCCAGGAGCGTCGACGGAATGCCGACCGCCAGCATTGCTCCCCGCGGCCCGAACGCGTTGGTGCAAAACGCGGCGAGGATGGCGGCAACGGTGCCGCCGACGAAGAACACGTAGATCGAGCCGAGCGCGATGCCCAGACCGCGCAGCCGGTAGGGCACGACCGACTGGATGATCGGACCGATCATGATGAACGCGCTCAGGAGCAAGACGCCCGGCAGGATCCCGACGATCGCGAACAGCGTCGCATTCGGCATGAAGTACTGGATCGGGAGGATCACCGCGACCGGCATGATCAACACGCCGATCATCCGCAGCGCGGCGGCCGGGTCGCGTCGGTACAGGGCGTCGTAGCGTTTCGCGACGAACGGGAGAGCGACGAGCACGCCGAACCCCGTGACGGTCATGACGACACCGCGTCCGAACGTACCGAGATGGAAGTGGCGATCAAGGTAGAGGTTTTGCAGGACCGGTCCGGTGATCAGACCGAAGCCCAGCGCCGCGAAGCCGACCAGCATCGTTTTGAACGTGCGAATCTGGTTGCATCGCGCGAGCGCGGCCCCGAGCGGGATGGGAATCGAGCCGTTGTCGCCGACCACTTCTCCGAGCACGTCGAGCATCTCGTGCCGGCCCCGGGCCGGCTCGGGCATGCGGAAAGCGAAGATCGCGAGTGGGATCGTCGGCACGGCCAGCGCGAGATACGCCCAGCGCCAACCATCCCGGCCCCCGGCGAGGGCGGTGATCCCGCCCACGATCGCGGGGCTCGCCACCGCGGCGATGCGGGCCGCGCCGCCGACGGTCGCGTTCACGCGCCCGCGAACGGCGACCGGATAGGCATCGGCGAGAAGCGAGCCCTGCGCCGGGTACGTGTTCGATTTCGTGGCGCCGACACCGAAGCGGGCGACGAACAGGACGAAGGCATTCGCCGCGAAGCCGCACGCGAACACCATCACCGAGAACAGCGCCGTGGCCCAACCGATGATCGGCGCGCGCCGGAAACGGTCGGCGAGCCAACCCATCGGCAGTACGCCGAGGGCGAGGAAGGCGCCCGACGCTGCAGTGATGAAGACGATGACGCCGTCACTGACGTGGAACGTGTCGCGTATGTTCGGCGCCAGCACCGACAGGGTCGCGTTTTCGAGTTCGCCGAACCCCTGGAGCAACGCGAGCATCACGACGGTGAACAGCCCGCCGCGTACGACGCCCTCGCGCAGGCTGATCGTCGGGTCGCCGACGCCGGGCAGCAGGTCGTCGGCGAAGAGAACGTCTTGCGCTGCTTCGGCCTGCTCGGCCCGGCGCTCGGCTTCGGCGTCCAGCACAGCCTGCACGAGGCCGGCTGTCGCCGGCCCGCCGTGATCAGACTCGGCGCTCGGCACGAACTCTCCCCCTCGAAACGCGACCGGTACTCGGACGCCGGTTCGGGAACTGCGCGCAGAAACTGCGCTCTTTCTACGCCGTTTTCAACCGCGGCTCGCCTTCGCCGAGCAGATTGGTGACTCCGATCACTTGCCTGGGAGCACGTACATCTTCTGGGTCGGGTCCCAGCTGTAGAGGTAGGCCTTGGGATTGCCGTCGAGCGCGGTGGGGCTGAAGACGCGCGGGGCCGGATCTCCTGAGACATGGACCGTCAGGCCGTTGATCGCGGATTGCAGGGTGCCGTAGTTCAAGTTCTTGCCTGCCGCTTGGAGCCAGGCCTTCAAGATGTCGAAGACCGGGCAGACGTTGAACGCCGCCTGGAACGGCTGGTCCGACATGTCGCTCCCCAACGTGTCGGGTGCTGGCGTCTGGACGCCCGCAGCGGCGAGCGTCTTGATGCAGGTCTGCATCTGAGATTCCTCGAAAATCTGCTGATTCGGGCCGTACGGGCCACCCGCGATCGACCCCGCGAGCAGCGACGTGTCGGTGGTCGCCTTGTTTGTCGTGAACGCTTGGGCGCCGGTGATGTCGATGAACAGCAGCTTCGGGTGGTACGGATTGCCTTCCATGTACGCGGGCCAGTTCTGTGCGGCCAGGCCGCCGAGTACGACGGTGTTGACACCGGATGCCTGGAACTTCTGGGCGATGAGATTGACGTTGGTCTGGATCGCCGCGGTGTCGCTGACTGGCGCGTCCATGACCGCGGTCTGAACCGGCGTCACACCGACCGCCTTGAGCGCGGGCACGAGGTCGTCGTTCAAGGTGGCGGTGTCCTCGGCCTGACCGACGAAGACGCCGACCTTGCCGGACAGCGAACCGTTGGCTTTGAGTGCCTGGATGACCCGGTTCGTCTGCTCGTCGCCGGGCAGCGGGGTCAGCCACGGAGCCCGGGCGTCCGCGACGCGCTGAGTCGTCTGGGTGCCACCGACCACGACCGTTTTGTGCGTGTCGACGACGCAGTTGACTGCGTCGGCGACGAAGAAGCCGGCGACGAGGAAGTCCTTGTCGTCCTCGGTGAACTTGACGCACGCCGCTTGCGCGTACTTGGGATCGGTCGGGTCGATCGTCACGATGTCCGGCACGAGCTTGCGGCCGTTGATGCCGCCAGCCGCGTTGACCTGGTTGATGAGCGCCTCCCACGCGCCCTTCCAGTCGCCGAGGTTGTAGTTGAGGCCGGACTTCACGAGAGCCGCGGTGTCCACGTAGGTCACGCCGATTTTGATGCTGTCGGCGGTCACGCCGGGTGCGGGCCCGGTGGCCGACGGAGCCGCCGTCGTGGGCGACGTCGTGTTGGCTGACCCCTTGCTGCTCGTTCCCGAGGTGCAGCCGACCAACAACAGCGTGCTCGCAATACCTACGCAAACCAGATTCCGGCGTCGCACGTGGGTCCCCCTCGTCTCCGCTGCGCTCTTTCGATAGGACGCTTGAACCTATTTGAGAATTGGCTTCTCGACAAGTCACACGTAGTGTCCCGCGTCAGGAATAGCTCGTGTTCTCAGTTGGGTTGGTTCATAGCCGGTGCACACCGCACCCGACGCGGCCTTTCGTGCCTGAAAACGCCGAGCGGAGGACCGCCACACGAGCGACAATCAGCGCTTCAAGGTGCTGTGCGGCCACGCGATCCACATGCTCGATCTCGACCGCCTCCGACGAAAAGGTTGATTTGGTTCATTCGCGACACGCTGTGCGTGTCGGGATCCGGGGCTGGCGCGGTGGCCACTGTGATTCTCCGTTTCCTTTTGGGAGGCCTGAACGATGACATGCGCAACGGTGCCTCTCGGGTAGGGCTGCGCGCAGAGCGAAACCACGTTTACCTGGACGCAACGGCTTCTCGGAAGTATCGTTCTGATCAAGCGGAAAGACCATTGCGACGAAGGGGGAGGGTGTCCGAGTGAGAACTTCAATGCGCGCCAGCGCGCTCGTTTTCGCAATAGCCACAGCTGCGGGGCTCGCAGTGCCGTTCGCCAGCCCGGCGTCAGCAGCGTCGAGCACGGCGTGCTCGAAGCTTGTATCGACGACGTCACTCAACCTGAAGGCGGGTACGGGAACGGTCGCGTCCAGTTTCCTCACCTGCGGCACCGGCGGTTTAGCCGCGGGTGGGTCATCCTCGGTCACCGTTCCCATCGCCAAGATCACCGGCAGCCTCACGTCAAAGATCACGTGGAAGGGCGGGAAAGGCACGACCGTCGCGACCGAGAAGTACGCGTCGCAGAAGGTGCTCGCTCCGTGTCCCAAAGGCACCAAGTACCGGACGCTCATCACGGGAACCACCGGGAGTTCAACCGGTGCGGCCGCCAAGATCGTCAAGGCAGGCGAGACGATCTCCGCGACGGTTTGCACGACGGCTCCGAGCTCCACCAAGTATGTGTCCAGCCTCTTGAAGGGCACGACGTTCAAGCTGTAGCGAACTGCCTCGACCAAACTGGATGTGGCCCTCTCGTCACGAGGGGGCCACATCGCGTTACGCCATGCGAAAGCGCAGCGGCAGCTGTGATGCTCGCTCCTCCATCGCGGCTCTCTCGGCAGGCCGCGGGGTCGAAGAAATGCTCCTACATCCAGGTGAAGGCCGTTGCACCTCGCGGGCATCGCCGGCCGAGACGCTCCGTTGCGGATGTGATCGCTCAAGCCGCCGAAAGGAGCCGCCGCGGACGACCTCCGCGATCACCGGGTTGCTCGCGCCAGATTTCGACGGAACGCAAAATGAGTTCAAGATGAACAAGATTGGCGGTCACGCCCGCAGGGACGGGTCGTCGAGATCGAGCATACGGATCGCGTTGCCGCGCAAGATCTTGTAGCGCTGGTCGTCGCTGAGCGTCGCCGACATCCGCTCGACCTCCTCAGACACGAACGGCCACGTCGTGTCGGTGTGCGGGTAGTCGGTCTCGAAACAGATGTTGTCCTCGCCGACCTGCGCGATCGATTCGATCCCGTGCACGTCCTTCGTGAAGCATCCGAAGACGCGTCCGCGGTAGTACGTCGAGGGCGGTTCGGGAATCGTTTCTTTCACACGGGTCCAGCTCGCGTGGTCCTCCCATACGTTGTCGGCCCGCTCGAGCGCGTAGGGGATCCAGCCGATCTGACCCTCGGAGTACGCGAGCTTCAGCGCGGGGAACCGCACGAGCACGCCCGAGAAGAGGAAGTCGGTCAGTGACGCCATCGCGTTGTTGAAACCGAGGACGATCTCGGTCGAGGGCGGCGAGTCGGGCGACGCCGCCGGCATCTTCGAAGACGATCCAATGTGCATGCACACGACGGTGCGGGTCTCCTCGCACACCGCGAACATCGGGTCCCAGTAGCCGGTGTGGATACTCGGCAGTCCGAGGTGCGTCGGGATCTCGCTGAAGCAGATGGCGCGTGCGCCCCGCGCCGCGTTGCGGTTGATCTCGGCGACCGCAAGATCCACGTCCCACAGTGGGATCAGGCACAGTGGCAGCAGGTGTCCGTCCGAGTCGCCGCACCACTCTTCGACCATGAAGTCGTTGTAGGCGCGCACGCACTCCAAACCCAGCTCGAGATCGGTTCCTTCCAAGAACGTCTGGCCGCAAAAGCGCGGGAAGGTAGGGAACGCGATCGAGCCGTCGACACCGGCGAGTGCGAGGTCGGCGACGCGCGCGCCCGGCTCGTAGCAACCGGGCCGCATCTCGTCATACGTCATCGCGGCGATGTACATCTTGGTGCGATCGAAACGCTCGATGACGCCGTCAGGCGTCGCGTCGAGCGGGATCGCAACGTGCCTCTTGTGCACGTAAATGAGGCGGTCCTCGTACACCCAATAGTCGCCGGGCCGGCCGTCGTCTGTCATCTCCTGCTTGTACGACGCGCCCGCGTCGAGTGAGAAATCGCCCCACCGTGCCTGCTCGATGCGCGGGCCACGGCCGCGCAAGCGCGCCGGGAGCCGCTTCTGCCAGACGTGCGCAGGCTCGACGACGTGGTCGTCGACGCTGATGATCTTCGGTAGCTCACGCACCGTCGCGTCGATCGAACTCGATGTGCAGGCGTTGTAGCCCGCGCAGGATGTAGGTGGGCGCGTACTCGTAACGCCGTGCGCCGGCCGGGCCGTGCGCCGGTTCCGAGATCCTGATGTTGTCGACGCGATCGAGGAGACGCTCGATGCTGACGCGGGCTTCAGCCCGTGCGAGCGGCGCACCGGGGCAGGTGTGCACGCCGTGCCCGAACGCGATGTGCTGGCGGGCGTTGGTGCGCTCGACCCGGAACTCGGCTGGGTCGTCGAACCGGCGCGGGTCGCGGTTGGCCGCGCCGTTGACCACCATGACCGTCGTGCCCGCGGGGATGTCGACGCCGCCGATCGTCGTCGGGACGCGTGAGAGTCGGAAGTCGCCCTTGATCGGACCTTCGATCCGGAGGGTTTCCTCGATGAAGTTCGGAATGCGATGGCGCTGGTCACGGAGCAGCTGCTGGAGCTCAACGTCTTCGCCGAGCAGCTGCACGGCGGCGGCGAGCAGCCGGACGGTCGTTTCCTGTCCGGCCGCGAACAAGTTGGCGGCGATGCGCACAACATCGATCACGTCGGGCATCGAGCCGTCGGGAAACGTGGCCGTCGCCAGGCCGGTCAGCACATCTGCGCGCGGTTCCCGGCGACGATCTTCGACGTAGGTCGAGAACTGTTCGTAGAGGAACTCGAGCGGGGAGTGCATGAGGGCGTCGTCGCCGGTGCTACCGACCGTGCGACGGCCGCCGCCGGCGAGGCGCCCGCGGAACATCTCGTGATCGCTCTCGGGCACGCCGAGCAGGTCGGCCACGACGAGCATGGCGAAAGGGCCGGCGTACTCGGAAATGAATTCGCATTCGCCGTTGGCGACGAACTCGTCGAGCTGACGGTCCGCCAGACGCCACATGAACTCCTCGTTCTCCTTCAGGCGCTTCGGCGTGATGAGGCGCATGAGCAACGCTCGCTGCGCGGTGTGGTTCGGCGGATCGAGCGTCGGGAGCTGGTCGCTCATCGGCATCTCGTCGCGGTGCTCGTCGATGAGCGCGCTCACGTCGTCGCCTTCGAGGGGGACCGGGAACCCGGGGAACGGGCCCGTCACCGCGTTGCACGACGAGAACGTTGCGGTGTCGTTGTAGACCGTGATCGCTTCCTCGTAGCCGGTCACCATGACCACGCGTTGATGTGCCTCGCGCTGCACCGGACATTGTCCGCGCAGGTACTCGTAGTACGGATAGGGATCGACGACCACGGACTCGTCGCGAAAGAAATCGACGGCCTCGAAGTCGGTCACCGCACCATCCCCGGTCGCTGCCGCCGGTCCACCAGGATCGCGTCGATTACCACGTTCACAGCATACGAGAGTCACATTTCCGTCGCAACCAGCGTCGAACGTCCGCGAACACCCCGCGGTCATCGCCTCGTCCCTCGCTACCGAACGACGCGCCTTTCGGTGCACCGATAACCACTCGGGCAGCCGATGGACGCTGACCGGCGAAGCATCGTCCCGCTCAGCCGGCCTCGCGTTCGGCCAGGGCGCGTAGCTCGCGTCGGAGGTCGACCTTACGGATCTTGCCCGACGTTGTGCGCGGGAAGTCCGAGACGACGCGCAGATCTTCGGGCCACTTCTGGCGCGCGAGCCCGATGGAGGCGAGCTGGCCGGTGATGTCACGCAACTCGATGGACGTCACGTCGGCCGTGAGGCGGACGACCGCGCACGCGTGTTCGCCGAGCCGCGCGTCCGGCGCCGCGACGACCGCGACCTCGGCGATCTGGGGCAGTGTCGCGATCGCTTCTTCGATCTCGGCGGCCGAAAGGTTCTCGCCGCCGCGGATAATGACGTCTTGGAGCCGGTCGGTGATCGTGAGGAATCCGTCGTCGTCGAGCACGCCCATATCGCCGGTCCGGTACCAGCCATCATCGTCGAACGCGCTCGCACAGAGTGCAGGGTCGGTGTAGCCGACGCAGAGGTCGGGACCGCGTGACCAGATCTCGCCGGCCTGTCCGGCTGCGACCGGCGCACCGTCGTCGTCGACGAGGCGTATCTCCACGCCGAGCATCGGGCGACCATCGGTCCCGTGACGTTTCTCGGCCGGTTCGTCGTACGACCCGCCGGTGACCGAGGGATGTTCGGTGGAGCCGTAGGCGCGGATGATCGCGACGCCGTGCGCGGCCGCTCGCTCGGCCAACGCTCGTGGGACCGGCGCGCCGCCAAGGCCGACACGGTGCATGTGCCGCGCGTGTTCGGCTGTGAAGTCCGGATGGTCGATGATGCTCGCCAGGAACACCGACGCGCCCGTGCCCGCGCCGATGCCGGCCTCGACCATGATGTCGAGGGCGCGCCCCGGATCCCAACGGTCGATGAGGTGGATGTCTTCGCCGATCTGCATCGGTCCCAGCACCGCGCCGAGCATGCCGGTGGCGTGCGTGACCGGGGAGCCCATCAGGTTCGCCGACCCGGGCGTGATCCACGACCGCATGTGCAACAGCTCGGCGAGCAACGTGCGATGCGTGTGCATCACGCCTTTCGGATCGTTCGTCGTGCCTGACGTGTACGCGAGCACGCACACGTCGTCGGGATCGCTCGCCGGCACGCTCACGGCGGGCGCAGCACCGGCCACGATGTCCCATCCGGCTCGGCTCACCCGGCGGCTCGAGACATCGCCGGCGGATCCGACAACGAGGTGCAGGCCGAGATGCGCCAACGTGTCGGGCGGGGCACCGTCGACGATGTCGAGGTAGTCGACGTGGCCGTACCGATCGGCGGAGATGTACGCGCGAGCGCGGCTCTCGGCGAGCACGAAGCGCACCTCTTTCGGGCCGTAGATGTGGACGATCGGTACGAGGACGAAGCCACCCATCGCGAGCCCGTAGAACGCGACGACGGCCTCGCGCCAGTTCGGAAGTTGAAACGCGACCGCGTCTCCACGCTCGACGCCGGCCTCGGTGAGGGCGGTGACGAGCTGCAACGCTTCGGCCCGGATCTCGGCGTAGCTGCCGTGCCACGGCCGCGCATCCGACCAGATGTTCAGCCTGGCGTCGGGTGCGGCGGCGAGCGACCGATCCACGAGCCGGCCGAGCGTGTCGTCGTTCCACCAGCCGCGCTCGAGGTAGCGGGCGCGCAGCTCGGCTGGGACCTGACGCACCGGCCAGGTCGTGTCGTCGGCGTCGCGCACCAACTACGACACCTGGTCCGACTCGAACACCGACCGGAGGAACGGTCCGATGTGCGCGAACGCGTCGGCCGCGGCCGGGAAACCGAAGTTCACGAATCCGTGCGGCTGGCCTGCACAGCAGAGCTCTTCGACGGCGACCCCTTCGTCGTGCAACCGGCGCGCGTAACGGCGCCCTTCGTCGCGCAACGGGTCGCAGCCGCCGACGACGACGATGGCGGGCGGCAGACCGGCCAGGCTCTCGGCGTGCAGTGGCGCCACGAACGGATCGCGGTCGACATCTTGGCCGCCCAGGTACGCGGTGCGGAACGCGTTGCCCGGCTTGGTGGTGATCACGATGCCGTCGAACTCGTCGCGCGACGGGTAGGACGACGAGTCGCTGTCGACGACGGGATAGATCAGGACCTGTCCGGCCAGCGGCGGGTCGATATCGGCGCGGAGTCGCAACGCCACCACCGTCGCGAGATTGCCTCCCGCGCTCTCGCCGGCGATCGCGACTCGCCCGGGCGTCACGCCGAAGCGTGCCGCGTTGGCCAAAGCCCAGCGTGTCACCGCCTCGCAGTCGTCAAGACCAGCGGGATACGGATGTTCGGGCGCGAGGCGATATTCGACCGACACGACTGCCGCGTCGGCGCAGGACGCGAACTCGCGCGCGATGTTGTCCATCAACCCGATGCTGCCGATGCAAAAGCCGCCACCGTGGAGATACACGACGAGGCCCGTGGGGCGATGATCGTGCTCGTAGATGCGGACCGGCACACCGTCCACGACCTCGTCGGTCACGTGTGCGACCTCGCGGGAAGGTGGTGCGCCTACCGGGCCACGAGCCAACGCCAGCATCTCGGGGGAGAAATCGTCGAACGGTTGGACCATCATCGGGTTGTCCGCGAACCAGTCGGCGACCCACGGGTCGAGCACGCCTTCGTCGGTCACCGGTGTCACGTCCCTTCAGCGTCTCGGCGGCGGCCGAGATGACAATGGTATTTTCGCATGGCGAGAGCAGGCTTGCATCGTGCGGGCCTTCACGCCGAGGAGGGCTATGAGCCGGGTCGCCGTAGTCACCGGAGGCGCCGCGGGGATGGGCGCGGCGATCTGCGGGCGCCTCGCCCGCCAGGGCTGTCGCGTCGCGGTGCTCGACGTGGACGGCGACGCCGCCGGCCAGACCGCGAAGGACCTGTGCTCGAGCGGAGCGACCGCGATCGCGGCGACGGTCGACGTCAGCGACCGCGGTGCGGTCGATGCGACGCTGGCCCGGGTGAGGGTCGAGCTCGGCCCGGTCGCGATCATGGTCACGAGCGCGGGCATCGACCGCTTCGAATCCTTCACTGACATTTCTGTCGAGTCGTGGGACCGCATGCTCGCGGTCAACCTCACCGGTACGTTCCACTGCATCCAGTCCGCAATCCCCGACATGGTCGCCGCGAACTGGGGGCGTGTCGTGACGATCTCGTCGTCGAGCGCGCAGTCGGGATCGCGTCGGATGGCGCACTACGTCGCGTCGAAAGGCGCCATCATCGGCCTCACCAAAGCGCTTGCGCTCGAGTTCGCGCCGAACGGGATCACGGTGAACACGATCCCGCCGGGGTTCATCGATACCCCAATGGCGCGCCGCGCCGAAGCGAGAGGCGATTTACCGAGCATCGACGCCATCGCGGCGCAGACGCCTGTGCGTCGCGCCGGCACGCCCGACGACATCGCGGCGACCTGCGCGTTCCTTTGTTCCGACGACGCGGGCTACATCACAGGCCAGCAGATCAACGTCAACGGCGGCTGGTACCTGTGACCGACGGCTCGCCTCGGCTCGAACCGCTGCCGACCGAGCACTGGAGCGAGGAGGGGATCGCCGCGCTGCGCGGCGCGTTTCCGGACCGTGTCGTCGACGGCTTCCTTTCGACGAGCCCCGACGCTCGTCGCGTGCCGAACGCGCTCGCGACGATGCTGTACCACCCGGCGCTCGTCGGCCCGTGGCTCGCCTACAACCAGGTACTGCTCAGTGACCCAGCGCTCGGACACCGCGCCCGTGAGCTGATGGTGCTGCGGGTGGCGTGGCGCACGCGCTCGCGCTACGAGTGGGTACAACACGTGCAGCTCGCCCCCCGCTTCGGCGTCGGGCGCGAAGACATCGAGGCCGTCGCGCGCGGCACCGACGCAGCCGGCTGGACGCCGCTCGAAGCCGATCTCGTCGCCGCGGTCGTTCAGGTGATCGACCACTTCCGCCTCGACGACGAGACGTGGGCACGTCTGGCCGCACACCTCGACGAGCGTCAGCTCATCGAGGTCGCGTTCGTCGTCGGCACGTACACGTGCCTGGCCATGTTGTTCAACAGCCTCGGGCTCGAGATCGAACCCGAGATCGACCTGAGCGACATCCCGGCGATGCCCGACTGAACTCAACAGGCCAGCGGTGCGAGCGTACGCAGGGGATCAGCCTGTGGAAATGGTCTTCTCATTTTCGGAGATCGTTGCTATCATCGGGTGACCCCAGCGTCGGAGGAACGAAACGGATGCCGCATTTCACCAAGCCCGCCGAGGGGAGCTGGACCGAGCACTACCCCGAGCTCGGAACCGAACCGGTGTCGTACGCCGATTCGACCTCGCCTGAGTTCTACGAGCGTGAGCGCGCGGCGATCTTCGGCCGGACGTGGCTCAACGTCGGCCGGGTCGAGCAGTTGGCGAGGGCCGGCAGCTACTTCACCAAGGAGCTCGACGCCGCCGGGACGTCGGTGGTCGTCGTACGCGCCATGGACGGCGAGGTGCGCGCGTTCCACAACATCTGCCGTCACCGCGGCAACAAGCTCGTCTGGAGCGACTTCCCGAGCGAGGAGACCAGCGGCGCGTGCCGCCAGTTCACATGCAAGTACCACGGCTGGCGCTACTCGCTCGACGGCGAGCTGACCTTCGTCCAACAAGAACAGGAATTCTTCGACCTCGACAAGGCCGACTACCCGCTCGCGTCGGTGCAGTGCGAGGTCTGGGAGGGGTTCATCTTCGTGAACCTCGACGCGTCGAACGCGACCCCGCTGTGCGAGTACCTCGGCGAGCTCGGCAAAGGGCTGGAGGGCTACCCGTTCCACCAGATGACGCAGGTGCACAAGTACCGGGCGGAGATCGGCGCGAACTGGAAGCTGTTCGTCGACGCCTTCACCGAGTTCTACCACGCACCGGTTCTCCACGCGAAGCAGTCGGTTTCGGCCGAATCGGCGAAAGTCCAAGAACATGGATACGAGGCCCTCGCGTACGGCATCGACGGCCCGCACGGGATGGTGTCGTCGTGGGGCGGTATGTCACCGCCCAAAGACCTGAGCATGGTGAAGCCGATCGAGCGTGCATTACGCAGCGGACTGTTCGGTCCCTGGGACGTGCCCGACATCGGGCTCGACGAGCTACCGCCCGGGCTCAACCCGTCGAGCCACAAGGCGTGGGGGCTTGACTCGTTCTTGTTCTTCCCGAACTTCATGCTGCTGATCTGGAAGCCGAACTGGGTGCTCACCTACCACTACTGGCCGACGTCGTACAACACGCATATCTTCGAAGGTGCGTGCTATTTCGTGCCGCCCAAAACCGCGCGCGAACGCCTCGCCCAGGAGCTGGCGGTCGTCACGTTCAAGGAGTACGCACTGCAGGACGGCAACACGCTCGAAGCGACACAGACGATGCTCGAGTCGCGCACACCCGTGAAGACGTTCCCGCTGAACGACCAGGAAATCCTGTTGCGCCATCTCCACCACACCGCCCGCAGCTACGTCAGCACGTTCGAAGCCCAGACGCACCCAACGCCGGCCCGCGCCTGACCGAGGAGCCTGCCCGTGACCACTTCTTCCGCCATGCTGCCGACCGACTTCGCCGACCTCGAGCCCTTCGCCGGGTTCGCGCTGGCCTCCGAACGTGAGCGTTACGCCAAGCGCATCGGCAGCTCGATGGCGGAGCTGCAAGCGTTCTACGACGCGGCGATGCCGCGGCTCGAGGCAGCCATCGCCTACCTCGACCAGTTTTCGCTCGACGCGCTCGCCGACGACGCCAAGCGCCTCCTGTGGCTGTACTGCGCGCTCGTCACCGTCTCGTTCCCCGTCGAGGTGTGGCGTCAGCCGCGCGTGCCCGACAGCGGCGCGGCGCGCTTCGACGCAGTCTTCGAGCCCGCGATCTGACGCGTTACGACGCGGCGACGTCGTGGCGGAAGACGTCTCCGCCCTTCATCACGAAGCCGACCTGCTCGGTCGCCGCGATGTCGGATGTCGGATCGCCGGCGACGCCGATCACGTCGGCGAGCAGACCCGGCGCGAGCCGGCCTCGGTCATCGACGCCGATCAACTCCGCGCAGACGACAGTCGCGGCGCGGATCGCCTGCAGCGGCGTCATGCCGCGCTCCACCAGCGCGATCAGCTCTTTCGCGTTGCGACCGTGGGGGATCGCGGGCGCGTCGGTCCCGCACGCGACCCGCACGCCGCGTTCGATCGCCTTGCTGATCGTCGCCCGGGCACGCGGGAACACCTCCGCCGCCTTGGCCTGCAATGCCGGCGCGGCGTGGGAGACATCCATGCCATCGGCGAGATAGGTGGTCGCCACCAGGAACGTCCCGCGCTCGACCATGAGCCCGAGTGTCTCGTCGCTGGCCAGCGAGCCGTGCTCGATGCAATCGAAGCCGGCCTCGATCGCGGCCCGGATGCCGTCGTCGCCGTGCGCGTGCGCGGCGACCTTGAGCCCGGCGCGGTGCGCTTCGTCGGCGATCGCGCGCAGCTCCTCGTCGGAGTACTGCTGCGCGCCGGCCGGGCCGGTGTGCGACATCACGCCTCCCGACGCGCACACCTTGATCACCTGCGCGCCGTACTTGATCTGGTAACGGACCGCCTTGCGTACCTCGCTGATGCCGTTGGCGATGCCTTCCTCCACGGTCAAGGGCATGATGTGCGGCGCGAACGCCTGGAACATGGTCGGGTCCAGATGCCCGCCGGTGGGCGTGATCGCGTGACCGGCCGGAACGACGCGCGGGCCGTCGATCCAGCCGAAGTCGATCGCTTTGCTCAACGCGACGTCGAGGAGCAGCCCACCAGTCTGGATGAACAGACCGAGGTTGCGTACGGTCGTGAAACCGGCGCGCAGCGTTCGACGCGCGTTGGCGACGGCGCGCAGGGTGCGCAACGCGGGGTCGTCCTGCACCGCGTTCAACGGGCTGGCATGGTCCGGGCCGCCGAGCAGCAGGTTGACCTCCATGTCCATCAGCCCGGGGAGCAGCGTGAGGTCGCCGACGTCGACCACGACCGCGTCGGTCGGCACCGAGCTCGGCGCCACACCGACGATGTGCTCACCGTCGATCAGGAGCTCGCCGGGTGTCATCACCTCGCCGGTGTCGACGTCGAGCAGCCGGGCGCTGCGCAGCAATGTGGGCGGCTGGGGGGTACGACGACGGGGCATGGGGCTCCTAGGCGCGACGGGTGCAGAGACGTCTATACGGATACGGACGCGGGTCCTGGGCCGGCCCGGAGGCTGTCGATCTTCGTCCCGATTCGATGCTGCGCCCGACGTTGCGCACTTCGACGTCAGCAGCGCCGAACGGGCGGTGGCTGAGTCCCGGCGGAATGCCACATTCAATGTCGGCCGTGTCGTCCACGGGCCGAGCGTAACGGAAAGCAGCTATGCAAGAAAGCGCAAAGATGACACCCGAGAATGAGAGCAATATTATCGTCAGAGAGGCTCGTGTCGTGGTCCCGGCAGCATCGATGAGGAGGCTGATCATGGCCGAGTCCGAGCGGACGTTGCGCCGTGGGTGAGGTCGGTGTCGAGGTCGCGCCCGGCGGCGCCGCCGTGCGGACGGCATGGGTCGTAAAACTGGAGAACCGGCTGCATCAATGCTGGAAAATCCGTTCTCGCGCGAGTGCCCTGATACCGTTCAGAGAAAGTGAAAGCGGATTCCTGACATGGCGGACGTCCAGATCCCCGATGACGTGAACGAACCTGCCTGGCGCGAGCGGGCAGTTTCACGCAGCCTGAACGCGGCGCGGTCGCGCGCCGAGCAGCGCATCCAGCGATTCCTCGACGCCGCGTTTGAGCTGATCGACGAGAAGGGCACCACCGAGTTCACGATCCAAGAGGTCCTCGACCGCTCGAAGCAGTCGCTGCGCGGGTTCTACCAATACTTCAACGGCAAGGACGAGTTGCTCCTGGCCCTTTTCGAAGAGACGATTCGCGAAGCGACCGAGGACCTCGGAAGCGTGGTCGAGTCCGAATCCGACCCGTTCGAGCGTCTGCGCGCCTTCAGCACTCGCCTGCACGAGTGGTGCGATCCCTCCGAGACTCCACGCAAGCGCGGCGCACACAACCGCCGCCCGATCATGGAGTTCTCGGTGCAGCTCGTGGTCAACCATCCGGATCGCGTGAAAGCCGCCATGGCCCCGATCTCACGGATCATGCTCGAGCTCGTCCAGGCCGCGAACGCGGCCGGCACGATCAACGTGGTCGACCCCCGCCGTGCGGCCGCGCTGATGCAACAGACCGTGATGTACAGCTGGTTCGGGAACCGCCTGGTCGAAAGCCCCCGCATGCGCGTCACGGCCGAGGAGACCTGGGCCTTTTGCCTGCACGGTCTCGGGGCCTGACCTCGACCCGCACCGCAGGTTCGGGCCGAACGGACGAGGGCTGCCATAAGCCGTACCTTGGCTCTCAAAAAACGAGAATGCCATTGTCACTTTGGCTGACCGTCATTAGGGTGACCGAGGACGCCCCAGGTCGGAAGGGGAACCCAGGTGCGGATCGGCCTCATGATCGGCCCCGAGCGGGGGCGATACCCGGACAAGGTCGCGCGGCTCGTCAGCGCCGCCGAAGCGGCCGAGAAGGCCGGCTTCACGTCGATCTGGGTCCCCCAGGTTCCGGACGAATTCGACGCGCTCACCGCGGTCGCGCTGATGGGTCGAACGACATCGCACGTCGAACTCGGGACCGCGGTCATGCCGATACAGACCCGTCACCCGATCGCGATGGCTCAGCAAGCACTGTCGAACCAGGCGGTGTGCGAAGGCCGGTTCACCCTCGGCCTCGGCCCGTCGCACCATTGGATTGTCGCCGACATGCTCGGCCTTGCCTATGAGCGGCCCGCACACCAGGTCCGCAACTATCTCGAGGTCCTGAACGCGGCCTTCGCCGGCCCGGGTCCCGTCGACGTCGAAAACGACGAGTATCAGGTGCACAACCCGCTCGACGTGACCGACATCGTGCCCACCCCGATCCTCCTCGCGGCGCTCGCGCCGGTCATGCTTCGAATCGCGGGCGAAATGGCGTCCGGAACGATTCTGTGGATGGCCGACGAACGAGCGATCGGCGAGCACGTCCTTCCCCGCATCACACGTGCGGCCGCCGCGGCGGGGCGGCCGCCGCCGCGGGTCGTGGCCGGCGTCCCCGTCGCGCTGTGCCGAAACGACGACGTCGACGCCGCCCGCGCACGAGCGAACAAGGTGCTCGGACACGCCGAGTACTCGCCGAACTACCAGCGTCTGATCGAACATGGCGACGCCACCGATGTCGGCGACATCTGCGCGGCCGGAGACGAGTCGGCGGTCGTCGCACGATTGCGCAGCTTCCGCGACGCGGGCGTCACCGACCTGTCGGTCCGGGTGTTGCCGCTCGGGACCGATCGGGACGCCCGCATCGAATCGTGGCAGCGAACGCAAGCGTTCCTCGCATCGCTCTGTCCCGAGCTCTGAACTCGGACGGTTCGTGACGGGCGCCCACAGGGCCGCGGGCGGCGCCCGGATGGGTTGCCGGTTCTGGCGCTTCGTCAGCCGATGTCGGCGCACGCCGCGTCGAACGACTCCCAACGCGAGCGTCCATTTCGCTTCGCCCGGTACATCGCTTGATCGGCTCGGCGCAGGAGGTCCGCGGCGTGTTCATGTGTGCCGTCGGAGACGGCGAGCCCGACGCTCACGGAAAGCGTGAGCTGGTGGCCGTCGACGCACCAAGGGTGTGAGAGCTCTCTCGTGATCCGCTCCGCGATCTCGAACGCGCCGTCGACCGCGACGAGACCGTGGAGCAAGACGGTGAACTCGTCGCCGCCGTACCGGGCGACCACGTCGTTCGGGCGCACGACGACCGACAGGCGGTTGGCGACTGCGACCAGGACCTGGTCGCCGGTCTCGTGCCCGAGCCGATCGTTGATGTCTTTGAAGTGGTCGACGTCGACGAAGAGCACTGCGACCACGTCGTCGGGTGACGCCGTGCGCAGCACGTCGTCGAGCCGTTCGAGAAAGAGGCGACGGTTCGGGAGGTGGGTGAGCGCATCGTGCTGCGCGTCGTGCAGGAGCTGTTGGTGCGCAACCCGTCGTTCGCCGATGTCGCGCAGGTTGCACACGTGGCCGCGTACGGCAGGATTCCCGAGGAGGTTCGTGAGGCGAACCTCCACCCATCGCGACGTGCCGTCGGTCCGGCGGATCGGGACGTCGGCAGCTTCGACGCCGCCCGGGCGCGTCCGCAGGCGGCGGAAGACCTCGCTGATCGCCTCTGCGTGGTCGGGATCGACGCACGTCAGATCGAACCGAGCGAACTCGGTGGGGTCGCACCCGAAGAGATGTCCGGCGGCCGGGCTCGCGTACATCACCGCGCCGGTATCGTCGATCACGACGATCGCGTCCGACGCGTACTGCACCAGTGCGCGGAACCGCTCCTCCGACTCGCGTTCGCGTGCTTCGACCAGCTCCTTGTCTCGTTGACCGCGAGCGACGAGCGCGATCACGAACGCGGTCACCGCGGCTTCGATCACCGCGAGGCCGTGACCGGTCGGCTCCGAGATCATCGACTGCACGACGCCGAATGCCACCGCGATCTCGCCCGCGAGAATCGTCGCCAACGCCGCGACGATCGCCGCGACCTTGTAGCGCGAGCCGTCGGTCTGGATGACGACCGCGGCACTGGCGACGAACGAGACCGCCAGCACCGCGCCCCATCCGATGATGTAGAAGAACGCGCCACCGAGCCCGATCGTCAACGCGAGGAAGACCTTGGGCTTGGCTCGCGCGGTTCCCGGGGTGAACCGCGCCGCGAACACGGTCGACGTCGCGTGCGCCACCACCAACGATCCACAGATTTCCCAGAGCGGTGCCGCGGCGATGACGTGGTGCCGCCGCAGGATCACTACGAGGACCAGGTTCGGGATCAAGATGAGGTTGATCGGGTCCAGCATCCGATCGCGCGAAAGCCGCCGGGGTCGTTCGGCGTCCTCGAAGACCGTGTCGGTCGCGTTCGTCATGCCGGTCCCCACCTCCGAGGGTGGCTTGTCCTTCGCGGCTATCGGCCGCCTCCAGCGCGGCCTTGACTGCCATGACCGAGGTCACAGCACGTCGCCCGGCCCGCGTCACGCGTCGTGGTCGACGACCCCGTTTCGGGCACCGTCGGACGGTCGACCCGGCGGCCAGTTGCGCCGCCGCGTCCGGTGACGGCACCCTGCATGTCGATGACGACCGACGGTGGGTACCGGACCATCAAAGTGTTGCCGCTCGCCGGTGCTGTCGGTGCCGAGATCACCGGAGTCGACCTGGCGACCGACCTGGTCGACGCCACCGTTGGCGAGATCCGCCGGGCGTGGCTCGAACACCTCGTCGTGTTCTTCCGCGACCAGTTCCTCGGACCGGTCGAGTTCTCCGCCTTCGCCCGTCGGATCGGCGAGCCGGTCGAATATCCGTTCGTGAAAGGTCTCGACGGATACCCGCAGATCATCTCGGTCACGAAGCTTCCGCACGAGACAGTGAACTTCGGCGGCATCTGGCACAGCGACACCACGTACCTCGAACGTCCGCCGATGGCCACCATGCTGATCGCCCGCGAAGTTCCCGCCTACGGCGGCGACACGATGTTTTCGAACATGTACGCGGCCTACGACGCGCTCTCACCCGGCATGCGACGCGTGCTCGCCAACCTGAGAGCCCTGAACAGCTCAGCCCTGGCCGACGTCTCCAAAACCAGAGAAGACCGGATTCGCGACCACGGCCACGGCGGCGAACAGGAGTATTTCGCCGAGCACCCCGTCGTACGGACCCATCCGGAGACCGGACGCAAAGCGCTCTACGTCAACGAAGCCCACACGCTCCGGTTCGTCGACATGACCGAGGCAGAGAGCCGGCCCCTGTTGCGGTACCTGTTCGAGCACGCGATACGGCCGGAGTTCACGTGCCGCTTCGCCTGGCGCGTCGGTTCCGTCGCGCTCTGGGACAACCGGTGCGCGATGCATCACCCGATCAACGACTACCACGGGCACACCCGAACCATGCATCGAATCACGCTCGCCGGGGACGTGCCCCACTGAGCCGCGGCATGCGACCGCCCCGCGACGTCGTGTGCGAGAAGCACATATCCACTTGTAGAAAGCACACTCTCATATTACGTTAGTGTTGTTCTCGAGGTGGACGGGGGGACGGGATGCGCAGCGAAGTGACGTGGCCGACGATTCCCGCCATGGTCCGAGACAGCTCAGATCGCTTCGGCGACGCGTCGGCAGTGGTCGATGGCACCCGGCGGGTCGACTTCGCGACGCTCCGGACCATGGTCGACGACGCGGCGCGGGCGCTCATGGCGTCGGGCATCGAGCGCGGCGACCGGGTCGGCGTGTGGGCGCCGAACTCGCTCGAATGGATCGTCGCGGCGCTCGGCGTGACGACCGCCGGCGCTGTGCTCGTCCCCGTCAACACGCGCTTTCGCGGCGCCGAAGCGGCGTTCGTGCTCGCCCGTAGCGGCGCACGGGTGCTGTTCACGGTGCGCGGGTTCCTCGGCACCGACTACCCGGCGCTGCTGGCCAGCGCGGGGATCGACCTGCCCGCGCTTGAAGACACGATCCTGCTCTCGGGTGACGGCGACGGCCGATCGGTCCACTGGGACGAGTTCCTCACCTGGGGACGTTCGGTCACCCAACTCGAGTGTGACGTGCGTGTCGAGTCGATCGCGACCGACGATCCCAGCGACGTCGTCTTCACGTCAGGTACGACCGGCAATCCCAAAGGCGTCGTGATGACGCACGGTCAGACGCTACGCGCGTACCTCGACTGGTGTGACTGGGCCGACCTGCGTGCAGGAGATCGATACCTCATCGTGAATCCGTTCTTCCACATCTTCGGCTACAAAGCCGGATGCCTGGCGTGCCTGATGCGCGGCGCGACCATCTTCCCGCTCCCGTCGTTCGACCCGGCTGTCGTGCTCGATCTCGTCGAACGCGAGCAGATCTCGGTGCTTCCGGGGCCGCCGACGATCTACCGTTCGCTCCTCGACCATCCCGACCGAGCGAGCCGCGACCTGTCGAGTTTGCGGGTCGCGGTGACCGGCGCGGCGGAGATCCCCGTCGAGCTTATCCGGCGCGTCCGCCAAGACCTTCCGTTCGAACGGATCCTCACCGGATACGGACTCACCGAAGCCGGCACCGTCACCGGCAGCCGGCCCGACGACGACTTCGAACACGTTGCGACGACGGTCGGTGTGCCGTGGCCCGGTTTCGAGGTGCGCACCATGACCGACGCGGGCGGCGACACCCGCGCGGGCGAGCCGGGCGAAGTGGCGGTGCGCGGCGAGACGGTGATGCGCGGCTACCTCGACGACCCCGACGCGACGTCGGCCGCGATCGACGCCGACGGTTGGTTACATACCGGCGACCTCGGCACCTTCGACGCCGACGGCTACCTGCGCATCGTCGGACGGATCAAAGACATGTTCATCGTCGGTGGGTTCAACGCCTATCCCGCCGAGATCGAAAACCTCCTGCTCCGTCACCCGCGCGTCGCACAAGCCGCCGTGATCGGTGTCCCCGACGCGCGCCTCGGCGAGGTCGGCATGGCGTTCGTCGTCCTCAAACCCGGTCCGGTCTTGGAGCCGTCGGAGATCGTCGAATGGGCACGCAGCGAGATGGCCAACTTCAAAGCGCCCCGCTTCGTGGAATTCCTTGACGCACTCCCGGTCAACGCCACCGGCAAAGTGGTCAAGGACGAGCTCCGCGCCCGGGTGCACACGCGATGACGACCGCGTACGAAACGATCCGCTACGACGGGCCCGACACCGACGGCATCGCCCGCATGACGCTGCATCGACCGGAACGTCTGAACGCGTTCACGAATGTGATGCAACGCGAGCTCTGCGCCGCGTTCGACGAAGTCGACGCCGACCCCAAGGTACGCGCGGTCGTCGTGACCGGTTCGGGCCGAGCGTTCTGCGCCGGCGCTGACCTCGCCGCCGGCGCGCGGACCTTCTCGGGCGGCCATCGCACCGGACGCGACCCCGGCGGTGTTGTCGTCCTGCGCATCTTCGACTGCACAAAACCTGTTATCGCCGCGGTGAACGGCCCAGCCGTCGGGGTCGGCGCGTCGATGACCCTCGCGATGGACGCACGACTCGCGTCACCGTCCGCAACGTTCGGGTTCGTGTTCACCCGCTTGGGGATCGTGCCCGAAGGGTGCTCGTCGTGGTTCCTGCCGCGTCTGGTGGGTATCCCGACCGCGCTCGACTGGCTGATGTCGGGTCGCACCGTCACCGCGGCCGACGCGATCGCGGCGGGACTCGTCCGGGCCGTCGCCGACGACGTGATCGACGTGGCGACCGACTATGCCCGCGACCTCGTCCGCGACGCGGCGCCGGTCTCGGTCGCGCTGACCCGTCAGCTCGTGTGGCGAATGACGACCGTCGCGTCGCCCGCGGCGGCGCATCGCGTCGACTCCGCGTTGCTCCTCGGCGCCTCGAACGCACCCGACGCCACTGAAGGCGTCGCCGCGTTTCGCGATCGCCGTCGGCCCGACTTCCAGATGCGGGTCCCGGACGATCTTCCCGCCACGTATCCGTGGTGGGAACCCGACGAATGGACCAACTGATGGCCCAAGTCCCCGTCGCGCCGGGCATCTTCACGTGGCCGACCAACGACCCGGAACTGATCGGGAGCCGGTGCGCCGACTGCGGGATCGTCACGTTCCCCGCGCAGGACGCATGTCCGCGTTGCGCATCGACCGCGATGGCCGAACATCGGCTGCCCCGACGGGGCCGGCTTTGGGCGTGGACCATCCAGGCGTTCCCGCCGCCGTCGCCGCCGTACACGGGACCGGCGGGCCGCGAGTTCGTTCCCTACGGCGTCGGGTACGTCGAACTCACCGATGAGGTGAAGGTGGAGTCGCGCCTCACCGTCGCTGATCCCGACGTGCTGCACACCGGCATGGAGATGGAACTGGTGCTGGTGCCGTTCCACACCAACGACGACGGCGACGAAGTCGTGACGTTCGCGTTCGCGCCCGTGAGCCGAAAGGACCGCACGACATGACCATCGACGTCGCAATCGTCGGTGTGGGGCTGCATCCGTTCGGCCGCTTCGCCGGCGTGTCAGGCATCGATATGGGCGCCATCGCGATCCGTCGGGCGCTCGCCGACGCGGGCGTCGCGTGGCGCGACATCCAGTTCGCGTTCGGCGGCAGCTACGAAGTGGACAACCCAGACGCGGTCGTCGCGCTGTTGGGCCTGACCGGGATCCCGTTCACCGACGTGTACAACGGCTGCGCAACCGCGGCCAGTGCCCTCACCCTCGCGGCCAACACGATCCGTCTCGGCGACCACGACCTCGGCATCGCGGTCGGCATGGACAAACACATCCCGGGTGCGTTCAGCGCCGATCCGCGCCTGTACGCCTGCCCGTCGTGGTACGGCGAGGTCGGCCAGTTCGTGACCACCAAATTTTTTGGCATGAAGATCAACAAGTACATGCACGACCACGGGATCTCACACGAGACCCTCGCCAAGGTCGCAGCCAAGAACTACCGCAACGGCGCGTTGAACCCGAACGCGTTCAGGCGCAAGCCGCTTTCCGAAGCAGAGATCCTCGCATCGCCGATGCTGAACTATCCGCTCACCCAATACATGTTCTGCAGCCCCGACGAGGGTGCCGCCGCGGTCGTGCTGTGCCGCGCCGAACACGCGCACCGTTACACCGACACACCGATCTACCTGCGCGCCAGCGCCGTGCGGACCCGTCGGCTCGGCGCGTTCGAGGTGCACAGTCCGTGGCTTCCGATCGAGGAGACCGTCGGCGCGACCGTCGACGCGTCCCGCGCCGCGTTCGAGACAGCCGGGATCGGCCCCGAAGACGTCGACGTGATCCAACTTCAAGACACCGACGCCGGCGCCGAAGTCATCCACCTCGCCGAGAACGGCTTCTGCGCCGACGGCGACCAGGAAACACTCGTCGCCGACGGCGCGCTCGAGATCGGCGGCCCATTGCCGGTCAATACCGACGGCGGCCTCATCGCGAACGGCGAGCCCATCGGCGCGTCCGGCCTTCGTCAGGTGCACGAAGTCGTCCTCCAGCTCCGCGGCCAGGCCGGCGACCGTCAGATACCCGGAAGCCCGAAGGTCGGCTACACCCAGCTGTACGGCGCCCCCGGCACCGCCGGGGTATCCATCATGTCGGTCTGAGGCGTGGACACGCGGGCCACACCGGAGCAGGCCGAGCTGCGACGCTCGGCCCGCCAGCTCGCACACGACCTCGGCCCCTCGACGGTCGCGGACCTCGACGATGTCGCGCGCCGCACCCGCCTGCGTGCCGCGGTACGTGACGCCGGGTGGCTCGAACTGCGCGCCGACGGCGACGACGCCCCGCTCGCGAGTGGCGTCGAGGCCGCCATCGTCGCCGACGCGCTCGGCGGTGCGGTCGCAGACGTTCCCTACGCCGGGCCCGTCCTCGCAGCAGACCTCGCGCGCCGCGCCGGCGTCTGCGACACCGGAGGTGCGGTCGTCGCGTTCTCGTCGGCGCTCATCGACCCGGCGATCGTCTCCGATGCAGTCACCTCCACTTCCATCTACGCCGTCGACAGTGGACGTGAGATCCACACGGCATACGTGCTGATTCCCGAACGGTCGGGCTATCGACTCGCGCACGTGCGCGTCGACGACGCGCCGGACCGAAACGTTGGTTCGGACCTGACCCGTACGGTACGTGCGATCCCCGCCGGGTCGACGCCGCACCGGATCGACGACCAGCGTCTCGTTCTCACCGGCGATGACCTGGCCGCCTGGACCGCGCTCGGTTTGGCGCTCATGAGCGCCGACCTCGTCGGTGTGATGCGCGGCGCCCTCGACATGACCGTCGCGTACGCGGCGCAACGTCGCCAGTTCGGAGTACCGGTCGGTTCGTTCCAGGCCGTGCAGCACCTGCTCGCCGAGGCGCAGTGCCTGATGGAAGGTTCGCTCAGCGTCGCACTGCACGCGTCGTGGGCAGTCGACAACCTTCCGCCCGACGAGGCCCGCTCGGCCGGCCGGGTCGCCAAGACCTACTGCGCACGTGCCGCGCGCACGGTCTGCGAGACCGCGGTCCAGGTACACGGCGGGATCGGCAACACCTGGGAGTGCATGGCGCACGTGTACCTACGTCGAGCGCTGCTGTCGTCGCAGTGGTTCGGCGACGACCGTGTCCAGCTGCGCGCCCTCGGGCACGAACGTTTGCGGGTGGCCGATGGACTTTCGTGACTCGCCCGCCGAAGCGGAGTTCCGCGGGCGTCTGCGGGCCTGGCTCGCCGAGCACAATCCTCGTTTGGCGGCCTCTTCGACCGACGACGAGTACTGGGCCCGCCAGGCCGAATGGCATACCGCGCTGTACGACGCTGGCTTCTTCGGGCTGAGCTGGCCGGCACGCTTCGGTGGTCACGACCTGCCGACCGTCTTCGACGTGATCGTCGACGAGGAGATCGCCGCGGCAGGGGCGCCGCCGCGCCCGAGCCTCGGATACCTCGTGCAGGGCATCAGCGCGCACGGCAGCGACGCGATCAAAGACCGCTTTCTCGGCGGCCTGATCAGCGGACGAGACCGTTGGTGTCAGGGTTTCAGCGAGCCCGACGCCGGTTCCGACCTCGCGTCGCTGCGCACGACCGCCGTGCGCGACGGCGACGACTACGTCATCAACGGGCACAAGATCTGGACGAGCTATTCCGACGTCGCAGACTGGTGCTTCCTGCTCGCGCGTACCGAACCCGCAGTGGCGAAACACAAGGGCCTGTCGGCGTTCGCGATCCCGATGCGTCAGCCGGGCATCGTGCAGCGCCCGCTGCGGATGATCAACGGGATCACGACCGAGTTCGGCCAGGTCCTGTTCGACGACGCACGCGTCCCAGCCGAGAACATGATCGGCGGGCCCGGCGAAGGTTGGCACGTCGCGATGACGATCGTCAGTCACGAGCGCGAACCCGGCGAGCTGGGCTACGTCGCGCGGTACGCCAAGACTGTCACCGAACTTGAACATGTGGTGCGCGACGATCCGGACGCGTTTCGCGCCGACCAGCACGACCTGGTCTCCTGGGCACATGTGCAGACAGAGATGCTGCGCCTCCACGTGTGTCGCCGGCTCTCCGACCGCCTCGATGGTGTCGACCACGGTCCGGGCGGCTCGATCGACAAGCTGCTGATGACCTGGGTCGAACAGACCGTCGGCGCGGCGGCGCTCGCGGTGTCAGGATCGCAGGCGGTCGTCGACTCGAACGACGCCGCCCTCAAGGTCTACCTGTACAGCCGAGCGCAGAGTGTCATGGGCGGCACCTCGCAGATCCAGAAGAACATCATCGCGACACGCATCCTCGGGCTCCCGACAACTTGACGACAAAGGACCTTCTGTGAACTACGACCTCCCTGACGTCGTCCGTGTCGACATCGACGGGCCGGTACGCATCATCCGGCTGTCACGACCCGCGCAGCTCAACGCGATCAACGACGAGCTCCACCTCGCGTTGACGCGCGTCTTCCCCCAACTCAGCGCCGATCCCGACGCACGCGTCGCGGTGATCACCGGCGAAGGACGTGCGTTCTCGGCTGGTGGCGACTTCGATTTGCTCGACCGCATGGTGAACGACCGAGCACTGCGCCACGACGTCATCGCCGAAGGCCGCGAGCTCGTACTCAACATGGCGCGCTGCCGTGTCCCGGTCGTCGCCGCGGTCAACGGCCCCGCCGTCGGTCTCGGCTGCAGCGTCATCGCGCTCTGCGACGTCGTATATATGGCCGAATCGGCCTACCTGTCCGACCCCCACGTCACGGTCGGTCTCGTCGCGGCCGACGGCGGTCCGCTGACGTGGCCGTTGCACACAAGCTTGCTGCTCGCGAAAGAATATGCGTTTACCGGCGACCGCATCAGCGCGGCACGCGCGGCCGAGATCGGGCTCGCCAACCATGTCTGCCCCGACGGCGAGGTGCTGTCCGCGGCGCTCGCCGCCGCCCACAAGATCGCCGCCCTGCCCCGTCAGGCGGTGGAGGCGACGAAACGAGTGCTGAACCTGCACATCGAACGGGCCGTGCTCGCCACCATCGACTTCGCGATGGCGGCCGAGTCCGAGTCGTTCGAGACGCCCGACTTGCGCGCGAACGTCGACCGTTTCCTCGAGCGCACATCCCAAACGTAAGACCGAACGTCGGGCGGCCCGGAACTCGCGCGTCAGAGCTCGATGAGTGTCGGCACGCGACGCGCCGCGAGCAGCTGCCGTCCGACGTCCAGCACGATGGCGTCGGCAGCACCGAAGAAGCCTTCGAGCAGCATCGTCCGTTTGAGGAATCGGTGAAACGGATGGTCGGTCGTGAAGCCGACACCGGCGAGCACCTGCTGGCAATGGGCCGCGACGGTCTGCGCGGTCCGTCCCGCGGTTGCTTTGGCAAGCGCGGCGGTGAGGACATTCGGTTCGTCCCTCGCGGCGCGTAACGTCGCGTCGAGCGCCTCGATCGCGACGAGCGCGTCGGCGAGCCGGTGACGGACGGCTTGGAACGACGCGATCGGGCGACCGAACTGGACCCGCCCCAACGCATGGTCACAAGCCAGTGTGAGCATCGTTCGGCTCGCGCCGGCGATCTGG
>JBKQIY010000024.1:0-5707 GCA_052148155.1 Acidimicrobiia bacterium | reverse complement strand
CTGAACGGGAACGATGTTGGTCTGGTAACCGTCATCATCCCTGCTCGGAGGGCATTCTTCGCGGATACGCGCCACCCAACACACAACACGATCGGTGGATCCGGGCTAAAGCCTTGAGCGGCTCGACGTTTCAGTATCGGATGCTGCCAGTGTCCCGCGTGGGTAAATCTCGGCGGCTGTCCGCCGGGAGACATTGATGAGCACTCGGGTGACCCGCGCCGTCGATGCGGTGTCGTAGCCCGCATGTTGCGAGAGGGCCGTTAACGAGCCCGCGGATCGGACGTACGCTTCGTGCATGTCCTCGGCTGGTAGGTATCGGTTGGTACGTCGGGGTCTGTTGAGCGCGGTTGTCGGCGTGTTGGTGTGTGTGATGGTCGCCGCTCCGGTGTCCGCGTTCGTGTCTCGCCGCTCGGACCGGCGACGATCGACCAAGCGGTCGAGGCATCAGCGGCAGGCGACGACACGAGCAACAAGCTGGTAAGTAAGCCCACCACAACAAGTAGGACCCGCCGCATGGCCACCCCGTTCTCGTACGAACCCATTCAGTATTGCACGGTCCTTGTCGACCCCTTTCGGCGTGCGACCGCAGCTACCTCAGGAGTGGTTTAGGAGCACTTGGGTGCGATCGGCGCTGTCTTATGGGAGACGACGGCGCCGGAGCGCGGGCATGCTGTAGGGGTGTCTGAAGATCAGGAGCGGCTCGTTCTCGCGGATCGCATCCATAGGTACAACGCGCCGATCGAGTATCTCTTCTACGCGTTGACGACCGACCTGGCGTGGTGGCTGGGACTCCACCCGGGCGAGGTCGAGCCAGCGGTGCTCCAAGCAAGCAAGTTCGACCGCGTCGTCTGGTCATCGTTGTGGCCTGTAAGCCCGAACGACACCATTGAGTTCGACTTGTCCGGCGCAACCGCGCTTCGATTTCGCTGGTACACGAACTCACCGCCCGACGAGCGCGGGATTGGAATCGCGAGGCAACGACTCAACCAGAAGTTCGGAGGCAATCTGCGCGCGGTGGTCTCGGAGTGGCACTGGAGCAGTCGCGGCCTCTAGATCCGAAAGTCCGCTCGCCGGGAGTGGTTTTAACGAGCACTGGAGTGATCGAGATCTTGTCGCCGGAGGCCAGACGAGCGTCGTGTGGATCAGGCACACTTCGGAGGCGCGTCGTCGCATCTCGGGCATTGTTTATGCGGCCTTGGCCGTCGTCTTCGCACTCGCGAGCGCCTACCTGCTGTTCCTCGTGATTGGCAGGGGTGATCACTACTGCAGGTGGCGAGCAGCAACACCGCAACCGCGAATGCGACGATCGGGCGCATGGTCCACTGACACGTCGTTAGTGACCGAAATAGCCGGCGTGCGGCGGACATGATGGGCCGATCTGAAGGGTGAGGTCTCGTCCGTTCTGGTCGGGGTTCGGGGACACATTCTTGTTCGGCAAGGTCACCATGATCGAACCGCCGCCGGGCATGGTGACCGTCAGAGCGGTGTACGGGGATGTGGTTGGCGTGTCGGTGTAGCAAACGAGTGCGGCGACGAGCAGCTGCGCGGTCGATCCGTGGGGGATCGCGATCGGGGTGCCGTTCCATGCGGGAAAGACGGGGATCCCGGGTTGAGCTGGAATGTCTGGTCGGCCCGGAGCCGCCGCGACGACGGGGGGATACCCCGACAGCGTGCAGGTGGTACCGGTGTTCGTGAAGCGCAGCAGGTCTTCCTTCTGTTGGCTGAGCGGACTTGCCCACTCTGGCGGGAGGGCAGTCATCTGACTCGCGGCACACGGCGCATCCGCTGTATGTGAGGACGACGGTCTGGTGGTCGTGGTCGTGTTTGGCGCGTTTGCGACGCCGCCGGGCTGTGTGGTTGCCGCGGGTGTCGTGATGGCGGCCGGGACGCGCGGGAGGAGAAGGGTGGGCTTTGCTCCGCCGATGATCCACTTGCCGGTGTTTGCGTCGATGACGAGATATTCCTGGCCGAAGTAGCACGGAGGGTTCGGGGGCGGAGTCACTCGTTCGCTGCGCGACTTCAAGGCGTTCAACGCCGTGTTGTGCAGGATGATGACCCATGCCAATAGGTGAGTGGATGGCACCGTCGAGTCCGACGCCAGGTAGCCGAACAGGAGAGATCCTGTCCCACCGGCGGGTGGGTGGAGCAGACTCGTCGGACTGGTCATCTGGACTTTCGCGGCGAGCCACGCCCGCGCGGCCGAGACACGTGGACGCGCGCTGGGTGCCGGTCGAATATGCGTCTGTCCGTCGAGCACGTACCGCGTCGCGACGCGCGTCGGCTGCGGCATCGCCGGCCACGGTCGACGCAGATCCGCCGCGGTGCACAGCGGAGCCGCAACCGCGGTGGAAGGTGCCGGTGTTGTGGTCGCGGCAACATTCAAACGTGACTGACCCGACGGCCGTGTCGCGGCGAACAACCCTCCCCCGCCGCCAACCACGCTGACTATGACCGCAGCAAACATCGCGCGTCGTCGCCACTGCTGACGCCGACCCCGCACGACCGCCTCCTCCAGCGTGACCGGCGCGGCCGCAGCCTCGATCGCCTCTGCGAGACGCTCCCCGATATCAGCCGTCATGATCCACCTCCAACGCCACGCGCAACCGCGCCAACGCCCGCTCGACATGCGTCTGCACGGTCGTCGCCTTCACATCCAGGAGTTCCGCAACTTCACTGGCCGTCCAGCCGAAGCCATGCACCAGCACCACCGCCACGCGCTGCATCTCAGTGAGACCGGCGACCGCCCGTTCCAAGCCCGGCTCGATCCACGGCATCTCCACCGACGCCGGCGCCGCCGCGAACGCAGGCCGACGACGACGCGTCCGGGACTGGCCAACCCGGTACAGGTACCCGACCGGATTCGTCATCGCCTGGACGCGACCCCAATGCGCCCACGCCCACCCCAACGCCTCAGCGACCGCCTCCCGACCCCGCTCCGCGCCGTACCGAGCGACCAGCGCGCGTCGCAGCCGCGGCTCAGCCTCAGCGACGAACTCCTCAAAAGCCGCAGCACCACGGCGACCAGGACCCACTCAGCCAGTAGAGCCACGACCCACCACCGCGCGCTACAACCCACTCGAAGACAGCACGACCGGGAGGGCCTTCCGAGCCGCGTACTCAGGTCTGCCGATTTCGTCCGCCGACAACACGCCCAGACACGCCCAGGGCCTCCGTTCAACAAAACACGCGAACGAACCTGACACGCGTGTCATCGCGCGTCCATCGCGCGGACGCTGCCATTCGCCCCGTTCGCCGTACTCCGCAAAATCCCCTAACCGGCAATTTCATGTTCGGTGACGTCCGCCAACAACCGCACGATGCGTTTCCCAAGCAGAGGGCCCATCTGTCACCCTGGCGCGGAAGCATTGGACGATGGGCGCCGGGGTGCCGCCGCTGTCGTAGCCGTTGTGCCTGAGGTTGTCGGCCGTGGCGGTTCCGGCAATTGTGAGGCGTGGCCTTGGGCTAGCGCGCGTCCGGCCGGGCGAGGACGGCGATCGCGGTGGGCCTGAACGGCGCGATGATCGCTAGGAGCGCCAAGGGTCGGTGAGTTCGGCTTCCATTCGTCTGTATGTGACACGCCGGAGCAGGCTCGACGGTTGGGCATCTACGGGAAAAGTTTTGGCGAGGACCCAACCTATCGGTCGGCTGCGGTGTGTCTCAGTTGACAAGGTTGTGATCGGACGAGGGTGATTGACGACGGGTTCGAGGAACTTTTCGAGCGTGAGTATCCGCGCTTGGTGCGGGCTTTGCGCCGCGTCGAAGATGATGCAACCGATGCAGTTCAGGAGGCGTTCGTGCAGGCGTTTGTACGTTGGAATCGAGCGAGCAGGTTGGATGACCCGGCGGGCTGGGTCCGGCGCGTCGCCGTCAATCGCCTCCTCAACAACTCCCGATCCCGCGGCCGGCGCGCGGGTGCGCTCGCCACGCTGGCCGCTCGAGCCGACGCGACCTTCCCCGGGTCGTTCGATCCCGACAACCGTCTCGATGTGCGGGCCGCGGTGCGCCAACTGGCGCCACAACAGCGTATGGCGGTCGCACTCTTTTACGGCGGCGACCTCTCGGTCGACGACATCGCCGATGCGATGAATATTTCCGATGGAACAGTGAAGTCCTATCTTCACGCAGCCCGCGAGCGGCTGCGCGAGCTGCTCGCGGAGTCTTCTCGTGGATGAACACGATCCGCTCGACGAGACAATCAGCGAGGCGCTTCGATCAGACGAAACAATCGACGCGACGGCCGCGTTCGCCTCGATCGTTGGCCGTGGACGACGTCGTCGTGCAGCCAGGCGGCGCGCCCGCCGATTTGGGAGCGTGGCGACCGCCGCGCTTGTGCTGGTTGTCGCGGTCGGCGTGGCCTGGTCCCGTATCGATTCAACGAACAACACCGCCAGCCGGCTGTCCGGTCAGGTGATCGTCGCGGCTACGAGCCGTGCCGATACCGCGAGGTTCGACACGATCATTGAAATCGGCAGCGGGAAGAACCGAGTCGGTGGCGAAGTGTCGGGCAGCGTCGACTTCACCAATCAGCTCGGCGACGAAACCATACGGGCCTTGCCGGCCGCGTCGACATCGACGCCGTCCTCGGCTGGTAGCGCCTCGTCGGAGGTCCGTTGGATCGGCGATGACTACTACACGAGCGCGGCCAGTGAAGGCGCCGCGAGTGGGCCGAGTTGGACGCTCGTGAACGCAGCGAAGGTCCATGCGGCGTCGTCGTGTCTCGCGAAGCTCGATGTCGCAGCCCTCGTGAGCGGCTTCGGCGGCGTGAACCCGTCTGACTTGCTGGACACGCTGCGCAGGCAGGGAACGGACTTCGAGCGCGTCGGCACCGACACGCTTGACGGAGTCACGACGACACGCTGGCATGCCGCGCCCACCGGGCCGTTTCTGAAACTCTGCAATTCCGGCGACAACATCGCCCGCACGAACGGGCGAGAGACGCTCGATATCTATACGGATGGCCAGAACCGAGCGCGCCGCGTCTCCGACTCCGAAACTGGCACGACCACGTTGCCGGACAGCAAGCCGTACACGCAGACCATCGCCGAAACCACGGACTTCTCAGACTTCGGTGCTCCCGTCGTCGTGCAGGCACCACCCGCCGATCAGACCACCGATCAGACCGAAACGTTCATCGCCGAGCAGCTCGGCCCCGGCTCGGTGCACAAGTCATCCTGGCATCAGGGCGCCCACGGCACGTTCAACGGTTCGCCGTGGAAGATCGACACCGCACGTACAACAACCGGATGGAACTGCTACGACCTCACCGACACCCCGAACAACTCCGGCGTGCCCGAAGGCGGAACGACGAACGGGTTCCCGGAACACGACGGCCATTCCACCGAATGCCAGCTCGCAGGCCAACCAGAGCTCGGCATCAGCGGACCGGTCGGCCTCTTCATCAACAGCACCGGTACCAGCCAGCGCCTCATCGTGGGAGCTGTCAACGGTACGGGCGCGACGACGCTCGCCTTCCAAGACGGATCAGTTCAGCACCTCGAGGTCGATCCGAACACGTTGATATTCAACTGGTCCGGCCCCGCAAGCCGCGTCCCGGTGCGCATCCGAGTCGGCGGCCAGTCGTGTCGCGTTGACAACCAAGACCAACCTGACCAACCAAATTGGGCACTCAACACCAACTCGTCGTGCCAGCAATGGGCGCCGTAGACGAGCCGGGATCAAACCGGCGCGGCACCCATGCCCTCACATC
>JBKQIY010000023.1:0-59959 GCA_052148155.1 Acidimicrobiia bacterium | reverse complement strand
CGGCGGCGGATCCCTTGGAGACCGACGCGAGGTAGACGACGGGCACGCGCGCTGGGAGCGGGAACGGCAATCCCAGCAGCGACAGCTTCGTCGGCGCCAACGCGATCGCGAACACGGTTCCGGTTAGTTGGGCGAGCGTTGGGCTGCTCGTCGCGTTCACAGTGATCGTCAGGCAGGCAGGCGGCCCGGCACTGAGGGTCTCAGGCGTAACGGCCTGCCACGCTCCGGCACCGCCGTTGGCGACCGGGTTCCACCATTGCGCGCTGTTCCCACCCAAAAGATCACAGTCCTGGATTGTTGCCGCAGTGAAGCTGTTCGGGCTGGACACACTCACGTCGAAGAACGAGCCAGCGGCGCTGAAGGTGGGCGTGCCGGCAGGGTTGCTCGGGTAGCGGCCGACCGTGATCCCGCCGACACCTGAGCCAGTCGCAGTGATCGATCCCGTCGGACTGGTGCTCGTCGCGACCGCCGAACTCGTCGGGCCGTTGCTAACAGCTCCTTGACAGTCATTGAGGATGCCGCACGGAGGCGCGACGTTACCGGTGTAGGTGAACTGGTCGGCGGGGACGGTTTCGCTCTGAACGGTGCTGTTGAAGCCTGGGGCGGTGACTTCGACGTCCACGTCGGTCAAAAGAGCGTTGTTGGTGAGCTCCGCGGGGTCTGCTGGGGGAACCTTGATCACGATTTGCGAATCGGACGGGGGCGACACGAACGCGGCAACGCCCACTTCGGCGAGAACGTTTCCTGAAGGTGAAGGCCCGAGGAAGTACACGCCGGTTACTCCGGTGAAGCCGCTGCCGTTGATGGTGAGTTGCGTCCCTCCGGCGATCGGTCCCGAAGTCTGCGACAGACTCGTCACGATCGGACCGGTGTAGGTGAAGTGGTCGGCGGGCACGGCTGGGCTCGAAGCGCTGCTGTTGTCGGGGCGGGTGACGTCGACTTCCACGTCGGTCAAAAGCGCGTTGAAGGTGAGATCGGCTGGGTTTTGTGGCGGAACCTTGATCACGATCTGCGTATCGGACGCCGATACGAACTGAGGAGCACCAACGCCGGTGGTACTGGCGTTCGACGCGATGAATTGAACGTCGATTGCTCCGGTGAAGCCGCTGCCGTTGATGGTGAGTTGCGTCCCTCCGGCGATCGGTCCCGAAGTCTGCGACAGACTCGTCACACTCGGACCGGTGAAGGGAGTGAAGGTGAATGTGTCGTTCCCGTTGGGACCGGCGTTGACCGGGCTGGTGACGCCGTTCACGGTGACCCGCACGTCGGTCACGAGTTGCGTGAGCCCGGTCGGGATCAAGACGGTGGGAGTCGTAGCGGTGATGGTGCCGTCGTTGCTCACGTTGACCGCCGAGGCGGTGGCAACGAGTTGACCGGTGGCGTGGGAGTAGAAGCCGACCGAGACTGAACCCTGTCCTGCGAGGCTGAACCCGAACCCGGAGACGGTGATGGGAATCGGCTGGGTCGGATTGGCGGTGGTCGGGTTCACACCGGTGACGCCGAGACTGTCGAACTGGTAGCGGTCGCTTGCGCCTTTGAGGTTGGGGTTGCCGTTGGTGTCGGTGACGATCACGTCGACGACGACGTCGGGTTGTCCGGTGGGGAGCAGGCTGGTCGCGTCGGCTGGTGGGGTGACGGTGAGCGAGCTATCTGACGCGACGGTCACGCCGGTGCCGGGGAGGCAGGTTGTGGTGCCGACCGCGCAGAACTGCACGGTGTCGGCACTTCCGGTGGTGCCGAACCCGGCGCCGTTGACGGTGACGGTGCCGGCGTTGGTGATCGGACCGCTGGTCGGGCTCAGGCTTTGCACGACCGGCCCGTCAGTGACGACGAAGTTCGCGGCCGTGTCGGCGGTCGTCGTGTCCGCAACCGCGTTCAGCGGATCCGAACGCAGACCGGTCGCGAGCCCGGCGAGCGCGACGGTATAGACGCCCGGGACGACGTCGAGTTCGTAGTCGCCGTTGGCGTCCGTCGTTGCCGTCGCCGCGGGCGCGGTCGCGCTTGTCGCGGTCGCGGTGACGGTCACACCCGACACCGGGTTGGCGCCAGTATCGGTGACCTGGCCGGTGATCCGATACGCGGGGAAGGCGATATACCCGCCGCCCGCGCCCGACGAGGCACCCACGATGACGCCAGTGTTGGAGATGCCGTACGCCGCGGTAAGGCTGAGCGTCGTGGCTTGGGTGCCGATGAGGTTGCTCAGCAGCGACACGCCCCCGCCGGGCGTCCAGACGAACGCCTCGGTTGGGACGTTGCTCGACGGATGGATCTCGCCGACAACGGTGCCGGCAGCGTTGATCCCGACACAGTTGGTGCCGTCGACCCGATTGGAGTTGCTCGTGACGAGGGTGAGCGATCCGCTGTCCGACGTGTAGCACGCCGACTCGATGTTGGCGGTGTCTTGGCCGGAGGTGTTGCCGCCGACGAGCACGACGCCGGAATCGTTGACGAAGTCGGCTCCGGCGTTGCCTTGCAAGCTGATCTGGTCAAGTCCGGGAGGCACCGCCAACGGCGTGTCCGAACCGACGCCGCCGCCGCCATTCCAGGTCGCATATCCATCTTCGCTCGGGGCGACGATCGTGCCGCTGGCGTTGACGCCCACCGCTTCGTTTGTCGTACAGATGTCGCCCGCGGCCGGGTTGTACGCGTTGCAGCCCGGCGGGTACAGGTAGGTGAGGTACGAGAAACTCGTCTCGTTTCCGGCGATGCCGTAGCCGGCCTTGCCGACTGCCAGACCCGCGTCGTTGATCGCCTGGAAATAGCCAGTCGGCTGAGCCGGCGCCGCAGTGCCGTCCGGGTAGGTGGCGGGCGCGGTCGGAACGTCGATCGTGCCGTTGTCGTAGATGGCGGGGAGCCCGTTGTCCGATCCAGCAACGACACCGGAGTCGTTAACGGCAAACCCGTAGAAGCCGGCCGGGAACGTCGTCTGCGTGCCGATGCTGTCGTCGGTCAACTGAAACAGGCTGCTTTGCGCGTCGCCGACGGCCCACTGACCGTCCGGGCTGATCGCGTTCATCGACGTCGGCGTCGTCACCACCTGGTAGACCTCGGCGACTCCGCCCGAAGTCGCGGCCTGAGCGCCATGCGCGCCGACACCACTCAACACGACTGCCGTCACGACAACCACAACCACCCAGGACCTCGACCGTCCGCCCAGCACCCGCCGCCCCCTCAACCTCGAACCGACCGCCCCAGGTCCGACGATCCGGTTCGCGTTGGCACCTGCCTCATTGGCGCCTGCACTGCGCTTGGGTGTCATGTCGCACCATCCGTTCCGCATCATCGAAGACACGTCATCGCGGTCATCGCGGAGCGTACGGACGACACCCCTGGCAGACATCAGTAATCGGCTACTGATTTTCCTCCCCGCGGCACTTGGCCCAGGTCATCGGTTCCATTCCGATACCCGGCTCTCGAGAGAGCGCAGGTCGTAATACGTGTGAGACGCGCGCTACCGACGATGCACGTGTACGAACGAACGGCGGAGAACGCGCGCCGTCGTTCTTGTCGACTGTTTGGTTGCGTCGTCAAAGTCGGCCGTGGTGTGCCCACAGGACAGCCGATCGAGGAACCGTGAGACCACCGTGGTGTGTCGCAGGCCAACATTGCGATCGACCGATACGTTTCCACGGGCGTCGACACAGGCCGTCGACACTTCGCGGTCGACTACCAAAATGTGCGCGCGCCCGAACCAAATAACTCAAATCTGGGTTATGCTGGAGTTATGGCTCGCAAAGACGACCTCGATACGCTCATCGACGAGCTCGCAGTCGACGACCCCGACATCGATCTGCGCGTCGCCGCGGCGCTCCAGCGCCGCGAGCTTGCGCGCGAGCTCGCCGACTGCCGACGCGCCGCCGGCGTCACCCAGGTCGCGATCGCCGAACGCATGGGTACGAGCCAGGGTCAGGTCACGCGCTTCGAGTCCGGTGCCGACACCAGGCTGTCGACGGTCGCCCGGTATGCAGCCGCCCTCGGCGTCCGGATCGACTGGACAATCAGACCGGCGCGACGGACCGGGCTACCCGCGGTTCGAGCGACGAAGACGCGTCGCCGCGCTCCTGCGCGAGCCTGACCACAGCTGAGGCGATCAGGTTCTGCTGGCCTCCAGCAACCGACTGGTTTTCCGCCGAACGTCGAAGCGGTCGACCATCCGAGTACCGCGCAACGCCAGCGATCGCGAACGTCGCGGAGCCGGCGGCGTATACGGACGGGCTGCGAGCAAGACTCGAATCGGATCAGCATCGGACGACGACGCGTCGCCGGGTTCCGCCGCGCAGGCTCAAAGCATCGCTGGTCACATGCCGAGGTCGCGGAACGGACGCCACAGATAGCCATCGGGATCAGCGAGAACGAACTGACGGTTGCCGGCCTCGGCTGGTCCTTTCACCTGCCAGCGGCCGCCGCTCTCGGCGACGTCAACCCGGTACCAGCGCTCCTCGATCGGCACAACGATGTTGACGCCTGCCTCAACGGCTCGGGCGTGCACTGCATCGACGTCCTCGACGCGGAGCTGGAAGTTAACGCCGCGACCACACGGGCGCTCGAGCGGAGCGGTGCGGAACCGGCGGCCCGGTCCGGCAGCTTCTTGGATCATCAGCTCGACGCCGTCGCACTCGAGATACGCGAAACGCTCCGCAGACCGCTCGAACAGTATCCGGAACTCGAGTACCTCAGCGTAGAAACGCAATGATGTGGCGAGCGCGGTGACATCCAGCTCCGGCACAAGCATCAGTTGCGACCTTAGTGACGAGATGCGCGCGCTGACCGGACGTTTACAGGACTTCAGCGGAAGGCAACCACTCGTCACAAACGTCGAGGGCACCTTCCTCGTTGTCGCCAGCGTCAAACCTGTTGCAACGAAGGCGTGACGTCCGTAGAAATGTCGAGCTCGGAGGTTTGCCGTGAAGGTCCGGAGCCTGAGTAGGCGCACCTACGCGAACTCGATTGGGCCACCGGGAAGACGATCCCACGGAGCGCGTAACTGTTCGTTCGGCGCTCCGTGCTCTGCGCGGCCGCCGCGCCAGAATGCCCGTCCCCCGAAGTGATGCCGATCGGTCCACGATCGCGAACGTCTCGGTCCCGGCGCTCGGTAACTCCCGCCGCGCGTTGTCCGGGACGCGGGCGTTATGACCTCTAGACGAAGTCTGCTCGGCGGAGGTAGTTGAACGCGATCCAGCCCGGGAGGATGGGGAGCCAGTAGGTGGCGAGCCGGAAGAGGAACACTGCAGGTACTGCCGCGGTGGCGGGCATTCCGGCTCCGACGAGACCGGCGATCACCGCTGCTTCGAGCGCGCCGAGTCCACCGGGAGTGGGGGCGGCTGCGGCGATGGCGGAACCGGCTAGGTAGACGGCGCCGACTTGGGCGAGGTTGAGGTTGCCTCCGAAGGCGACGGTCGAGAAGTAGATGGCGAGGACGTAGGTGAGCGTGACAGCCGCGGAGCCGCCGAGCAGGAGTGCGATCTTGGCGGGGCTGCGAATCACCGCGACGAGGCCCCGCAGTACGCCGCGGAGCGCGGGTATGAGTTTGGTCGCCAGCGCTTCGCGGATCGTGGGTATCGCAAGGGCAGCCGTCGCGCATACCGCGACTACGGCGATGCCGAGGGCGATTTCGGAGGGGCGAGGCACTGAGATTGAGGCGACCGCGGATCGCCCTGCCCATGTGAAGAAGACGAGGATGAGTCCGAGGTGCACCGCGAAACCCGCGGCTGTGTTGAGTCCGATGCCCGAGGCCGCCACTGGCGCTTCTACGCCGGACTTGCGCAGGTATCGCACGTTGAGGGCCATACCGCCGACACCCGCGGGCGCGAGGTTGCTTGCGAACGAGGCCGCGAGTTGGGTGAGCAACGTCGGGACGGCGCGTAGACGGGTAGGCACGGAGCCACCAATCGCGAGCGCGGCCGCGACGTAGGTCAAGGCCGAGAACACCAAGACGAGCGGGACCCAGCTCCAGTGGGCGGCAGCGATCTCGCGGGTAATTCCCGGCAGGTCTGTCAGCTGCGGAAGGAGGAAGTAGGTGACGGCCACAAGCATCGCCGCGGTGAAAATGCGCTGTTTGCTGATCCGCTCGAGGGGGACGTAGCTCGGTTCGCTCACTCCGCACTGTTGCGCGACCGTGTCCTGGAGCTCGCCCAGGAGGCTCGGATGCGCCTTGAGCGCGGCTCGGGTCGAGTCGCTCAGCGCGTTGGGCTGCAGCCGCGGGAGAGCGGCCCCGATCGTGTGTGGACCGAGCGTCTCGACGGCACTGGTCACGGAACGGTCTGCGCCGACCGTGAGCGAGAGGGCGGCCAGAAGTTGCGCGATGTCACCGTCGAGTTGGTCGTCGCTCGCGGCGATCTCACTGAACGCGAACCCGGTGAGCCACGGCCGTTCGTCTGCGTCAATGAGTACGTTGGCCCGCCGAAGGTCGCGATGGGCGATGCGGTGTTCTCGCAAGCAGGTGATCTGCGACCACAGTTCGCGCAGGAACCGATCCGAGACGTCATGGCCATCGACGTGGTCGAGGCGACGCGCGTCGACCATCTCGTAAGCGATGAGCATCGAGTCCTCGCCTACCTCGGCAATGGCGCGCATGCGAGGCGTGCTCGCGCCGACGTCTCGCGCCTGGAGCGCGACGAGCGCCTCATGTTCGATCGATCGACGCAGCGATGAGAACGGTCGTTCGTCGCCGACGTTCTTCAGACGCAGGTATCGGTAAGTGCGATAGAGAAGATCGACCGAACGCTCGTCGGGGCTGAGCACCTTGACCAGGAATCGTGCACCGTCGGCGACGGTCGCGACGTACCACCGGGCACCGCGCACGCCCAGCGCGTACGGCTGGAGCGCGACGGAAGTCAACGCGCTCGACGCGAGCGCCGCCCGTACCGCTTCCACGGTCGGTCGCCGATTGGGACGACCGAACGCGAGGAGCACCGCGATGCCGACCGTCGCACCGATGGCGACGACCAAGAAGAGCTCTGCGGGCAGACCGGACACGAGCACGATGCGACCCACCACGAACACGGCGAGGAGCACCAAGCCGGCCTGTCGCCACCGCCGGCCCACGAACGGGGCCAGTATGACGAACGACGACGTGAGTTGCGCGAGCGTCCAAAGGTTCAGTGAGGCTTGCGACGTGACACCGAGTCGGTCGACGACCGTTGCCAGCAGCGACCGCGAGACGGCTTGATCCAGCCACGCCGTCGCTCCCCACACGAGGAGCGCCGTGGCAAGGTTCGCGACGACGATGTAGCCGATCAGCCGATAACGCTTCAACAGGAGCGGGGGCACGTACACCGCCACACCCACGATGCCTGCCGCGACGGAGAGCATCTGACTCAGCGCATGTTCGACCGACGGGTTCAGCCCGCCGAACAGCGCGACAACATCACTCTCTAACGCGAGGAGGGTGCGTTCGCCCCAGCGCGTGAGCCCGAACAATGCGACGGTCGCGACGCCGAAAAGGATCAGGCGAACAACGTCGCTCGGCGAACGTCGATAGCCGACGATGTCATCGGGGGCGAATACCTCGCCCGCGGTCGTCTGGGACGACCCGCGAACGGCTGCGGGCGCGCCCATCAGCCTGCTCGGCAGCGCTCGATCGCCGAGTTCGCGATCGAGGTCCAACCCATACGCATCGACAGCGCCTCGGACCCGGAGCTGTGACGTCGAATTGGGACCGTCGGCGATCCCTGCAGCCCCGCGTGGTTTCTTGTCAGCGCATCGGTGATGCAGACGTGCCTGAACCAAGCGTCCACGGATTCGGCCCAAGACCTCACCTCGTTCAACGCCCGAGGATCGAGAGCGCGCGGTCGATCCTCAAGCGCCACGATGGGTTCAGCGGACTTCATTGCTCCGACGGTAATCTCAGCCGCCCTCCGAGACGCTCGACCAGAGCGATCACCACACCCGATGCGATATGGGAGGCTGGGCGACCGCGATGATCGAACCTGTTGGAACAACCTCGACGCTCATGTGACGAACCTCGACACCGCGGGGCAACATGCGCTCGGCCGGCTGTCGGTTGGCCAGGTCGGCAGCGGCGTTGGTCATCGAACTCGGCCGGGCGGGCCACGGCAAGCGCTTGAGAGGTAGAGATGTACGACACGATCGTTTGTGGTGTCAGCCGAGCCGAATCGGGACGATACGCCGCGCAGGTCGCGCACGAACTTGCGCGGACCTTTGGCGCGACGCTGCATCTCGTAATGGCGTATCCAGGATCACCAGAACCCACCAAGGTCGCTGGTGCCGGTGAGCCCCCAGGTCGTACAGAGGCGGAACAATTTCTCGCGCAACTTTGCGCCGCCGCAGGCGACTCCCCGCACACGCATGCCCTCCTCGGTGATCCGGCCGCCGCGATACTCCAGGTCGCCCGGGAGGCCAACGCGGACCTCATCGTCGTTGGGAACAAAGGAATGCGCGGGACGCGCCGCGTCCTGGGCAGCGTCCCCAATACCGTTACGCACCAAGCGGAGTGCGCCGTCCACATCGTCAACACGACGTAATCCGTCACCCGACGACTTCCGTCCGCTGCCAGCCTTGGTCCACGCGGCCAAGACTTCAAGGCGCCGCAAGATGATCGCCCTTGCCCAACACGGACCGGACCCGACACCCGTTCGCGACGTCGCCATGCCGGACCCATAGCTGGCGATGTGACATCCGAAGGCACGGCGTGATCGGACGCGTCGTCGGTTCTGGCGGGGCGAGCCCGAACGGGCTAGACACGCGGGCGATCGCGCGAAACGCACAGCTGACGACACCAGGGGCTTCGATGACGAAACAACACGCGGGCGCCTGGTTTCGTTGGAGCGTCGCGGTGTCGGCGTTGTTCTTGATGGCTGCGGGTTGCAGCTCGTCGAGCAAGGGAACTGTGACGCCGTTGGCGCCGACGAGGACGCTACCGCCGCCGGCTGCGAGCGGTTTCGTCAACGCGAGCTTCCAGGCGAAGGTGTCGGCGACCTGCAAGACCATCGGCGACGCCCTCCGCGCCGATGGGTCGTTTCCCTATCCCACCTTCGATCCGGTACATCCCCTCATAACGGATTTTCCTGGTATCGCCCGCTACGAGGCGAAGACCGTTGCCGCGCTTCGCAAATGGCGGACTGCGCTCGACGCGCTCGGCAACCCGAGCGTGAACACAGGCACCTGGGACACATTCGTCGCCGCGGTTGACCAGACTGTGACCAGCGACATTGCTCAACAGCACGCCGCCGCGCAAGGCGACACTGCCACGTTCATCACGACCTACCATGACCTCGTGGCGCACTCCGAAATAGCCACGCGGGCCGCCGCAGCGATCGGGTTGCCTTCCTGTGACCCTGGCAACCCCAGCTGACCGCGTCACAGCCCTGATCTAACGAAGGCGGCGCGGCGCGCACGTGCGATCCGTTCTCGGCGTCGAGTCGATTTGCGTTTGGTGTCGCGCGCTATAGGCGAGGTGTGGTGGTAGTACGACCGTTGCATGAGGGCTGGCCACCTTGGTGGTCGTCGCCGTGTGGGCCAGACTCACGATGAGAGCCATGGGACCTTCAGGTCAGATCGGCAGTATCTCGGTGGAGTTCGAATCCGTGGACGGCGTGTCACTGTGAGGCAGGTCTCGCGGGTGGCGTGGTACCGGTTCCGCGTGACATTCGGCCGTCGTGTGATCGGTTTGCTCGCGATCGTGTTGTTGATCGGATTGAGCGGCGGGATCGCGTTGGGGTCGATCGCGGGAGCGCGCCGCACCCAGTCGTCGTACCCGAAGTTCTTGGCGAGCACCGATCCGTCGGATCTCACTGTCTCGTCGTTCGGTGCCGGGGGCGCGACGGTCACGTCCTTGAAGAAGGCGATCGCCCGGGTACCCGGGGTCAAACGAGTGGCGACCGTCGACTTGCCACCCTTCACGTTTGTCACAGCCAAGGGTGCTCCGAATCCATTTCCGACGGTGTTCATGGTGGGCAGCACCGACGGAGAGTTGTTCGGCCAGGATCGGGTCACCGTCGTGCACGGCCGGATGGCCGATCCGACCAGGGCGCACGAAGTGGTCCTAACACCGAGCGCTGCCCGCCAGCTGCACGCACGCGTCGGCGAGGTGCTACGGCTCGGCCTTTTTGCGAGTCATACTGCGCCTGCACGGTTGCGGGTGAGCGTGACCGTGGTCGGCATCGTCGAGTTCGACAATCAGGTCATCCAAGACGACATCGACGCGGCGTTTGGCTTCGTCGTGTTGACCCCCGCGCTCCTCCGGGAGGCGATTGCGGCGGTGCCGGCGGCAGGCGCGCCGACCCTGTACGGGCTCCAGCTCGACGGCGGGTCGCGCGCCGTCGCCGGAGTGGAGCGTGCGCTCATCAGGCTGATTCCGAACGGCGCTCAGTATGAGTTCCACGTCACCGCGCCCGTTGTTGCGCAGGTTGAAGATGCAATCAGGCCCGAGTCGATCGCGCTGGGCGCGTTCGGAGCGATCGCGGTGCTGGTCGCCTTGGTCATTGCCGCCCAGGCCGTGTCTCGACAACTTCGCTTGGATGACAACGACCGTCAAGTTCTGCGCGCGCTCGGCGCGACTCCGACGATGACGATCGCCGACGGTCTGGTCGGTGTGCTCGGCGCCATCATTGGCGGCTCAATCGTCGCGGTCGTGGTTGCGATCGGCATCTCACCGTTTACTCCGCTCGGGCCCGTGCGAGCGGTTTATCCGACGTCGGGACTCGCGTTCGATTGGACCGTGCTCGGCCTCGGATTCGCTGGGCTCGTCGTCATCTCGAGTGGCGTCGCGTTCGTGATCGCCTTCCATCGAGCACCACACCGCGTGACAGTGCAGCGCGCGCAAGCCCGGCGCCGGCGATCCCGCGCCGCGCGCTCGGCCGAGAACGCCGGCTTGCCAGTTTCGTGCGTCACCGGCGTGCGCTTCGCGTTAGAGCCCGGCGTCGGGCGCGCCGCGGTACCGGTGCGCTCCGCGTTGACGGGCACCGTGATCGCGGTTGCGATGGTGATCACGACACTGACGTTCGCGAGCGGACTCCGCACCCTCGTGTCGCACCCCTCGCTCTACGGCTGGAACTGGAACTACGCGATCAACCCGAGCAGCGAAGTCCCACCGTTCACCCAGAACCTGCTCACGCACGACCCCGACGTTGCCGGCTGGGTGGGCGCCAGCGAATTGATCGCCGAGATCGACGGGCAGACCGTTCCGGCGTTGCTGACGAGTCCGGATGCCGCGGTCGCTCCGCCGATCTTGTCCGGACACGGTCTCGAGGCAACCGACCAGATCGTGCTCGGTTCGGCCACCCTGTCCCGCCTGCACACACATGTCGGTGACAATGTGGTGTTGAGCTACGGGTCGCCGGCCGATGCGCCTGCGTACATCCCGCCGGTGCAGGTGCGCGTCGTGGGAACCGCGACCTTGCCCGCGGTCGGCTTCGCGAGCTTTGTCGCGGATCACACGTCGATGGGCACCGGAGCCCTCCTACCCACCGACATCGAGTCGGCCGCGTTCCGCAAGATCCAACTGAATTCCGACCCGCTCCTCAACGGATACGACTTCGTCTTTGTTCGGATACGGGCCGGCGTGAGCACGACGCAAGGGCGATCCGACCTGCGACGCATCGTCGAGGCAACTGACCGAGCATTCAACGCGGACCCGAACGCGGCCGGGAACGACATCACGGTCGTCGGCGTCCAGCGGCCCGCGCAGATCGTCAACTACCGCAGCCTTGGCGACGCGCCTCTGCTTCTCGCCGCCGGCCTCGCCGTCGGTGCCCTCCTCGCGCTCTCCCTGACGCTCATCGCGTCGGTGCGCCGACGCCGACACGAGCTTGCCCTGCTGAAGACGCTCGGCTGCACGCGCCGGCAAATTGCGGCCGTCATCGCATGGCAATCGACGATCGTGGTCGCGATCGGAGTAGTTGTCGGCGTGCCGATTGGCATCGTGACCGGACGCGCGTCGTGGAATCTGTTCGCGCGCACGATCAACGCCGTACCTCGAGCGACCGTCCCCACCACCGCGATCGTGCTCGTTGCCGTCGGTGCGCTCGTGTTGGCGAACCTCGTCGCCGCGGTGCCCGGTCTGCAAGCAGCCCGCACACGTCCCGCACTCCTCCTTCACGCCGATTCGTCCCAATAACACGCGCCGCAGACCTGACGGCCATCCCAGTCGTGCAACCCGACCGCGATCGCGAGGTTGTTCGGTCGGCGGTGGCGCGGGCTGCGGTGACCCGGGACGCGGGGCCGCGCCTTCGAACCACGAGACCTCCGCGGACGCTGCACAGGTCGACCGACGAACGGTGACGTTCGTCGTCGTTGAGCGCGCCGGTCTCACCAGGGTCCGCTGATGTGGACGTGAGCCGTCGGGCTGGGCGCGCCGGCACCGAATGTGTTCACCGTGCATGCGGCTGCCTGTTCGGCGCCGCATCGCCGGGTGGCCGAGACGATGTTGCGCGTTCTCGCGTCGGCTCTGCGCGACCCGGTCCGCGGGAGCCGAATGTCACAAGCCGCCGAAGGTGCGTTTGTCGGCCTGCCTCGAGATCTGGCGGAGCCCGCTCGCTTGTGGGGCGGTTATGCGGCGGTGGTGTCGAGACGGAACACAGGGTGGTTGGGGGCGATTCGCAGCAGTTCTTGGTCGGAAGAGTTGGCGTCAACGCCGTCGAAGAACACGCCGACTTCAATCTTCCAGCGCCGCAGATAGGCGCGAAGCACGTCGAGCTTTTCGGTATCGGGGAGCTCTTGCGCGCGGAACGAGTCGTGGCGGCGACCGAGGCGGAGCGTGCCTTCACCTGCGGCGCGGAGGTTGCGGACCCATTGGGTGATCCCTCGGGGCGCGACGAGGTAGGTCTCGCCTTGGTGGGTCAGCAAGTTGACCGGGGTTTCGTGAACCTGGCCGGTCTTGCGTCCCCGGACCTGCAAGATGCGGGAGCCCCAGACGCTCACTCCGAGTCGTGTGGCCAGCGCGACGATGCCGTTGAAGATGTTGCGGGTGAACCAGCCGGGCTTGTTGTAGTGCTCGTCTGCCATGATCGGGTGCTCCTTGGTGGTGATCGAACCGTTGGTGCGTCGTCGCTTCGGCGGTCAAGCGTTCCTCTCCGCCAGACCACGCAAGGGTGACCACAACGCCCGGACTCGATGATCGCGCCACTTTCACAACGTGGACGTGTCTGTCAGCATCGAAATTCCGCAGACAATCGTGAGGCGGCACATCAGAAAGAGGCCGGCGCCGCCTTGGTGCCGGTCGTCCGGCCGCTGGAACGACCCGCAGGAACGGTCACGGCGCGTCAATGGCGCCGGGGGACCTTCTCAGCCTCGCGTTCCCGACCTGCTGTCGGGTGGTCCGGCGATGTGGCGCCGTCCGGCGTCGACTCCGTCGGCCGTCATGTCGTCGTCGCCGAGCGTCGCAGGCTGCGGAATGTCAGCCCGTCCGCCGCCTCGAGCGCGGCCGGGACAGCGTGTGCGGGTCAGGGCACGGACGACACCCGCGAGGACGACGGCTGTGCCAACGACGTCACGAAGACCCATTTCGCCTCGGCTAGACATCCCGCACGTCCGACGTTTCGTTGCGACGAAGGGCGCCGCCAACGGACCCGGTCGCGTTCATGGCACCGGCCGGTGCGGACGCGCCCCACGAGAGACGGCCGAACAGCCCACCCAGATCGCGGTTGCACATGCCCTGACGTCGAGAAAGTTTGTGCCACCGCTTCCTGCGATGGGTTCCCGGCGTGCCCATGCCCGAAAACGTCCGCCGCGGCCGGCACAGCGCCCGAGGTCGACAACACGGCATTCGTGACCCGCAACGACCGGGTTCGCCTCGTCGACCTTGCGATCGCCTCGATCGCGAAGTCGACGTCCTCACCTGCGGGTACCGGGCGCGTCCTGTGCGTGCGTGTCCACATTCGCGACGGTATGCCGACGAGCAACGCTCGCCGGGCCACGTCGACGATCGACGCGTTCTCGCGGTCGCGACGAGACTTTCTTGCGAGACAGAGCTCGTTGGTTCGATCCCGAACTCCGGCGCCACCCATCCCATCTCGAGGATGCTTGTATTTCGCGCGCGCAACGGTCAGGATCGCGCGTTGATGACACTTACCGAGACGCAACGCTCACTGCTCGACTTCGAACGAGCGTGGTGGCAACTGCCGGCGAGCAAAACCTCTGAGATCCGCTCCCGTTTCGGGATCTCGGCCAGCAGCTACTACCGAGCGCTGTACGCAGTGGTCGATAGCTCCGACGCCGAGGCGTACGACCCGCTGACCGTGCGGCGCATCCGCCGGCGGCGTGAGCAAAGCCGTCGTGAGCGCATCGAAGGCCGCCGTGCTGACCCCGGGAGCCGGTGAGGCGCGGCGAGGCCCCGACGGGGCAGAATGATCGTATGAGTCGACAGCCGCGCGACGGCGGAACCGGAGAGGTGGCGCGCGGAGCTGGATACGCCGCGTTGCTCGGAGCGCTGCTCATCGGCGTCGCCGTCGTGATCGGGATCGTGCTGCTCCAACTCGGTGATCGCAACGACAACGGTCCCAAGAGCGCCGCGCCGCCCAATACGACCACCACGAGGCCGCATACGACCCGGACGACCAACACCACCAGGACCGGCACGACCGGCAGGACCACGCCCAAAACGCCGCCGATCGCGCCGGGCTTGTTGAAGGTGATCGTGCTCAACGGTGGTGCACTGAGCGGCCAAGCCGGCGTGATGACAACCAACCTGAAGCAGCAGGGCTACACGAGTATCGCACCTGCGAACGACTGGACCGGCCACAAACAGGTCGGGAACAGCGTCACCTGCCGTGGCGGTCTGGAACGGGAGGGCGCTCGACTGGCCAAGCTGGTCGGGCCGAGCGTGCCGTTGCATATCCGGTACCCCAAGACGTTCTCGACGTTGCGGGACGGCGAGGACTGCGTTGTCGTCGTCGGCAGCGCGACGTAATCGTCGGCTGCGAGCTGGCGCCTAGCGCGACACCAGTCGCGGGCGCAACGGACCGGTCGCGACGTCGATCGCGGTCCACGCGAGCGCGAGGGCACCTTCGAGCACCGCACGATCGGCGGACGCGTTCACGCACGCGCCCGCGAACTCCGGCTGGTGGTTGACCGCCCCCGCGCTTTCGATCGCGATACACGGATGAATGCTCGGAATCTCCAACGAAACATTGCCCATGTCGGTCGAGAACGTCATCTCGCGTTCGTCGTCCGGTTCCCGGCCGAGCGCGACCACGTTGGCGCGGTAGACCTCGACGAGGTCGGGGTCGTGGTCCATATGCGAGTAGACAGGAGAGACGTCGGCGATACTGAGCTTGGCTCCCGTCGCGAGGGCGCCGGCTTCGAAACAGTGTTCGACCCGGGGACGGGTCGTGGCCAGGTCGGCGATCGTCGGGGCACGCACCATCCACAGGCCCTCGGCCTGTGCGGGAACGATGTTCGCGGCGTCTCCGCCGTGGGTGATGATGCCGTGCACCTGATCGCCGGCTCTGAGATGCTGACGCAGCAACCCGATCGCGACCTGCGCGACGGTGAACGCGTCGGCGGCGTTGATGCCGAGCTCCGGTGCCGCGGCGGCGTGAGACGCGCGACCTTCGTAGCTCACGCCGAAGTGTGCCACCGCGCTCACCCGCGGCGTGAGATCCTCGAACGGTGCCGGGTGCACCATCATCGCTGCGTGTACCCCGGCGAACGCACCCCGTTCGAGCATGAACACTTTGCCGCCGCCGCCCTCTTCGGCCGGCGTGCCGATGATGCTGACGCGCAGGTCGAGATCGTCGACCAGAGGTGCGAGCGCCAGTCCGGCGCCGACCGCCGTCGCCGCGATGATGTTGTGACCGCACGCGTGTCCGATCTGGGGGAGCGCGTCGTACTCTGCGCAGATCGCGAGGTGTAACGAACCGGTGCCGAACTCGCATGAGAACGCGGTCGGGAGCGCACAAATTCCTGCGTTGACGGTGAGGCCCGCATCGGCGAGCACCCCGGCGGTCCATTCGGCCGATCGGGTCTCTTCGAATTTCAACTCCGGGTGTGCGTGCACACGGTGACTGAGACCGATCAGGTTCTGCGCACTCGATTCGACAGTTGCACGCGCCGCAGCCTTGGCGTCCATGCCAGTAGCGTCCCACTGTGGTCGATGTCGCCGCAATCATCGACGCGCTCGTCGAGCGGCCGCTCGAAACCGCGATCCTGGTCGACTACGACGGATCGCTCGCACCCATCGTCGATCGACCCCAAGACGCCAGAGCCCTACCCGGCGCGATCGATGCGCTCGGCCGGCTGGTCGGGCGGGTCGCACGGGTCGGGATCGTGAGCGGCCGGACGGTCGAGTTCCTCGCCCAACGGGTCCCGGTCCCCGATGTGGTCCTCGCCGGTCTGTACGGGATGGAGCTGCTCGTCGGCGGGGAGCGTCAGGTCAGTCCGCTCGTGGTCGCCTACGGCCCCGCGGTGACGTCCGCGGCCGGCGAGGCCGATCGACGGCTGCCCGGCATCATCGTCGAACGCAAAGCCGGCGTGAGCGTCACGTTTCATTGGCGGATGGCACCCGAGCGGGCCGACGAGGTCCTCGCCGTCGCGGCCGATCTCGCGCGTCGTTACGGCCTCGCGCAGTGGCGCACGCGATTCGCGGTCGAGCTGCGGCCGCCGGTCGCGATCGATAAGGGCACCGCGGTCGACGTGCTCACCGACGGATGTTCGGTCGGTGCGTTCGTAGGCGACGACATCGGCGACATCCCGGCGTTCGACGCGTTGGCGCGCGCCGAACGCGCCGGTCGGTTGCAGCGTGGGGTGCGGGTCGGTGTGCGGTCGTCGGAGATGCCACAAGAGCTGGCGGCGGCGGTCGATTGTCTGGTCGACGGCCCGTCCGGTGCGGTCGCGCTCCTCGAAGCGGTCGCGCGACGTTTGGCGCGTTAGTTCAGGTGGCGTGCGCGACGAGATCGGCGATCCAGTCGGCCGGTGTACGCGCGGTCGCGAGTGTCCGCAACCGCGTGGCGATCGCGGCGCGCTCGTCGAGAGGGGTCGCGAGTGCGCGGTCGAGTGCGCTCGCCGCGTCGTCGAGGTCATAGGGATGAATCGGGATCGCGGCCGTGTGGAGCTCGTCGAACGCGCCCGCCTCGCGCGAAAGGCAGAGCAGGCCGTCGCGACGATTGACGGCCGGGCCTTCCTTGGCCACCAAGTTGAGCCCGTCCTTGATCGGATTTACGACCAGTACGTCGTAGCGCTGCATCGCGGCGATCGAGCGGGGGAAGTCGTCACGTTCGTCGAGGATGATGGGCAGCCAATCTCGTGTGGCCCAACGTTCGTTGACGCGACTCACGACCTGTTCGATCTCGCTGGCGTAGGCGAGGTACTCCGGGAGTGTCTGGCGCGACGGGTACAGCATCGCGACGAACACCACCCGGCCCCGCAGCCCAGGTCGTGCCTCCAGCAGCCGGTCGTAGGCGAGGAAGCCGCGCACGATGTTCTTCGAAGGTTCGATCCGGTCGCTGCGCGCGACGACGAGGCGATCACCCACCGCGTCGTCGAGGGCGTTTGACGCGGCGCGCGCCTCGACGCCGCCGGCGACGCGGTCGAGGGCGCCGACATCGATGCCGAGGCTGGCCGAAAATGTCGGTGCGATCGTCGCGCGCCGGCCGAGCACGTCGCGCGCTGACTGGTGGTACGCACGAGACCATCGTGCGGTATGGAAGCCGGCCTGGTTGCAGGCGAGGGCCGAGCACAGATCTTGCGCCGCATACGTCGGAAGCACACGCATGTCGTCAGGACCGCAGAACGGCGTGTGAGTGAAATGAACGATCCGCAGGTCCGGTCGGAGCTCGCGTAGACGAGCGCCGACGAGCGACAGCTGATAGTCGTTCACGAGCACGACGTCACCTTCGACTGCGGCTTGCGCGGTCGCGTCGGCGAAGGCGGCGTTCACCGCGCGGTAGGCCTCCCAGGCCTCGCGGAAGCGGTGGTCGAAGCGTGGACGGCGGATGCGATCGAACAGATCGTGGAACAAGAACCACAGCACACTGTTCGACACGACGTCGTAGTGCATGGTGTGCAACTCGGGATCGAGCGCGACGAGCCGCAAATCGATGTCGAGATCGTCGAGCGAGCCCGACTCGGCCGCCGAGCGGTCAGCGTCCGACAGCGCGGCCGCGATCCATGTCGCGTCGCGTTCGCTCTTTTCCACCACCGCGCCGAGCGCGCTGGCGACGCCGCCCGCACCACGTTCCGACGCGTAGCTTCCGTCGCCGTTCGCTTCGAACCGGTACGGCCCGCGGTGCGAGACGACGATCATGCGCCGCTACCCGAGATCTCGGAAAAGTCGCAGCCAGTCTTCGAGTTCACGTGTCGACAAGAAGTTGCGACGAACATGATCTCGGCCGGCTTCGCCCATCTCGTCGGCACGCACCGGGTTGCGGAGCAATTCGGCCGTGCGCGCCGCCGCGCTCTCGACAGAATCGACGAGATAGCCGTTCTCTCCGTCGCGAATCTGCATGGTGATGCCGCCGCAACGCCCGCCGACGACCGGTCGGCCTTTCCACAACGCTTCGCTGACGGTAAGTCCGAAACCTTCTCGCAGCGACTTCTGCATCACGACGTCGGCCGCGCGCTGAAATGCGTTGATCTGCACCGCGCCGACCTGCTGGATGTTCGACACGAGATGGATGCCGGGATCACCGGCCCGGGCCGTGTCGGCAAGTTCCCAGTAGCGGAAGCCTTCGGGGTCGTCGGTCGCCATCGAGCCGGCGAGCACGAGCTGCGCGGTCGGGAATTCTTCCCGCACGATACGGAATGCCGCGATCACGCCCACCGGATCTTTCCAGGGATCGAACCGGCTGACCTGCACGACAAGCGGATCGGAAGCCCGGACGCTGTATTGGCGGACGATCTCCTCGACGAACGGTCTCGGCATTTCGAGATTCTTGACCGAGAGGGGATCGATGCACGGCGGTGCGAACACGGCGCGGTCGCGTGGCATCCCGGGAGGTACGAACTCGGGCATCGTCCACACGGTCGCGTCGTACTGCTCGACGAATCCTTGGAAGAATTTCCACACGTTCGGGTTCGCGTCGGTGAGGTCGATGTGGCAACGCCAGATCCACTTCGTGTTCTCGTGCGCGACACCGGCGTTCCGTGCGTATTCGAGCATCGCGGCTGGCTGCGGGTCGTGCATGACCACGTAATCCCATTCGCCTTCGAGCTGCAACGCGTTGTCGAGGACCCGCTCGAGGTAGACGCGTTCCATCTGACCGTTCCAGTCCACGTCAGCGCCCTGCAAGGCGTTGTGGACATGTTTGGTGACGCTGAAAAACTCGTCGCTGCCGTGCATCACCTGCCACTCGGCGGCGATGCCCAGATCGCGTAGCAAGGCGACATGGGTCGCGAGCAGTTCGGCGACGCCGCCGCCGTACGCCGTTGCGTTGACGTGCAGGACGCGCGCCCCGCGCAGCGGTTCGGCCAGTTCCCGGATCCGCTCGAGTGTGCCGGGCTCGACGGCGTCTTCGTAGTCGCCGAGATGTTTGTCGAGTAACGGCACCCGTTCGAGCAAGGGATCTCCTGAGGCGACAACTGGCGGGGAAGCGGTCAATCTATGTCACGTGTCGCAGCCTCCGACTCTCCCTGCGTCGTCTCTCCGTGCTGTTGCCTGTCCGGACAAGTTCAGGGGAACGCTGCGGGCCGACGAAGCCGCCGCCGCGATGGCGGCTGGGCTACACCGTGCCGGATTCGACGATGTGGTGGAAGCGCCCCTCGCCGATGGCGGCGAAGGCACGCTCAACACCTTGCTTTCGGCGATGGGCGGATCCCGACGTGTCGCGCGGGTCACAGGCCCGCTCGGCGAGCGGGTCGATGCCGAATGGGGTGTGTTGCCGTCCGGGGTCGCGGTCATCGAGATGGCGCGCGCCAGCGGGCTCGCGTTGGTATCGGGTCGGAACGATCCGCTGCGCGCGAGCACGCGGGGCACCGGTGAGCTGATCTCGGTCGCGCGTCGTGAGGGCTTCCGCCAAGTGTTGGTCGCGGTCGGCGGAAGTGCCACAACCGATGGCGGCCTCGCGGCCGTCGAGGCGATGGGCTGGTCGTTGCAAGGAATGGAAATCACCGTCGCGTGTGACGTGGAGACATCTTTTCTCGACGCGGCGCGTCGCTACGGCCCCCAAAAGGGTGCGTCCGACGCGCAGGTCGCGCTGTTGGCACGGAGGCTCGCGCTCATCGCCGACCAGTACCGCACCCGAACTGGAGTCGACGTGACCGCGATCACGGGTGCGGGCGCGGCGGGCGGCCTCGCGGGTGGTCTGGCCGCGATCGGCGCGCAGCTCGTACCCGGTTTCGAAGCGGTCGCCGAAGCCGTCGGGCTCGAGCACATGTTCGAGGGGGCCGCCGTCGTCGTGACCGGCGAGGGCAAGCTCGACCTGTCGAGCCTCGAAGGCAAGGTCGTCGGCGGTGTGCTCGCATGGAGCGCAGACTTGGCGGTTCCGCGTGTCGCGGTGATCGCCGGACAAGTGACCGACGAGGCCCGAACCGCGCTCGCCGAGCGTGCCGACGTCTTCGCCCTCACCGACCGCGTCTGGCAGGCCGGCGAGGCATACACGCGAGCCGCGCTCCTCGTCGAAGAGGCCGCGGTCGAAGCCGGTCGCGCCGCCCTGCAATAACGGTGCAGGCACGAACGGCGCCCGACACGAACGGCGCCCGACAAGATGTGGCGTGAACAGGAACGGTCGGGCCACGGATGTCCGCGCCGGATCGTTAGCAGTGCCGGATGCGATAGGCGGGGATCGTCGTCATGGGCGGACGTTCGCGGATCTCGACGAGTTCGGCGTCGATGTTGCCTTCGAGATCGGCGCGGAGCAGCTCGAGGGTCGGACCGTCGAACTGCATTAGCCCGGCGCGTCGCAACGCGGTCGCGAGAATCGCGAGCGACTGCGCGGCGAGTTCGTCGACCGGACGGTTGCGGTGTACGCGTGTGCCGAGATCGACTTGGGCGACCGAATCGCGGCCGAAGCGTTCGACGATGTCGACCAGCAATCCGAGCTCGACACCCCAACCTTGCACGAACGGCAGTACCTCGACGGCTTCGCGCCGCGCCGCGTACTCGCCGGCGAGGGGTTGCACGATGTCGGCCAGCTTGGGGAACAACAACGAGACGAGTGGGCGGGCGACGAGCTCGGTGACCCGCCCGCCGCCGGTGGGCGCACCTTCGAACGAACGCGTGTAGCTCGCTTTCACGAGCATGGTGTCGACGTCGTTCACGAGCGGTTCGAGCAACGCCGCGACGGTGTCGGCCCGGAAGTTGCGCAGATCGGCGTCGAGCCAACACAAAAGATCGCCGATGCAGGCGTGCAACGATTTCCACAGCACGTTGCCCTTGCCTGAGCCGGGTCCGGCCTCCGCCAACACGTCGGCCTGGCGGACGACGCGTGCTCCCGCGGCGGCGGCGACCTCGGCGGTCGGGTCGGTCGAGTCGTCGTCGATGACCACGACCTCGTCGACGAGGCCACCCCATCGGCCGGTCGAGTCGATCAGCTGCTCGCGGACCTCGCGCACGACCGCGCCGACGGTCAGCGCCTCGTTCCGTGCGGGGAGGCACACCGAGATCGAGTGTCGGAGGGTGCGCTTCGCCGCCACGAGATCGGCCGGATTCACGGCATCAGCCTACGGGAACGTTCTGAACGTCCCGCCCGTGTCCTGCTAATCTGACCGGCAATACGCGCTCATCAAGAGCGGCTGAGGGACAGGCCCGACGACGCCGCGGCAACCAGCACGAAGCGACCGGAACCGCCGGCCACTCGAGCGAGGTGCCAATGCCTGACCGATGAGTTGCCGAAGAGCGGTCTCCCGCTCGAGGTGCTCGAGAGCGCGTCGAGAGCAACCACCGAGGAGACAACTCATGTCATTGGTGAAAGAATCACCTGTCGTCGACACCCACGTTCTCGGCCTGCGCTGTCGAGAGTGCGCCCGGGAATATCCGGTTTCTCCGATCTACACCTGCGAATGGTGCTTCGGTCCTCTCGAAGTCGCCTACGACTACGACGCCATCGCTCGTGCGACCAGCCGAGACAAGATCGAGGCCGGCCCTGCGAGCCTGTGGCGATATGCCGACCTGCTGCCCGTCACGTGCGACCCGTCGGTTGATCTCGGCACCGGGTTCACGCCCCTGGTGCGTGCCGACCGACTCGCGGCCGAACTCGGACTCGGTGAAGTCTGGCTGAAGAACGACACTCGCAACCCGACGAACTCCTTCAAGGATCGTGTCGTTTCCGTCGCGTTGAGCAAGGCGCTCGAGTTCGGCTTCAAGGTCGCGGCGTGCGCGTCAACCGGCAACCTCGCCAACTCCGTCGCCGCGCACGCGGCCCACGCCGGCCTGCGCAGCTACGTGTTCATCCCGTCGAACCTCGAGCAGGGCAAGATCGTCACCACATCGGTTTACGGTGGCCACGTCGTCGCTATCGAAGGCAACTACGACGACGTCAACCGACTCTGCGCGGAACTTGCCGGCATCTACGAATGGGCGTTCGTGAACGTCAACATGCGGCCGTTCTACGCCGAGGGTTCGAAGACGCTCGCCTTCGAGACCGCCGAGCAGCTCGGCTGGCGCGCGCCGGATCACGTCGTGGTACCGGCGGCGAGTGGTTCGCTCCTCACCAAAATTCAGAAGGGATTCAGCGAGCTGCATCGCGTCGGTCTCCTCGACGACGAGCCGCACGTACGTATGTCGGGCGCGCAGGCGCTGGGCTGTTCACCAATCGCGACTGCCTTCATCGAACAGTCCGACACGATCCGGCCGGTGAGGCCCGACACCATCGCCAAGTCGCTCGCGATCGGCAACCCGGCCGACGGCTACTTCGCGCTCGACGCGGTCCGCAACAGCAACGGCGGATTCTCGGCGGTGAGCGACGGAGAGATCGTCGCCGGGATGGAGCTCCTCGCCCGCACCGAAGGCATCTTTGCCGAGACCGCCGGCGGAGTCACGATCGCGACGTTGCAGAACCTCGCGGCCGACGGCGTCATACGCGCCGACGAGTGCGTCGTCGTCTACATCACCGGTCACGGACTGAAGACGATTGAGGCGGTCGCTCCCACCAGTGGTCCCAGCGCCACGATCGCGCCGAGTCTCGACGCGTTCCACGCCGCGTTCGACATCGAGGAGGCCTGACCGGCCATGGCAGTGACGATCCGTATCCCCACCCAACTGCGCAGCCTGGCCGGAGGTGCTTCGGAAGTCGCGGTCGAAGCCGCGAGCGTCAGCGAGGCATTGAAAGTGCTCGACGCACAGCACGCCGGTTTCGCCGAGCGGCTGTTCGACGAAAAGGGCGAGTTACGACGGTTCGTGAACGTGTTTGTCGCCGATGAGGACATCCGCTTCATGCAGGGCGTCGACACGCCGCTTTCCGACGGAGCCGTCGTGTCGATCATCCCCGCGGTCGCTGGCGGCTAAGGCCAGAGCGAGATCCGTCGGCCCGATCGACGACGACCGTCAACCGGGCCGGTTCGGGCGGTCGGTCGGTGTCGCAGGCGTCGACGCGGCGGGCGTGACGATCAGCGAAGCGACACGTACAGATTTTCGGCGACCCGGCGGGGCAGGGTGTGCTGACCGGTTTCGGTGTCGAGCGTCACCGATCCGTCGATGTTCTCGACGACCGTGGCCTTGCAGCCCGGCATCATGCCGGCCGCGGCGAGCAGTTTGATTCCGTCGTCGTCGATCTCGAGTCGTTCGTTGACGCGGCGTACCACGACCCGGCCCGGCGCGCTGCGCGCGAGCGCGAGGGTCGGAGAGCCGTTGGCGCGATGCTTCGATCCGGGGATCGGGTTGCCGTGCGGGCAGGTGGCCGGATCGCCGAGCAGCTCGACGAGCTTCTGTTCGACGTCGGCCGAGATCGCATGTTCCCAGCGGTCGGCCTCTCGGTGCACCTTCTCCCACTCGAGGCCGATCACGTCGACGAGCAAACGTTCGGCGAGCCGGTGCCGGCGCACAACCGTCGTGGCGAGCCGCCGACCCTTGTCGGTGAGGTGCAGGCTGCGATCGCGGTGCAGTTCGACGTAGCCGTGATCACTCAGCCGGCCGATGGTCTCGGAGACAGCCGCGGCAGAAAGACCGAGACGTTCGACCAAACGGGCCCGCATCGGCACGACGCCCTCTTCCTCGATCGCGAGGATCGACTCGAGGTACTCCTCGGTCGTGTCGTGCATTTCGGCCATGGACTCAGGATAGAGAAAATGCCCGGCAGCGTTCCGTGGGGTGTGCTGAGCTATTCGCGGGAGGCACTCATGGCCATGGTGGTTCGTGCCCGGGCGTTCGCCGACCAGTCGGTCAGGCCGGCTCGGTCAGCATTTCCTCGGTAACCCACAACTCGCGGCGCGACTTGTCGCCGATGCCGACGTCGGCCCCGACGACCGTGTCGTCGATCTCGGCGCGGGGACCGGTGTGCTCACTGCCGCGCTGGCCGCACGAGCCGCGGCCGTGCTCGCGGTGGAGATCGACGACGCGCTCGCGACACGACTGGCCCGGCGGTTTGCGCACGTGTCGAACGTGACCGTCCTCGGCTGCGACGCCCGCGCGGTGCCGCTTCCCCGCAACCCGTACCGGGTGGTCGCCAACCCGCCATTTGCGGCGACGGCCGCGATTCTGCGCCGGCTGCTCGACGACCCCGGCGGCGCCCTCGTCCGGGCCGACCTCGTCGTCCAGTGGCAGGTCGCCCGCCACCGAGCCCAGGTGAGCGCGGGAGCGCCCGCCGACGTGGTCGGCGCAACCTGGGGTCCCTGGTGGCGGTTCAGCCGGGGCCGGCGCCTCCCCGCAGCCAGCTTCCAGCCCCGTCCGAACGTCGATGCCGCCGTGTTGGTGATCACCCGCCAAACCCCGGCTCTGGTTCCCCCGGCGGACTTCGCCCGCTACGCAGCATGGGTGAGACGCCAATTCGGCCGCCGGCGTGATGCCACGAGCATCGCGCCGGCCGACTGGGCCGCAACGTTCCTGACGCGGCCCTGAGCGCACATCCCGGCTTGCACTCTCAGGGCGAGAGTGCCAACATGGGTTAGCACTCGGCGTTCTTGAGTGCTAACCCTGCCCCCTTCCAGCCACGCAGCATCGATGCTGCCTCCGGAGGTTTTTCCTTATGCCGAAGCAGATCGCCTACGACGAGCACGCCCGCCGTGCGCTCGAGGCGGGCATGAACAAGCTCGCCGACGCAGTCCGCGTCACCCTCGGCCCCAAGGGCCGCAACGTCGTGCTCGAAAAGAAGTGGGGCGCACCCACGATCACCAATGACGGCGTGTCGATCGCCAAGGAGATCGACCTCGAAGACCCGTTCGAAAAGATCGGGGCCGAACTCGTCAAAGAAGTCGCCAAGAAGACCGACGACGTCGCCGGAGACGGTACGACCACCGCGACGGTTCTCGCATGGGCCATGGTCCGCGAGGGTCTGCGCAACGTCGCGGCCGGTGCGAATCCGATGGTCCTCAAGCAGGGCATCGAAGCCGCGGTCATCACGGCCGTCGACTCAATCAAGAGCCTGTCGAAGAAGGTCGAAACCGACCCGGCTGCGATCGCCAACGTCGCGGCGATCTCCGCGGCCGACAAAGAGATCGGCCAGATGATCGCCGAGGCGCTCGAAAAGGTCGGCAAGGACGGTGTCATCACCGTCGAAGAGAGCCAGACGTTCGGCATGGAACTCGACCTGGTCGAGGGCATGCGTTTCGACAAGGGCTACATCTCGCCGTACTTCGTGACCGACCCGGAGCGGATGGAAGCGGTCCTCGACGACCCGTTCATCTTGTTGTCGGCCGGCAAGATCTCGGCGGTCAAGGACATGTTGCCGGTACTCGAGAAGGTCATGCAGGGCGGTCGGAGCCTCGTGATCATCGCCGAGGACGTCGAAGGCGAAGCCCTCGCCACGCTCGTCGTCAACAAGATCCGCGGCACGTTCAAGTCGACCGCGATCAAGGCTCCCGGCTTCGGCGAGCGTCGCAAGGCCATGCTCCAAGACATCGCGATCCTCACCGGCGGACAGGTGGTTTCCGAGGAGATCGGCCTGAAGCTCGAAAACATCGGTCTGGAGCTGTTGGGCCGGGCCCGCAAGGTCGTCATCACGAAAGACGAGACGACCATCGTCGAGGGTTCGGGAACGAAGTCGGACGTGGCCGGTCGTATCAGCCAGATCCGCAACGAGATCGACAACACCGACTCCGACTACGACCGTGAGAAGCTGCAGGAGCGTCTCGCCAAGCTGTCGGGCGGCGTCGCGATCATCAAGGTCGGCGCTGCGACCGAGGTCGAGCTCAAAGAGAAGAAGCACCGCATCGAAGACGCGGTGCAGACCACCAAGGCTGCCGTCGAAGAGGGTGTCGTACCCGGCGGTGGCGTCGCACTCGTGCGTGCGCAGGCCAAGGTGCTCGAGCTTGCCGGCACCCTCGAAGGCGACGTCGCGACCGGTGCGAAGCTGGTCGCTCGTGCGCTCGAAGAGCCGTTGAAGCAGATCGCGGTGAACGCCGGCATGGAAGGCGGCGTGATCGTCGAGAAGGTGAAGAACCTCAAAGGTTCGCACGGTCTGAACGCCGCGACCGGCGAGTACGAGGACCTCGTCAAGGCCGGCGTCATCGACGCCGCGAAGGTCACCCGTTCGGCGTTGCAGAACGCAGCTTCGATCGCCGCGCTGTTCCTCACCACCGAGGCTGTCGTCGCCGACAAGCCCGAAAAAGAAGCCGCCGGCGGTATGCCCGGCGGTATGCCCGGTGGCGGCATGGGAGACATGGACTTCTAACCTCGGTCCATCACGACATGTTCGGCGGGGCGCCCTCAGGGGCGCCCCGCTCGCGTCCGACGATGACGTGGGTCGATGGGCGTGCAGCTCAGGATGATCTCCGACCGGTCGAGCCTTCCGAAACCGACCGGGACGGCCCGCGGACACGGCGCTGCGCGCCCCGCTCGACCTCCCGAGGTGCGACGGGCCCGGCGCCGCGGCCGTTGCGCGACGCGCAACCTGTCCTTGGATTCGTTCGGACGTCACGCCGACCGCCAGATTCCGGCCGATGTTGGGCTCGCCGCATATCGGCCGACAGGATCTCTCCGGCGCCAGGACCTCGGACCGACCGGCGGCACCGCTGCCCCGCGCTTGTCGAGCAGCGAGATGTCCGATCATCGGGCGCTACCCTCGCCGCCTATGGACCCAGTGACGCCCTCGATCGGTTGGGGCGTGTTACATCTGTACTACCGAGTCGACCGCGAGCGCGCCGAACGCGACCCCGAGGCGGCCAAACGCATCGCCGACGCCGTCGCATCGCTGCAGGCCGAAGACCACCAAGCGGTCTGCATGGCCATGCTCGGACACAAAGCCGACCTCGGTGTGATCGCGCTCGGACCGGACCTGGCCCGCCTGCAATCGTTCCAGATGGAGTTGCTCGGCGCGCCGCTCGATCCGGTGTGGTCGTATCTGTCGCTCACCGAGCTGTCCGAATACGGAGCGACCGAAGACGACGAACGGGCGCGTCTCGCCGCCGAAGACCATGTCGACGGCGTCGAACTCGAGCAACGACTCGCGACATGGCGCGACCGCATCGTGCACTACCGCGAGCAGCGCATCCATCCGCGCCTGCCCGCAAAGCAGCTGTGTTGCTTTTACCCGATGTCGAAACGCCGCAACGCCGATGCGAACTGGTTCGAGCTCTCGTTCGCGCAGCGCAAGGAATTGATGGCCGGACATGCGCGCGTCGGGCGCACCTACGCCGGGCGCGTGTTGCAGCTGATCACCGGTTCAACCGGCATCGACGATTGGGAATGGGGCGTGACGTTGCTCGCCGACGACGTCGTCGCGTTGAAAGAGATCGTGTACGAGATGCGCTTCGATCCGGTTTCGGCACGCTACGCCGACTTTGGTCCCTTCTTCACCGGCCTGGTGCTCCCCGCGCCCGACGCCTGCGCGCGAGTCGGGTTGGCGGCATCGTGAGCTCCGACGCCGCGATCCGACTGTTCGTGTCCTTTCCCGAGGAGCTCGTCGAAAAGCCGATGATCTACGAGCTGGTGAAGCGCTTCGACGTGATCCCGAACCTCCGGCGGGCCAATGTCGAAGCGCACTCCGGCTGGATGATCCTCGAGCTGTCGGGGGCACCCAGCTCACGAGATTCGGCGATCGCCTATCTCGAAGGCCTGGGCTGTGCAGTGAACCGCATGGAAGGCGACGTCGTCGCCGGGTAGAACGGCCCTCCAGGGCCTTCGGTGGGGTACGCGGGGTGCCGAAAAGACACCATGTCGTCGACCGGGTGGAAGGAGTGGAAGAAAAAGGACATGACCGCCGACGGCGTCGAGGCGCTTCCGACCATCATCAGCGAGCCGGACCGGGCGCCGAGCGCCGAACTCGACGCGCCGCCCGTTCCGTCGGCCGAAGACTGGAACCGGATCGCCGACGCGAACGGCGCGTTCCGCCGGGCGGTCGAGTCGACCACCGACCTTGTCACGTTCCACGCACGCGGTGGCGACATCATCTTCGCGAACCGCGCGGCTCGCGAGGTGATCGGCGTCGGACCCGATGACCCGCTGCCGCGCGTCGACATCCACCAGTTTTTCGACACGACACCGGTGCAGCTCGCCGAGATGCGCCAGTCGATCATCGACCACGGACAATGGTCAGGTGAGCTCGACGTATGCGGTGTCGACTTTCGCATTCCCGCTTCGGTTGTCATCAGCGGCCACCGCGACGAAAACGGTCGCTACGAACACTTCTCCGCATTGTCGAGAGATATCAGCGAACGCCGGGCGAACGACGCGGCCCGACGCCGCAGCGAAGCCGCACTCCGATCGATTGTGCAATCGTCGCCGCTGCCAATCTTGGCGGTCGATGCCGCAGGAACCGTCCACGTCTGGAACCGCGCCAGTGAGGACCTGTTCGGATGGTCGGCGTCCGAAGCGATTGGTTCGCTTCCGCCGTTCATCGATTCTGGCGACGAGATGCGCACGCTGACCGCGCCGGCGTTCAACGGCGAAACGGTCCGCTCCCACGAGGCGCGCTACGCGAGCAGAGATGGACGGCCGCTCGACGTCAACGTCGCGATCGCGCCGCTACGGAACGCAGCCGGACGTGTCATCTCCGCCGTCGTTGTCGTCGCCGACGTCAGCGATCGCAAACGCGCCGAGCTCGCGTTGCGCGAGAGCGAAGTTCGGTTCCGGTCGCTGGTGCAGAACTCGAGCGACATGGTCACCATCATCGATTCGAGCGGCCGCGTGACGTATCGCAGCCCGAGCGCGTGCCAGTTCGTCGGTCTGGACCCCGAGTCGGATCCCGATGTTCCCGTCGACGCGGCACTCTGCCCCGAAGATCGTCCGGCCTTGGCCGCACTGCTCGAACGGTTGCGCTCGAAACCGGGCGCCGCGGAAACAATCCGCTATCGGTTCCGTCGAGCCGACGGCGAGCTGCGCTGGATTGAGATGGTGGCGACCGACCACAGCGACGACCCGGCCGTACTCGGCGTCGTCACCAACTCGCGCGACGTCACCGATCGCGTCGAAGTCGAAGACGCCGTACGAGCGTCCGAGAAGCGACTGAGCGAGCTGGTCGCGAACATCTCCGACGCGATCTCGGTCATCGACGCCGACGGCGGGCTGCAGTACTCGAGCCCAACGAGCGAGCAGGTCTTCGGCTACCCGAACGGTGCGTGGCCCGAGGGTCGCAGCATCTTCGACACCGTGCACCCCGACGACCGCGACCGGATCCTCGAACTGTGGGCGGGCGCGCATTCGAAGCCGGGCCGGTTCCGACCGCTCGAGTTGCGTCTGCAAAGAGGTGACGGCTCGTGGATGGACGCCGAGATCATCGCGAACAACCTTCTCGACGACCCCGCAGTCAACGGGATCGTCGTCACGTCACGTGACATCACCGAACGCAAACGCTCCGACGAGGCGCTGCGCGCGAGCGAGTCTCGGCTGCGCGAGAGCGAGGCTCGCTATCGCGCCGTGGTCGACGACCAGACCGAGCTCGTGTGCCGGTACCGGCCCGACGCGACGTTGACGTTCGCGAACCGCGCGTTCTGCGAGTTCTTCGGATGTCACAGCGACGCGTTGGCGGAAGTCAAGCTCGTCGATCTGAGGCCGGCCTCGGAACGCCCGCGCCTGCTCGAACGGCTCGAGTCGTTCCCGGGCGGCGCCTCGGTACGCACCCACGTCGAGCGTGAGGTGTCACTCGACGGTTCGCTGCGCTGGTATCAGTGGACCGATCGAGCCTTTGTCGAGCCCGACGGCTCGATCGTCGAAATTCAATCGGTCGGGCACGACGTCACCGACCAACGCCGTGCCGCCGAGTTCGCCGCACACCAAGCCGAGATCCTCGAACAGGTCGCACGCGGCGTTGCGCTCAAAGAGACACTCCATACGATCGCGGGCGCCCTCGAAGGACACTTCCCACGTTTTTCCTGTGCGATCATGCTGCTCGACGCGCAGACCTCGACGCTACGGGTCGGTGCGGCCCCGAGTCTCGCCACCCGCCTGGTCGAACGGTTCGACGGCACGCCCGTCTCGGTCGGCGCGATCACGTGCGGCGCCGCGGCCGCGCAACGCAAGCCGGTCTACGTCTGCGACGTCGCCGTCGACGACCGCTGGATCGGCTACCGCGACATCGCACAAACCCATGGCATACATGCATCGTGGTCGACGCCGATTGTCGCCAGTGACGGAAGCGCCGTGCTCGGAACCCTCGACGTCTTCGTCGCCGAGCCGCGCCTACCCGCCGACGAGCACCTGCAGATCTTCTCTTTGCTCGCCCAACTCGCATCGATCGCGATCGAGCGCAAAGCGTTCGAAGAAGACCTCGCCCACCAGTCGATGCACGATCCGCTGACCGGACTCCCGAACCGTCTGCTGTTCCTCGACCGGCTCGGACAATCGATCGCACGCTGCCAGCGCACGAAGTCCAGCGTCGGTGTGGTGTTCCTCGACCTCGACCGTTTCAAGAACATCAACGACAGTTTGGGCCACGACGCCGGCGACGAGCTCCTCGTCGCAGTTGCTCACAAACTCGAGTCGGTCATCCGGCCCGGCGACACCGTCGCCCGGTTCGGTGGCGACGAGTTCACGGTGCTGTGCGAAGACCTGACCGCTGACACCGCGCGCGAGACGGCGGTCGAAATTTCTGAGCGTCTCCTTGCGACGGTGATCCGTCCGATGGTGGTACGCGAAGCGGAGATGTTCGTGGGGGCAAGCGTCGGCATCGCCCTCGCGTTGACCGGCGACGAACGGCCCGAGGAGCTGCTGCGCGATGCCGACGCCGCGATGCACCACGCCAAGGAGGCGGGTCGGGGACGGGTCGAGGTCTTCGACGACACGATGCACGCCCGAGCGTTGACCGCGCATTCGACCGAGAACGCGCTGCATCGAGCGCTCGAGCGGGGCGAGTTGCGCCTCTTCTTCCAGCCGATTGTGGGACTGTCCGACGCCCGCTGCATAGGCGCCGAGGCGCTGGTGCGTTGGCAGCATCCCGAACGTGGACTGCTCGGCCCGGCCGAGTTCATTCCCCTCGCCGAGGAGACCGGGCTGGTCGTGCCGCTGGGCTGGTGGGTCATCGAAGAAGCGGCGCGCAACGCCGCACGCTGGCAACTCGAACATGCAGAGCCGTTCCAAGTGTCGATCAACTTGTCGGCCCGTCAGCTCGTCCAACCTGATCTGGCCGACCGGGTCGCCGACGTGATCGCCCAGACCGGCGTGCGGCCATCGAACGTGTGCTTCGAGATCACCGAAAGTGTCTTGATGGACGACACCGAAACCGTCATCGACGTCATCAGTCGTGTGCGTGCCCTCGGCGTGGAGTTCGCGATCGATGACTTCGGCACCGGCTACTCGTCGCTCGGCTACCTGAAACGCTTTCCGGTCGACGCGGTCAAAATCGACCGTTCGTTCGTCACCGGGCTCGGCACCGATCCAGGCGACGCCGCGATCGTCTCGGCCGTCATCGGCCTCGCCCACGCGTTGGGGCTGCGGGTCACCGCCGAAGGGGTCGAAACCGAAGAGCAGCTCGCGACGTTGATCGGTCTGGGCTGCGACGAGGCGCAAGGATATTTCTTCCTTCCGCCGCAACCGGCGCCCGACCTGCGGTCGCTGATCGCCAATACCCGCACGTGGCGGCCGCCCGGTGCGACGGTCATGCGTCCAGCCGGCCCGAGACGGGGTACGGCCTAATCTGGCCCGTGTGACGTCTGGCGATCAACCGTCTGGTGGGTCGCCCGCCGAGTTGCTCCGGTGGGCCGAGACCCTCTCCGGCATCGCGCGGACGGGACTCGGGTTCACGCAAAGCCTCTACGAACGCGAACGGTTCGAGGAGGTGTTGAAAGTCGCGTCCGACATTCGTGCCGCCGCGAGCGACGACGCCGAAAGCGACGTGCTCTTCGATGAGTGGCTGAACACGGTCGGCGAAGGTGTGCCCGGCTATGTGACCCCGAAGGTCGCGGTCGCGGCCGTCGTCAGCAACGAACGCAAGGAGATCCTGCTCACCCAACGCGCCGACTCCGGCTGGTGGCTGTACCCGGTCGGTTGGGCGGACGTCGGCTACTCGGCGTCGGAGATCGCAACCAAAGAGGTCCTCGAAGAAACCGGCATCGAGTGCGAGCCGGTACGGCTGATCGCGGTCCTCGACGGCTTGCGGCTCGGTTTCGCCCGGGTCCCCATGTACTCGATCGTGTTCCACTGCCGGATGAACGGCGGCGAACTGCACGGCCATCCGCTCGAAACTTCCGCCGTCGGATTCTTCGCCCGTGACGCGCTGCCGCAACCGCTCGCCGGCGCCGACCGTTGGCTTGATCTCGCGTTCCGTGCCATCGACGGCGACGAACTCCCCGCGTGGTACGACGAACCGCGGGTCCCGCCCTGGCGCGGCTAGTGCTCGAGCTGGTCGACCAGCAACGCGACGATCGACACCGCGCCACTTTCGCGCTCCCACAGGTCGCCGACCGCGTCGTGGTCGACGAGCCCAAACCGGTCGGGCGGTCGTCCGAGCTGCGCGGTGGCCGCTTCGACCAGGCGGTGAGGCTCGAGGTCGTCGCCGTAGGCCGCGTAGCACTCGAGCCCATCCCAAATCGCGGTGAGTGGTCGGACTTCGGAACCGAGTCGCAGCGCATGCGGGCCGGCAGCCGATGAGAGCTGCGACACGATCGATTCCCAGATGTCATACGTCGACACGCCGTCCGGGGCTCGGTATCCGCCCACCGGGTGGAGTCGCCACTCGAGCGTGATCGGCCCGTCGTCGACCAACCACACCTGCGATCCGTTCAGGTAGCTGTCGATCGGCGGCCCGAGCTGTTCGTCGAGCGTGAGGACAAGCTCGGGCGAGATCATCCACACGGTGGTCGCGACGCGGGGCATACGAACGTAGACCGTACTCATCGGAACTCGTAGCATCAGGAGTCGATGACCAGATACGACCGTCTCTCCGCGCTCGACGCCAGCTTCTTGCACATGGAACGGCTCGAGTACCCGATGCACGTCGGTGCGCTCAGCGTGCTCGAAGGCGCCCCATTTTTCGACGCCAACGGCCACTTCCGTATTGGAGCGGTCCGCGACCTCGTGGCCTCGCGGCTGCCGCTCCTCCCACGCTTTCGTCGCCGGTTGATGACCGTCCCGTACGACCAAGGCCGTCCGATCTGGATCGACGACGACCGCTTCGACATCACCTATCACGTGCGTCACACCGCGCTACCGAAGCCGGGATCGTGGGAGCAGCTCGTCTCGCTCACCACACGCGTCCAAGAGAACCTCCTCGATCGCGAACGGCCGCTGTGGGAGCTGTGGTTCGTCGAAGGCCTCGAAGACGGTCAGGTCGCGCTTGTGCAGAAAACCCACCACTCGCTCATCGACGGCGTCTCCGGTGTCGATGTCGCGACGCTGCTCCTCGACGCGACGCCCGACTACGTGCCGCCAGTCGCGCACGAATGGACGGCCGAGCCGGCACCGAGTCCCTCGCAGCTGCTGATCGACAGCTTGCGTGAACGTGCGACCGAACCGGCCGAGCTGGTCCGGTCGGTCCGGTCGGTCCTGCGCGGTCCGCGGCATGCGATCGAACGGGCCGGCGAGCTCAGCCGATCGTTCGCGACGATGGTCACCCGCGATTCGATCGCGCCGCGCACGTCGATCAACGCCCGTACCGGCCGCCACCGGCTGCTTTCGGTCGTGCGAATACAGCTCGCCGATGTCAAAGCGATCCGCGCCGCGATGGGCGGCACCGTCAACGACGTTGTGCTCGCCGGTGTCGGCGGCGGCCTGCATCAGTTGCTGGCCGCCCGCGGCGACGACGTCGAAGACCTCCGCCTACGCGTGCTGTGTCCGGTCTCGGTGCGCGCCGACGAACAGCGAGGCGAGCTCGGCAACAAGATCTCGGCGATCTTCGTGTCGTTGCCGGTCGGTCCCGCCGACCCCGCTGACCGACTCGCGGAGATCTCAGTCCAGACCGCCGACCTGAAAGAAAAACGTCAGGCCCTCAGCGCCGATCTGTTGTTGAACATGAGCGACTACGTCGCGCCGACGCTGATGAGCCTCGCGGCGCGTGCAGTGCACCGCCAGCCGTTCGTGAACCTGATCGTCACGAACGTTCCCGGTCCCCAAGTGCCGCTCTACTTGATGGGCGCACGCCTGATCGAGGCGTTTCCGATCGTGCCCCTCACCCAGAACCTGACGGTCGTCGTCGGGATCCTCTCCTACGACGGCACCCTGCACTTCGGGTTGTGGGCCGACCGCGATGCCGGCGGTGACCTCGAGGTCCTCGCGGGCGGTATCGAAGACGCGTTCGCCGAGATGGCCAAAGTTGCAACCGAACGGGGAAGTCAGTGACCGAACCGTGGGAGCGCGACGCCTGGGAGCTCGCCGACGGCGTCCGATCCGGCGAACTGAAAGCGGTCGACCTGCTCGACTGCTTCGTCGCGCGCATCGACACGTTCAATGAGGAACTCAACGCGTTCTGTTTCCTCGACGTCGCCGCCGCACGACGACGCGCCGCCGAGATCGACGCCGCGGTGGCACGCGGCGAAGACCCGGGCCGGTGGGCCGGGGTACCGATGGGCGTGAAAGAGCTCGTCGCGGTCGAAGGCTGGCCCGACACGCATGCGTCGATGCTGTTCAAAGATCAGATCGCAGACCACACCGACACCGAACCGGCCCGGCTGCGCGCCGCGGGTGCGGTCCTGGTCGGTCTCACGACCTCACCGGAGTTCGGGTCGACCAACTGGACCCGCACCTACCTCCACGGCGTCACCCGCAACCCGTGGAACCCCGAGCGCACCTCCGGCGGCTCGTCGGGAGGTTCCGCGGCCGCGGTCGCGGTCGGGATGATGCCGATCTGCACGGGAAGCGACGGCGGCGGCTCGATCCGGATCCCATCGGCGTACTCGGGATTGTTCGGTTTCAAGGTCAGTTTCGGGCGCGTCGGCGACGCCGGACACTTCGATACCGGACTCACGTCGGTGCCGGGTCCGATCTGCCGGTCCGTGCGCGACGCGGCCCGCTACGTCGACACGATCGCCGGACCGACCGACGTCGACCCCACATCGTTGCCGCGTCCGCCCCGTTCCTACGAAGACGCCGTCGTGTCGGGCGCGGCCGCGACACGCCTGCGCGGCCTGCGGGCCGCGTGGAGCTCGACACTCGGATTCGCGGTGTGCGAACCGGAGGTCGAAAAACTCGCGTACGAGGCGGCGCTCGCGCTGGTCGCCGACGCGGGCATCGAACTCGTCGATGTCGAGTTCCATTTGCGTCAGCCGGGTCGGGCATGGTCCATCGTGTCGTCGATCGACACCGCCGCCAACCATCTCGCCGCCGCGCGCGGGCGGATGGACGACGTGACCCCCGTGTCGCGCGCGGGCCTCGAGATGATCGAACAGCTCACTCCCGACCAGCTCATGCACGCCGAACAGCGTCGTTGGGAGCTGTTGCGCGCCATCGCTGACGTGTTCGACCAGGTCGATTTGATCTTGACGCCCACCACCGCGACGACCGCGTTCGTCGCCGAAGGTCCGCCGCCGTTCGAGATCGCCGGCCAGCGCGTCGGAGGCATGGGTTCCGTTCCGTACACCGCGCCGTTCAACATCTCCGGCATGCCGGCCGTCAGCATTCCTGTCGGCGTCAGTGTCGACGGACTGCCCGTCGCTTTGCAGGTCGTGGCCCGCCGACACGAAGAAGAACTGGTGCTCGCGTGCGGTGCGATCGCCGAAACGAAACGCCCCTGGCCCAAGTTCGCCCCGAGGGCATACCGCTGAGTCTTCGCTACCCTGACTACCAATGACCGACACGCAACCGCAACAGGCGCGCCCGCCTCGCCAGGAACAAGAGCCGGCGTCGGAAGAGGTCACCGAAGTCGCGCCCGGTGTGCTGCGCATGCAGCTGCCGATCTGGATGCCCGGACTCGGTCACGTGAACATGTACGGCCTCGTCGACGATCGCGGGCTCACCGTCATCGATCCTGGACTTCCGGGCCCGCAGTCATGGAAGGCGCTGAAGCAACGGCTGAAGACCGCCGGCTACCGGCTGCAGAACGTGCACACCGTCGTGGTCACGCACTCGCATCCCGACCACTTCGGAGGCGCCGGGCGCATCGCCCGCGAAACCGGCGCCGAACTGATCACCCACCACGCCTTCTCGACGTGGACCGTCAAAGGTCCGAGTCCCCACCGCGCGCTCACCGAAGGGGAAGCCAAACGGGCCGAGGTCGAGGCCGCGATGCTCGCGCAGTCTCTCGATGTCGAACCCGACGAGCTGCCCACGATCAGCGATGACGTCGACGTCGTGCGCGACGACACCCTGGAAACGGAGGCGACGTCGAGCCCGTGGGGGGCCATCACACCGTGGGGCACCCGAAATCAAGGTCCGCCCCGCCGACGCAAGCTCATGATTCGCGCGATGCGGATGCTGTTCACGCCGCCCGAACCGACCCAACGGGTCCATCACGGCGCCCGGATGCGGATGGGTGGCCGTGATTGGTTCGCCGTGCACACACCCGGCCACACCGTCGATCACATCTGCGCGTGGGACCCGGAGTCGGGCACGCTGCTCACCGGCGACCATGTGCTGCCTTCGATCACGCCGCACGTGTCCGGCGTCCGTCACGCCGACTCGCTCAAGTCGTACTTGGCGACCCTCGACCTGGTCGCCCGCCTCGACGGTGTCCAGCTCGGATTACCGGCGCACGGTCATCCCTTCACCGATGTTCCCGGACGCGTGCGCGCGATTCAAGAACACCACGCCGAACGGATGGAGCTGCTGCGCGACGCCGGTCTCGCACTCGGGCCGGCGACGGTTCCCGAACTTTCACACGAGGTGTTCCCGAAACGTCATTGGGGGACCATGGCCGAAAGTGAAACGTTCGCGCACCTCGAACACATGGTGAACCTCGGCATGGCCGAACGTTGGGAAGAGGGCGGCATGCTCCACTACCGCGTCGCGCAAGCCTCGTGAGTCGGGACAGCTGACCGAGATCACCGTCCGGGCCCATCGCCAGGCCGCGTGAGCGAAACATCGCCGAGAACGTCGCGTGGTGCGGTGCTGGCAATCCCGTGCTCGAACGTGCTGCGCATCGAACGACTGCCCGAGCGCCACCACCCGGACTGGGCAATACCGTCCGAGCCGGCCGACGACCTCGACCCCCACGCCAACCCACACGACCGCACGACCGCAGAAGGTCGGAACCCGAGTTCCGGGGCTCGGTCCCCGCTCAAGGCTCGGTTCCGATGCTGCGACGATGTGTGGACCGTCTCCGAGCCAGCGCCGCCGACCTGGCGGTTTCGCAGGTGGCGGCCGCGGTGACTCGGGGACGGCGCCTCTACACTGCCGACGGTGACAGCCGACGACGCGACGATCGCCAAAGAGTCGAGTGATCTGCTCGCCCATCTGATTCGGAACGCGTGCGTGAATGACGGGACGCCCGAGTCGGGATACGAGAGCCGAAGCACCGACGTGCTCGCACAGTTCCTCGGCGACACCGGCCTCGAACTCGAACGGTACCAAGCGCGACCCGGACGCGAGAATCTCGTCGCCCGCATCGAAGGGACCGATCGCAGCGCGCCCACCCTCTTGCTCATGGGTCATACCGACGTCGTACCCGTCAACCCGGATGGATGGCAACGCGATCCGTTCGGCGGCGAGATCGTCGACGACGAGATCTGGGGCCGCGGCGCGGTCGACATGCTCAACCTCACCGCGACGATGGCGGTCGCGTTCCGGGATCTCGCCCGGTCAGGTTTCCGGCCGCGCGGCACGCTCGTGTACCTCGCGGTCGCCGACGAAGAGAACCTCGGGACGTGGGGCGCCGAGCATCTCGTCGAACACGAACGCGACGCAGTGCAAGCTGACTATGTCGTGACCGAAGCGGGAGGCTTCCAGATGCCCACCGCGAACGGTCCGCGCCTGCCGGTGATCGTCGGCGAGAAAGGCTCGTATTGGTGTCGCATCACCGTGAAGGGCACTCCGGGCCACGCGTCGCAGCCGTTCCGCACCGATAACGCGCTCGTGACTGCCGCCGAGGTCATACGCCGGCTCGCCGAGTTTCGGGCGCCGACCGAGATCCACGACACGTGGCGCCGCTTCATCGAGGGTGTCGATTTCGGACCGGAGTGGACCGCGGCGCTGCTCGATGCCGAACACCTCACCGAGTTCTGCGAGCAGCTTCCGATCGGACTCGCCCGTCAGGCGCACGCGTGTACCCACACAACATTCGCGCCCACGATCATCCACGGCGGAACCAAAACCAACGTGATCCCCGATCGAGTTGACGTCGAGGTCGACATCCGCACGTTGCCGGGCCAGCACGCCGTCGACATCCGTGCGCTGCTCGACGACGCGCTCGGCGACCTGGCCGCGCACGTGGAAATCACTCCCTTCGACGAGAACGAGTCGACATCGTCGCCGGCGGAGTCGCCGATGTGGGATGCCATGGACCGGGTGTCGAAGCGACTGGTCAAAGGATCTGCGCTCGTACCGTTCCTCACGGTCGGGGCGACCGACGCGCGTTTTTTCCGCCGTCGGGGTTCGGTCGCATACGGGTTCGGTCTGTTCAGCCGGCGTCTGTCGTTCGACGACTACGCGTCGATGTTCCACGGAAACGACGAGCGCGTCGACCTCGAGTCGCTCGTGCTCTCGACCCGCCTCTGGGATGGCCTGGCACGCGACCTGGTCGGCTGAGTCGGACGTGTCGCCGATCGGGGCGGCGCTACTCGTCGCCCTGCTCGCGTAAATAGCGCTCGAAGTCCTCGGCGAGCGACTCGCCCGAAGGAAGATCGTCTTCGTCGAGCCAGTCTTCGTCGCCGTCGCCAGCATCGTCGGTCGTGTCGTCGGGTACAACGTCAGCAGCTTCGTCGTAGCGGTGTTCGAGGCGCTCCACGTACGAGCTCGCGTCCGCGTCGCCGGCCACGACTTCATCAACTGATCTTTCCCACGCCGCCGCGGCGATCTCCAAGTCGGTGAGCTCGAAACCGACGTCGAGCAGCGTCGCCAGTCGTGTGAGCAACGCATGGGTCGCCTTCGGGTTCGGCGCGGTCGCGACGTAGTGCGGCACCGGAGCCCAAATCGACGCCGATGCGAACCCGACACGGCGCGCCGCGTCGTGAAGGACGCCAACGATGCCGGTCGGGCCTTCGTAACGCGACCGTTGCATCCCGAGCCGGGCCGCCAACGTGTCGTCGGTGGCAGAGCCGGTACAGCGCATCGGCCGCGAGTGCGGCACATCGCCGAGCAGCGCGCCGAGGGTCACGACGATCTCGCAGCCAGTCGCGCGAGCGACCGAGATCACATCGTCGCAAAACGTCGGCCAGCGGAGATTGGGTTCGACGCCGAGCAGCAGGACCAGATCGCGTCCGCCCGGAGATGACGAACCGGCCGAGAACGCGAGGGCGGGCCACTGGATCTCTCGGATCACACCGTCGACGAGCTCGACAGTCGGCCGCGCAGCCTGGAAGTCGAGGTACTCCTCGGTGTCGAGGGTCGCGAACACGCGTGCGCTGACACTGCGGGCCAGCCATCTGACCCCGTCACTCGCAGCATCGGCCGCGTCGTTCCAGCCGGAGAACGCCGCGACCAGCGCAGGACGCCGAAGAGAAGGTTTCGCGTTCCAGCGAACGGTCATACATTCACCCTACGCGACGAACACCACGATCGTGACCCGACGCCGGTGTCGGCGTGCCGTGATCCGCGCCGGCGAGTACGCCCCGACGTCGGCCGCGGCGTCTCGTCGGCGAACCAGAACCAAAAACTTGCTTTCCGACCAGCTCGGCCCACGCGTCCGTTCCGCCGGTTGATCGACACCGCGTCACGCAGACCTCACCGGCCGTCGGTCGAGTCAGGACCGCACCACCGGATTGCGGAGCGTGCCGAGACCGCCGATCGATATTTCCACGACGTCGCCGTCGACAAGCCAGCGAGGCGGGTGACGTGCCGCACCAACACCACCGGGCGTGCCGGTCAAGATGATGTCGCCCGGCTCGAGGGTGAGCCCCTGGCTGATCCACGAGATCAAACTCGCCACGTCGAAGATCAGCTCGCGCGTGTTCGACGACTGCATCACCTCGCCGTTGACGCGCGTTTCGATCGACAGTCCGGCCGCGAGATCGACCTCGTCCAGGCTCACCACCTCCGGACCGAGCGGGCAGAACGTATCGAACGACTTCGACCACGTGAACTGACCAGTCGTGTATTGATGATCGCGTGCCGACACATCGTGCGCGATCGTGAGACCGTCGACATAGCCGAGCGCGTCGGCCACCACAACGTCGCGGGCACGGACACCGATCACGACGGCCAACTCGCCCTCATAGTCGGGTTGGGTGACGTGGTGCGGAATCACGATCGGCGCGTCGGGGCCGATCACCGAGCCGGGCGCCTTCGCGAACAGCGTCGGCGTGTCGGGCCGCGGCCGGCCGCTCTCGGCCACGTGATCGCGGTAGTTCAGTCCGACCGCCCAAATCGTGCGGGGCTGAGAAACGGGGAATCGCATGTCAGTCCCTTGTAGTCTCACCCGATCAGCCGCGCAGCATTCGCAGCGGACTGTTTCGTCCCGGAGGCTACCGACGCGCAACACCAGTGCGCAGACGTTGTGAGTCGCAACGACGACTTTCGTTCGCTGGTGGTGAAGTCGCGCCAAGTGGTGCTCGCCTCCGCGGTCGTCGGCGCGATCACGGGTGTCGCCGTCGCCGGATTCGATCGTCTGACCATCAACGTGTTGTTCGACCGAGGTGTCGCGCATCTGCCGTTGTGGCTGATGGCATGCTCGCCCGGAGTGGGGCTCGCGGTCGCGGCACTATGGTTGCGCTACCCGGGCCGTGACCTTTCGCCGAACTCCGCCGACGAGTACCTGCACTCGTTCCACACTCATCAGCGGCTTCGGATGCGCGACATGGCGCACCGGATGGTCGCCGCGGTGGCAACGCTCGGAAGCGGAGCCGCGCTGGGACTCGAAGGCCCCTCGATCTATATGGGCGCCACCATCGGCTCGGCCCTGCAGCGTCGCGGACGTTCGTTCCTGGTCGGTGCCGATCCCAATCTGCTGTTGGTCGCGGGCGCGGCCGCCGGCATCGCAGCGATCTTCAAAGCCCCCGCGACCGGTGCGATCTTCGCGATCGAAGTGCCGTTCCAAGAGGATCTGGCCCGACGCATGCTCCTTCCCGCATTGGTCGCCGCCGCGAGCGGCTACCTGGCGCTCGTTGCCATCAACGGCACGACGCCGCTGTTCCCGGTGCGGGGAGCTCCGCCGCTGTCGTTCACCGATCTGGCCGGTGCCGCGGTGCTCGGACTGACCGCCGGCCTCGGTGCGAAGCTGTTCGCAGCAATGATCAGACGGGCCAAGCACATGGCCGGACTCGCCCACCGGGGTGTACGTATCGCTGCGTGCGGTGCGACCATCGCGGTGCTCGTCACGATCGGACGCGGACTCACCGGTCAGTCGCTCGTCTTGACCCCCGGTTACGGCGTCATCACGTGGGCGCTCGTCCCCGATCGTGCTGTCCCGCTGCTGCTCGCCGTGCTCGTCCTGCGCTGTTTGGCGACCGGCGCCGCCGTCGCGGGCGGCGGCGTCGGCGGACTGTTCGTGCCGCTCGTCGTCGCCGGCGCGTTGCTCGGCCGGGCGTTCGGCGCCGCGGTCGGCAGCACCGACTCCCTCTTTTTGGTCATCGGCATCGCGGCGTTCCTCGGTGCGGGCTACCGCGTGCCGCTCGCCGCGGTCGTGTTCGTCGCCGAAACGACCGGTCGGCCCGGGTTCGTCGTCCCCGGCCTCATCGCGGCCGTCGTCGCCGAGCTCGTGATGAACCGAATGTCCGTCACGTCCTATCAGGCACGTCCCGAGCCGGGAATGGCCGACGATTCCTGACGGGGACGTCAGCCTCGCAGCGCGGGAATCGAGGACCGGGTACCGCTGTCGAGCGCCGCGTTGGCGATCGACTCGACCATCGTGCCGATGTGATCGAAGCCTTCGCCCACGGTCTTGCCCATCAAGAATCGGGCGTGGATACCTTCAAGGATGATCGCGAGCTTGTACGACGCGAGCATTTCGTAGAACTCGATCTGGCTGATGTCTCGTCCCGACTTGTCGGCATACCGTCGGGCGATCTCGTCGCGTGAAAGAAATCCCGCGTCGGGACGCGTCGACGGATTCGAGCCGGCGAAGCTGACCTGGTCGCGACCCCAGTACACGAGGAACAAGCCGAGGTCGGAGAGGGGATCGCCGAGCGTTGCCATCTCCCAGTCGAGCACCGCGACGATACGACCCGGATCGTCGGCTGCGAGCATCGTGTTGTCGAGACGGTAGTCGCCGTGCACGATCGTCGGCGGCGGAGATACCGGCCGCGCCGCTCGGAGGCGGCGTGCGAGTTCCTCGATCGCGGGGACGTCGCGCGACGTCGACCGTTCCCACTGTTCGCCCCAACGCCGAACTTGACGTTCCACATAGCCGTCGGGATGGCCGAACTCGCCGAGCCCGACCGCGTGGTATTCGACCGCGTGTATCTCGACGAGCACGTCGACCAGACATTCGGAGCAGCGTCGCGCGTCCTCGGCGGACAGATGCGCGAACTCATCGGGCGTGCGCAGGATCACGCCGTCGACTTTTTCCATCACGTAGAACGGCGCGTCGTTCACAAGGTCGTCTGCGCAGAACGCCAGCGTGTGCGGCACCGGCACCGCGGTCCCGGCCAGTGCGGCGAGCACCGTGTACTCGCGTGCCATGTCATGCGCGGTCGGCAGCACATGCCCGAGCGGCGGACGACGCAGCACCCATTCTTTCGTGCCGTCGCCGATCGAGTACGTGAGGTTGGAACGGCCGCCGGAAATCAGCGACGCCTGCAACGGACGATCGGTGGCGCCGTCGACATGCGCCGCGAACCATGGGCGCAACCGGTCGAGATCGACACCGGGCGGAGTCTCGGGCATCCGTTCGAGGCTACCGACGAGCGGTCGAGCCTCGCTCAGGCGCTGCGAGCGTGGCGCGGTGCGACCGGCTGGCCGTCGCCGCGGGGGTATCGCGCGACCCGACCGACGGGCATATCGACCCGGAAACCTGCCGCGGCGCGCTCTTCTTCGGACTCGCCGCCCCAAAAGCCGTACTCGCGGTGCTCGCGCGCCCAACCTCGACATTCGATCAACGCCGGGCAGGCACGGCACACGTTGCGGGCCTGGACCTCACGCGAGGCTCGGGCCTCGGGGCGCTCGCCCGCAGGCGCGAAGAACAGGCGAGACTCGCCTCGACAGGAGGCCTGCTCCGCCCACTGGAGTGGCCCGGTGAAGACGAGGTTCGCGATCGACTCGGCTGCCATGACGTTCCCCTCTCGCGCGGCTGGGCTGTCCCGGGGTTGGCTGCGACACCGACCGGAGACTGAGCTCGGGAGCCGGTCCGGGGGGAGACCGACCCCGCGAGCTCGTCGCCGTACCCGTCAAGTGAACCTGATCACAATGCTATCTGTCAAAGGTCTTGTTGCGATACGATCTATCGTCAGAGGAGATAGATCGTGGGTCTGCCGGCACGGTCCTGGTCGCGGGCGGGTCAGAAAGGATCGGCGTGGACCTTCGTCAACTCGAAGCGCTCCTGGCGGTAGCCGAGGAGGGTTCGTTCACCGCCGCCGCCGACCGGCTCCACACGGTGCAATCGAACGTCTCCGGGCACGTCCACCAGCTCGAAGCGGAACTCGGCGTCCAGCTGCTCGTTCGGAGTCGCCAGGGCACGGTCCCGACCGAGTTTGGTGTCCGGGTGCTCGACCGGGCCCGCGCGGTCCGCAGCGAGCTCGAGGCGCTGCGCAAGGACGTCTCGATGTTGCAGGGCCTCGAGACCGGCCACGCGACGCTCGGCGTCGTCGGGACCGTCAGCCGGTCGCTGGTTCCGGCACTGGTGGTCGAGATGCGCCGCGTCGCGCCCGCACTCTCGTTACGTCTGACCGAAGGAGCGTCGGAACGGCTCGCGGTCGACGTCGCCGAACGCCAGCTCGCGAGCGCGGTCGTGACCGAGCCGGTGTCCGATCCTCGCCTGGTTGTCGAACATCTCCGCGACGAAGACCTCGTCGGCCTCGTCCCCGCGACGGTCGCGCTCGGCGAACGCGAACCGGTGACGCTGGCGAGCATCGCTGAACATCCGCTGATCCTTCCTCCCCAAGGCAACCCGCTGCGCGACGAGGTCGACGACGCAGCACGGGCCGAACATGTGGAGTTACGGGTCCCGATCGAGGTCGAAGGAATCCGGCTCATCGCCGACCTCGTCGCGTCCGGTGCCGGCGTCTCGATCCTTCCCGAAACCGCGGTGCCCGACGATCATCCCGACGTTCGGACGGTTCGGATCGCGCGCATGCCGCCTCGGCGCCTCGCGCTCATCACCGCGCGGGGCGTACAGCTCTCGCTGGCCGATCAGGCCGTGCACGACGTCGTACGGATGCTTGTACGCGCGTCGCAGCCAACCGGTTAAGGATCGGCGCTCGCCGCGATCGGTGGCTGTGCGCCGCGTCCGGCACGAGTGAAACGGTTCCCGAGCGCGAATCCGATCGAGAGGATCACGAGACCACCGACCGCGTCGAGAAAATAATGGTTCGCGGTGATGATGATGACAGTCAACGTGAAGAACGGGTACGCGGCGGCCAGGATACGTTGGCTTCGTCGCTTCAAACGGGGCACCAGCGCCAGCGCGCACCAGGTGGACCAGGCGATATGGACGCTCGGCATCGCGGCGAACTGATTCGAGACGCGCGCGACAGGACCCGATTCGAACGACCATGGCGTCGGATATCGCTGCAGTGTGTCGACGAAGCCGCTCGGAAGCCCGTAGTGCCCCAAGAGGCGAGGAGGCATGAGCGGGAACACCGTGAACCCGACGAGCGCGAGCGCGGTGGTGATCGCCAGCGTGTTGCGGTAGCGGGGATAGTCGTCGCTGTACTTTCGGTACAGCCACACCGCGACACCGATCGTGACGATGAAGTGCAGCGATCCGTAAAAATAGTTCGCCGCGATGATCAGCGGCGTGAAGTGCAACGCCCAGCGTTGGATCGTCGCTTCGTGAAAGATTCGCAAGTGACGCTCGATCGAGATGATGCGTTTCGCGTCGTCGATCGCTCGCATCGGATGGGAGCCGCTGGCGTCGCGGGTCGCGGAGTACACGCCGTAGAAGCCGGCGATCGCGAGGAGTTCGACCCACCAATACAGGACGCGACCGTCGCGCAGTCGGCGGCCGCCCCGTGGCCCACGGTTGGTCTCGGTTGCGGTCATGCGGGCTCGACTGACGATTCGCGCGCGTTGGCGGTCGCGGTGTGCGGCCCGCGTTGACCGACGACGACGATCGGCGCGCCCAGCATGCTCACGATCACCAACGCGCCATACCACAGCAGGCCGGCGGCGCCCGCGACGGCCGCGTCGACACCGAATCCGTGTCGGAACAACACCAGCGCGCTCTCGCGAACCCCCAGACCGTTGAACGAGATCGGCAGGACCTGAAGCATCGACACCGCGGGGATGAACGCGATCGCGGAGGCGATCGAAATCGCGTGGCCGAGCGCGTGGAAGATGAACAAGTACGAGAGCACGATCGACGATTGATACACGAACGCGGTCCCGAGTACACGCAGCATCTGCCGAGGCTCGCGGCGCGCCCGGTCGACACCGTTGAAGACGGCACCGATGAACCGAGTCCAGTTCTCGTTGCGTGCGAAGCGTCCGCCGAGTCCCGGATGTCCGGCTGCGAACAGGATCAGCCCGAGCGTGCCGAGGGTGATCGCGGCGACGACCAGCGCGACCCACGCGTGCGTGGCGTGGAGCAACGACGGACGCAGCGCGAACCCGATCACGACGAGGAGCGGAAGGGCGATCATCCCGCTGAGCCGTTCGAGGACCACCGACGCGAACGCGGTCGTGGTCGACCCGACTGTCTTGGCGCAACGCGTCACCCGCAAGACGTCGCCGCCGATCGTCGACGGCAAAACGTTGCCGACGAACTGTCCGGCGAGGTAGTGCCCGGTCAGGGTCTTCAGCGGCACCGGAGCGTCGAAGATCACGAGCACCTGCTGCCACCGCCACGCCGACAACACGATGCCGACGAACACGGTGAGCACGGCCGCGATGAGGAGCAGCGCGGTATGGAGCGGGTGGCGCGACGGGACGCTGTCGGCCAGGCCGGGCACTCGGTCGACCAGCACCGCGAGGAACACGGCGCTGACCACGACGCGCAGCGTGAGCTTCCACCCCGTTCCCGACCGCCGCGCGACGGCGGGTTCTGCGGACATCTCCGCCAGCCTACGTGCGGCGGCGCGCCAGTTCTGGCAGCCGTCTGGCGCGGTGTGCCCATTTCGCGTGACGATGTACCCATGCGGATCACGATGAACGACGGGGTGGGGCTCGCGGTCGAAGTTGTCGGTGACGGACCTGGGCTGTTGCTGGTGCACGGGCTCGGCGGCGCGAAGGAGGACTTCGCCGATCACGTTCCGACCCTCGCCCGCGATCACACGGTCGTGATCTTCGATCATCGCGGTCACGGAGCGAGCGACAAGCCGACAGACCGCGCCGCGTACTCGTTCGCGCGGCTCGTCGACGACACGATCGCAGTGGCCGACGCCACCGGACTCGAACACTTCCGGCTCCTCGGCCATTCCATGGGCGGGATGGTCGCCCGCAAGATCGCGCTGCACGAACAATCACGCGTCGACGCGCTCGTGATGATGGACACCTCTGCCGGCCCAGTACCGGGCTTCGATCCCGCGCTGGTCGACCTCGCGGTCGGCGTCGCGCTCAACGACGGCAAGCGGGCTTTGAAGGAGCTGCTCGACATGGCGAGCGTTCTGGAATCGCCAGCCCACGAGCGCGTGTTGGCCAAGCGGCCCGGCTACAGCCAATTCGAAGCCCGCAAATGGGCCGACATGTCGGAGATCATGTGGGCGAGCCTGCTGCACGAACTCGCATACCAGGCTGACGATCTTCCCGCGATGGTCGCGTCGCTGCGCGTCCCGCTCCTGGTGTTGGTCGGCGCGCAGGACGCGCCGTTCGTGATCGCCGCGCACGCGATGGCCGACGCGATCGCGGGCACGCAACTCGTCGTCATTCCCGACGCCGGCCACTCACCCCAGTTCGAGAACCCCGACGCGTGGATCGCTGCGCTCACCGGATTCCTCAGCGCACTGCCCGCGACCGCGTTGTAGCTCGCGGTGCAAGCTCACGGGGGTCGCCTCGCAGTCGCCGTACTTCACCAGTACGGCATCGACACGATGTTCACGCTGTCCGGCGGACATCTCTTCGTGCTCTACGACGGCGCCGTGCAAAGCGGCGACGTGCGACTCATCGACACTCGACACGAACAGACCGCGGTGTTCGCCGCCGAAGGTTGGGCCAAGGTCACGCGCCGCCTCGGCTGCGCCGCGATCACGGCCGGGCCGGGCGTCACGAACGGCGTCAGCGCGATGACCGCCGCGTCGATGAACGGTTCGCCGATCGTCGTGCTCGCCGGAAGAGCGCCGCAGAGACGCTGGGGCGCAGGCTCGTTACAAGAGCTCGACCACATCCCGATCGTCGCTTCGATCACCAAGCGTGCGGTCACCGCGACGTCGCCCGACTCGATCGTGGCCGAAGTCGACGCCGCGTGTCGGGCCGCGACCACACCGCATCGCGGGCCGGCGTTCGTCGACATTCCGCTCGACGCGTTCGGGCCCGGGAATGTCGAAGTGCCCGAAGTCGACGAGACGTCGCCCGACACGGCACCGCCACGCGACGCGATCGCCCGAGTCGCGCAGCTCATCGGCGCAGCGAACCGTCCGGTACTCGTCGCGGGCGGCGACGTGTACTGGGCGACCGCCGAAGGGCCGATGCGCACGTTCGTCGAGCAGGCGCGGATTGCGACGTTCGTCAACGGCATGGGTCGGGGCACGCTGCCGGCCGATCACGAACTCGCCTTCTCGCGTGCCCGTTCGCTCGCGTTGAAACAGGCCGACCTCGTCCTCGTGGCGGGCACACCACTCGACTTCCGGCTCGGCTTCGGGCGTTTCGGCGACGCACGGGTCGTGCACCTGTGCGATGCGCAGACGCAGATCGCAACCCACGCCGAGCTCGCGGCGTCGACCGCGGGAGATCTGGCGGCGACGTTCGCGGCGCTCGCAGATATGGCTGCACCCACCTCCGCGCGCGAAGACTGGGTCACGTTGTTGCGCGACGACGAACGGGCCAAGCGTGCGGCGGAGGCGCCGATACTGGAAGCCGACCACAGCCCAATCAAACCCGGGCGCATCTACGGCGAGCTGCGAAAACGGCTGGCGCGCGACGCGATCGTCATCGGTGACGGCGGCGACTTCGTCTCCTACGCGGGCAAATTCGTCGACAGCTATCAGCCCGGGACGTTCCTCGACCCCGGCCCGTACGGCTGTTTGGGAATGGGCCCGGGCTACGCGCTCGCGGCGGGCATCGCCCATCCCGATCGTCAAGTCGTGCTGCTGCTCGGCGACGGCGCGGTCGGCTTCGCGCTCGGCGACTTCGAGGCGCTAGTCCGACACGGCGTCAACGTCGTCGCGGTCGTCGCCAACAACGGGATCTGGGGTCTGGAGAAGCACCCGATGCAAGCCCTGTTCGGTTACGACGTCGTCGCCGAACTCAGTCCCGGCATCCGCTACGACAAGGTCGTCGAGGCGTTCGGCGGCCACGGCGAGCTGGTCACCGAGCCGCACGAGATCGGCCCCGCCCTCGACCGGGCATTCGCATCGAACGGCGTCTCGCTGGTCAACGTGCTCACCGACCCGGCCGACGCCTACCCGAGGTCCAGCAACCTCGCCTAACCCGTCGTCCGCAACGATTCGGCCCGCCGGACGCAACAGACACCAGCGCCGAGCCCGCCCACCCTCGCGCAACCCGACAGCGCGGTCGGAGGCCTCGACGGGACGCGACGGCCGAACGGGCCGCGGCACGGTCGGCCGAACTACAGGTCGAGGCTTGCCGTCCCGCGGACGTAGCCGGCCCGACGCAACGCCTTGGCTTTCGTTCGCACCAGCACGTCTTTGGGGGCGGCGACCACCCGCGCCACGCTCGCGCGCGCCGCGTCTATCAGCGCGTCCGGGGCGACGACCTCGCCGACGAGATGGACGGCGTGGGCCTCATCGGCGCTGAGTTCCCGACCACCGATCGTCAGCTCCCGGGCCAACGCCCCGCCGACGAGGTCATGCAACGGTCCGTAGACGATGTCACCGAAGGTCCGCTCGGGATGCGCGAACCGGGCCGTCGACGACGCGATTCTCAGGTCGCACAGCACCGCCAGGTCAAAGCCGCCCGCGAGCGCCGGACCGTTGACTGCCGCCAATGTCGGCAGCGGAAAATGCAAGACAGTCTCGTGGTAGCGGTCGCTCGACTCCCACAGCTGGCGGCTGAAGATGTCGTCACCGGCGGCACGTTCGAACTCGGAGAGATCGAACCCGGCGCTGAACACGCCGCCGGTCCCGGTGATCACCACGACCTTCATCGCGTCCTCGGCCGCCAACTCATCGAGCGCGTCGCTGATCTCATCGCGCAACCGAACCGACAGCGCGTTGCGTTTCTCGGGTCGGTTCAAGGTCAGCGTGGCGTACTCGTCGGCCCGCTCAACCAGGAGCGACGCCGGTTCGCGGTTCATCGACCTTCGCTTTGGGCCCGATCCAAGAACCGCGCCCGTTCGACGACCACCCGGGTGATCCGGCCGGCCGCGACCAGCCCACGTGCGTCGTTCACCGACACCCGGAACGTGAGTCGCCGACCTTCGACCTGTTCGAGCGTCGCTTCGGCGACGACCGTGCCCCCGACCGGTGTCGGCGTCAGGTGCGCGAGCTGGACCTGATAGCCGACGGTGGTGGCGCCCGCGGGCAGTTCGGTCCCGATCGCTTCGACGCTGGCCTGCTCCGCGAGCGCGATCACCCTCGGAGTCGCCAGCACGGGCACGTCGCCGCTGCGGAACGCAAGCGCGGTATCGGCATCGTCGACGACGAGCGTCACCGACGCCGTCAGACCGGGCGCGAGCGGCATGCGCTTACGATAGACACCCTGGCCGGCCCCGAGCACACTGCGAGAACATGAACGAACCTTTGATCGACCAAGATGTGCTGCAATCGACGCTCGAGCGTGCGCTGCGCGGCGGCGGTGACTTCGCCGAAGTGTTCGTCGAGGATCGGCGTTCTTCGAGCGCACGTTTCGACGACGGACGCGTCGAAGAGCTCGTGTCGGGCCGCGATCGCGGGGCCGGACTGCGCGTCGTACGGGGCGACACGACCGGATTCGCCACACACCGCGGACCTTTCGCCCGCCGGCCTGTTCGCGGCGAGCGACGCGGCCGCGGCCGCGGCGCAGGGCGGCGGACGAGGAGCTCGCACGGTTGCACTGAACCGACAGGACTCGCTGCCCGTCGCCCGCGACGACGTCATCGCGCCGGAGACGGTCGACAAGGCCCGCAAGGTGGAGCTGCTGCGCCGAGCCGACGGCGCGGCCCGCGAACAGGGTGCCGCGATCACGTCGGTCACCGCGTCGTATGCCGATGGCCATCGCCGCATCGTCGTAGCCAACTCCGACGGGTTGCTCGCCGACGACGATCAGGTACGCACACGCATGATGGTGCAATGCGTCGCGACGGGCGACACCGGCATGCAGACCGGCTACGAAGCGCCCGGCCGCACCATGGGCTTCGAGCTGTTCGACTCCATCCATCCCGAACAGGTCGGCCGTACCGCGGCGACCCGTGCGTTGAGTCTGCTCGACGCGGTGCCGGCGCCGACCGGACGGATCCCGGTCGTGTTGCGTCGGGGGGCTGGTGGCGTGTTGTTCCACGAGGCGTGCGGACACGGGCTCGAAGCCGACCACATCTACAAGGACGCGTCGGTGTTTTCGGCGAGCATGGGCGAACTCGTCGCGTCGCCGTTGGTGACCCTCGTCGACGACGGCACCTACGGACGGGAATGGGGCACGCTCGCGATCGACGATGAGGGTCATCCCACGCAGCGCAACGTGCTGATCGAACACGGCGTGCTCACCGAATACATGTGGGATCACCTGCGCGCCCGCAAGGAGGGTCACGCCCACAGTGGGAACGGCCGGCGCGAAACCTACAAGCACCTGCCGATGCCGCGCATGACGAACACGTTCGTGCTCGAAGGGGAAACCGACCCGGACACCATCGTGGGCAGCGTCGAGTACGGGCTGTATTGCGTGCAGCTCGGCGGCGGTCAGGTGAACCCGGCGACCGGCGACTTCGTGTTCGGTGTGACCGAGGCATATCTCATCGAGCACGGCGAGATCACCCGGCCGGTACGAGCCGCGCAGCTCATCGGCAACGGTCCCGACGTGCTCCGTGCGATCGACGCAGTCGGCAACGATTTCGAGACCTGGACCGGCATGTGCGGCAAGAACGGCCAGAGCGTGCCGGTGTCGTCGGGTCAGCCGACCGTGTTGGTGCGCGAGATCACCGTGGGCGGCACGGCCGCGTGAACGACCTGTTGGAGATCGCACGGCGGGTCGCGGCGGCCGCCCAACCCGGCGAACAGGTCGAGGCCTACGTCGTCCGGTCGCGCGAAACCGAAGTCGAGGTGTTCGGCGGCGAGGTCGAGTCGTTGACGACCGCGGTGATCGAAGGGATCGGCGTTCGGGTTGTCGCCGACCACCGCCAAGGCTACGCGTGGGCCGGTTCGCTCGACGAGACGGTCGTCGACGAAGCTCTGCGAGACGCACGCGACAACACCAAATTTGGTGAGCCCGACCAGTGGTATGCGCTTGCCGGCCCCGTCGATCTCGATGGCGTGACTGCCGTCACCCTCGATCTGTGGCGCGACGAGCTGACCGAAGTGCCGACCGACGAGAAGGTTCGCATCGCGCTCGACCTCGACCGCGCGACTCGAGCGGCCGACCCGCGGATCCGCAATGTCGAGTCGTCCAGCTACAGCGATGCGCTGACCGAGGCCGCGCTCGCCAACTCGTTTGGACTCGAAGCGTCTCAACGTCGCACGACGTGCGGAGCGTCGTCGTCGGCGATCGCCGACGACGGCACCGGCGCCCAGACCGGCTACGGATACGTCGCCGGACGCACCCTGGGCGATCTCGATCTCGAGTCGGTGCCTCGCGACGCCGCGACGCGCGCGTGTCGGCTGCTCGGCGCTCGCCCGATTCCGGGCCGCCGCATCCCGGTCATTCTCGATCCGCTGGTCACCCGCTCGGTGCTCGGCGTGCTCGCCAGCGCCTTCAACGGCGAGTCGGTCCTGAAGGGCCGATCCTTGTTTGCCGGTCGTGCCGGCGAACAGATCGGCGCCGCGCGGGTGACGGTGCTCGATGATCCGACCGACGGCCGTGCGCTCGGTGCCGCCACTCACGACAGCGAAGGTGTGCCCACTCGGCCGACTGTGCTCATCGACGGAGGTGTGCTGCGCGGCTTTTTGCAGAACGTCTATACCGGTCGACGTTCGGGTGCGGGCACGACGGGCAGCGCAGTTCGCGGCTTTACCTCCACGCCCGGAGTCGGTGTACGCGCGCTTCGCTTCGTGCCCGGCGATCACTCACCCGAACAGATCATGGCGTCGGTTCCCGAAGCGCTCTACGTGCAATCCGTCAGCGGCTTGCACTCCGGTACCAACCCGATCAGCGGCGACTTTTCCGTCGGCGCCGAAGGACTTCTGGTGCGCGGCGGCGAGTTTGGGCAGCCGGTACGGGAGGTGACGATCGCGTCCACGCTGCAACGCATGCTGGTCGACATCGCCGACATCGGCTCCGACCTCACGTTCCTGCCCGGTCCGGTGGCAGGCATGACCGTCTTGTTGAACGACATGACGGTCAGCGGCGAATAGTTCCCCGCCGTTCGAGGATCGCGTCGAGCTGCGCGAGTGCCTCCCACGGGTCGTCACCGAAGTGCACGGCTTCCATGCCGTACGCACGCGCCGCCGCGATGTTGTCGGCATTGTCGTCGATGAACACCGTTTCGCCGGGTTCGACACCCATGCGTGAACACGTGAGCTCATAGATCTCACGTTCGGGCTTGCGCATACCGACATGGCTCGAGTCGACGACCTCTTCGAACAGTTCGTCGAGCGGAAACATCGTTCGCCAATGTTCGCCGAACTCTTTCACGTTGTTGGTGAGCAAGCCGAGCCGCAGACCGCGATCCTTCAGCTCGCGGATCTTGTGTACGACCATCCAGTGCACTCCCGGCGCGCTGCTCCGCCAGAAACGTCCGTACGCGTCCATGTCGATGTCGGTGCCGAGAATGGCAGGCGCGCGCTCCGACAGGCGTGTGAAATAGGTTGCGACGTCGAGCTGTCCCTTTTCGAGCAAATGCCAGTCGGGCTCATCGAGCACCTCTCCGGCTGCTTCGACGGCATCGGGGTCGTCCGACATCGCATCCGCGACCGCGGCGGCCACCGCGCGTCCCTCCAGCCCGATGTAGTGCGTCTCCCCGAACAGGAGCTGGAGCAGTGAGCCGGTGGGGTAACCCTCCGCCTCCTCGAACGCTCCGATACCGACGAACAGCGGGCTCGAGATGACGCCGCCGAAGTCGAAGATCACAGTGCTGATCACAGCGGCGAATGTAGTGCGACCGGCACGACCGGTCACCGGTCCCACGGGGGTGTGAGCACCAAGGCGGCGCAGTCGCGTTCGGTGACTCGCCCGAGTGTGCACGCCGGCGGACTTGACCGTCGGGCCCGGGACGGGTCGCACGTCGCGACGCCGACGGCGCGGGTCGCTGTGACGCCGCAACGGTGTCGTGTCCTGAGATCGTCTTCGTCGAGTCTCGCCGCGCACACGCGGCACGCGGCACGCGGCGAACGGCCCGCGGGTGCAACACCGGCCTGGTGTGCGACCGTCGGGACGCGAAACGGAACCCTCAGAAGGTTTCGTACGGTGAGAGCGGCCCGATCGCCGTGTTGCAGTCGCAGCCGGCCGGCTCGAACGCCAGGCGCGGGATCAGCTCGAGGAGCAACGCGCGCATGCGGTGCAGATTCTCTTCGAAGAACGTGAACACGTGATCCTGGGTGACGGCCGCAACCTCGGGATCGTGTTCGACGCCGGTGTCGTAGTCGGTGATCAACGCAATGCCGGCGTAATGCATGCCGAGTTCGCGTGCGAGGTACGCCTCGGGATACTGGGTCATGTTGACGACCTCCCATCCTTGCGCCCGGTACCAGGCGGACTCGGCGCGGGTCGAAAAGCGTGGGCCCTGCACGACGACCACCGTGCCCCGTTCATGGACGGTTACGCCGACGCGCCGGCCGGCGTCGACGGCAGCTCGGGCAACGACGGGGCAGTAGGGATCGGCGAACGACACGTGATGTCGCAGGCCGGCGTCGTAGAACGTGTCGGGCCGTCCCCAGGTCCGGTCGACCAGCTGGTCGAGGACGACGAAATCGCCGGGATGCACCGTCGAGGTCAACGAACCGGCGGCGCACGGTCCGATCACGGTGCGGACACCGAGGGCACGCAACGCCCAGAGGTTGGCGCGGGCGGGGACTGCCGAGGGCATGTGCCGGTGATCTTTGCCGTGGCGTGCGATGAACGCGACTCGTTTGTCGCCGACCACGCCAATGGTCACCGGATCGCTCGGCGCGCCGAACGGCGTGTCGAGCGCCACGTCGTCGGCCTGGTCGAGGAACCGGTAAAAACCCGACCCTCCGAACACGCCGACGTCGGCGGTCGGACGCACCCGCGCTCAGGCGCTCTTGGCTGCGGGCTTCTTCGAGTCGCCCGAACTGCCAGAACTGGAGCCGGTCGAGCCCGCCCCGGAACCGGACGAGGTGTCCTTGTTCGCAGAGCCCGAACCGCCCGAACCCGAACTCGACGAATCGTCACCCGAGCGGGACGAGTCGGAGCTGTTGGTGTCGCCCGACGAGGACGACCCGCCCGACTCCGAGCTGCGGGACTCCGAACCGCCGGACCGCTTGGACGAGCTGCGGTTGTCGGTCTTGTAGAAGCCCGAACCTTTGAGCACGATGCCGGCCGGGGACAGCACCTTGGCGAGCTTCCCGCCGCAGTGCTGATGCTTCGTGAGGGGTGTCTCCGCGAAGGTTTGGAACACCTCGAGTTCTTCACCACACTTGGCGCAGCGGTACTCGTACGTCGGCATTGCTCGTTCTCCGTCGTGTTCTCCGGCTGCTCGCCGGATCGCCGAGGCGGCCCGAGCCGAGGATTAGCACTCGGTACCGTCGAGTGCTAATCGTAGCCGCGCGCCAGGGGACCGACGTCAACAGGCAGAATGGCGGCGTGCTCGTCGCCGCCCTGGTTCCTGTGGCCTGGCTGCTCGGGACATTCCCGAGCGCCCTGCTCGTCGCCCGCGCCCACGGGCGCGACGTGCTGCGCGAGGGTTCGGGCAATCCCGGGGCGTCGAACGTCGCGCGTCTGCTCGGATGGCGCGCCGGCGCGATCGTGCTGCTGCTCGACTTCTCCAAGGGTGCGCTCTGCGCCGGCGGCGGGATGGTGATCGGCGGGCGGGCCGGCGCGTGCGCGCTCGGCGTCGCGGCCGTGATCGGCCACACCCTGCCGCTGTATCGCAAAGGCGGCAAAGGCGTCGCGACCGCGGCCGGCGCGTTGGTGGTGCTGTACCCGTTGATCGTCGTCGGACTCGCGGTGGTGTGGTTCGTCGTCGCGAGACTGCTGCACAAGGCGTCGCTCGCGTCGTTGCTCGTGACGGTGCTGTTTCCGGTCGCAGTGGCTGCGCTGCGCTACGACGTCTGGGAGATCGTCGCGGTGAGCGCGCTGGCCCTCTTGGTCATCGCGCGCCATGTCGGTAACATTCGGCGGTTGTTGCGGCGCCAGGAGATCGATCTCGACGCGCATCCGAGCTAACAAGCGCACCGCGTAGTCGACGCGGCATGGAAGGAGCGTCGATGCAGCCGGTCCGCAAGGCGGTGATCACGGCCGCAGGTCTCGGGACGCGTTTCTTGCCGGCGACCAAAAGCATCCCGAAGGAGATGCTCCCGGTCGTTGACCGGCCCGCAATCCAGTACGTCGTCGAGGAAGCCGTGCAGGCCGGCCTGACCGACATCTTGATCATCACCGGTCGGGGCAAGCGAGCGGTCGAAGACCACTTCGACCGGAACTTCGAGCTCGAGCATTATCTCGAGACGACCGGCAAGCACGCAATGCTCAAAGAAGTGCAGTTCACGTCAGACCTCGCCGACATTCACTACGTCCGTCAGCGCGATCCGCTCGGACTCGGCCACGCGGTGTCGGTCGCTCGTCATCACGTCGGCGACGAGCCGTTCGCGGTGCTGCTCGCGGACGACATCATGGTCGACGAAGCAGTGTTGCTCCGGTCGATGCTCGGCGCCTACGACCGTTCGGGTTGCTCGGTCGTCGCAGTCGAGGAAGTTTCGCCGGAGGAGATCTCTTCGTACGGTTGCGTCGAACCAGAAGGTGTAGCCGCCGACGGCGTTGTCACGATCCGTCGGATCGTCGAGAAGCCGGCACGCGACGCCGCGCCGTCCAATCTCGCGGTGATCGGTCGTTACGTATTCACACCCGCGATCTTCGATGTCCTCGATCGAATCGAGCCCGGCGCCGGCGGCGAACTCCAGCTCACTGACGCGATCGACCTGCTCCTCAGCGAGGAGAAAGTGCTCGGGTTGCGTTGCGACGGGGGTCGGTACGATGTCGGCCAGAAGCTCGACTTCCTGCGCGCCAACATCGAGCTCGCACTCGATCGGGCCGATCTCGGACCGGCCCTCGCCGAGTGGATCGGCGAACTCGTGCGTCGGCGAGGCATCGCGTAGTCGTGTGACGCTGTGATCTCGTTGCAGCAAGCTCGCCAGCGGATCCTTGACGCAGTCGCGCCGCTCGCGCCGCGGCCGGTCGCGCTCGATGCTGCGCGGGGGCTTGTGCTCGCCACCGACGTGGTCGCGTCGGAGATGGTTCCGCCGTTCGCGAACACCGCGATGGACGGCTATGCAGTACGTGCGTCCGATACCGCGGGCGCCCGGCCCGACATGCCGGTCACGTTGCGCGTGGTGGACGAACTCGCGGCGGGTGCCGCACCGACGGTCGACGTCGGAGGCGGCGAAGCCATCCGGATCATGACGGGTGCCCCGATGCCGGCCGGCGCCGACTCGGTGGTGATGGTCGAACACACGCGAGCCGACGGTGCAACGGTCGGCATCTTCGAAGCGGCCACGCGCGGCGATTACGTGCGATTCGCCGGCGGCGACATCAAGATCGGCGAACATGTCTTCGACGCGGGAACGCGCCTGACACCCGCACATCTCGGTGTGCTCGCAAGTCTCGACGTCGGCGAGATCGCCTGTTTCCCGCGCCCGCGGGTCGGTGTGTGTTCAACCGGTGACGAACTGATCCGAAACGGCCCGCTCACGCCCGGACGGATACGCGACTCGAATCGTCCGATGCTGCTCGCCCTGCTCGCAGAAGCCGGATACACACCAGTGGACTTTGGGATCGCTCCCGACGACGAGCAGGTCCTCACCGCGACGATCACGCGCGCGATCGACGAATGTGACGCGCTGGTGACGAGCGGCGCGGTGTCGATGGGTGATTACGACTTCGTGAAGGTCGTCCTCGAACGGCTGGCCGCCGAACGACCGCACAGCACGTACAGCTGGATGCAGATTGCCATCAAGCCGGCTAAGCCGCTCGCGTTCGCGGCGATCGGCGGGGTGCCGGTGTTCGGACTGCCAGGCAACCCGGTGTCGTCGCGCGTGAGCTTCGAGTTGCTCGCACGGCCGGCGCTGCGTCGCCTCGCCGGTCGTGTCGACGTGTTGGCCGAGCCCGTCACCGCGGTTGCCGCGTCGGCGCTTCGCCGACACCCCGACGGTCGCGTCCACGTCGATCGAGTCCACGTCCGCTACGAGGCCGGCGGCTACGTGTGCGAACGCGCCGGCGTACAAGCGAGCAACGTGCTTTCCGGTATGGCGGCCGCGTCGGGCCTGGCGATCCTCGAAGACGGCGACGGCGTCGAAGCCGGCGAGCACGTGCCGGTCCTGCTGCTCGGCGGCTCCTTTTGACCAACACGCGGTAACGGTCGCCGCGGCCCGCTCGGAACAGCCCGGCGGTAGGGACGCGACGAGGAAGTCGTCGCCGTACGCGACCCCGGCCACCAAAAGGGCAACCTGCGGGCCCCTGCCCGGAGGCCCGCAGCGTTGCCTGCGATCTCCGCCCCGTGCCGCTCGGGGCTTGAGAGATCGGCGCTCAGCTTTGAGCGCTTCCCGTTCGCTCCGAAAGAGCGATCCGTGGAAGCAGTTATCGGACGAGCCGGACCGCTGCCCAAGCGCGGCGTCCGGTCTGTGCCGAAAAGCACATCTTGGTCGTTCTGGGCCGTTCGGCCCTTGTCACCGTATACGTACGGTGGTACAACAACTACACCACGAGGTCGCCCGGGCGGGTGACTCGACAGCCGGGAGGCTGTGGTCGCGTGGCTTATCAATGCAGTGGCGCGCGGGGCTGGTGCGACACTGCACCCCAGGGAAGCTGTGATCCGTCGGCTGAAGTTGGTCGCTGCGCCGGCGTGGAGCTAGAGCGAACCCGACCCTGGGGGCCACGCAGGCACATCGTTGCGGGTCCGGACCGTGGTCGGCCATCCCTTCGTATGGGTCCCGGTTGCGGGTGAGGCGGCCTCGGGTCGTTCGCCGACACACCGCGGTGCGCGGCTGCGACCAGAACCGCTGCGTGTCACCGGTCGGCGACCCACGAACCACCCGTACCCTGTGGTGGTGACTATCCGCCGTCTTCCGGTTCCCCTCGTCGACGGTCACGCGCGCCGGGTCCGTGATTTGCGGATCTCGATCACCGATCGGTGCAATCTCCGCTGCTCGTACTGCATGCCGGCTGAAGGTATGGCGTGGCTTCCTCGCACCGAGGTGCTCAGCTACGAGGAAATCAGCCGTGTCGCTCGGGTGTGTGTCGAACGATACGGGTTCGAAGCAATCCGTTTGACGGGCGGCGAACCGCTCGTGCGTGCACACATTGTCCGGCTCGTCGAGATGCTTTCGCCGCTCGGTGTCGACCTCGCGCTCACCACCAACGGCGTGAAGCTGGCCGAGGTCGCGCACGACCTCGCGCACGCCGGGCTGAACCGGGTCAACGTCTCGCTCGACACGCTGCAGCGCGAGCGGTTCCTCGCGTTGACTCGTCGCGACGAACTGGCACGGGTCATCGCAGGTATTGACGCGGCGATCGACGCCGGACTCGAGCCCGTGAAGGTCAACGTGGTGATGATGCGCGACGTGAACGACGACGAGATCATCGACCTGGCACGCTTCGGGCGCGATCGCGGGGTCGGCGTCCGGTTCATCGAGTTCATGCCGCTCGATGCACAAGGCGCATGGACGCAGGCCCAGGTCGTGCCGGCACGCGAGATCATCGAGCGAATCGGTGCGGTGTTCCCACTGGAACCGGCCGCGGTCGCGCACACCGAGCCGGCGGTGCGTTGGCGCTACGTCGATGGTCGCGGCGAGGTCGGCGTGATCGCAAGTGTGACCGAGCCGTTCTGCGAATCATGCGACCGGGTACGCCTGACCGCCGAAGGGCAGTTCCGCACGTGCCTGTTCGCGCTCGACGAGATCGACTTGCGCGCCGAGCTGCGCGCCGACGGCGCGTCTTGATGGCTGTAATGCGTTCCATCGACGGTGGTAATGTGAGCGTCGCCATCGTTCGCCGGGCCTGAACTTGCGTGAAGGCCGTGCG